>NZ_CATNLY010000012.1:0-600000 GCF_950100655.1 Pleomorphomonas sp. T1.2MG-36
TGGCCAGAGGGACGACGAACCAGCGATAGCAAATGCTGGCGTTCTGAAGCGGTCAGGAATTGGCCTCTGATCATCCCGCAATCAGAATCCATCGGAACCTATTCCGCAAGCCTTCCCAGCTATTTGCCGGGATTCTACGGAGTCGGGGTATATCAATTAACTGTCATCCTCGCGAAAGCGAGGACCTCAGGCAGAACGGGGTGCCACGCCCATATAGCGCTCCCCTTCACGCTCCCCCCGATCCCCCTCCTCCCGAGATCCCCTTGGACCTCGGGACGAGGTGGCGCAGCGGCCCTATCAAGCTCCCGGTAACAGGGGAGCCCGATATCAACCTCGCGCCCCTTACGGCGTGAGGTCCTCGCTTTCGCAAGGATGACAATTTATATAGGGGGAACAGTGGGATAGGCCGCGCACCAACCCGCTTGGCGCACTGCGTACCCCAACAGGGCAAACCCGCTCAGACCCACACTCAACGCTCTATCTATCTGCTTTATATCAATTACCTGTCATCCTCGCGAAGGCGAGGACCTCAGGCAGAACGGGCGCCACGCCCATATAGCGCTCCCCATTCACGCTCCCGATCCCGGCTCACCCTTGGACCTCAGGACGGAATGACGCAGCGGCCCTATCAAGCTCCCAGAAACAAGGGTGCGCTATATGGGCCGATCGCCTCTTTCGGCCTGAGGTCCTCGCTTTCGCAAGGATGACAATTTATATAGAGGGAACAGTGGGATAGGCCGCGCACCAACCCGCTTGGCGCATTGCGTACCCAAACAGAGGGCAACCCCGCTCAGACCCACACTCAACGCTCTATCTATCTGCTTTATATCAATGAACTGTCATCCTCGCGAAAGCGAGGACCTCAGGCAGAACGGGGCGCAGCGCCCATATAGCGCTCCCCTCCGCTCCCTCCCCTCCCCTCACACAAACGCCGCCGCCACCGACAGCACCAGCACCGCCGCGAACGTCACGTTCACCCAGCGGCCGACCCTGGGGTTGGTCACCGCGCGGGCGAGCAGCGACCCCGCCGCCAGCCACAGCACGTTGACGATCACCACCAGCGCCAGGAACAGGCCGCCCTTCAGGAGTTCGTCGGCCACCGGCCGCCCCGGCAGCAGCGTGAAGCGCGACACCACCGCCGCCACCGACACGTAGGCCTTGGGGTTGGTCAGCGACAGCAGCACCCCCGGCAGCACGCCGGGCGCCCGCCCCGGCGCTTCCATGCGGGAGATCGGCGGCGCCGTGGCGATCCGGTAGGCGAGGTAGATGAGATAGGCGCTGGCCACCACCGTCACCACCGGCGCGATGCCGGGGAACGACAGGATGGCCGCCCACAGGCCCGAGCCCACCAGCGCCACCACCGCCACCATGCCGAGGTCGAGCCCGATCATGTAGGGCACGCCCCGGCGCGTGCCGAAGGCGCCGCCGATGGCGGTGAGGCTCATGGTGTTGGGGCCGGGGCTGCCCACCAGGGCCAGCGAGGTCATCAGGTAGAGCGGCGTGGCGTCCATGGGGCCTCCGGTCGCGCGTCGGTTGAACTCTACAGATCGCCAGCCGGCCGTCAACGCCGCCGCCACGGCCCGTTTCGCGCCGCCCGGCTGATCACGTTTGCTTGCCCTGGGGGAACCATCTCCTTCTACCGGCGGTTGGTTGGAGGTTGAAAGCCGGCGCGTCGCCCGCGTCCGGCTGAGAGGAGATCGGCCATGTCAAATCTTCCGAGAACGCCGGTGGAAGCGCTCCACCACATCGCCACCTTGTCCGAGCAGATGTCGCAGCAGGCCCAGCGCTCGGACCTGCCCTTCATCGCCTACCTCCTGTCCATGGCAAGCCAGGAGGCGCACGCCGAACTGAAGAAGGCCGGCCTCCCCATCGCCAGCGACCAGAGCACCCGCGCCGGCAACGTCGTCCAGTAGCGGACCGCCGACGCCCGTCAGCGAGGCGGAGCGCCGGCCCCGCCTCCTCGCCTCCCTCGCCGTTCCGCCCGACGCCGCCCGACGCTGCCAGCGACATCGGCCTGATTCTCCTGCCGGACGCCCCACGCGCCAAGAGAATCCACCCACCCCCGTAATAATTACCCATGCCAACCCTGGTGAAACGCACCGGGGTGTGGTGCTTTGCCGGTGTCATCGTTCAACGGGCATGGCAAATCGTACTATTGACGCCCCACAAGCAGGCAATAAGCCTTTGCACGACGGGAGAATCGGGCGGTTTGATGAAAATTTAAGTACTGTCGCGTAAATATAGGCGGCCGGCGACTGGTCTTGGCCTGGAAGAGCCGTCTGGTTTTTCCGCAAGAGCGCTGCCGCCGGCATGTATCGGGGCGGATATACATCAAATCGAATATGAAATGGGCGGGCCGCAATTGTTGCGCGAACTCATCAAGACCAGACTGGGCGCTCATTCGGGGATTTCGCCGGTCGAAGTCGTCATTTTGGTCATCGATGCGCTGCTGATCCTGTTCATCGCCGTCGCCACGCTGTCGGCCGCCGCCCAGCTGAGCGCCGACGCGGTCGACAAGCAGCTCAGGATCCAGTCCAACATCGCCGACGTGATGTCCGACGAGATCAACCACTCGTTCCAGGCCATGGAGCTGGTGCTGATCGGCGTGTCCGACTACCTGAAGTCCAAGGGCGTCAACGATCAGGTCGCCCTCGTCTCCGAGACCACCAGCCAGCCGGCCTTCGAGATGCTGCGCGCCCGCATGTCCGGCCTCGCCTTCCTCGACGCGCTCACCATCACCGACGAAACGGGGCGCGTGCTGGCGTCGACGCGCACCTGGCCGGCGCCCGAGGCCTATTTCGGCGACCGCCCCTATTTCAAGGCGATGCAGAGCATGGTCGGCCCGCCGACCTACCTCAGCCGGCCGATCATCGGCCGCATCGCCGGCCGGCCCAACCTGGTGCTGTCGCACCGCATGACCTCGTCGGCCGGCTCCTTCCTCGGCGTCGTCAACGCGGCGTCCGACCAGGACTATTTCGCCAACCGCCTGGCCCGCGTCGACGTCGGCGCCGACAGCGTCATCGCCTTCGTGCTGAACGACGGCACCGTCATGGCCCAGTCGCCGGCGCTCGTGCTCGACAAGGCGTCCGAGGCCAACCCGCCCAAGCACGACGCCGAGGCGCTGTTCGCCCTGCCGTCCACCGGCGGGCTGGCGCCGGCCGGCGTGCTGGGCGACCGCGAGCGCTACGTCGCCGTTCGCCGGCTGGGCAACTTCCCGGCCGCCATCGTGGTCGGCGTCGCCGCCGGCACCGTCAACGACGAGGTGCGGCGGGCGGTCATTCCGCTGGCCATCGCCTCCTTCGTGGTCTGCGCCGTCATCGTGCTGGTCACCGGCCTGTGGAGCCGCCAGCTTCGGCGCGACCGGCGCCAGTCCGCCCGCCAGTACGTGCAGGCGCGCACCGACGTCGTGACCGGCCTGTCCAACCGGCTGTGCTTCGTCGAGTGGCTGGAGGCGCTGGACAAGGGCGGCGGCACCGCGCCCTACGCGCTCTATTTCGCCGACCTCGACAACTTCAAGACCATCAACGACACGCTGGGCCACGACATCGGCGACAAGCTGCTCGCCGCCGTCGCCGAGCGGCTGGTCGACAACCTCGGCTCCGACGATCGCGTCGCCCGCCTCGGCGGTGACGAATTCGCCTTCATCTGCATGGACGTCACCGACGAGGGCAATGCGCTGAGGATCGCCGACATCGTCGTCTCCGCCATCCGGCAGCCCTTCCTGATCGAGGGCCATCACCTCAACATCACCAGTTCCATCGGCATCTCGCTCTGCCCGCGCGACGGGCGCGACCTCGTATCGCTGCTGAAGAACGCCGACCTCGCCCTGTTCAAGGCCAAGGCGGATGGCCGCGGCCTCACCCGCGTCTTCTCCGAGGATCTGGCGAGCATCATGGCGACGCGCCGCGAGTTGCAGGCCGACCTCGAAGAGGCCTGGACGCTCGGGCAGTTCTATCTCGTCTACCAACCGATCTACGAGGCGACCGGCCGCCGCCTGTCCGGCTTCGAGGCGCTGTTGCGCTGGAAGCACCCCATCCGGGGCGAGGTGCGGCCGGACGCGTTCATTCCCATCGCCGAGGAGACCGGCCTCATCAACCGCCTCGGCGCCTGGGTGCTGGAAAAGGCCTGCGCCGACGCCATGGCCTGGCCCGCGCCGCTGTTCGTCTCGGTCAACCTGTCGCCGGTGCAGTTCCGCGAGGGCGCCATCGAGGCGCAGGTCCACCGGGCGCTGCGGCTCTCCGGCCTGCCCAACGAGCGGCTGGAGCTGGAGATCACCGAGTCGACGCTGCTGCAGAAGGAAGGCGGGGTCCAGTCGATCCTCGCCAACCTGCGCGGCGCCCGCATCAACATCGCGCTCGACGACTTCGGCACCGGCTACTCGTCGCTGCGCTACCTGATCGACTTCCAGATCGACCGCATCAAGGTCGACCGCTATTTCGTCGAGGGACTGACCGACAAGTCGTCCAGCCAGGCCATCATCCAGGCCATCCTGGCGCTCGCCTCCACCCTCGGCCTCCAGTGCACCGCCGAAGGCATCGAAACCGAGGAACAGGCCGAAATCCTCGGCACCGGCGGCTGCAGCCACCTCCAAGGCTACCTCCTCGGCCGCCCCCTCCTCCCCGACCAAGCCAAAGCCCTCGCCCGCGCCGCAGAGCGGCACGTCGCGGCGGGGTGAAGGGCCGGAGGGCAAGCGCTGGCGCAAATCTGCCGTTCGAGCAAGTCACCGACCTACCCTTCGAGATCGGCGTTAGAAATCGTCCCCGACTCTACCGTAGCTCGTCAGCTTGTTGTTGGAGAAGCAGGCAAAATACCTGTCCGAATAATCACCGGGCCGACGATTCCAGAAATCTCTCCACATCGAGTACATCAGGCAGCTTTCGCCATTCCTCAAGCGGGAACTGTCCGGCTGACCAAGGACCTTTACAACTTGCTCCTTGCTCATACCCGGTTCCAACGTGGAAAGCTTCTCTCGAGATGCCACGCAGCCAGCAAGCGCAACCGCTATGACCAAGCAACCAATACCGTACCGCAATGCCCTCTCGCCTCCCAGTTATTCAAGGGCCGGAAGCTAGCCATATTTGAGGTCGCCCACAATGCGTCACAACCGCTATGTGTAGCTCCAGCACAACCTCCCGGATGCCAGCGTGCAGAAGTGCCCCCTCAACATCAAGCCGTCATCCTGGCGAAGGCCACTTGAATTCGCACGCGAATTCAAGGTGGACCTCGGGCAGAAAAGGGCCAGGGAGACCTATAGGGCGCCCCTCAACATCAAGCCGTCATCCTCTGCGGAAGCAGAGGATCTCAGGCAGAAAAGAGCGAGGTGGTGGTTCTATAGGGCATCCCTGTTTCATGGAGCCCGATATCGGCCCCTCGCCATCTCGTCCTGAGGTCCACCTTGCATTCGCCCGCGAATGCAAGCGGCCTTCGCGGGGATGACAGTTAATTGATATATACCCGGCCTACATCAAAACCCGGAAATTTCTCGGATCGATGATATGGAAGTCATCGGATATAAAGTCTCTCAACTTGAGCCATTGGCTTGGTAAAGTTTTCCGGAAGAACACGTTCACCGCATCTACGAAATCGGCGAATCTTTCGTAGTACTTGTTGTGGGTGACCGATGTGTGCATGACGCGCCATAATCGCTCGATCGCGTTGAGATTGGGCGCGTAGGGTGGCAGGAATCTGAGATCAAGCCTTTGTCCGTGCTCGACCATCCATGCCTCCACCTCCTTGGCGTGGTGGTATTTGGCATTGTCGAGGAACACATGGATTTTCCCCGCCCCCGGATAGGCGGAGAGCAGGCGCGAAAACAGGCGAATGGTCGTCTCTGCGTTGACGGTTTCTCCTTCGACAATCTGGCAGAGGCCGCTTTCCAGATTGATGGCGCCATGCAGGTTCAGTCGCTGGCGACCGGCCGTCCGCAAGATGGCAACCGGATCGCCTTTCTTGATCCAGCCATGAGCCGGACGACTCTGGTATTCTGGATGAACCGCATCAAGGAAGACCACCTGGTCATTGGCCCCCAATCGGCTGAGGAGGCGGGAATACTCGGCCACGAACGCCTGTTGCGCTTGCACTGTCGGCAAGCGTGGCAGCGCCTTCGGCTTCTTGTATTCGAACCCGAGACGAGCGAGCAGCTTGATCATCCCGGACCGGCTGTAGGCGATGGAAAACCGCTTCTCGACAAGGGCAATGATCTCGGACGTGCTGATGAACACGCGCGCCATCAGCGCTTTCACCAAGTCTATTTCCTGCGGCGCCGAAAGACGCGGCAGGCTGCCTTTCCAGCCGAAATCCGTCAGACGCCCAACACCGCCCGAAGTCCAGCGTTGATGCCACTGGTAAACCGTGTCGTCGTCAACATAAAGCACCCGCGCCACCTCCGGCACGGCGAGCCCGTCATCCAAAAGCAGGATCGCATGCGCCCGCCGCGCTGGACCATGCTGGCCAGAGGGACGACGAACCAGCGATAGCAAATGCTGGCGTTCTGAAGCGGTCAGGAATTGGCCTCTGATCATCCCGCAATCAGAATCCATCAGAACCTATTCCGCAAGCCTTCCCAGCTATTTGCCGGGATTCTACGGAGTCGGGGTATATAAGCTTGCCTACTATGAACCTGACCCAACTCCAGAGCCTGATCGCCGTCGCCGATGCCGGCAGCTTCACCGCAGCCGCAGACAAGCTCGGCGTCACCCAATCGGGGATGAGCCAAGCCCTGGCGGCGCTCGAAGAGAGCCTAGGAGTGAAACTGCTCGTCCGGCAACCGCGGGGTGTCGAGTTGACCGCGTTCGGAGAGCGCGCGCTCGACCATGCGCGTAAGGCGCTTTCACATCTGGAGACGATCGAAAGGGAGGCGATGGCATTGATCGGCGAGGAGACCGGCGCCATCCGACTGGCGGGCTTCCCGAGCGTCTTCGCCACGGTCCTTCCGCCTTTGCTTCGGCGTTTTCGCACGCTCCATCCGGGCATCGATCTCGTGCCGCTCGAAACCGACGACCTGGAAGTGGAGGCATGGCTCGCGGCGGGATCGATCGACCTCGGCGTCGTTCTCAACCCGTCTCCTGCCAGAAATGCCGTTCCGCTCGGACGGGATGCCTGGGTTCCGATCCTACCGGCGGCGCATCCCCTGTCACGACGACCTTCGGTCTCGTTGGCCGAACTGGCAGCCGCGCCCTTCGTTCTCGCGACCGGCGGGTGCCATACGAACGCCCGCTCGCTTGCCGAAGCGGAAGGATTGACGCTCCAGAACGTTGAGATCGAGGTGCGCGATTGGTCGAGCGCGATTGCCCTGGTGCGGGAGGGCGCGGGTGTCAGCCTCGTGCCGGAATCCACGTTGCCGGAACAGCACCGCGGCTTCCGGGTTTCGAAGCTCGCTTCGCCGTTGCATCGCGAGTTCGGACTCGTCGCTTCGCCAGTGCGACCGCTCTCCCGGGCCGGAAACCTGTTCGTCGAGGTGGCACGTCGCTCGACCGCGCCGACCTCGGTATAGCACAAGACACTCGGACGGGCCGACCGCCTGGCTCCAACCTCATGACGCGCCATCGACATCTTTCCTCCTCTCGAAGGTGAAGAAGCTGAGTGCGGCCAGCACCCAGACACCAATGGCGCCGTAGAGCATTACGTCTCCAAAGCCGCCTGCCAGTGCGGCAGGAGCAATCACCTTCGACGCTCCCAGAGAGGACTGATCGAGTGCGGAGAGATTTCCGGCGGCGATCTGTTCGGCGACGTGCCGAAGCTGTGCCAGCTCGAATGCTCCAGATGCTGCGCCGAGTCGCTTCTGAACGCCCTCAAGCAAGACGAAGCCCATGAGCGCGATGTTGACGGCGAGCGAGATCATCCGGGCGCTCATGTCGATGCCGGACGCCATGCCGGCCCTGTCGCTCGATACCGATCCGGTCGTGGTGTTGGTGACCGGCGTGTTCGTCGCCCCGAGGCCAATCCCGGCCAACAACGCGCCGATCAACGTCGTCGCCAAGGCCAGCGAGCCGCCGCTTGTTCCGATCTTCATGATGAAGAAGCCGAGACCGATCACGAACAGTCCCGCCGGGATGACGGTGCCCGCGCCAAGACGCAGCGAAAGGCGTTCGGCGAAGGGCGGGACGACCAGCGTCGGCAGGGTGTAGGCGAGCAGTGCGAGGCCTGCGGTCAGCCCATCGAGCCCGAGCCCTGTCTGGAACCAGATCGGCAGATAAATCATGAACGGCCAGAAGCTGAAGTTCATGCCCATCGAGCCGAATAGCGCCCCGGAAAACGGCCTGATCCGGAACACCGAAAAATCGAACATCGGATGCGGCACGACCTGCTCGACGATGATGAAGGCGAAGAGGCTAAGGGCGGCCGTGGCGATGATCGCCAGCGCGATTGGGCTGGTGAAACCGAGGTCGCCGCCCTGAGTAATGACGTAGGCGACGCAAAAGACGGCCAGTGACAGGGTCACGATGCCGACGAGATCCAGGCGCCGGGCCTCGGGGTCTTTCGATTCCCGGATAGCGCTCCAAGCCAGGGCGACGGTCAGCACGGCGATGAAACCGTGGATCAAAAACACCCAGGCCCAGCCCATCAGAGCGGCGATCCCGCTGCCGATCACCGGACCGAAGCCGAGACCGAACCCGGTAACGATGCCCCACCAGCCGAAAGCTCGGGCTCGATCGGCCGCCGTGCTGAACTGATGCGAGAGCACGGCGATCCCACAAATCAACATGGCGCCGCCGCTCGCGCCTTGGAGCGCGCGCCCGACGATGAGGACCATCATGTTGGGGGCCAGGCCGCACAGGACGGACGTGGCGCCGAACGCAACGATGGCAACGACGAGAAGACGCTTGCGTCCGAAGCGATCGGCCAGCGTGCCGGCCGCCATCAGGACGGTCGCCACGGCGATGGTATAGGCGTTCATCGTCCACTGGAGCTCTTGAAAATCGGCGTGGAGCACTTTCTCCAGCGTCGGCAGGATCGCCGGAACGCTGGATATTTCGAAGCCGAACATCGAAGCCGACAAGCAGATGGCGGCCAAGGCAAGGTTGCCTTGCCGCGAGGAAGCAAAGGACATGATCAGGCCTTTCACCGCCGAGATCACTCGGCGTCTCGCGCGCGGTCGTTCACCCACAACGGCTAAGGCCGGTGGGACACGGCAGTCTTGCGAGCGACTGTTGTTGATGGACCTGATCGTAGGCGAAACTTGACGATATAAGAATGGTATGGCTGAGTATTTCAGAGACAACAAATTCGGATGATCGAAATGGCATCCCTCGATGTCGAGTCGGTGCAGGCGTTCGTGGCCATCGCCGACCTTCAGAGTTTCACGCGCGCGGCGGAGGCCCTTGGCACCACGCAAGGGGCGATCAGCGTCAAGCTGCGGCGCCTGGAAGAGCGGATCGGCCAGCGGCTGATCGAACGCACGCCGCGCCACGTCCGCCTCTCCGCACACGGCGCAATCTTTCTCGACCGGGCTCGTGACTTCCTTGCCGCACACGAGGCCGCGCTGTCGGCGCTCGCCTCCACGACCCCGCGCCGCTTCGGGCTCGGCATCGCCGCGCATGTGGCCGGGCCAGAGCTTCCGACCCTTCTGGCACAACTCAACGCGTATGATCCGGGCCTGCGCATCGAGGTGCGCCTCGAAAACTCGCGCACGCTGCTCGACGCTTTCGATCGTGGAGAGCTGGACGCCTGTATCATTCGTCGCGAAGACGACCGGCGCGACGGCGAGGTCCTCGGCCCCGAACATTTCGGCTGGTTCGCCGCGCCGAATTTCGAGCATCGGCAAGGCGAACCTCTGCGGTTGGCGGCTCTGTCGCCGTCGTGCGGCGTGCGCGATATCGCGACCCGCTCCCTCGACGAGGCCGGCATCGCCTGGACGGAAGTGTTCCTCGGTGGCGGCTCGTCGGCCGTGACGGCAGCCGTCTCCGCCGGACTCGCTATGGCCGTCTTTTCCTGTCGCCTTGCGCCGCCCGGCACAGTCGAAGTCGGCGAGCGCTTCAGGCTGCCGCGCCTGCCTTCGTCCGAGATCGTGCTGCACTCGACGCTCACCGATCCCAAGTCGCGTGCCGCATTGCGCACATTGGCTGCGGCCTTTCGGGAGCACCGCGCGATGGCCGGATAGCGGGCGCGGGACAAACGCCCGCAGCCGGCTACGTTTATCGGGCGGTGTCGCCGGCTTCCTCATGACGTTCTCGATGCCCGTTCCGGCGCGAGCTGATCGACAACGGTGAAAGTCAGGCCCGTCCAATATTCGCCTGCCTCAACGACCGCGATTGCTCGTTCTGCCTCTTCGATCGCGACATAGCCGTCTGACAACACGAAGCTTTCGGCATCCTTCATCGAAGCGAAGGCCAGCAACGTCACACCATCGATCCGGCTGGTTAAGGGATGGTAGAACGGCACACCCTCTGTGACGGGACCGATGTTGTGCAGTTGGACGTAGCGCTTCACGAGACGCTGCGTGTCGGCCTGGCCGACCACCAGCTCGGCATGGTCGTGCAGCCAGCGGCGCTGGAAGGTCTCGCGGTCGAGGTCGTCGCGCCGGATGTGCGTCTTGATCAGGACGATCGCGTCGTCACCAGCCGTGTTCGGCACGATGATGAACTGGCGCGCGAGTACCGGCCCGAGATCCCGGAAGATGGCCTGATCCTCGGGAAGGATCTTGCGACGAACACGCTCGGCACCCAGAACCGCGCCGAGATCGTCGATGTCAGCGAAGTTGAGATACGCGACCCCGTCCCATTGCGGGCGTCGGTAGGGCTCGACGTGACCGACGATGGTCTCGAACAGGCGGCCATCCGCATCGAGCGGCGGCCGGTACGGCGGTGGGTTCAAGCTCGTCGGTCCCGACGCCACGCGGTGAATCTGATCGTAACGCAGCAGGCGACTGATCGTCGTGCGATCGTCCGCCTCGTCGGGATGGAGGAAGCGCTGGCCATGCACCTTGCGCCAGTAGTCACCCCATGTTTCGAAGCTGAGATTGGGGTCGGTTTCGGACGCGTTGGCGGCCGGATCGGCGCGCAACAAGAACGAGAACAGCACCGTCAGCGGAGCGGTTCGAGCGTCGGCCTCGGTTGATGTGGACGGTGCGATAGAGGTGGTCATCGGGCGAACTCCTTTGCAGCGAAGGGGATGGATGGCGGAAGCAGAGAGCGCAGCAGCGCGGCGAGACCGCAGGCGGCGCCTGTGAGGCACACACCGGTCCAGCCGTAGCGGCTCCAGGCCCAGCCGCCGGCGAGCGCACCGATCGCCATGCCGATCATGGCTGCGGTCATCAGCAAGCCGTTCAGCCGGCTGCGCGCCGCAGGGTCGATCGTCGTGACGATGGTCTGGTGCGAAACCAGCGCGGCCATGACGCCGAGATCGAACAGCACCGCTCCCGCGACCAGAGCGGCGATCGAGTGCGGCAATACCTGCATCAGGGTGAAGGCAAGAGCGACCAGCAGACAGCCGAGCCGGATGGCGATGGCAGGTCCCCGAGCGTCGGCGAGCCGTCCGAACAGAGGGGCGCCGAAGGCCCCGGCCGCACCGGCCAATCCGAAGGCGCCGGCCACACCCGCACCGAGATGGAGCGGCGGCTCCGCCAGCATCAGCGCCAGGGTCGACCAGAAGGCGCCAAGGGTTGCCGCCAGCAGGCCTTGCGTCGCCAGAGCCTTGCGCAACACGGCATGTCGCTCGACCAAGGTGGCGAGACTCAGGAGAAGAGCGCCATAGGAACCGCTGGCGGTCGCCGGCTGGAGCGGCAACCAGCGCCAGACCGCGAGGCCGACCAGCGTCACCATGGCGGCGGCCAGCGCGTAGATCGCTCGCCAGCCGAGGAGATCGCCGACGACCCCGCCCAGCGTGCGAGACAACAGGATGCCGCAGAGCAGGCCCGTGGTCACGAGCCCGATGGTGCGCCCACGCTCTTCGGCCGTCGCGAGTTGCACCGCCATGGGCACGAAGTCCTGGCCCAGGCTGCCGAGCAGTCCGACGCCGAGGCTGACGGCGAGAAGCACGGAAAAATCCGGTGCGAGAGCCGTCGCCAGCAGGGCAAGCACGAGCAGGATCGACTTGATGAGGACGAGCCGCTTGCGGTCGATGAGATCGCCGAGCGGGGCCAGCAGCAGCATTCCGAGCGCATAGCCGGCTTGGCTCACCGCCGGGACGAGGCTCGCCGATTCCGATCCGATGCCGAATGTCTCGCGTACCAGCGGGACCACCGGTTGGATGTAATAGACATTGGCGACGCCGACGCCGGCTCCGATCGCCAGAAGCCAGATCAGGGCCGGCGGGATCGACTGCCTTCCTTCGTCTTTATGGGTGGATTGTGATGGTCCTGGCATGGCGCCGCTCCGTGGGATGCGGGCCGGACGACCCTACCCGGAACACTTTATTGGCGACTGCAGTGGCGATAAATCGCCTCATATGGCAATATGAGTTGACTGATAGTCGTCAATAGGTCGCGATGATTTCCGCCGAACACCTCAGTGGCATCACAGCCTTCGTCCAGGCCGCCGACGCGGGCGGATTCACGCTGGCGGCGGAGAGGCTCGGCCTCTCGAAATCCGGTATCGCCAAGAGCGTGGCGCGGCTCGAGGATCGGCTCGGGGTTCGATTGTTCAACCGAACGACGCGTCGCTTCGCGCTGACGACCGAAGGCCAGTCTTTCTACGAAACCTGCGTGCGCGTCCTGGCCGATCTGGAAAACGCCGAGGCGGCACTCAACGCCCATCGCCTGCGGCCGCGCGGGCGACTACGGGTCGATCTGCCCGTGGTATTCGGCCGACGCTGGGTTCTACCCGTGCTCCTCGATATTGGCGTGCACTATCCGGAGCTATCGCTGGAAGTTTCGCTGACCGATCGACGCATTGATCCGATCGACGAAGGCATCGACCTGGTGATCCGCATCGGCGATCTCGATGACAGTTCCACACTCGTCGCCAGAAGGCTGGGCGTGCAGCAATCGGTGCTCTGCGCCAGCCCCGATTATCTCGACAGGCACGGGAGCCCCACCTCACTCGATGATTTCAGCGCCCATGCCTGCATCGTCTTCGGCCGGGGCGGTCAGTCCCTGCCGTGGTGGTTCCTGGATGGAAAGGGCGCGCCCGTGGCGAAGCCCGTCTCCGGACGGCTCTCGTTCAACCACAGCGACGCCATCTGCGATGCGGCCCTCGCCGGCCAAGGCATCGCGCTTCTCTCGACCTGGCTGATTGCCGACCACTTGCGCGACGGGCGTCTTGCGCAGGTGCTGCCAGCGGTGCCGACGCGAGGCTTTCCGATCCACGCTCTCTGGCCGCAAACTCGGCAGATGAGCCCGAAGGTGCGCGTTGTGGTCGACGAACTGGTGAACCGCTTCCTGCCCGAACCGCCGTGGGACCGCGACAGATGAGCCTTCGCTCCAGCTTTCTCGGTGTTAAGATCAGATCTCCAATCCCTTCTGCCGCCCCAATTGCCACGACACCGATCCACCCTGCACGATGCCCGATACCTCGCGACCAAGCTGACGGTTGATGACTGGCCGCCACGGGACGAGTGTGAACTCGCGCGACTTCTCGACGATGGCGAACTTGCCGCTGGATAGCTGCACGGTCCCAGCGAAGGTACCGGAAATGGTCTCACCATCGGCAGCGGCTCGGAATGGCAGTGTCTTCTTGGCCGCCAGCTCCTCGCCCGCGCGGGCGACTTCGCGCTCCTGAAGCGTGGTGATCAGGTTGCGCCGATAGGCGATCCTACCGTCCGGCTGACGAGCGGCATCGCCATGCTCGATATGATGTTCACGGCGGCGATCCATCGCCTCGCGCACCTGTTCGCCGAACCCCGACGCCGATAGGTCGGATCCGCCCGTAGTGACAAGCCGCCGGTCGAGCCAAGTCGCGCCGTCCGATCCGATCTGGCGTTCAAGGTCGAAGGTCGAAAGGACGCGGATATTGGCACGAGCATTCCGACCAGCATCATACGCAGCCGCGCGCGCCTCGAAGTCTGCCGGTATGCGCCAATGATCGGCGTCGATCCGCTCGGCGATCCCCGCGCGGCGCAACGCCTCCAGCCGACGGACATGGGCGTCCACGAACCCCTCATAGTCACCGTTCGGCACGCGCCCATCGAACCGGGCCTTCTCCAGGTGGCGGCTTGGCCGATAGAGGCCGTCTTCGACCATGCCGGCGATGGCGCGGTCAGATGGGCGGCCAACGATGTCTGGCGGCCCGATCTCGATGACGCTGCCGATGCGGGCGTCCTCGACCCGCGCCGGGTCGATGCCGGAGACATGATGCGTGCGTCCGTCGATGCCATCGACCAGCAGTGTCAGGTTCTCGCCCAACTCGTCGCTGAGATGCTTGTCGATGACGCGGCCGACGATCGGCGTCGTGGGGGCGCCGTCGTGAATCTCAAAACTCATCGGGTCGCGCTCGGCGCCGTCGGCCCGGAGCGCCGTCTGCATGGTGCGGATGATGTCGCCGCGCTCGCCCATCTCGCGGAGCGTCGGCTCCAGCCGCTCACTCAATTCCCAGACACCCGGTGCGTGCTCGGTGGCAAGGCCCATGTCGCCCAGTTTGCCGAGACGGCGTAGCCGCATGGTCCGGTCGGACTGGCCGTGCAGGTCTCCCGGTTCATATCGGAGGTCAAGCAAACGGTCTTTGGCCTCGGCGATCATCGCCCGGTCAATGTGGGTGAGCCGGTCCTGGTCGATCTCCGCCATGAGCTTGCGACGCTGCTCGATCTCCATGACGGGGCCGAGTTCCAGCGTCGCCAGTTCGCTCGCCCGCTCCCGAATCCCATTGGCGAGATAGTCGCCATTGATGACGAGATCTTCGCCGAGGACATCGCGGCCGTTGACGATGATATGGACATGGGGATGGCCGGTGTTGTGGTGATTGACCGCGACCCAATCGAGCTTCGTGCCGAGATCGGTTTCGACCTGGGTCATCAGCTCGCGGGTGTAGCCGGTGAGGTCGGCAAGATCGGTCGCCTCTTCCGGCGAGACAATGAAGCGGAACTGGTGGCGATCGTCTTTGCCGCGATCGAGAAAGGCATCGCCATCGGCACGATCGTCCGTCGTGGAATAGAGTTGCCCGCGCTCACCGTCACGAGATGTGCCGTCGCGCTGGATATAGCGCAGGTGCGCGGCGGCCTTTCCGCTCTTGCCCGCACCCCGGAGGGAACGGGATTTGACGATGACACGGCGGCTGCCGGGTTGGCGGTGGCTCCAGCCGTTCGACAGATTGCGGGCGCGCACGAAGGGCGCGCCGCGACCGCGCTGCACGCCCCGGCCGGAGGCGACGATGCTCTTTCCCTTGGTGGCGCGACCGGAACCACCGCTCTTCGCCGATCGGCTTCGGCCAGACGCTGCCTGCTGCTGGTGCGCGACCTTTCGCACCTTGCTGAGGAAGCTCTTGGCTTGTCCGGCTTTCCCGCTGTCAGATCGGACGCGGCCGGGTCTTGGCCGGAAACGATTTTCGTCATCGCCGCTCATGGTTGATCCGCCCGCAACCGCGGGCTTCGGCCAAGAGTGCCGCGAGAACCGCCGTATATTCTGGCTTTTGCACACCTTGCAGCACCATGTAGGTCCGAAGACGGTGCCGCCCCAAACATTGTGCAGACAAGGGCTTGCCCTGCGGATCGGATCCATGGGGTGCCGTCCGCTTTAATCTTGCCGTCCGCCCTTTGCCTCCTTCGTGCCCCTCCTGCTGATGGATGAGATCGTTGCCAGCCCCATCCGCTGTCCACTAAAGTCTCTCGCCGGGCGGACGCGATCACGAGCCTCATGGCTGTCGTCCCGCATCCGCCCGCGCGACGAACAGACCGCCCGACTGGGGCACGATGGCGGACAGGTCGCGCACGGTGACCGCCTGCGGAGCGTCGGCCTTGTGCTTGTCGGACTGCACGGGAGGGACCGTCGCCTTGCTCAAAGGCTGCCCGATGAAAAGCGGAGCACGGGTCCAGGAGAGCGGATCGGCGGACGCGATCATGACCGCTCCGGTGGTCTCGCCGTTGCTGATGATCGGCGCGAGGGCGGCGACATACGCGCGGGTCTCTGGCGGAAGTGGCCGGCCCTTCAGCGCCTCCTCGTAGCGCCCGGGTCCGGCGTTGTAAGCCGCGATCCACTCCGGCGAACCGTAGCGGTCGAACAGTTCTCGGATGTAGGCCGCGCCCGCCACGATGTTGTCGTGCGGGTCGTACGGATCGTCACTCAGCCGGTAACGCACGCGCAGCGCGGCCCAGGTCTCCGGCATGATCTGCATCAGCCCGATCGCCCCTTTGGGCGAGAGAGCGCGCGGATCACCGTCGCTCTCGACGTGCATCACCGCGCGAATCCAGGCGGAGGGAAGCTCGAAGCGCTGTGCCGCCTCGGCGATGTGATCGCCATAGGGATCGCGCGATGACGGTTGGACGACAGGCAGAGGCTGCGCAAGCGCCATCGCCGGGATCGCAACGTCGTAAAGCATGCCCGAGAGAAGAATGACCGCCATTCGAACAGGCGCGCCTTCTCCACTGCGACACCAGCCTGCCAGCGTGCTCGCTGCCGTCAAGGGTACGCGCAACGCGCCGATCTTCGATCGCCCTTGACCTCCGCTGCGCGCGCCGGCCGACCGGTCGTCGAGCGGGGCGAAGGGATGAGACGGCTTTCCCGCGAACAAAGGGATGACCGATCGTAAGGAGATTGCGCTCGCGCGCAGGCTGACGGACCGCATGATGTCACTCCCGCTCGCCGCGCTTCGGAGCACGGGTCCAGTGCAGCGACCAGGACGCGCCACCGTCGTCGTTCCGAAACAGATTGGCGCGGATCGGTTGCGGCAAGCCGGGATCGTCGATGACGAGCGCGATGTAGTCCCCGGCTCGTTCGCCGGTGCGCTTCCAGCCCGCACCGATCTCCGGCCCTTCCTCGTTGCCGTTGTGGACGCGGTAGTCCGGCGCGTTGTCGGCATCGGACGTTTCCGCCGGAACGATGGTGATTTCGCGGAAGAGCGTGAAGGTATGGACGCGCCCGACGAAGCCGGTGGTTTCGCGGGTGAACTCGTCAATCTGCGGCATTGGGCAAACTCCATGAGCTGGTAGTGGGATGAACGGCGGTGCGGCAGTCACCGCGTCGGGGCACGCCAGACGAAATGGCCGTCACCCTCCTCGTCGGTGTAGATCGGCGTCGCCTTGCCGATGACGGTGCGTGCCGGGATCGGACCGAAGTAGCGGCCGTCCAGACTGTCGGGAACGTCCGGGTTCATTAGGAAGAACTCGTCCAGTGCTACCGTCCGACAGCCCTGCCAGACTGGCAGATCGCGCCCCATGCGGTCACGGTCGAGCGCGTCGCCGAGCGGCACATGATCGACCGTGATGGTGCGCCCGGTACGACAGACTTCATGTCCCGGCAGGGCCATGACGCGCTTCAGGAGCGGCACGCCGCGGCCGATATAGCCGCGCTCCACCATGAAGTCGGCGAGCGGTTTGTCCGGAAGGACTGCAACGAGATCGCCGACCTCCAGGACCAGCGTCGGGGCGAGATCGTAGAGGCCGATCGGAACACTCGCGGATGCGTTCCAGACGAGGCGCAGCGGCGTGGGAATGAACGATGCGACGGCGACGCCCATCACGGAGAAGTACGTCACCATGACGTAACCGAACCGGGTCATGGTTCCGCCCTCCGGCGCAACAGAAACGCCTGGTGCTGGTCGACGGTGTAGGCACGCGGCTCATGGCCAACGGTCAATCGGTTGTGAACGTGCCGCCAGTGATTGGGCGACACCTCGGTCGCGTCGATGCCGATCGCATCGATGGCATCGATGTGCTGAAGCACGCGCTCGACCTTGGGCCATCCCTCGATTCTGAGCAGGATCTCGCCGCCGGGACGCACGAAAGGCAGCGTCTGGTAGGGTTCGCCCGGCGCCACCGCGCGCACGATGTCGATGCGTGACGTGATCGTGCCGAAGTCGTTCGACGCCCACCGCACAAAGGCGAAGAGACTACAGGGCCGGAAGAAGAAAACACGCCGACGGCGGTCGAGTACCTGTTCGCGCACCTTGTGGCCGAACCTGATCCAGTTCTCGAGCCGCTTCTCGATGTGCGTCAGTTCGACTTGCGTGAAAGCGTCGGCGGACTGGGTATGCGGTGCGATACCGACATGTGAACGGGAAGCGGTGGCACCGGTCATGGGCGATCTCCATCGGTGGTCGGCGGGAATTCACGCGCGAGCAAGTCGCGCAGCATGTCGGCGACGGTGATGCCGCGCTGAAAGGCGACGATCTTGATGCGACCGCGCAAGGCCGGCGTGATGTCGATGGTCAGCCGTGCGGTGAAGCGTGCAACCTCGTCGGTGCGCGGTGCATCGGCTGCCTTGATCCAGTTTTCCGGATCGGCGGGCCGGGCCGCAAAGCGGCGACGGATCGGGTGAGCGCTCATGACTTCGCCCTGTCGATACTGAGCCGTCCGATCTCCGCAGCAAGCGCCGCGATCTCGCGCGCGGCCTGACTGTCGGGATCGATTTCAGAAGCGAGCCGGCCGGACTGCGCGGCATCGGCGAAGACGACGCGCTGGCCGATGGTGGTCGACAGCACCGGCGGGTCATGATCGGCGAGCGTCTCGGCGGTCTCGCGGGCGATGACGGTACGTGCGCCGCAGCGGTTGAGCACGAAGCGCGCCGCCAAGGCTGGCCGGTAGATGCGCGCTTCGGCGACGAGCGCCAGCATCTCGGCTGAGGCCCAGCCGTCGAACGGCGATGGCTGGGCGGGGATCAGCACCAGGTCGGCGGCCAGCAATGCGGACCGCATCAGTCCGGCGATGCGCGGCGGTCCATCGATGACGATGTGATCGGCATCTCGTGCCAGTTCCGGCGCTTCCCGGTGCAAGGTGTCGCGCGCCAGACCGACGACGCCGAACAGCCGGACACCGTTCTCACGCGCCCGTTGCTGCGACCAATCCAGCGCCGAACCCTGCGGATCGGCGTCGATGAGGGTCACGCGCTTGCCTCTCCCGGCCCATTCGCCGGCGAGATGCAGCGCCAGCGTCGTCTTGCCGACGCCACCCTTCTGATTGAGGAGTGCGATGATCATGGCGTCCGCCTTCCGGCGGCACCGGCACCAGGGCCGCGTTTCGCGCGCGCCAACAAGGAAGAGTTAGATTCTCTGTTAGACTCTAGGTTAGCGGTCGAATTTCGTGTTTCGGACCAGAGCGATAACTGCGATCCATGCGCCCGATCTGCCGACAGACCTGCGCCTGATGTGCCGATACCGGTTGCGCCTGATCTGCCGATGCGATTCACAGGCTCATCCACAGGCACTGTGAATTGTTGGACGGGCCGTATGCGAAGCAGTTCACGCCGCCCCTCGCGTTCGATCGACAGGCGATATCCGGGCAAGGGCTGACGGAGGACGATCCGGCGCAGATCGAGCGCGAAATCGGAGATACGCGCGAGGCTGCCGGATTTGGCGTGGAGATGGCCGATCTCGAACAGCCAGCCGTGTCGCTGATGGCCAGCGTGTTTGCGCGCGACGCGATAGAGCCAGCGCTCGATGCCGCCGGTCAGCCGGAAATAGTCCGGGTCGATGGTCAGCACCAGCGAGCGGTCGACGACGCCGTTGTAGAACCACTCGGGCAGGACGAACTCCATGCCCTCGACACGGCCCTCTCGCGTCGTCATCTCCTCCCACTCGTTAATCCAGGAGAACTGGCGACGGCGCCATTGCACGCCGTTGCGGATCGTCGTGGCGATGACGGTCGATTGCAGCCGTGCGAGCGAGGCCTTCAGCAGAAGATACTGCTGGTTTCCGGTTGGGCGGCCGACACCGCGCAGGAGCTGGTAGGGTGTGAAGCGAAAGAAGCGCGACGTGCGCAGGCCGTGGTTCTCGGCCGCGACGATCTGTGAGGCGGCCCAGATCAGCACATCGGCATCCCAGATCGTCGCCATGCCGTGCTCGGGCATCCCCAGCACCTGCACCTCGACATCGGCGGTCTTGTAGAGGATCGGCTTGATCCGCGGCGTCTTCGACAGCGAGAAGAACGGCCGTTCCATGAGATCGCGCTGATCACGTGGGCTGGCGTCGCCGGTGGCGACCACGAAGGGATCGAGCCGCTGGCGTTCGCTCCGGTGCTTGCCGTCTGGTCGAGAGGAGCCGCTCATTCAGCGTGCTCCCCGCTCGGCGGGCGTCAGAGGCCGCGCCGGAAAGACCCGGCCGGCAGTCTGATCCGTGGTGGATTTACGCGCGCCGATGGCCGTCCAGGCCTGCAGGTCTTCGAGCGCGTAGATGACGCGGCCGCCGATCTTGCGATAGGTCGGGCCGGTGCCGTAGGTGCGGTGCTTCTCCAGCGTCCTGAGCGAAATGCCAAGGAAACGCGCCGCGTCGGGCGTGCGCAGGAAACGCGGCGGCAACCCCGTCTTCGGGTCGAGCATGATCGTGCCTCCGGGTCGGTTCGGATGGCTGCCGGCGGTGGCAGCGGGTCATGGCGAACCGTGGCGGAGGAACGGCGGCTTGCAGCGTGCCGGAATCGGGGGAGTGCGATTTCGGCACCCCTGGCGATGTGAGTTTTAGGAGATCGCGCGCCCGCGTTCAGCGGCGCGGCAGGCGGACGGGATAATGGAGAAGTTCGCGATAGCCGCCGCGCATGTAGTGAGTGCCATCGGCCACGAGACGACGCGCTTGGTTCTTGCGGGGATCGCTCTCCCAAGCGGTCTTGTTGCCGTGAAAGCCCAGCAGGGTTTCCGCGAGCTTGCGATAGCTGGCACCATCGGTGCGACCGTCGAGGGTGCGCAGGATCAGAATATGCCGGTCTCGGGTCTGCGCGGGCAACGCGTGATGGCGCTCGCCGTTTGGCCGCCCCATCAACGTGCGCCAGAATCGCAACACCGCTTCGGCGCGATGCTCCAGCAAGGCGTCGACCGGCAAGATGACGACATAGGCCTTCTTGGTGCCGGGCGGTGGATCTGAGAGCCAGAACTGATGGTCCACCTCCGCCGACCGCCAGAGACCGTGCCACGTCCCATCCTCCGCCACGCGAGCATCGAGACCCGACAACGCCGGCAGGCCGATCGTCATGGCGGGATCGTCCACGCTCCGTGAACGGGGATGAAGCTCGAAGGCGTCAGGCAGCAGAGACGGCATCCAGAACAGCGCGGCCCGGTCGGCGGAAAGAGTCGGGTCCGTCGGGAAATCGCAACCCCCAGCGTTCCGAGAACGCCGTCTGCGCATCGCTGTCGAGGCGTGACAACCGCCTCACGCGATGGAAGTCGCGGCGATAATCTTCATCGCGACGAAGGTACTCCCAGGCAAAGCCGGCGGCAGAAATGCTCTTGGCATGTGCATAAGCGGCCGGCGAGCGCCAATCTGTACTCGGCATGGCGTCACCTCTCGTCCAGCATTTACACGTTGCTGGAAAGAGGAAATGTTCGCGATGTACCGCTTCAGGTTGAAGCCATTATTCTCCGATATGTTGATCGCGTTGGCCGATCACTATTTGAAGATAATTCGGATCAATTTTGAGGCTCCTTCGCGAGCCGGGCCATGCCCGGCGAGCCGCGTATTTCTTGCTCGGCGGTAACCCGCCGATCCGTAAAGGCGGATCGCCGTGAAATCTGATCCACGCTTCTGCGGGAAGCCGTGAAGCCGGATTCACGGCTCCACGGCTTTGCGGGTGTCAAGCGCTCTTCAGCCGCTGCATTCCTTCGGCCAGCGTCCACAGGGCACGATTCAGCCCGACATTCTGGTCGATGCCGTTGATGGGCCGCGTGGTGCTGCGGCGGATGTGGCCATCCGAAGTCCGCCTCCGTCCATCCAGCCCGCCCCGGATGAGGTTTTCCTGAATGACGTTGAACGTCTGCCACAGCCTTTGCCCGGCATCCTCGCGGCGGCGCGGGGCGATAATCTGATCCGGGCGAACCGGGCTTTCCTCCTCGCCATAGCGCGCGACGAGGCTCGCCTCGGCCAACACCTGCTGCTCGTCCCGCGAGAGCCGGGTGTCCTTCATCGTCTCGGTCGCACCGATAAGGCGCGGGAAGTCCTGCGCGACGGTGTAGACGCCTTCGATGATCTGGTCCTGAATACCACCCTTATGAGGAACGCGGACTTCCTCGAACCGCTCTCCCGCAATCATGCTGTTGGTGCAGACGAAACGGAGCATCCCCGCGAACATCTGATAGGCGCTGGTCCCGTCATGGCTGTTGACGATGATGACTTCCGCCGCTTCCGGCTTGCCGATCCTGTCATCCCGGCGCAGGCGCAGCATGTGCTTGGCGTGCCCATGACGAGCACCGTCACGGGGAACCGATTGCACCGCGAAAAACGGAAACCACCCTTCCCGGCGCAGCCCCTCCACGATCTCGATGGTGGGGACGTAGACGTAACGTTCCGACCGACTGTCGTGCGCCTCACGCGCGAACACTGAAGGGACATGACGGTGAAGGGCCTCGTTGTCGAGGGCCTCGCGCCCGCTGATCTGGTGAGAGTTGCGGCCGAACCGGGTGGCGAGATGATGATACATGGTCTGTCTCCGTGGGGCTGGGTTGGAGCGCAGCGCTGCGCTGCAACCCTGGCCGTCGCCGAGACCGGGGTAGCAAGGTGCAAGGGCTGCCGGGCCGGAGGGGGATCACCCGGCCTGCACGGAACGAAGTGAAGGAAGGCCGGGGACACCGGCCCGGACGAGCACCAGCGATCCCTTGCATCGCGCGGGGGCGGAGCCCTTAGCCAAACCCGCCCGGCAAGAGTGCAGGCGGATGCCGATCGCCAGACCAGATCAAAATGCGCAATGTCGCAATGCCGGAAAGCAGTAAATCCTGATCCCGCTAGGACCGGGGGCGCCGCCGCGATTGTGCATGAAGCCACGGAGCGACCATCCGCCCGTCGCGATCCGCACGTTCGACGACGATCTCCTTGGAGAGACGATCATCGATAGCAGCGAGAGCGACCTCCTCGGCGTCAATCAGCTTTCGACGCTGAATCGGATCGTGTTCCCAGCGCGGGGCCTCCTTGCATGCCATCACGCTGGCGCGCTCGACCAAGACCTTCGGATGGTTGAAAAGCCAGTGCAGAAACGAGATGGCATCCGGCGCCTTGCGCCAGAGATCGGCGAAGTGATCAAGGTACTCGTGCGCCGTCTCGGCCTCGGCGAGGTTTGAGCCGTGCCAGATGGCGAGCGCCATCGGATCGGGATTGCCGCATAGCATCTCCGCGACATAGACATTCGCAGCGAAGCCTCGGCGCAGGCTGGTCGCGGCAGCAATCCGGTCTCCCTTCAACAGGTGAAGCAGCCCCGCCTCATAGTGATAGGGAGGATAGCTTCCGGCTTCGTCGCGGAAAATTGAAGCGGCCTTGGCGTAATCGCCAGTTCGCAGATACTCCGATCCGATGATGAAGCGCAGGCCCTGATTGTCGTTCGGGTTCCAGCGCAGGACCTTCTCCATCATCGCCAAGGCTTCCCGGTGCTGGCCGAGTCGTAGGTGGCAGAGAAGCGCGCCCTGCGCGGCCCGCAGGAACGGCCGGTTTTCAAGAAAGCCCCATTCGATGACGCCTGAGAATCCGGCCGGGATGGCACGCTCACCGACCTCGTAGCCGCGTCGGCAGGCCTGCAACGCTAGCTTCGGCTTTCCCTGGTCCATCAGCGCAAATCCTAGATGTGCGTGACCGTCGATGAATTCCGGTCGGCGTTCGACTAGAGATTTCAAGCTCGAAACGTATTTTGTTTCACTCAGGCGTCCACTATTGCGTGCATCCATTGCCGCGTCGAACTCATCGACGATCTCATCGTATCGGTCGCCATGATGGAAGACGCCGCCGTCTTCCAGAATTTCAAACGAGATGGTTTCGGCGGCGTCCATTGCTCGGTCCTTCGTCTGTTCAATACATCTTCAGGAAGAAGACTGTATCATCTGTTGTTTCTCGCCCTATTTATCATGAAGACGGCGGGTGCCAGAACTAGAAGCAGACCGAAGCCCCGCCTGAGAGCGGGGCTTCGGAGGTGCTCGGCCTCAGTCGCCGTTGCGGCGGGACCAGATGAGGTTGTGAGCTTCGCCGCCCTCGTCCTCGACCAGGCTGGCGTAGATTGGGGCCGGGAAGCTCGGATCGTCCAGTTTGACCGAGAGATAGTCGCGGCCGGTCTCGCGGGCAGTCTTTTTCCAGGCCGCGCCGAACTCGACCGAGGGGCCGGCGATGATGCGGAAGTCGGGGCCGCGCTCGCTTTCGCCATCGGTGGGGACGAACTTGGCCTTGACGTTGAGGGTCAGGGTCTTGACCGCGCCGGTGAAGCCCGCGCCGTTGTCGTTCTTGGTGAAGGTGCCAATGGTCGCCATTGTCGTGTCTCCGTTCTTCGGGCCGCGCCTATCGCGACCTCGATGGTGGTCGTGCGACCGGGGACGATCGGCCCCGCACCCGGAGGGCTGAAACGCAGTGGAAGGCGGCCGGCGACGGCTTTTTTGCCTCGCGATGCAAAGCCGAAGGCGGCGGAAAAAAGCTGGCGACGGACGTTGCGGGAAGACGATCGAGGCGTAGCCGGTCTTCGGTCAGACCCAATCCATTCGAGGACGCCGTGGGCGCGGCTCGGCAGAACGATAGAGATATGATGATGCGAGCAGTTGCCTATCACTGGATGAGACCGGCCAGCCGGATCGCTGTCATGGCTGGCCCTTTCCCGAGACGGCTGGCTGTCCCGACCGAGATGGTGAAAGTTGCGGCCACGGCTCGCGGACTGGTTCCGGCGTAGCCGAGTACTCACTCGGCCTGAAAGGCAGTGACCGTGGAGTTCTCCCGGAACAACATCCGTGTTGCGACTGGCCACCAAACGATGCGAACCTCTTCAAAGAAGAAGATGCGAAATGCGACTCATTTGAGGAGAGAACAATTGCAAACGGGTCGAAACGATACAAAGTCCGCATCTCGCAATGAAGAAGAGGTATTTGAAGAGATCGCCGCTCTATGCGCGTCAGACGGGTACATTCATGCGATAGCATATTTTTGTTTTCGGGATAACATAATTAGGTTCGGCGAAAATCTAACCACGAAAGACATGGACCATCACTATGAGGGATCCAGCCTTATCCGAAGCGAAATATCGACATTAATTGGCTTGATGGCTCGCGCACCGATAGGTCTAAAGTTACCAGATCCACAAATCATGCAGACCTACGTTGATCGCACAGATTCATTGATGAGCGAACTTCATCACGCGATGGCAACGAATGCCTTTTTGGGAGGAAAGGATTGGGCTGCACTTCTCACGGAGGGGAGAGATCCATTCGATGACGGGGCTGCGATGCGCGAACCCATCTTTTATGGAGGCGAGGCTGCATACAACTTCCAATACGAAGCCATAACAGCTCTGAAATACCGTTCTGATGATCATTGGCTTGCGGACGCGCGTGGCTTCAGTATTGCCGATGCTCTAGCTGTTACAAAGGCGATCGGCGAAGGGCACATTTCCAAGCTTGTTTCAATTCGCGAAGAGATGCGCGCAAAAAGTCCAGATGAGTGGACCTTTCTGCCTGCTTTCATGTTCACTGCGAAGGAGGTTGCTGACAGATCGGGTCTGGAGGCGACAACTATCGACACGGTCCTCCGTGCCTTTCAGTTTGAAGATCACGAGCGAAACTCCTCTTTTACTGGCATTAGCGAATTCAACGAAACGAATGCGCGGCCAATCCTGCGCCTTGCCGATGGCTCTTATGTCTTACTTCAGCACTACCAGCTTCAAGAATCTCTGTACGAGTCACCATTTTTTTGGATGATGGCGGACGATAACTATCGTTCTACTGCTACTGCACATCGGGGGGACTTCACAGAGGCGTATACGAGCGATCGGCTCCGATCGGCTTTCGGCGAAGCTCGCGTTCTGCGAAACATCGACATCTATCGTGGCAAGAATCGATATGCTGAAGCCGACGCATTAGTCCTGTTCGGCAATCACGCAATCGTCGTGCAAGCTAAGTCTAAGCGCTTGACGCTTGAAGCGCGTAAAGGCAATGACCGCGCACTGCGGGATGACTTCAAGAAGGCTGTCGAGAACGCATACGATCAGGCGTTACTTTGTGCAGAAGCACTGCAAAATCCAAGTGCATTCACATTTCGAGACCCGACCAAAGCAGAAGTAAAAATCAAGAATTCCATTTCTGTTATTTTTCCAGTGTGTGTTTTGGCCGACCACTACCCCGCCTTGAGCTTTCAATGCCGCCAATTCCTAAAGGTTCGTGCCACAGCTTCCGTGAGGCCGCCGTTAGTGACGGACGTTTTCACTCTGGACGTCATCGCGGAATTTCTCAATTCTCCACTACAATTCTTGAACTACCTCGATTTGCGAGCTCAGGCGTACGACAAACTTCTCATCACCAATGAGCTGATCCCTTTTTCATATCATCTTCGAAACAATCTCTGGCTCGACCCCAAGTACGACATGGTCAACCTTGGAGAGGATTTCACGGCACATGTCGATGTTGCAATGGCAGTGAGGCGACAAGGCGTATCCGGAAACCCTGAAGTGAAGGGGTGCTGACACGGTATCGCGGAACGCGTACTGGTGCGATTCTTGACCAAATTCAACAAGCAACGATCCCAGAACTAACTGAGCTGGGTCTTTGGATACTGCAGCTTTCGAGCGCAACAGCAGATGGGCTGTCGCGGGCACTCGAAAGCCAAATTCGAGCAGCGGTGAAGGACCACACAACCAAAGATCTCACATTCCCCTTTGAGGGGCAGTCTGCCGGATTGAAAATTCATCTCAGTGCACTGCCGGATGAAATTGCGCGGGGAAAAATTCTCCAGCACTGCCAATTAAAAAAGTACGACCTCAAAGCTGATCGTTGGTACGGTCTCGTCCTTCGCCCTGACGACCTCCAAATTAGGCATGCGATTGGCTTGGTTGCCCCCTGGAAGCAAGATCACGCCATGGACAGAGTTCTTGCGACACTGCCGCGACGTGCGCCTGTTCCGCTTGAGATCATGGGACGGACGGCTAAAAAGGTCGGACGAAACGAACCCTGCCCTTGCGGCAGCGGACTGAAGTACAAGAAATGCTGTTTGCATCGCTAATACCAAAGGTTGCTACGAGCACCCTTGATGTAACAGGAAGGCCGGGACCGCTCGCGCGATCCCGGCTCGTCCTCATTCGGCAGCTTGCGCGAAGGGTTCCGCTTCCGACACCGCATCGCGCGATGCGGGCCGTGCGGCGCGCAACACGGACGGCAGCCAGCCGGTCCCTGCGAGAAGTTGTTCGGCAGCCTGCGCCATCTCCGGCTTCTTCAAACCCACGATCCGCTCGGCGGCTCCATCACCGACACCTTCCCGCACGGCTGCGAGAATGTATGCCTTGGTGACGCGACCGAGATAGGTCTGAACGGTCGGGGTCCAGTGTACCACCATGTCCAGCGTCACCGCACTCGCCAGTTTTTCCGCCGTCGCACGGGCATTGGGCTTCTGCTCCCACGGTATCCTCACCGCATTGACGGTCTGGGCGGCGCAATGGGCAAGCAAGGCCAACACGCTCGCATGGTCCAGACCGCCGACGAAATCCCACAGATCCGCCACATCGCGCGGCATGTCCAATGCCCATCCGGCATGACGATCCGCCAGTGCCTTCGCAGCAGGCGTGTCTTCGATCCCGTCCGCGTGAGAGGCGAGCATGGCGCTGGTCAACCGGATTTCGAGGCACGACGCTTCCCCGCCGTGATAGAAGGTCTGCGCCGCCAGTGCATGAACCACGGCGACAAGCGCCATGTCCGGCTGCTCGCCGAGGGCGAGACGCAGACCCAGGGTACGATGGGCGGTCAGGTCGCGGATGAGAAGGTCCGATATCGGCTTCCCCGCATCCTCGGCCTCCTCGTCGTCCGGCTGTGGTTCAGCATCCTCGCCGCTTCCCTCGTCCCCGACGATTTCGCTATCCCCCGTGATGGTGGCCCCCTCCACCTCCTCCGGTCTCGGGGCCTCGTCTTCGGCGCGGATGAAGCCGCGTTCGATACGGGCCGTGCCGTCGTGGTTCAGAATGACGAACACGCCACCGCGCGCGATCTCATCGGTGTCATAGGCGTGGCGCTTGGCGTCGATCCGTTCGATCTCCGCTTCAAGCTCACCGAACCGCCGATCCACCTCATCCGGCAGTTCCTCGTAACCTTCGTACTCCGACGACAGGCGGTCGTACTCCTGCTGCGCCGCGCCATGGGCCGCAACGTCTTCCTCCGACAGGTCGACCGGATGCGGATAGGACCGTCGCATCCCGTGCGCGTGGGGGAAGTCGATATGAACGGAAGCCCACTTCCATCCTTCGGCTGCCTGTACTCGCGCCGCGATGCCTTCCAGCTTGTCGATGACCAGCCTGTCCAGCAGCGTGGCGTCTTCGAAATAGCCGCCCCGGTCCTCGGTGAAGAGGTCGCGGATGATGGTGCCACCCGCCTCCGCATAAGCGTCCGCCCCGACGAAGATTGCCCGCCGGTCGGTCGCCGCGACATTCATTCTGGTCAGGTCCCGCCGGATGGCCGAAGGGTCGCGGTTCCACGACAGGTTCTCGTAGACCCGCTCCTGCCGGTCATGATCCTCGGTGATGGCGAAGGCCATCAACTGGTCCAGCGACAAGCCGCCCTCCCGATAGACCTGCATCAGCTTGGGGCTGACCGCACCGAGGCGAAGCCGCTGTCTGACGACATGAGCGGTCACGCCGAACCGGGCGGCGATTTCCTCCGCGCCCCATCCGCGATTTTCTGCCAACTCGCGGAAGCGCTCGAACTGGTCGGCGGGGTGCATCGCCTCGCGGGTGACGTTCTCATCGAGGCTGATCTCTGTCGCATCGTTCTCGGTATCCAGAACGCAGCGGATCGGTTCGGACTTCTTAATTTGCTTGCGCTTCACGCGCAGCATCTGCGCTAGCCTGCGGCCTTCGCCGATGGTGACGAAATAGAAGCCAGTCAGTTCGCCGTCCGTGTTCGTTTCCGGCTCCACCACCAGATTTTGCAGCATCCCCTTGGCGGCGATGCTGGCCGCCAGCGCCTCGACATGGGCCTCGCTGTGCGGGGTCTTGCGGGCGTTGCGGGGCGATTTCTTCAGCTTGTTCAATGGCACGAACAGCACCGCGCCATTCTCGGTGGCGGAAGTTTCGAGAACCGTGGCGATGGTTTCGACTGTGTTGGTCATGGTCTTGATCCTTTGGCTTGGGTTGGAGCGCAGCGCTGCGCTGCAACCCTGGCCGTCGCCGAGACCGGGGGGTGCAAGGTGCAAGGGCGGTCGGGACGGGGGGGGATCACCCGGCCTGCACAAGCGGATCGAACCTATGGGCGAGTCTGAAACAGGCATCCGCGCGGAAGGCCGGGGAAACCGTCCCGGCCGAGCGTCAGCGATCCCTTGCACCGCGCCAGGGGGCAGCGCCCCCAAGCAACCCGACCGGCACGAGCGAAAGCGAGCGCCGGGAAGAATGACCGGATCAGGATGTACAAAGCCGTATAACCTGAAAGCCGAGCATACTGATCGCTGTCTTTCCTCATGAGCACGACGAAGCGCCCCGCCCGAAGGCGGGGCGCCGATGCGATCGTCAGTCGGTGACGATCCTGCCGGATTGGCGAGCGTGCTGAGTGTACCAGCTCAAGGGATGCTCGGCCCTGAAGTGGAGGTCACGCTCGACCGGAAGCCTGAGCCGTCCGCGCACCGTGCGGATTTCGGCAAGGCTGACATAGCCGAGTTCGGGTTCGCCAAGTCCGAGATCGCAGAGGCCGAACAGACGATCGGGGTCTTCGGGATCGGCTTCGGTGAGAAGCCAGGTGGCGCCGGCGTCCGGTGTGAAGAGCTTGACGACGGGGCGCGGATCGATGTCCTCGCCGGCGGCGCTGCGAGCGCCATTGGCGAGAAGCCGGGCATAGAGTTCGTCGGTGATGAGCGCTGCGGCCATGTCGGCCTCCATTCGAAGTCACCCTCCGATCGAGGGCGAGGAGGCGTTCGGCCGGCGCAATTGAGCGGCGCGGTCAGGCCCTACTCGGTCTGGTGCGGGCCGGGCTTGACCGCGCCGCGGCGGCGGCCAGCGTTACCGGAACTCGTCGAGAGGGAAATATCGAAGGCCACAGGCACAGTGCACTCAGGAAAGGACGCAACGGGCATTGGGGAGCAAGGGGCGTAACATCGCCCGCGATTACCTTCCGATTCTCGCGCGATGGCCGCCGTTTCCCGCACGCCGACGCCTGATGCCTTCAACGCACGAGCAACATGCATCACCTTGGTCGCAGTCATTCCACAGCGATCGAAGGCGATCGACATGCAACGCAAACAATCCACTGCCCACGAAGATCAGGAGCAGGAAGTCGAGACCAGGCGGCACTCCACTGATGGACCAGCGGAGAGTACCCTCAAGCGGTTTCAACCATCCGCCGAATTGTTCAAGCGCGTGATCCGTCGTCCAGAGCTTCGCAGGATCGTGCCACTCGCCGACACGACGATCTACGAGATGGAACAGCGCGGCGAGTTCCCGAAGCGCTTCTTTCTGACGCCGCGTTGCGTGGTGTGGGATCTATCCGAGGTTGAGATCTGGCTCGACGAACGACGCCGTGCATCGGAAGCAGACTCTTTGCGTAGAGCACCAGCGCCGGACGTTCGTCAGCGGCGGACGAGGCCGGTCAAGACGTCGATACAACGGAAATAGGCGGTTTCCCTGCTTACTCAACTTTTATTTGTCCGGTAATATATATTCGCCACTAAATGGATGAAGCACGCTATGGTTTCATTTCCGGTGTCTCCCACATGCGGAGCGACTGATATTAGTGCCGTTGCCAGATACGTAACAAGCAAACGTATCTTGGTGTTTGCAGGCGCGGGCATTTCACGAAATTCAGGCCTTCCTATAGCAAACGATCTTCGAGATAAAATCTTCGAAGCACTTAAAATACCAGCAGGAACAAGGAAATTATTAGTCAGTACCCCTTTGCCATTTGAGTTAATTATCGAGACAATAGCTCAGTGCTCTAACCCCGTTCCGCTTTACCAGATATTTCAAGCTGGCCTTCCCTGCCTATTTCACAACCTAACCGCACAGTTGGCACGGTCTGGAGATCTGGTGGGTATCGTTACGACGAACTTCGATAGTCTATTTGAAGAAGCGCTTCTTTCCGCCTCAGTGCCCTTTGAACGAATTTGGCAGGAAGATAAATTCTCGTCTTGGAAAGCCAGGGCGCACCCCTTACCTCTGCTTAAGATTCACGGAAGTGCGCACGACGAAACAAGCCTCGGCATCACGATTCGCCGGGTAGCGAGTCAGCGCGGCGTGGCGGCTCGCGAATCTGCACTCCAGCAAGCCTTCATGTTCACGAGTGCCGATGTTATCTTGGTTGTTGGCTATAGTGGCTCAGACCGCTTTGACATAAACCCCATCCTGTCTAGGATTGCTTCATCAGCACCGCCAATAGTTCTTGTTGCACATCAAAGTGGTGCCGGTAGCAGCGCAACTATTGAGACACTTCTTGGAAACACTTCTGCTGGACCGTTTAGCTTATTCGACGGTATCCGAATCACATGCGACACGAGTGTTCTTGTAGCGCAGATTGCAGCCCCATATAGGTCACTGCCATTGCCTCCGCACACCAGCAACTGGTGCGAGCACGTCATAGAATGGTTTCGGGAGAGCACTGAAACGCACGGTGCTTCTTTTCGAGCATATATGATTGGGGCACTCTTGCGTGCAGCCGCAAGACCTCATGATGCCAGATATTGGTTCAGGAAAGCTACGAAATTACCAGCAGGCCAACAGCTCAAAATTGACATTCTACTATCTTTGGCGCGGTGCGTTCGCGATATTGGCAAGGATTTGAATGCCGCCCGTGGCGCCGCGTCCAACGCCCTTAGGCTGTCCAACACCACAAAAAACATACGAGGCACAATTTCTTCATTAATAGAACTAGGCGTCATATCAGCCGATGAGCGGAAATTTGTAAGTGCACTCAGGTACTATCTCCGTGCTGAAAAATTGGCCAAGAAGTACCATGAGGCCGAAAAGAGAGGAATTGCCCTCGGTAATGCCGCCATCGTTCGAAAAAATATCGGCGGAACCCGACGCCTGCGTCGCGCACTACGTGACTATGCTGTCGCATTGGATATTGCGCGCGATCTTGGTGACAAGCGAAGCGAAGGCCGAACACTTGGAAATATCGGCATCGCATATTCAATTCTAGGCAACCCCGACCAAGCTATCTCCCAATTCAGACTGGCGGGCGACGTCGCAAAAGAACTCGGCGACGTCTACCATGAAGCAATTTGGCTGGTTGGTGAAGCCCACGATACATTCCCAACGAATGCCGCTCGCGCGATAGAACTCACGTTACAGGCGCGGAGCATGTTTTCTCCACTAAGCGCTGCGCGCGTGAAAGATTGTGACGAACACCTAAGGCGATTCGGCTATCACTCTTAGTTGGCGATCCGGAATCACCAACAAAGCAACTGCAAAGAGGAATTACCGGCAGCTTATCCCGCTTAGCTTCACCCCTTTGACAGTTCTCAGATGGGCCTGTCCGCGCCTCGTCAGCCTTCCTCTCGACCGCCCACAAACACCACCAACGGTGGCAATAGTGTCGGCACCCGCTTCTGGCCGTTCACCCAGGCATCGATCATGTCGGCCCATTGCTGCAGCATGTGTCGGCGCTGCGGTTCGTATTCCGCCTTGTTGTAGACGCCACGTGACGAGCGCCCGTCCTCGTGGGCGAGGCATTTCTCGATCCAGTCGCTGTTGAAGCCCATCTCGTTCAGCAGCGTCGAGCCGGTCCGACGCAGGTCATGAACCGTGAACGGCTCCAGCGGCAGCCCCTCCTTCTTCGCCCGCGCCACGACGGCCGTTGTCACGCGATTGAAGGTCGCGCGCGACATAGGAGCGTCGGCGTCATAGCGGGACGGCAGCAGGAAGCGCGAATTGCCGGCGCAGGTCTTCAGGGCGATGAGGATATCGAGCGACTGTTGCGAGAGGTAGACGTTGTGGGCCTTCGACCGCTTCATGCGCTCCTTCGGAATGGTCCAGACGGCGTTCTCGAAATCGACCTCGTCCCAGACCGCGTCCTGCAGCTCGCTCTTGCGCACCATGGTGAGCAGGATCAGACGCAAGCCAAGACGGATCGTCGGCAGGGTCGGCACGTGTTCGATCTGCTGCAGCATGATCTTGATCTCGGCCGGCGACAGCGCCCGGTCCTTCGGCTGGAAAGTCGCGATCGAGGCCGGCCCGACCTCGTCGGCCGGGTTCGGCACCTTCTCGCCATGCAGGATGGCGAAGGCGAAGATCTGTTTGACGATGTCGCGGGCGTGGATGGCGGTCGCGGGGGCGCCGCGCTCTTTCACCTTGGCGCAGAGCTGGCGCAGATCGTCCGGCGTCACCTCGGTCAGAAGGCGGTTCTTCCAGGCGGGGAGAATGTCGCGATCGAGGATCGCCTTGCGCATCGAGCGGGTGCTTTCCGCCATGCGCGCTTCCTTGATCCATAAGGCGCTTACCGCGCCGAAGCTGCGCTCCATGGCCTTGCGCCGTTTGTCGCGCTGTTTCTCGTGCGCGGGAGAAAGCCCCTCCGCCACGTGCTTGCGGGCCGCGATGCAGCGCTCGCGGGCTTCGGCGAGCGTGAGGCCATCGGGGCCATAGCGACCGATCGTCAGCGTCTCCCGGCGACCGTTCAAACGGTAGTCGTACCGGAAGGTGATTTGGCCTGTCGTGGCGACGGAAACGTACATACCGTCACGGTCGGCCACCTTGTATAATTTATCTTTTGGTTTCAGCCTCTTGATGGCCATGTCGGTGAGCATGGGGACGGCCTCGTTGACGATCCAAAGTGCCTTTCGAGCCCCAATTTTACCGTCAAATCCGATACCGTCAATTGACGAGAATAATCGTTATAAAACAGCGTACTAACTCGGTTTTCCGTGAACTGCTTCAGTTTTCGGCCTGACGGTAGGGCAAAAATCCGGCTGACGGCGAAAAAAGCATACCGTCGCGCACACCGTCAGAGCCCATCGCTTCAAGGCGATAGGCCCCGATAGTGGACACTTGACTTTTTGTTTGATTTCAGTTAGTTATGATGATGTTGCGATAGTTCGCGAAACGCCGCGAACCACATCATTTCATTCCCACTCGATGGTTCCCGGCGGCTTGCTGGTCACGTCGTAGACGACGCGATTGACGCCCTTCACCTCGTTGATGATGCGGGTGGCCGTGCGACCGAGAAAGCCCATGTCGAAAGGGAAGAAGTCGGCGGTCATGCCGTCGACCGATGTGACGGCGCGCAGCGCCAGCACGCGGTCATAGGTGCGGCCGTCGCCCATCACGCCCACGGTCTGCACCGGCAACAGCACCGAGAAGGCCTGCCAGATCTTGTCGTAGAGGCCGGCCTTGCGGATCTCCTCCAGATAGATGGCGTCGGCTTTCCTGAGGATGTCCAGCTTTTCACGCGTCACGCCGTTCGGCAGGCGGATGGCAAGGCCGGGACCGGGGAAGGGATGACGACCGATGAAGCTCTCTGGCAGGCCGAGCTCGCGGCCGAGCGCACGTACCTCGTCCTTGAACAGTTCGCGCAGCGGCTCCACCAGCTTCATGTTCATGCGCGCCGGCAAACCACCGACGTTGTGGTGGCTCTTGATGGTGACGGAAGGGCCGCCGGAGAAGCTGACGCTCTCGATCACGTCGGGATACAGCGTGCCCTGGGCCAGGAAGGTCGGCGCGCCGCGACCGTCGGCGGCGATCTTCTTCGCTTCGGCCTCGAACACCTCGATGAACAGGCGGCCGATGGTCTTGCGCTTCTTCTCCGGATCGGTCTCGCCTTCGAGCTGGCCGATGAAAAGGTCCGACGCATCAACATGAACGAGCGGGATGTTGTAGTGATCCCTGAACATACCGACCACCTGCTCGCTCTCGCCCTGGCGCATCAGGCCATGATCGACGTAGACACAGGTGAGCTGGTCGCCGATCGCCTCATGGATCAGCACGGCCGCCACCGAGCTGTCGACGCCACCGGACAGAGCGCACAGCACACGCCCCTTGCCGACCTGCGCGCGGATCTTGGCGATCATCTCGGCGCGATAGGCCGACATGCTCCAGTCGGATTTGAGGCCGACGATGCGATGGACGAAGTTGGCGAGGAGCTTGGCACCATCGGGCGTGTGAACCACCTCGGGATGGAACATGGTGGTGTAGTAATGCCGCCGCTCGTCAACGGCGATGGCAAAAGGCGCATTCTCCGAGATGCCGATCACCTCGAAGCCTTCCGGCGCCTGCGTCACCCGGTCGCCATGGCTCATCCACACCGGATAGCGCTTGCCAACCTCCCACAACCCCTCGAACAGCGGCGACGACTTGAGGATTTCCACGTCGGCGCGGCCGAATTCGGCAGCATGTCCGCCCTCGACGCTGCCGCCAAGCTGGACAGCCATGGTCTGCTGACCGTAGCAGATGGCAAGAATGGGGACGCCGCTGTCGAAGACCGCCTGCGGCGCGCGCGGGCTGCCCTCGCGGGTCACCGAGTCAGGGCCACCGGAGAAGATCACGCCCTTGGGCCGCAGCTTCTCGAAGGCCGCCGCTGCCGACTGATAGGGATGGATTTCGCAGTAAACGCCGGCTTCTCGCACCCGGCGGGCGATGAGCTGCGTCACCTGACTGCCGAAATCGATGATCAGCAGGCTTTCGTGGGCGGGCTTGTCCATGGAGGAACTCTTTCCGGTAAGGGGCCAGAAGGATCAAGCGGTTCCGCTAAGCCGAATCCGCTCGCCGGGCAAGCGGAAAGTCGCGGATATCGGCGGCTTCCGCCCGATGTCCAAGGTCGTTCGGCCGTCGGCCGCGCGTCCAGGCGCCGCCACGGGCCGTCGTTTCAAAGCGAGGGACACGACTTTTCCACAGATTGCCCACAGGAAGTGGACAAAGGGCACACAGGTTTCAAAGGAGAGATCGCACAGCTTTCCGGCGGCTGAACCCACAGATTCTGCCCAACCTTCCCACAGCCCATCCACAATCAGGCGACACGGTTTTCCCCAACCGTGAGGCCGGGCCAGGCGGCGGCTCCGACTCGTGTCAGATCGTCGGTGGCGAACGCGGCGAAGCGCATGCCGCGGATCGCGCCACCGGGAACGTCGACCAAGAGGTTGCCGGTAACGATCGTAGCCTGCTCGGACGCCAGCACCGATACGCCGATACCCGTTCCGGCCCGCCGAATGACATTGCCCGAGGCGACGACATTGCCGAGCATCGCCCCCCAGCCGAGCGAAAGGCCGAGATGCGGCGCGGCCTCGACGACGTTGCCCGTCACCGAGCCGTGCGTCTCGACATGGATTCCGACGCCTCCCGCCCGCCTGCCGGCCGCCGCGACAACGGACGCCTCGACGACGTTGCGAACGACGTTTCCCTCGACAAGCGACAGACGGTCGTCGCCGCCGGCGAGCAGCGCGATGCCGAGCGCCGCGCCGTCGATCGCGTTGTTGCTTACGGACGCCCCGGCCGAAGCGGCATCGGCCACGATAGCCGCTCCCTCGATGGCGTGGAGATCGTTGCCGGAGATCCGAACGGCGCCGGCCGAGGACAGGCGGATACCGGCTTGGCCAACGTCCTGGATATGATTGTCTCGCACCGCCGAGCCATCGTCTCCAACCATCCACCGACGCAGATGGATGCCGCCGCCAACGCAGTCGCTCACCGTGTTGCCGGCGATCGTCATGGCGTTGCCTTCCGTCGACATGATGCCGACTCCGGCAGAACCGGAAACGCGACAATCTCGAAGGCTGCCGCCCGTACGCGTCATCGATACGCCATGCCCGACGCTGCCCTGGACGACAAGGCGGGCAAGGTCGGCATCCTCGACGAAAGCCAGCGACAGGAGGCCGTCGTCCTCATCGGACAACATGCGATTGGCCCCGTCGAGGACCAGCCCTTCGAGCGAGAGCGTTCGCGCCTGTTCCGAGTAGAGGAATCGGCCTCCGCCCGAGTAGACGAGACGCGTTTCTCCGGGCACGCCGACGAGGCGGGCGCGGTCCGGCAGGCGAATGTTTGAGACTTCGTATCGACCGGCAGGAATGCGGAGCGGGCGGCCGGCAGAGGCGGCGCGATTGATGGCAGCCTGCAGCTCAATGCTGCGGTCCCCCGTCCGCCGGGTGACCGGACGCGTTTCGGGTACGGCAAGGCTGCCGCGTAGCTCCGGCAGATCGATGCCGAGCGTGCCGGAACGGGCCACCGCCGGCAGGGCAAGGCTCGTGATCGTCCCGAACAGGAACGCGCGGCGGTTCATGAGGGCCTCCGGCGGACAAACATGCCATCCGCCGAGCAAGCTCCGTTCCAAGTCGCCTCGACACGCCCGCGGCCGTCCGGCGCCGAGGAGACGCAAGACGTTGGCGGAGATCCGCACCGTGGTGCTGGTATCGGTGATGAATGGACCGCCAAGCCTCGTCAAGTCGAGCGCCGCCGTCACCAGCGGGACCGCGTTCGGGACGGATCACTGGTGATGGCCTACAGGACACAAGGCCGTGCCGGTCATCGCGAATCCTTGATTTCCGGCCTTCTTGCTTTTGACGTCCCAAGCCCCCATCCTCTAGTCACTATAGGAGCAGGCGCAAAATGACGGATATGCCGATCGGTGAAATCTCCCGGCGCAGCCAGGTGAAGGTGCCCACCATTCGCTATTACGAACAGATCGGCCTGCTACCGACACCGCCGCGCAGTGAGGGAAACCGCCGCCTATACGGTGCGCGCGACCTGAGGCGCCTTTCCTTCATCCGCCATGCCCGCGACCTCGGCTTCGAGATAGACGCCATCAGGACCCTGCTGACCTTGCAGGACAACCCAACCCAACCTTGCGCGGAAGCCGACGGCATTGCCCGTCAGAAGCTCGCCGAGGTCAATGCCCGCATAGAGAGCCTGATGGCTCTGAAGGAAGAACTGGAAGCGATGGTTGGCGGTTGTGGGCATCGCTGCGTCGGCGAATGCCGAGTGATCGAAGTGTTGGCCAATCACGACAACTGCCTGCACGCCGAGCACTGAGCGCATCGCGGGCCATTTCCTGGCGGAAGGGCTTGCCGAAACATCACCATCCTGCGAAACCGCTATATAATAAGCACTAGAGACGTTTCCGCTGGGAGCAGACAATGACCTCGCCCATCATCACCGTTACGCTCAATCCGGCGATCGACCTCACGGTCACGCTCGATGATCTGACGCCCGGCAAGGTTCACCGCGCCCGCGCGGCGCAGTCCAATGTCGGCGGCAAGGGCATCAACGTCGCCGGCTGCATTGCCGACTGGGGGATTCCCGTCGTGGCAACCGGTGTGCTCGGTCGCGGCAACGACGCCACGTTCACGGACTTCTTCAAGGACAAGGGCATTCAGGACCGCTTCGTTCGTACGGCCGGAGACACCCGCACCAACATCAAGATCGCCGACGTCGTGACCGGAACCACGACGGACATCAACCTTCCCGGCCTTACCTTCGACGACGAGACCTACGACATGGTGCTCGACGTGCTGCGACGCGAGGTGGTCGAAAGCGCCTTGGTGGTACTCGCCGGTTCGCTGCCGCTCGGCCAGCCGGCCAGTGTTTGGGCGAGACTTACTGCCGATCTCTGCCTTCTCCGTTGCCGCGTCATGCTCGATACCTCCGGCGCGTCGCTTGCCGCGTCCCTCGCGGCGCCGCGCGAAAACCTGCCGTTTGCCGTCAAGCCCAACCGGGTGGAACTGGAATCCTGGGCCGGACGGCCGCTCGTGGAAGTGGCCGATATTGTTGCCGCCGCCCGTGACGTCCAGGCCCTCGGCATCGAACTCGTGGTCGTCTCGCGCGGTGAACAGGGCGCCATCTTCTTGCGGGGAAACACGGCGTTGTCGGCCCGCTTGCCAGTGGTCAACGCGCTGTCGACGGTAGGTGCCGGCGACGCCATGGTGGCAGGCATCGCATCCTCGCTTGCCGACAACCTTGGCCTCGAGGCGCTGGCCCGCCGCGCCGTAGCCTTCGCCACCGCCAAACTCGGACGAATCGGCCCACATCTCCCCTCGCCGGATGACGTCCGTCAGTTGGCTCGCCGGGTCGACGTGGCCGTGCTTGCCAGCTGATCTCCGGGGCAGTATTTTGCCCATGGAGGAAAGCACGAATATTCAGCTGAACTATCAATTGCGTTCACGATTTTTTGGCGCAACCGGCGGCCTTGACCGAACTCGCCTCTGGTAAATTGTGCTAAAGTCGTAGATATGAGCCAGTCTGTTTCGCCAGTCGCACGCGATAGGCGGAAAGGGCTCGGGACCACAGAATTCGCGAAGGAGTTCCCTTATGGCGCTGGTTTCACTGCGGCAGTTGCTCGATCATGCCGCCGAACATGGCTATGGCATGCCGGCCTTCAACATCAACAACATGGAGCAGATGCTGTCCGTCATGGCTGCGGCCAAGGAGACTGACAGTCCGGTGATCATGCAGGCCAGCCGCGGCGCCCGCGCGTTCGCCAACGACATCGTTCTCAGCCACCTGATCAAGGCTGCCATCGAGCTCTATCCCGATGTGCCGGTGTGCATGCATCAGGACCACGGCAACTCGGAAGCCACCTGCCTTTCGGCCATCACCAACGGCTTCTCGTCGGTCATGATGGACGGCTCGCTCAAGGCCGACGGCAAGACCCCCGCCGACTTCGACTACAACGCCAATGTCACCGGCCGCGTCGCCGAGCTCAGCCACATGGTTGGCGCCTCGACGGAAGGTGAGCTGGGCGTTCTCGGCTCGCTCGAGACCGGCATGGGCGACAAGGAAGACGGCCACGGTGCCGAAGGCGTGCTCAGCAAGGATCAGCTCCTGACCGATCCCGACGAAGCCGTGAAGTTCGTCAAGCGCACCAAGGTCGACGCCCTGGCCATCGCCATGGGTACCAGCCACGGCGCCTACAAGTTCTCCCGCAAGCCGACGGGCGACGTGCTTGCCATCTACCGCATCAAGGAAATCCACGAGCGCATGCCGAACGTGCACCTTGTCATGCACGGCTCGTCGTCGGTTCCGCAGGACCTTCTCGACATCATCAACGCCTATGGTGGCCAGATGCCCCAGACCTTCGGCGTTCCGGTCGAGGAAATCGTCAACGGCATCAAGCACGGCGTGCGCAAGGTGAACATCGACACCGACTGCCGCATGGCCATCACCGGCGCCATCCGCAAGTTCTTCGCGGAGAAGCCCGCCGAATTCGATCCGCGCTCCTTCATGAAGCCGGCCATGGCCGCCATGCAGAAGGTCTGCAAGCAGCGTTACGAGGAATTCGGCGCCGCCGGTCACGGTTCGAAGATCAAGGCGATCCCGCTCGCCGACATGGCCAAGCGCTATGCCTCGGGCGAACTGGATCCCAAGATCGCCTGAGCGGACAACATTCGAGATTGAGGAACGGGGCGCTTCGGCGCCCCGTTTGCATTACAGGATCCGCTGCTGCCTTATGCCACCGGATCGAGTGCCGGGTCACGGATCAGGAAACGAACGATGCCGTGTTCGGTATCGGCTGCCGCGATCCGCACACCGACCTTGCGGTGCCCCGTGCCAACGCTGATGCGCCCACAGACGCCGATCAGACAGGTGAAGTCTTCCTCGACGTCAGCCTCGCCTTCCACGGACAGGCTTCCGTCGCTCCGAAAACCCGCCTTGACGCGACAGACGACTGGAATGGGCGGCCTGCCCTCAAATTCTAGAAGGGTGGTAAACCCTTGATTCGACGATACAACCACAACTCGTTCCTCCCTCGTGAGAATGGAGGGCACGAGGCGTAACGCTCGTGCAAAAATGGCTCAAAATTGAGACTTATTATGGAAACACCGGTATATTTGCTTATATCCCATCATTTGAAAAGTACAATTTTTGATGGGAATAACCTGCCCACGATTGTACCCATGCAGTGAGAGGCTTGCGGTCATTTGGCGGATTCATGCTCCGTCCCAAGACCTTGAAAGCAGACTGCCGCTAAAGGCGAATGTCGCGTCGCGGTTCGGGAGCGGCGCTTGCGTCGGCGCCTTCGGCGGGAGATAAATGGGCCGTTCCATACTGGGAGGCCGATGATGACCGTTGCCGTGGGATCCCCTGCTCCAGAATTCACCCTGGCGACCGACCAGGGCGAGATTTCTCTTGCCGCGCTCAAGGGACGCCCGGCAGTCGTCTATTTCTATCCCAAAGACGACACGTCGGGCTGTACGCGCGAGGCGATCGGCTTCTCCTGCCTCGCCGATGAGTTCGCCAAAGCCGGCGCGACGGTGATTGGAATCTCGCCGGACACGGTGGAAAAGCATGGCAAGTTCCGCGCCAAGCACAAGCTATCGGTGGCGCTCGGTTCGGACCCCGAGCACCAGGTTGCCGAGCTTTATGGGGCTTGGGGCGAAAAGTCGCTCTACGGCAAGAAGTATTTTGGAATCATCCGCTCGACCTTCCTGGTCGATGCCAATGGGACCGTGGCGAAAGTCTGGCCCAAGGTGAAGGTCGAAGGTCACGCCGAAGAGGTCCTGGCGGCGGTCATGGCACTGTAGCCTGCCCCAACTGCCACCAGCGGCGCATCGCGCTTCAAGCCTTCATTAACCCTAACGGTTTCTAATCGCTCCAACGGGGTTCCGCCCGCCGCACGCGGCGGTGCGGTCGGGACCTGCCTGGAGCGTTGCGTTGATGAGACCACAAGCCGCAGATCGATACCGTAGCCAGACCTCGGCGAGACGCATCGTCATCATCAGCCGGGACAACACACGCACCTATACCTTCAGCCCACTGGCCCTGTTCGGCGGCCTTACCCTGTTCCTGGCGGTATCGCTCGGGTTCCTGGCTGCGACCACCTATCTGGTGTTTCGCGACGACCTGTTCGATCTCGTGCGCGAGCGCAACGCCGACATGCAGCAGGCCTATGAGGACCGCATCGCCCGCCTGCGCTCCGAGATCGACCGGATTTCCAGCCGGCAGATTCTCGACAGTGTGGCGATGGACGAGAAGGTCGAGAAGATCATGTCGGCCCAGCAGGGAATCGCCGACCGTCAGCGGGCAGTCGGCGAGCTGATCGACAAGGCGCGAAGCATCGGCCTCATAGACAACAGCAACGCAGCGGTACCCGCCGACAGGCGGGCGGCGCTCGATCCGGCCGACGTGACGGGATCCGTAAACGCCTACGCCGACTCCGGTCGGGCAAGCCTGATCGACCGTCAGTTCGACGCGTTGACGGCGGCCGGCGGGGCCCCTGCCGCGCCCAAGGCCGACCTGCGCACGGCCGATGGCAAGCCCGACTTCAAGGCGATTTCCAAGCACCTCGCCGCTGTCGATGCCGACCAGGCGAAAGCCGTGGAGGCGATTGCCGAGGCTGCCAACTCCCGCGTCGACGCGGCGGTCGAGATCATTGCCGATGCCGGACTGCGCGTGAACGTGCCGGAAGCGCCGGCAGACTCCGAGGATGCGGTTGGTGGCCCCTATATCCCCATCGTCGGCGCCCAGGCGCTCACGGCGGCGATGCAGGAGGCCGATCAGGCCTTCGGCCGCATCGCGCTCGTGAAGGCCGCCGCGGCCCGTCTGCCACTCATCCGCCCCCTGCCCGGCGGTGACATGACCTCGAACTTCGGATCGCGCCGCGACCCGTTCCTCGGTTCGCTGGCGTTCCATGCCGGCATCGACTTCCGGTCGCCCACCGGCACCGACATCAAGCCGACGGCGCCGGGCGTCGTCACGGTGGCCGGCTGGTCCGGCGGCTATGGCAACCTCGTCGAGGTCGATCACGGCAACGGCGTCACCACGCGCTACGGGCACATGTCGCGCATCGTTGCCCGTGTGGGCGACCGCGTGACGCGGGATACCGTCATCGGAGAAGTCGGCTCCACCGGACGCTCCACCGGGCCGCATCTCCATTACGAAACGCGCACCAACGGCTCACCGCTCAATCCCGTCAACTACATCAATGCCGGCAACAAGCTGGCCAGCCTTCTGCCCTGACGGCATTGAAAGTCACCCGGACATGAAAAAGGCGGGGCGCTTCTCGGCACCCCGCCTTTTCTATTTTCGATGCGTCACTATCAGTCGATGTCCGAAATCTCGGCCGGCTGCTTGCCGAAGGCGCGCTGGGCCAGAGCGGCTTCCATGAAGCCGTCGAGATCGCCGTTGAGCACGTCGGACGGCGAGGTGCTCTCGACACCGGTCCGGAGATCCTTGACCAACTGGTAGGGCTGCAAGACATACGAGCGAATCTGATGCCCCCAGCCGATGTCGGTCTTGCCGGCGTTCTCGGCGTTGGCCTTTTCCTCGCGCTTCTTCAGCTCCGCTTCGTAGAGGCGCGCGCGCAGCATGTTCCAGGCGGTCGCACGATTCTTGTGCTGCGAACGCTCGGCCTGGCAGGACACCACGATGCCCGAGGGATAGTGGGTGATGCGCACCGCCGAGTCGGTAGTGTTGATGTGCTGGCCACCAGCGCCCTGTGCGCGGTAGGTATCGATGCGACAGTCGCTTTCGTTGATCTCGATCTCGATCTTGTCGTCGATCACGGGATAGACCCAGACCGAGGAGAACGACGTGTGCCGGCGCGCCTGGCTGTCGAACGGCGAGATGCGGACGAGGCGATGCACGCCCGACTCGGTCTTCATCCAGCCATAGGCGTTGTGGCCCTTCACGAGCACCGTGGCGCTCTTGATGCCAGCCTCTTCGCCGTCGTGGACTTCCAGAATCTCGACCTTGTAACCGCGCTTTTCCGCCCAGCGCGTGTACATGCGCAGGAGCATGTTGGTCCAGTCCTGGCTCTCCGTACCACCGGCGCCCGAGTTCACCTCGATGTAGGTGTCGTTGGCGTCGGCCTCGCCGGACAGCATGGACTCCACCTGCTGGCGGGCGATCTCGTCCTTGAGACCGCGCAGCGTGTTCTCGGCATCGGCGACGACGGTGGCGTCATCCTCCATCTCGCCGAGCTCGATCAGCTCGATGCTGTCCTTGAGATCGCGGTCCAGCTTGAGATAGCCGTTGATTCGACTCTCAAGATCGGTTCGCTCGCGCATGATCTTCTGCGCGCGTTCGGGATCGTTCCAGAGGGTTGGATCTTCGACGAAACCGTTCAGTTCGGCCATGCGCTGCTGGGAGGCATCCCAGTCAAAGATGCCTCCTCAGCAGGGCCATACCCTGCTTGATCTCGTCGACGATGGCCTCGATTTCGGCTCGCATGTGTGAGCTCCGGTCAGGAGGTTGAGTGGGCACCGAAGCGAAAGGCATCGGTGGCGCCCGTCGTCGAGCACGGGCGCGGCGGACCATAGGAATGGATACCGCCGATGTAAACTGCCTTTTCCGCCTCAGGCGCCAGCGGCCTCCGGCCTTGGCTTCCGCGTTCCGAGCCAACACCGCTTGGCGCCGGAAGCCGTGGGAGGCGACTTCGAGCGATCACACCCACAGATGAGGCGCCGAGATGCGGTGGTCAATAGAGACCGCCGGTACCGGTCACCGCCGCCTTGTCGGCTTCGGGGTTGACCTCGGTCGGCACGCCCCAGGCCATGCCGTCGCCACCGATGACCGAGTAGACGTCGGACGGGCCGGTGCCGGGCTTGAAGGCTTCGATGATCGCGCTCTCGCCCTCGTAGGCGCGCATGCCTGTCTTGCGATCGATCGGGATCAGCACCATGCCCTCGGGCACCTTGAACTCCTGCGGCGGCTGACCGGCCAGAGCCTGGGCCATGAAGTCGCGGAAGACGGGTGCGGCCATGGTGCCGCCGGTCGCGCCGTGGCCCATCGGCTTCGGTGTGTCGAAGCCGAGGAAGATGCCGACGGTCAGCTCGGGGGTGAAGCCCACGAACCAGGCGTCCTTCTCATCGTTGGTGGTACCAGTCTTGCCGGCGATCGGACGATTGAGGCTCTTGACCACGGTGGCAGTGCCGCGCTGGACGACGCCTTCCATCATGGACGTGATCTGGTAGGCCGTCATCGGGTCGAGCACCTGTTCGCGCTCGTCGACCAGCTGCGGCTCGTCCTGCCCCTTCCAGTCCCCGGCATTGCATCCCTCGCAGACGCGCTGGTCGTGCCGATAGATGGTCCGGCCGAAACGGTCCTGAACGCGGTCGATCAGGGTCGGCTGCACGCGGCGCCCGCCGTTGGCGATGATGGCGTAGGCATTGACGAGCCGCATCACCGTCGTCTCGCCGGCGCCAAGCGACATGGCGAGGACCGGTTGCATGTTGTCGTAGATGCCGAAACGCTTGGCATATTCGGCGACGAGCGGCATGCCCATGTCCTGGGCGAGGCGGACGGTCATCAGGTTGCGCGACTTCTCGATGCCGGTCCTGAGCGTCGAAGGACCGGCGTAGCCGCCGCCATAGTTCTGCGGCCGCCACATGCCGAGGCCCGGCCCCTGATCGATCTCGATCGGCCCGTCCATGATGACCGACGCCGGCGTGTAGCCATTGTCGAGAGCGGCCGAATAGACGAAAGGCTTGAAGGACGAGCCGGGCTGGCGCATGGCCTGCGTCGCCCGATTGAACTCGCTTTCGGCGAAGGAGAAGCCACCGACCAGGGCGCGGACGCGACCGGTGGTCGAGTCCATGGCCACCAGGGCGCCGGAAATGCCCGGGAACTGACGGAGGCGATAGGCTTCCAGCGTGCCGATGGCATTGCCGGTCTTCTCGACGTAGATGACGTCGCCAACCGACAGCACATCCGATGCGGCCTTGATCGCCGCGCCGCGCTTGGGGCCGCTCTCCCATTTCGCCCATTTCAACTGATCGAGCGGGATGACGCCCTCGACGCGCTCGTCATTCACCTTTCCAGTCGGTCCCTTGGAAGGCTGCAGGCCGATTCGGGCGGCGTCGCCGTCGAAGCCGAGCACGACGGCGAGGTTCCATTCGGGCACGTCGGAGAGTGCCGCCTCGGCGGCCAGTGGAATGCCCCAGTCGCCGGAGATGTCGATCTGCTTCTTGGCGCCGCGCCAACCGTGCGCTTCGTCATAGCGCAACAGCGCCCGCTGAAGCACGCCACGAGCGATCACCTGCATATTCGGGTCGAGCGTCGTGCGGACGGAGAGGCCGCCTTCGTAAAGCCCCTTCTCGCCATACATGGCGAGCAAAGAGCGGCGCACCTCCTCGATGAAGTAGTCTGAGGCGAAGACCTTGGCCGACTGGTTGCGCTCGGCGATGACCAGCGGCGCCTTGAGCGCAGCCTCCCCCTCCTCGCGCGTCGCATAGCCGTTTTCCATCATCTGCTGGATGACGTAGTTACGGCGTTCGACGGCAGCCTGACGATTGCGATAGGGATTGTAGTTTTCCGGCGCCTTGGGCAGCGCGGCCAGGAAGGCGACCTCTTCGAGTTTCAGATCGGCGAGGGGCTTGTCGAAATAGGCCAGCGAGGCGGCGGCAACGCCGTAGGAACGGAAGCCGAGATAGATCTCGTTGAGATAGAGCTCGAGGATCTGATCCTTGGTGTAGGTCTGCTCGATCTTCAAGGTCAGCATCGCTTCGCGGATCTTGCGATCGATGGTGCGCTCGTTGGTCAGCAGGAAAACCTTGGCGACCTGCTGCGTGATCGTCGAGGCGCCGACCATGCGCTTGTTGGAGCCTGACACAAGGGTGTCGAGGTTCTTGACCGCCGCGCCGGCGAGGCTGATGAGATCGATGCCCGGATGGGTGTAGAAGCCCTTGTCCTCGGCCGAGATGAAGGCCTGCTTGACCCGGTCGGGAATCATCTGGATCGGCATGAACAAACGACGTTCATGGGCGTATTCGGACGCAAGCTCGCCGTCGGCAGCGTGAACGCGCGTCACCACAGGCGGCTGGTAATTGCGCAACTGGTTGGTGTCGGGCAGATCGGAGCTGAGGGAATGGATATAGACGGCGACACCGCCGGCCGCCACCAGGAACAGCAACGCCGCGATCGAGAAGACCCAGCCGAAGAATCTTACGAAGACCATATTCCGTCCATCAATCCCGTCGACACCGGCCGCGCCAGCGTATGTGTCCGTCGCGGCGGCGTGGCAAAGTCCGGCTCGCCGGATGCTCATGCGTCGGCTTTTGGGCCAGCCGATACCTCAAAACGCCGCAAATTGCGAATGTTTCCGTGAGCGCGGACGTTCGCCGCTCTTTGTGGCGAAGGCGGGGCCGTGGCGTTGCCCGCAGGCAACAGTCGGTCGGCTTCGGCTATTTGCCGAGGTAGGCATATTTCTGGCCGAAGAAACGCAGTACGGCCTGCGTGACGGCGTCGGCGACCCGAGACCGCCACTCGTCAGACGTGAGCAACTTCTCATCCTGATCGTTGGAGAGATAGCCGATTTCCACCAGGACCGAGGGCACGTCATGGGCCTTCAGCACCTGGAATCCGGCGGAGCGGCGCGGATTCTTGATCATCCGGGTCGCGGAGGCGAGATCGCCGATGAGTCCGTTGGCGAAGGCGGCCGAGAAATTTCTCGTTTCCCGCCGGGTAAGGTCGACCAGAATATCGGTCACGTCGTCGGCCTCCTGCTGAAGGTCGAGGCCGGCGATCAGGTCGGACGCGTTTTCCTTGGCCGCGAGCGCAGCGGCCTCGCGGTCCGAGGCCTTGTCGGACAGCGTATAGACGGTGGCGCCGCGCACCGAGCCCTCGTGCTCGGAGTCGGCGTGGATGGAAAGGAAGAGATCGGCGGCATGATCGCGCGCGAACTGGACGCGGGAGCCGAGCGGCAGAAACGTATCGTCGGTACGGCTCAAAAGAACCGCGACCTTGCCGGTCTGCTCGAGGCGCTCCTGCAGCTTCTTGGCAAAGGCCAGGACGATATCCTTCTCAAGCACGCCCGAGGCGGAAACGGTGCCGGCATCGACGCCGCCGTGGCCCGCATCGATGACGATCAGCGGCTTCTCACGCTTGCTGCGATCGGGAGGCGGCAACTGATCGGCCTTCTGGACCGGCTGGTTGGCCTCGTCGCGAGCAAGCTGGCTCTTCCTCTGCTCCTCCTCGAAGGCGGCGGAGGTCGTCTTGAGCAGGTCGAGAACCATGCGGGCCGGCTGATTTTCCACGGCCGGCAGCACGAAGGCCTTGTCGATCTTCACCGGACCGGTGACATCCAGCACGATGCGCGACCGACCGGCCGCGAACTGTCCGTAGCGCCAGTCGCTTACGAGACCTCGCCCCGTGCTGCCGGTGCCGGACGGCAGACGGAAGTCGATCTCGGGCAGGTCGATGACGACACGATAGGGCTCGTCCAGGGTGAAGGCGCTGAGATCGACTTCCCCCGAAAGATCGAGCACGAAACGGGTGCGGCTCTCGTCGCCGACGACGCGGCCGTCCGTCGCCACCGGCGGATCGCTGGCAAACGCACCCGCCGTCAGGCAGGCAAGCGCCATTGCCGCCAGCATGACGGTGCGGAGAAAGACTGCGAAGCGGTTTGCAACGGTCGTCAAATGATCGCTCCCACGATCCCATGGGCGGCCCAAACTGCCACAGACGGACGAGATGGCAACTCCCCTCTCCGCACGGACGCTTCTTCCGTGGATCGGAGGCAGTGATCCTCCAGTACCTAGACCAATTTGGTTAACCATTTTGTAAGTCCGGGCGCTCGGATCGGCAAACACTTCACATTGCGAGGAATTGATTGGCGGCCTATTTGATCGCCTTGCATATGGGACTTCACGCAAGTAATAAGAGATCGGAGCCCGAATCCTTGCTCTCGGTACTTGAGAGCGTCCAGCCGGTTCGCCTCCTGCTTGAAAAGCGGGAGGATCATGACCGGCAGTCGGAGGGCCGAGAGGTCTGTGCAGCCGCCGGTGTGGTTTTCCGGCCGATGCGTGGAACCCGGACCTTCGCTTGTTGTTTTTCGCCCGGCCACGTGCCGTGCAGCGGGAAGCATATGAGGACGCCCGTAGATCCACCGAAAAGATCGGCGCTTCGGTGCGCGGCCATTGAGGCCGCCCAACAAGGCATTCGTCGCCGTTCCCCCGTATTGGCTTTCGCCGAGCGGGCTTTTCAGGAACGACGGTGTTGAAAAGAAAGAACGTGCCGGACGTGAAAGTCGTGAGGCCAAAGCAGATCGTCGAAGAGGCAGGATGGCGCAAAGCATCGGCCTCTTCTCGATTTGCGGTTTCGGTCGGTCCGGCACCCTTCCCCATTCCCATCCCCCTTATCGACGGCCGGTGCGGCCCCTTCCAGCGCGCGACGATTCCAGGGAGGGCTCTTCGGAGTCTCCCAGCGGTGTCGCGGCGGTGCAGAGGGCGCACACGGCCGGGAGTCAGTCTTTATGGCCAACAAGATGCTGATCGATGCCACCCACCCGGAGGAGACCCGGGTGGTTGTGGTGCGTGGACACCGCGTTGAGGAATTCGATTTCGAGTCGGCGACTAGAAAGCAGCTCAGAGGCAATATCTATCTTGCCAAGGTGACGCGCGTCGAACCGTCCTTGCAGGCGGCCTTCGTCGAGTACGGCGGCAATCGCCACGGCTTTCTGGCCTTCTCCGAAATCCACCCCGACTACTACCAGATCCCGCAGGCCGACCGTCAGGCGCTGATCGAAGCCGAAGAGGCCGAAGAGCGCGAGGAGGCCGAGCGGCGCGCCCGGATGCACCGCGACCGGCAGGCCCGCGCACAGGCCGCGAAAGCGGCTTCGCGCCCCGCCGAGACGGTGAGCGAAGCGTTCGCCGAGGACGGCGAGCCGCAGCCGGCCGGTGAAATGAGCGCCCACGAGGCGACGCCCGTCATCGAAGTGATCGACGACGAAGTGCCGGTGCCCGATACCGGCGGCATCATCGACATTCACGACGACCAGTCGGTCGAGACCATCAATGACGATGGCGAAGACCATGGTGGCAGCGACGACGAGGAAGAGCACGTCGAGAGCGTCGGCGCCGAAGACGCGCTGGAAGAGGTGCCGGAGCGCCGCGTTCGCCGGGCGCGCCAGTACCGCATCCAGGAAGTGATCAAGCGGCGGCAGGTGCTGCTGGTTCAGGTCGTCAAGGAAGAGCGTGGCACCAAGGGCGCCGCGCTGACCACCTATCTTTCGCTGGCCGGCCGTTATTCGGTGCTGATGCCCAATTCGGGACGTGGCGGCGGCATCTCGCGCAAGATCACCAACGTGCAGGATCGCAAGCGCCTCAAGGAAATCGCCCACGAGCTGGACGTGCCGGAAGGCATGGGCGTCATTCTGCGCACGGCCGGCGCCGCCCGTACCAAGACCGAGATCAAGCGCGACTTCGAGTATCTCCTGCGTCTGTGGGAGAACGTTCGAGAGCTGACGCTTCGCTCGTCGGCGCCGAGCCTCGTCTACGAGGAAGGCTCGCTGGTCAAGCGCTCGATCCGCGACCTCTACAACAAGGACATAGACGAAGTCCTGGTTGCCGGCGAAGACTCCTATCGCGAGGCCAAGGACTTCATGCGCATGCTCATGCCGAGCCATGCCAAGAACGTCCAGCCCTACCGCGACCCGATCCCGGTGTTCGGCCGCTTCGGCGTAGAACCGCAGCTCGATGCGATGTTCTCGCCGCAGGTGACGCTGAAGTCGGGCGGCTATCTCGTCATCAACCAGACGGAAGCGCTCGTCGCCATCGACGTCAACTCCGGCCGATCGACGCGCGAGCACAACATCGAGGATACGGCGCTCGCCACCAACCTCGAAGCCGCCGAGGAGGTGGCCCGCCAGCTCCGTCTGCGTGACCTTGCCGGCCTCATCGTGATCGACTTCATCGACATGGAAGAGGCCAAGAACAACAAGGCGGTGGAGCGCAAGCTCAAGGACTGCCTGAAGAACGATCGCGCCCGCATCCAGGTGGGCCGCATCTCGCACTTCGGCCTCATGGAAATGAGCCGCCAGCGCATCCGCACCGGCGTTCTGGAAGGCTCCACCGAGCTCTGCCCGCACTGCCTCGGCGCCGGCATCGTCCGCTCCACCGAAAGTGTGGCGCTACACGTTCTGCGTTCGCTGGAAGACCTGCTGATCAAGGGGGTGACGCATCACCTGACCGTTCGTACCCGGTCGGCGGTAGCGCTCTACATCCTCAACCAGAAGCGCAAGCATCTGTCCGATCTCGAGGCTCGCTTCGGCCTCACGATCATCATCGCTGCCGACGAACACCTCGGATCGCAGCACTTCGCCGTCGAGCGTGGCGAGATCATCCTCAACCCGGCCCCGCCGCCGCCCGCGCCGACGCTGACGCCGGAAAGCGTCCAGCCCTACGACGAGGAGATCGACGAGGAGATCGAGGAAGAGGACGACGAGGAAGCGGAGACTGAGAAGGCTCAGTCGTCGCGCGAAGAGCGTGGCGACGGAGATGCCCGCCGCAAGCGGCGTCGGCGTCGGCGTCGGCGGACCGACGGCAGTGATGCCGTCAACGGCGAGGGCCAGGACGCGACCGGCGAGAGCGCCGAGCAGCCGTCGACCGAAGGTGACGACGACACCTCCGAGGAAGACGAGGGCGAAGTACGCGCCGAGGGCGAGAGTGAGGGCGAGCAGCGCCGCAGATCGCGTCGTCGCGGCCGTCGCGGCGGTCGCCGCCGGCATCAGCTCGAGGAAGACGTTGGAGCAGAGGCAACCGCTGCCACCCAGGACGGCGAGTCGGCTCCCGCTGAGGTGGCGATCAACGACATCGAAGCCGAGCCCGTTGTCGACGCCAGCGATGTGGAAGTGGAAGTGGTCGCCGCCCCGAGCGTGCTGAACGACGAACCCGTCGAGACGCTGGCAAGCGAGACCGAAGAGGCTCCGGAAGAAACGGCTGAGATCGCCGCGCCCATCCATGCGCCGATTGAGAGCGTCGCGGAACTGGTCGAGAAGTCGGTCGAGGCCAACGAGCCGGTGCGGCAACCCGAACCGGAAGCCGAGCCGGAACCGGAACCCGACCCCAATCAGCCGAAGAAGACTGGCTGGTGGCAGCGCCGCTCCTTCTTCTGAGGAACGAGCCCAAGCAAAGTTCGATCGAGGCCGCCCCAGTCCCCTGGGGCGGCCTTGTCGTTCGGGGACCAGCCACCTCAAGGGAGCTTCAACAAGCATCCGATGTCATTCGGAATTGCCGGAAGTGTCTCACGCCGACGACCGCCATGAGGCGAACGAGTCCCGACCCCAGTCGGCGCGGAAAATTGGCTTCGAGCCCAGGGATCCTTGGGGCAGACGGCTACTTCAGCCAGGTACCGAGCCGTTCGCAGGCGTCCGCGATATCATCGGTCCGCCCCGCGAAGGAAAAACGCACGTAGGACGAGCCGCGCCCCGTGTCGAAATCGAGCCCCGGCGTTGCCGCTACGCCCGCCTCGTTCAGCATGCGGCGACAGAAATCGAGACTGTCGTTGGTATAGCGGCTGACGTCGGCATAGAAATAGAAGGCGCCGTCGACAGGCAGGAATCGGTCGAGACCGATCTCCGGCATTCGCCCCAGAAGCAGCCGGCGACTCGCTTCATAACCGGCCTTGACCGCTTCCAGTTCCTCCGTCGCCTCGAAGGCGCCGAGGGCGGCGCGTTGCGAAAGTTCCGATGGCGAGATGAAGAGGTTCTGGGCGATGCGCTCGACAGGCCGCACCAGTCGTTCCGGCAGCACCATCCAGCCAATGCGCCAACCGGTCATGCAGAAGTACTTGGAGAAGGAGTTGACGACCACGACGTCGTCGGAGAATTCCAGGGCCGTGACCTCGTCGCCGGCATAGACGAGGCCGTGATAGATCTCGTCCATGACGAGGGCGATGTTCATGTCGCGGCAAGCAGCGACCAGCGACTTGAGACCGTCGCGCGTCATCATGGTTCCGGAGGGATTGTTGGGGCTTGCCACCACGATACCGGCCAGCGGACGCTCGGCATGCGCCTTCTCTATGGCGGCGGCGCTCGCCTGCCAGCGCGCCTCGGCGGTCGTCGGGATTTCGACCACTTCGAGACCGAGAGCCGTCAGGATGTTGCGATAGGCCGGATAGCCCGGCGTCGGCAGGCCCACGCGGTCGCCAACATCGAACATGGCGAGGAAGGCGAGATTGAAGGCGCCCGACGAGCCTCCCGTGACGGCAACACGTCCGGCGGGAATGTCCACGCGATAACGGTCGGCATAAAGGCGGGCGATGCGGGCGCGCAGTTCGGGAATGCCGAGCGCCTCTGTGTAGCCGACGCGGCCGCGTACCAGGGCCGCCTCGGCGGCGGCACGGACGGCGGCGGGCACCGGCGCGCCGGGCTCGCCGAGTTCCATATGGACGATGCTCCGCCCCTCGCGGGCAAGCCGATTGGCATCGGACAGCACGTCCATGGCGAGGAATGGAGCCACATCACTCCGTTGCGAAACCCGCATTCTTCCCTCGCCTCCAAGATTTTGCCAGAGATGGACCGCACTGTGCCACTCAACCGGACGCTTCTGATTTTTCCATTGCGCCCGGCATGCGTTCTGCCCTTTATCAGGCTACGGACACCCTGACGAGACTTCCGACAATGAATCGCGCGATGATGATCAGCTTCCGTCGAACCTCCGTCGCCCTCCTCACGGCGGCGGCGGTTGCCGTCTCGTCCACCCTGCCGGCGCTCTCAGCCGAGCGGGGCCGCAGCATATCCCTGCTGCGCGACGCCGAAGCGGAAGCCCTGATCACCGACTACACGCGCCCCATATTGAAGGCTGCCGGGCTCGGTGCGGCGGACGTTCAGGTCAAGCTGGTCAACGATGATACCTTCAACGCTTTCGTAGCGGATAGTCGGCATATTTTCGTCAATGCCGGTGCGATCATAGACTCCACGACACCCAATCAGCTGATCGGTGTGCTGGCTCACGAGATTGGCCACCTTGCCGCCAATCACCTGTCCCAACTGAGGTCAGAAATCCGCCGGATGCAGATTCTGTCGGCGCTCGCCGTCATCGGCGGCGTCGCGGCAGGTGCTGCGGGCGGCGGCGGAGCGGCGGCAAGCGCCCTCGCGACCGGTGGAATGCAGTTCGGCCAGCGCGGCCTGCTGATGTACGCTCGCGAGAACGAGACCGCGGCCGACCAACTGGCGCTGAAGTATCTTGCCCAGACGGGACAATCGGCAAAAGGCATGCTGGAGACCTTCCAGCGCTTCGCCGACCAGCAGATGTTCATGTCGGCGCACATCGACCCCTATATCCAGAGCCATCCGATGGCGGCTGACCGCATCGCCATGATCGACGAGTTGGCCCACAAGTCGAAGTTTTTCGACAAGCCCGACAATCCGGCCCTACAGGCGCGGCATGACCTCGTCCGGGCCAAGTTCGCCGCCTTCACCCGCAACGCCCAAAGCGTGATGCGGCTTTATCCGCCATCGGACACCAGCCTCGCCGCCGACTATGCCCGGGCCATCGTCGCCTACCGCTTCGCCGACCCCAAGTCGGCCGTCGCCCGCATGGATGACCTGATCAAACGGTCGCCCAACAATCCCTATTTCTGGGAGCTGAAGGGCCAGATTCTGCTGGAAACCGGCAAGCCGAGGGACGCCGTGGCGCCCTTGCGAAAGGCCGTATCGCTGGCGCCGAACGCCGGCCAGATCCGAGTCCTTCTGGGGCAGGCCCTGGTGGGTACCGGCGACGGCAAGCTGACCGACGAGGCGATCGCAGCTCTCAACAAGGGCATCGGCGACGATCCAGACCAGCCGGTCGGCTATCGGCAACTTGCAATCGCCTATGCGCGCAAAGACAACATCGCCATGGCCGATCTCGCCTCGGCGCAGGGAAGTTTTGCCGTGGGCGACATCGAGACGGCCAAGAAATATGCCATCCGCGCCCAGGAGAAGCTGAAGACCGGCTCGCCGGCCTGGCTGCGCGCCGACGACATCGTCACCTACAAGATACCTAGATAACCGGGCGTTTTTCCGCCTGGAACGAGGAGCAGTCGCATGTTTGCCCATTTCCGGAAAGTACTGTCGGTCACGCTGGTCGCCGCGACTCTCCTCCCCTGCGCCGCCTACGCGGAAGAGTTCACCGACGGCCAGAAGGCAGCGATCGGCGACGTGGTGAAGTCGTATCTTCTCGAACACCCCGAAGTGATCACCGAGGCATTGCAGGCGCTCGACGCGCGCAACAAGGTGGCGGAGGAGCAGGGACGGATGGACGCCATCCAGGCGAACAAGGAGGCTATCTTCTCTTCGCCTTACCAGTCGATCCTCGGCGACCCCAATGCCAAGATCGCCCTCGTCGAGTTCTTCGACTACAACTGCGGCTACTGCAAGAAAGCCCTCGCCGATACCCGTGCCGTTCTCGACAAGGAGAAGGACGTCAAGATCATCCTCAAGGAGTTTCCCATCCTGAGCGAGGGGTCGGTCGAGGCGGCCAAGGTTGCGGCGGCCGTCAACATCCTCGATCCCAAGGCCTACGAGGCCTTCCATTTCGAGCTGATGGGCATCCGGGGACAGGCCGACGGCGATCGTGCGCTGGCAGCGGCGGTCAAGGCGGGCCTCGACGAGGCGAAGGTGAAGGAGACGGCCGGTACCCAGGCGGTGGCCGAAGCGATCAATCACTCCTACGATCTCGCCCGCAAGCTCGGCATCAACGGAACCCCCGCCTACATCATCGGTGACGAGATGGTCTATGGCGCCGTTGGCTTCGCCGATTTGAACCGCAGGATCGAGGCAATGCGCGCCTGCGGCAAGACTGCCTGTTGATCTTTGATCGGCGCCGGGAGCGGAGGCACCCGGCAGACGGGGATGAATCGGCGCGGCCTCTTTTTTTCGGCGCGGCATATGCCTATAAGGAAGCCGGCCGCAGCCTTCGGGTTGCGACCATCCCCGCTCCGGCCTGAAAGGGAACCGACCGATTGCCCATTGAAGCGTTCATCCTCAACGGACCGAACCTCAATCTTCTCGGAACTCGGGAACCGGGCATCTACGGATCGCTGACCCTTGCCGACATCGAGGCGAACTGCCGCGAGAAGGCTGCCGCGCTGGGGTTTTCGGCCGTCGAGTTTCGTCAGTCCAACCATGAGGGCGTACTCGTCGACTGGATCCAGGAGGCTGGACGGCGTGGTGCCGGCGTGGTGATGAACCCCGGCGCCTACACCCACACGTCGATCGCCCTCCACGACGCGATCAAGGGAGCTAGCGTTCCCCTGATCGAGGTTCACATTTCCAACGTCCATGCCCGCGAGAGTTTTCGGCATCGGTCCTTCGTGTCGCCCGTGGCGGCCGGAGTGATCGTAGGCCTCGGCCCCCTCGGCTACACACTCGCGCTCGAAGCCCTCGCCGGTCTCCTGAAAGGGTGACCGCCGTCCCAATCCGGTGAGAACCGATGCCCCAGACCTTTGACTACGAACTGATCCGCCAGCTTGCCAACATCCTCGACGAGACCAACCTCACCGAGATCGAGGTGGAGCAGGAGAAGCTGAAGATCCGCGTGGCTCGAACGGCGGCGCCGGTCACCATCACCCAGGGCGGCTGGGCCGCGCCGGGTCCGATGCCGGCAATGGCGGCACCGGTTGCCGCCGTCGCGGCCGTCGACGTTGCGAAGGCGGCCGACCCCGCTGCCAACCCCGGCGCAGTGCCCTCCCCGATGGTTGGGACCGCCTACGTGGCGCCCGAACCGGGCGCCCGCTCGTTCGTCGAAGTCGGCGACGTGGTGAAGGAAGGCCAGACGGTGATGATCATCGAGGCCATGAAGCACCTCAACCACATTCCGGCACCGCGCGCCGGCCGCGTCACCGCCGTTTTCGTCGAGAACGGCCAGCCGGTCGAGTTCGGCGAACCGCTGCTGATCATCGAGTGACCGGCCCCATGTTCGAAAAGATCCTCATCGCCAATCGCGGCGAAATCGCCCTTCGGGTGCTGCGCGCCTGCAAGGAGCTTGGCATCGGTACCGTCGCCGTCCATTCGACGGCCGACGCCAACGCCATGCACGTCCGTCTCGCGGACGAGAGCGTGTGCATCGGCCCGGCGCCGGTGCGCGACAGCTACCTCAACATTCCCAATATCGTCGCCGCCTGCGAGATCACCGGTGCCGAGGCGGTTCATCCCGGTTACGGCTTCCTCAGCGAAAACGCTCGCTTTGCCGATATCCTGGCAGCCCACAACATTGCCTTCATCGGGCCGTCGGCCGACCATATCCGCATCATGGGCGACAAGATCGAGGCCAAGGCAACCGCCAAGCGCCTCGGTATCCCCGTGGTGCCGGGTTCGGATGGCGCCGTCGAATCCGAGGAAGACGCCCTGCGGGTTGCCGCCGAGATCGGCTATCCGGTTTTGGTGAAGGCGTCGGCCGGTGGCGGTGGCCGCGGCATGCGCGTCGCCATGACCGAAGCGGAACTGCCCTCGGCCATGTCGGCCGCCAAGACCGAAGCCAAAAATGCCTTCGGCGACGACGCGGTCTACATCGAGAAGTATCTCCTGAAACCGCGCCACATCGAGTTGCAGGTGCTGGGCGACGGCCAGGGCAATGCCGTGCATCTCGGCGAACGCGACTGTTCGCTGCAGCGCCGCCACCAGAAGGTCATGGAAGAGGCCCGCTCGCCGGCCCTCAACGACGACGAGCGGGCCAGGATCGGCAACATCGTCGCCAACGCGATGTCCGAGCTCAACTATTCCGGCGCCGGCACTATCGAGTTCCTTTACGAGAACGGCGAGTTCTACTTCATCGAGATGAACACCCGCCTGCAGGTGGAACACCCGGTGACGGAGATGATCACTGGCATCGATCTTGTCAACGAGCAGATCAAGGTGGCCTCGGGTCAGGCATTGAGCTTCCGCCAGTCGGACGTCCACTTCAACGGCCATGCCATCGAATGCCGCATCAATGCCGAGAACGCCGCAACCTTCGCGCCGTCGCCCGGCAAGATCACTTATTGGCATCCGCCGGGCGGATTGGGGGTCCGTGTCGACAGCGGCGTCTATCAGGGCTACACGATCCCGCCCTACTACGACAGCATGATCGGCAAGCTGATCGTTCATGGTCGCAACCGCGTCGAGTGCCTGATGCGCCTGCGCCGCTGCCTCGACGAGTTCGTGGTCGACGGCATCGACTCGACGATCCCGCTCTTCAACAACATGCTGAAGAACGCCGACATCATCGACGGCGCCTATGACATCCACTGGCTGGAGAAGTGGCTCGCCACCAAGCCGTTCGAGGCTTGATCAGAAAGATAAGTAAGCACTTGCTTATTCGATGCGCCGCCCCTTCGGGCGGCGCTGCCGTTTTCGGTCAGATCGCGCCTTCGACTACACCAGTACCGGCCGCTTGATGCGCCCCGCCTCGCCGAAGACGCGCAAATAGCGGGCGATCTCGGCCGGGTCACCGGTCGCCTTTTCCGGATTGTCGGAGAGCTTCACCGCCGGCCGGCCATTGACCTGCGTCACCTTGCAGACGAGCGAGATCGCGTCGAAGTCGTCGGTGGGTTGCGGCGCGCAATCCTGAAAGTCGTTGGTGAGGTTGGTGCCCCAGCCGAAACTCATGTGAACGCGACCGCGGAAATGCGTGTAGACGCGCTCTATCTCCTCGACGTCAAGGCCGTCTGAGAAGACGATCAGCTTGTCGCGGGGGTCCTGCCCTTTTGCCTTCCACCAAGCGATGATCTCTTCGCCGCCCTCGACTGGATCGGCACTGTCGGGTCGGAAGCCCTTCCAGTCGGCCACCCAATCTGGCGCGTCGCGCAGGAAGGAGGAGGTGCCGAAGGCGTCCGGCAAGACGACCAGAAGGTTGCCGTCGTAGAGCTCCTGCCAGTCGCGCAGCACCCGATAGGGCGCCTGACGCATCTCGTCTTCGGTATTGGCGAGCGCGGCCATGGCCATCGGCAGCTCATGGGCGTTCGTGCCGATGGCCTCAAGGTCGCTCTTCATCGCCAGCAGCACGTTCGACGTGCCGATGAAGGCCGGTCCGAGGCCTTCCTTCAACGCGTTGACGCACCAGTCCTGCCAGAGATGCGAATGGCGGCGACGGCTGCCGAAGTCGGCGATCTTGATATCGGGAAAGGTGCGCAGACGCTCCACCTTGCTCCACAGCTTGGCCTTGGCCCGCGCATAGAGAACGTCGAGTTCGAAACGGCGCATGGTCTTCATCACCGAGCGCGACCGCAGCTCGTTGATGATGGCCAACGCGGGAATCTCCCACATGGTGGTGTGGGTCCAGGGCCCGTGAAACTCCAGATGATACTGGCCGTCGCCCTTGCTGAGCTTGTAGGGCGGAAGCTGAAAATCGCGCAGGAACTCGAGATACTCGGGCGCGAAGATCTGGCGCTTGCCATAGAAGGTGTTACCCGCCAGCCAGATCCATTCCTTCTTGCCAAGGCGCAGCGAGCGGGCATAGTCGAGCTGAGCCCTGAGTTCGCCCTCGTCGATATCGTCGGCGAGGCGGATGCTGCTGGCGCGATTGATCAGAGAGAAGGTGACATCGACGTCACGGTAGCGCTTCCAGATCAGCTGCTGCATCAGGAACTTGTATATGTCCGTGTCGAGCAGGCTTCGAATGATCGGGTCGAGCCTCCAGTTGTGGTCGTGAACCCGCTTGGCAATATCGGTGGTGCTCATCGGTCAATACCCGTGATGAAGCGAGGCGACCCATGAACGTCGAAAAACGCCGACGAGGCGCCACCTGACAGAGGGGTAGCCTGAAACGATCTAGAACCCAAGCGAAATCCGTATAAACGCCGAGTGCGCCCGTCACGATTTGGAGACGTCGGTTACGCTCTCCTGAGACCAAAGAGCGGCGGATTGCTCCTGCCGCCCCCCCGGCCTTCAACGGATTCGTCAGGCTCGGGCCTTTGCCCCGCGGCGCTTGCGACCGGCCAGAATGTTGATCGCCTCGACGCCGGCCGAGAAGGCCATCGCGAAGTAGATGTAGGCTCGCGGCACATGGAAGCCGACGCCGTCAGCAATCAGCGATACGCCGATCAAAAGAAGGAAGGACAGCGCCAGCATCTTGGTGGTGGGATGCCTGTGAATGAAGTTCGAGATCGGCTCGGACGCCAAGAACATGATGATCATCGCGATGACGACGGCGAGAATCATCACCGGCACATGCTCGGCCATGCCGATCGCCGTGATGATGCTGTCGATCGAGAAGACGATATCGATGGCGATGATCTGGGCCACGGTGGCGCCGAAGGCCGCATGCACGACGTTGCCGCTTTCGTCCTCCTCGCCCTCGATGCCGGCGTGGATCTCGTGCGTCGCCTTGTAGAGAAGGAACAGGCCGCCGGCGAGCAAGATCAGATCTCGCCAGGAGAAGCCATGATCGAACAGGGTGAACACCGGCGCCGTCAGACCGATCAGCCAGGACAGCGTGATGAGGAGAAGGATGCGGAAGACCAACGCCATCGACAGGCCGAGCGCCCTCGCCTTTCGCGCCGCCTCGGTCGGAAGCCGACTGGTCAATACGGAAATGAAGACGAGGTTGTCGATCCCGAGGACGATCTCCATGACCGTGAGAGTCAGGAGGCTGGCCCAGGCGCTGGCATTGAAAACGAGATCAAGCATCATAGAGGCGGTCATTCCCAGACATGGCCGTCGGCTTCACTGAGTATGCGAAAGGCGCTATGCGCCTTCCAAGACGTCAGGCTTTTCCGGCACCAAAGAACTTTTCAATAACTTGCTGCACGGCCGCGACGAACGTCAGATACGCCGAGGAAAGTGCCAGGCCGATCTCAACGCCGAGAGGCGGATTTAGTTCCCAAGCGAGCGCTGCCGCCGCAAACAGGAACCAGACGACCGTCATAGCCAGCGTCAGAGGCCGCCACTTCTCGACACGTACGGGATGCACGAAGGCAATCGGGGCAAAGGTCAGGATCGACAGGGCAAGGGTAATGCCGATGACGGCGTACTGATTGAGGTCAAAGACGAAATAGAGAAATACGACGCCGTTCCAGACAACGGGGAACCCCCGGAAGGCATTGTTTTTCATCTTCATGCGCGTATCGCCGTAATACATCGCCGAAGTGAAGACGATGATGCCGGCCAGCGCCAGGGCGATGGGAATCGAGGTGAAGCCGGCCGTTGCAACGGCAAGTGCCGGCAGAAATGCGTAAGTCACATAGTCGACCACGAAATCCAAGGCGGCGCCAGAGAAGGTCGGCAGACGACTTTCCACCGATACCTTGCGGGCGATCGGGCCGTCGATGCCATCGACAACCAGCGCCAGTCCCAGCCACATGAAGAAGGTCGGCCAATCGAGATTGTAGGCGGCGAAGGCCGCCAGCATGGCCAGAACGATGCCGCTCGCCGTAAAGGCATGAACGGCAAGGGCTATCAACGCATTCTGATGTCTGCCCACAAGCGTCAGTTCCGTCATCGCGCGCTGCTCCTCTCGTCCGAACCGATGGCCGGGCTGCGAGCCATCATGAACGGACGATGCGCGTCGTCCGACGGAGCCCAAAAGATCATCGCCCAAAACCTTACCGATCCCTAGCGGATGGTTACATCTCACGGCAATCTACCCGATGACGAGGCCGCTCGCCAAGATGACACCGGCAAGAATGAACAAAACCCCGAGGAAATACGTCAGTCCGACACCGTTGACCAACTTTTCCAGCCCCATCAGGGCACCCAGCAGAGCCATGGCGGCCAAGTTCATGAGTCCTGTGGCGAACATGACCGCCATCATGGCCCAGCAACAGCCGAGACAGGCCAGCCCTTCCTCGACCCCGATCCGGTAAGCGGCGCACGCCCCTGCCTCCACATCGGCAACGCGTGGGTTGCGGCAACGATAAAGGCAGGCCCACTTCAAAGGCGTGAACTGATAGATGCCTGCGGCAATCAGAATGGACGCCGAGAGCGCGACACCAGCCGGCGCCATGTGAGGCGCGAGGGCGCCTAGGTGGACGAGCCAGGTCTGAACGGCCACTGCCACCAGAGAGGCTGCCAGCCACACGGTGGTATAGCCGGCAATCAGAGCCAGAGCGCCCCCGCCGACCGTGTCGGCATAGGCCTTGAAGGTCGGCGCGGCCGTCGGCAGCATCATGGCAAAGATCATGGCCACCCACATGGCGAGCCCCAACGCGATGCCGCGGGCGCTGAGGTAGTCCTCCATTGCCGGCATCAGAGCCTCGGCCAAGCCAACACTCACGACGGAGGCAATCAGCCACAGCCAGCCGGCGGCGGCCATGAGAACAACGACCACGGCCGTGAGGCGGCGTGGATGATTGCCGAGCGCAGCGGCGAAGCGGTTCATCAGGTTGCGGCACCGGAGAGGAGCCATGCGGCTCAAAGCAAAAGCCCCGTCCGCGTTGGACGGGGCTTTCTTTTAGCGGACAAGGATGCTTGGGAGCAACCGCCTTACCGCTGACCGCTCGTCGTCGCGAGCAGCGGCGTGATACGCCGTACGGTAACGCGACGGTTGGCGCGCTCCGCAGCCTCTGTCTGCACCTTCAGATAGCTTTCGCCGTAGCCTTGCGTGACGAGGTTCTCCGGCGGGATGCCGTAGTGGTCGGTCAGCACGTTGGCCACGGCCTCGGCACGCCGATCGGACAGCGACAGATTGTCGACCACCGAGCCGACCGCGTCGGTATAGCCCTCGACGAGGAACACCTCGTTGGGGTTGCGGCGCAGCGCCGCATCGATACCGCGGGCAACCGCTTCGATGCTCGGGACCTGATTGCCCTCGACCGCCCAGGCGCCGCTGGAGAAGGTGATGGAGTCGAGATCGACCGACCTGACCCTGTCTCGCAGGTCGGGGCTGTAGATCACCTGGTCAAGCGTATACCGCGGCTGCACTTCGACAAGTGGCGGGGCGGTCAAGGCCTCTTCCACATAGCGCGGCGGCGCCGAACGCATCTCCACGCGGTAGCGTTCGCGCGGCAGATCGTACATGGGCGGCGGCGGCAGACGAACCACCGGCTGCCAGTCGGGCTCATCGACGGGCCCGGGGCCGAATCCTCGATTGTCGAACAGAACGTAGGCGCGGCCATCGCTGTCCAGGCGTTCGCGCTGGATCATCATGCCGTTGGCATCGTAGATGGTCCGGACTTCACCGCCGCGCCGCGTGGTCACGATGACCTCCCGGCCGCCGTCGCGGGTCCGCCGCTCGCGATAATCGCGGTCGTCTCGGTCGAAACGGCCCCGGTCGTCATGGCGGATCACCGCCTGCTCGCCACTCTGTACGATGACGCGACCACCCGGCTCCACAGTCACGCGGACGCCGTCTTCGTTGCTGATCACCCGGCGTTCGCGCTGGATGTCGCGAATATTGCCGGCCTTCTGACCGACACTCTGGTCGATGGCCTCGGTGGCGGCGGCACCAGGATTGCCAAGCTTCTCGATAAGAGCCGGAGGGGGAGCCTGTTTTTCAGCGCTCTCGGGAGGTGCCGGCGGCTGATCGCCGGGAGCGGCAGGCGGCGGCGGTGTTCCAGCAGCGCCGGCATCCGGCACCGGTGGCTTCGGGGGCTCGGGAGTTGCTTCGGGCTGCGGCGGAGTTGGCGGCGTAGGCTGCGCTCCAGGCTCGGGCGTGGGGGCAGCCTTCGGCTGCGGAACGGCCGGTTCGGGTTGAGGCGGGGGTGACTCGGGCTGCGCTTCCGGCGCAGGCTCGGGCCGGACCTCAGGCTTGCGCGCGGGCGCAGCGGGGCCGGAATCGGGCCCGGCAGCCGGACGCTCGGCATCCGGCTTACGGCGATCAGGCCGAGCCTTCTGACTTGGAGCCGCCTCGGGCGCGGCTTCCGGCGCAGGCTTGGCGGGCTCCGCTTCCGGTCGCGGCGCGGGGGCCTCGGGCTGGACCTCAGGCTTGGGAGCAGGCTCCTGGGGCTGGGCCTCGGGCTCGGGCTGAGGAGCCGGTGGCTCTGCCTGCGGCTTGGGCTGTTCAGGCTGAGCTTCCGGAGCGGGCGCCTCGGGACGAGCCTCAGGCTCCAGCTGTGGAGCGGGGGGAGGAGTTGCTTCCGGCTGGGGACGTTCGGGCTCGGCCTGGGGCTGAGGTTGAGCCTCCGGCTGGGGCTGAGCCTCGGGCTGCTTGGGGGCAACTTGCTCGGGCGGCACGCAGTTGGGATCACCCGGCTGGCACGCCGGTTGTTCGGCCTGCGCCAAGAAGAGCTTCCCCTCTTCGGCACGAGCGGCTGACTGCACCGCGATCTGGGACAACGGCACGATCGCACAGGCCAGCAACAGCTTTTTCAGTTGGTTCATGTAGTCCTCCAGCCTTCCTTATGCCGTCCAAAAAGGGCAGTCTGATCCGAGGTGCGACCCCAAGGCAGCGCTTCGGACAACATCCGCCGTAGAAACCGGTGGGGCAGCCTTCGGTTCCGAAGCTTGCCTCGCCAATGAGGCGTCAATCGGAAGGATGGAGGCGAAAGCGTGTCAATTCAAAGATTTGACATGAACGCTGGATGAACGGCGTCACTCCGCCGAAGGGGTGCGGAACTCCAGCTTTGGCCATTTGCGGGTTGCCCACATCCATTGCCCCGGCGCATTCCGGATCCAGGTCTCGAACACGGCGTGCAGGGCAAGCGTGGCCTGTTCGACATCTGCATCCGCATCCTCGGTATGCGGAAGTTCAATCCGCTCACCGTCGATTCGAAAATGCGCACCGTCGGTACGTTGGCAATGCGCCACCACGAGCGGCAGCCCCAGGCGTCTGGCGAGGGTAACGGGCAACTTAGACAGCAACGCGGAGTGGCCGAAGAAGGGAGCGACGATGCCGGTGCCATCCGGCAAGTCGGCCATCATGGCAATTGCCACGCCGCCACGGGCAAGCGAGCGCAAGTGAAGGACGGAGGAGGTTCCGGCAGCAACCAACCCGCCGGGATAGGCCTTTTCCCGCCGGGAGCGAAAATAAGCCTCGGAGAGGGGATTCTTAAGCGGGCGATAGACGCCGGCAACGGGCTTTCCCAGGCCGATGCTGCCAACGGCAAGGAGTTCCCAGTTACCCTGGTGAAGTGAGCAAAGTACCGCGCCCCCTGCCCCGATGGTCCGGATTTCCTCAGCTAGGGATTCGCCCATGACAATCCGGCCGGGGCTATCGACGATCTCGGGCAGGAGAAGCCCCTCGGCGAAGGTCCGGCCGAGATTTTCCCACATGTCCAGCAGGATGGCCGTCCGCTCGTCCGGCGTCAGCTCGGGCATGGCAAGGGCAAGATGCTGGTCCGCCCGCGCATGACGTGGATTGAAACGGGCAAACCGCCGCCAAAGAAACCCCATGAAAGACGAGGCGCGATCGACCCCGAGCAAGCCAAGCAGGCCCACGACGGCGCGCAGCCCGGCATACTCGAGCCAAAATCCGGCTTGCGTTCTGGTCTGTCGAAAATCCAACGCGCCTAAGCCTCTCTACGGACCACATCAAGAAATCGGCGGCGCATCTACGTCCGCTGCCTGAATCGTGCGATGAGCTGTTACTCCATTTCGCGCGCTCCCTCCACCCCGTAGCCGCCCCACGGCGGATGTCCCGGCGATCGATCGTTCATGACCAAGGTTCTGGCATTGGCCATGCCGTTTTTCGGCATCATTCTCATCGGCTTTCTGGCAGGGAAACTCGCTCGTCTGCCCCGCGCAGGCCTGGCGTGGCTGGACTTCTATCTGATTTATGTCGCTCTACCGGCGCTGTTCTTCGACATCCTGTCGCGGACGCCCCTTGAGGAATTGGCCCGCGGCTCCTTCGCGCTTGCCACAACGACCTCCACATTCCTCACCTTCCTGATCGCCCTTCTTGTCGGTCGAATGCTGACCGGAGCCGGCATGCGCGTTGCCGCGCTGCAGGGTCTTGTCGGCTCCTACGCCAACGTCGGCTACATGGGCCCGGCACTGACGCTATCGGCGCTCGGCAGCGCCGCCGCCGCGCCGACGGCGCTGATCTTCTGCTTCGATGTGGTTCTCATCTTCTCCCTGCTGCCGACGATGATGGCGGTCTTCGGCGAAGAGGAGCGGCCGATGGGGGCCACCGCGATGCTCATCCTGCGCAGGATTCTCACGCATCCCTTCATTCTCGGCAGCATAGCCGGCGTGTTGGGCTCCGCTTCCGGAGTCGATATTCCGGATGCAGTCGGCACGACCGTTTCGATGTTGCGCGCTTCCGCTGCGCCGGCAGCGCTGTTCTCGATCGGAGTGACCGTCGCCCTGCAACCGGCCAGCCAGCCGCATCGCGAATTGCCGGCCCTGGTCGCCATCAAGCTTCTGGTCCATCCGTTGATGGCCTGGACCATGGTGACGCTCGTTGGCGGTTTTCCGCCAGTCTGGGTTTATGCGGCCGTGCTGATGGCCTGTTTGCCGCCGGCAGCGACCTGCTACGCCGCCGCGCAGCAGTACCGGCTCTATGTCGAGCAGTCAGCCAGCGGCATCCTGCTCGGCACCGCCGTCTCGGTGGTGACCGTTACGGCAACGCTCTATCTGGTGACCCACGATCTGGTGCCGGTCTTTGCCCCGTAAGCCAAGTCACTCGGCGATGCGAAGCGCCGACAACTTGTCACCGATGGCGCCAAAACTCGTGATGATCTCGTTCGCCGACGACGCGTTGAAGTAATTGTCGGCGGAGCTGGCGCAATTCTTGAGCACAGACTCGGTCCCCTCGATCACGAGAACCGTGTAGATGATGATATTGTCTGCCTTGGCGGCCGCGCAAACCCTCGACATGCGATCATCGACATCGATCGAATGGCTAGTTCCATCCCCGTTAAAGCGGTTCATGGTATTCTCGCCGTCCGACAAGAGGATGATCACATCCTGATAGTCGAAGTTCGCTTCCTTGTTCGGAGCGTTCAGCGGGGCGGTCGACTTGAGCGACTGCCAAGCCCAGACGAGACCGATCGTCTGGTTGGTTGCGCCGACGGGCGTCATCGCTTTCACGGCAGCGGTCAGTGTGTCCCAGTTATTGGTCATTGGAGTGAGCGGCCGGCCACAAGAGGCGTAATCCTCTGCAGCATAGCGCGTTGCCTCGCTGATCGGCACGGACACCGAGATATCGTCATTCTTCCGCCTGTCGGATACGCACCCCTGCCATTCCGACTTGTTCTTGGTTTGCGTCCACAAATATCCGTTCGAACAGTCGTAAGCCCTTTTCCAGGTGTTCCAGGTACATAGTCGCCCCGTCTCTTTCCAAGCCACGTAGGAAGACAGACCGGTGCCGATGTTCACGTCCTTGTTGAAGGGAATGATTGATACATAGACGTCGCCCGATGTGGTCGACTCACCTTTCAGCTTGTCCAGCAGGTTTTGGGTCGCCGTCTTGAGCGCATCCATCTTGCCGAGCTTTTCCATCGAACCGGTATTATCGAGGGCAAGAGCGACGCGCAGGCGCTTCGACGACCATGCGGACTTGGATTGGACAGCCAGCGTTTCGGAGGTGATGCCCGCGAGATTGAGGAAGGTCATCGGGACAGTGCCACTCGCCGACGCTGAGATCACGGCGCCATTGGCCTTGGTGAAGGTGGCCGAAACGGTGATACCTTCAGCCTTGCCTGACGGGAAGTTGACGTTGAAGATCTGCTCGGCCCGCTTGTCGAGCTCGGTCTGGGTCAGCTTGGGTGCCTCGGACGACAAGGCGAGAACCGTGGCATCGAGGGAGTGCTGCATCACCTCGCGCGCATCGGCCAGCCGCGCATAGTCGACGGCCGCCCCGATGCCGACCAGCAAAGGCACCAGACAAACGGCGAAGATGATCGCCACATTGCCGTCCCGACAGACCAAAAACCGACGAATACCCATAGGTCCTCCAGGACCGCAGGTTAACGCCGGTTGGCCTAACGACACATTGCGCGAATACCGTCAATTTAAGACGATGTGGCGATTTTTCCCGCCCAACACCAGCTTTTCTTGCTCAAGAGGACAGGCGCAGTGCGCCCGTCCCTTCGCATCAATCCACTCTCAACACCGTCACCTCGGTGATCGGCTTCTTGCCCCAGCGCTCGTTGGCGGCGGCGCGGATCGACCGGCGCACCGCTTCAGCGACGAGATCTTCGTCCTTGCGGCGGGCCTTGGGAATGGAGACGAGACAGCCATCGACGGCCGCAGCCAGCACATCCTCGAAGTCCTCGCCCTTGTTGTCGGTCTCCGGCAGGCCGAAACAGTTGAGGCCATACTCGCCGAGGATGTCGCCGCGTCCATTCATCAGCAGCGTGCAGACGACGACACCGGCGAAGCTCATCTTGCGCCGCTCGACGACACCCGAACCCTCGGGATCGCGAACCAGACTGCCGTCCTTGACCAGAATGCCGAAGGGAACGTGGCCGATCGCCTTCGGCTGATCGCCGGGCAGAAGGCGCAGCATCTCGCCATTTCTGGTGCGCGCCACGCTCGGTACGCCGGCTTCGCGGGCCAGCCTTTCGTGGGCGGCGAGATGGACGGCCTCGCCATGCACAGGCACGGCCACCTTCGGCTTGACGAGGCGGTAGAGCTCCATCATCTCGTCACGGCGAGGATGGCCTGACGTGTGGACCAGCGCATCGCCGTCGGAGACGATTTCGACGCCTTGCTCGACCAGCTTGTTCTTGATGGCGCCGACGGCCTTCTCGTTGCCCGGGATGGTGCGCGAGGAGAAGATCACCAAGTCGCCGCGGTCAAGCGTGATGTTGCGATGGTCGCCGGCCGCGATCTTGGCAAGGGCGGCGCGCGCCTCGCCCTGGCTGCCGGTCACGATGGCCATCACCTTGTCGGGCGGCAGATAGCCATAAGCGTCCTCGTCGCGGAACGACGGTAGCCCCTCGAGCATGCCGAGTTCGCCCGCAACGTCGAGAACGCGCTTGATGGCCCGGCCCACCACCACGATCTCCCGGTCGTTCTTGGCGGCGGCCTCGGCGATGGAGCGGATACGGCCGAGGTTCGAGGCGAAAATGGTGACGGCGACGCGCTTCTTCGCCCTGGCAACCACCTCGGCCAGCCCATGGGCGACCTCTCCCTCCGACGGGCTACGCCCGGGCCGGACGGCATTGGTGGAATCGCAGATCATGGCGTCGACGCCTTCGGCGCTGATCTCGGCAAGGCGCTTCATGTCGATCGGCCGACCGACGCGCGGATCATGGTCGATCTTCCAGTCGCCGGTGTGCAGCACATTGCCCATGGCGGTGCGGATCAGCACTGCCGTCGGTTCGGGCAGCGAGTGCGACATGGCGATCAATTCGAGGTCGAAGGGACCGATGGAAAAGCGCTGACCCTGTTCGACGACGCTGGTCGGCACGCGCGGCGCGTTGGGCTCCATCTCGCGCTTGGCGGCGTGCAGGGCTGCGGCGAAAGGCGTCATGTAGACCGGCGCGCCAAGGCGCGGCCAGAGGTCGTATATGGCGCCATAATGATCTTCGTGGGCATGGGTGATCAGAATGCCGACCAGATCGTCCTTGTAGGCTTCGATGAAGGAAATGTCGGGCAGCAGCAGATCGACGCCGGGCAAATCCGGGCCGGCGAAGGATATTCCGCAATCCACCATCAGCCACTTGCGGTCGGCTTCCGGTCCGAGGCCATAGAGCGCGAGGTTCATGCCGATTTCGCCAACGCCGCCCAGCGGCAGGAAAATGAGCTCGTCGGCCCCGCTCTTCTTTTTCGTCACAGAGTATCTCCAGTTCGCCGGCCCCTTGCCGGCGCGCGTCAGTTCTTTCGCTTGTCGGTTCTACGTGGACGCGAAAGGCGGCCGCGTCAAGAAAACTCTCGAAAGGCCGCGCCCATACGAACTGGCATGACGGATGGACAAAAGACGTCAGGAACGGCCGAAGAACACGTCGCCGGCTGAAATCGCCTCCAGGCCGCCGTCGTGGCGAAGAAGCAGTCGCCCGTCCCTGTCGAGACCGGAGAAGATACCGGCGATCTCGCGTGTGGGCAGCCGGACCGTAATCGCCTCGCCAACTCCCCGGGCGCGGCCAAGCCAGGCTTCTCGGATGGACGCGAAGTCGCCAGCCTGCCACTCGGCCAGTCGGCGGGCCATGGCCGCAGAGAGGAGCGCGAAAAGCGCCTCGGGCTCGGTGGGATAGCCGGCAGCGGCCAGATCCGTGGCGTTGTAGAGCGTGACGTCAGGATGGTGGGTGCAGTTCACGCCAATCCCGATCACCACCACCCTGCCCTCTGGCGCAACTGCCGCCTCGATCAGGATGCCGCAGAGTTTGGCGCCGGCGTAGAGAACGTCGTTCGGCCACTTGATGGCAAGATCGGCCCGAGCGAAGGGCGGAAGCGCCGCCGCGACGGCGTCATGGACGGCCAGGGCCACGACGAGCGGCAACTCGCCGAGCCGCGCCTCTACCATGGGATCGCGCAGCATCAGCGACGCGTAAAGATTGCCCGGCTCGGAGGTCCAGACACGCCCACGCCGACCACGTCCTTCCGTCTGGCGACGGGCGACGACCCAGAGACCCGACGCCGCCCCCTGCCGCCCCCGCTCGAAGGCCTCGGCATTGGTGGAACCGACTGCGTCGAGGTAGACCGCCGCATAGCCTGCGGGGCAGACAAGTCCCGAACCCTCGGTCATCGTGCCGGTCGCCTCAGAACAACGTGCGGGCGGCCGCGAGAGCCAGATCGCCGAGCGGTCCGAGCACGAGCGCGAAGGCCCCGACGAACAGACCCGAGACGCCGAGCACCGCTTTCATCTCGCCCCCCATCGGCTCGAAGGCGCCCTTCGGCTCGTCGAGGAACATGATCTTGACGATGCGGAGATAGTAGTAGGCACCGACGACCGAGGAGAGGATGCCGATCACCGCCAGCCAGTAGAGGCCGGAGTTGATGGCAGCCGCAAAGACGAAGTACTTGCCGAAGAAGCCGGCGAAGGGCGGGATGCCGGCCAGCGAGAACATGATGATGCCCAAGAGGTAGGCCACCACCGGGTTGGTGCGCGACAGACCGGCGAGGCTGTCAATGTCCTCGGTCATCACGCCATCCCGCCGCATGGACAGGATCACGGCAAAGGCGCCGGCCGTCATGGCGAGATAGGTGGCGAGATAGATCAGGATGCCGTAGACGCCGGCTTCCGATCCGGCCGCGAGGCCGACCAGCGCATAACCCATGTGACCGATGGAAGAATAGGCCATCAGCCGCTTGATGTTGCGCTGACCGATGGCGGCGAAGGCGCCGAGGATCATCGAGGCCAGAGACATGAAGGCAACGATCTGCTGCCATTCGGCCTTGACCGGCCCCAGCGCTTCCATCACGACCCGGACGAACAGCGCCATGGCGGCGATCTTCGGAGCAGCGGCAAAGAAGGCGGTGACCGGCGTCGGCGCGCCTTCATAGACGTCCGGCGTCCACATATGAAACGGCACGGCCGATACCTTGAAGGCGATGCCGGTTGCGACGAAGACGATGCCGAAGGTGAGCCCGAGCGAGGACTGGCCGCTGGCTGCCGCGGTAGCGATACCGGCGAAATCGACGTGACCGGTGAAACCGTAGATCAGCGAGGCGCCGTAGAGCAGCATGCCCGAGGAGAGCGCGCCGAGAACGAAATACTTGAGGCCGGCCTCGGTCGAGCGGCTATCATCTCGATGGAAGGCGGCAACGACATAGAGCGCCAGCGACTGAAGCTCCAGGCCGAGATAGACGGCGATGAGATCGCCCGCCGAGATCATCAGCAGCATGCCGACGGTGGCGAGCACGATCAGCACCGGCAGCTCGAAATGGAAGAACTTCTCGGCAACGGCGAAACGCTGCGTCATGACCACAGCCAGCGCCGATCCGATCAGCACCAGAACCTTGAGGAACCGGCCGAAACCGTCCACCACGAAGGCGCCACCGAAGGTGGATCCATCGCGGCCGACGATCACCGCCACCGCGGCAACGATCAGCAGCAAGGCCGACAGGCCGGAAACGAGGCTCGCTCGCTTCTCACCGCCATAAGCGCCGAGCAGGAGCAGGAGAAGAGCACCGACGGCCAGGAGAAGCTCCGGTCCGGCGAGGGCAAAATCGGGAAGTGCGTTCATCATCTATGCCCTCAGCGGATCAGCGGCAGCGGCCCGGCCGATGCGGTCTGGCCGGCGGCATCGATCGCCGCGTGGACGGAGCGGAGAAGCGCTTCCAGGGAAGCGGCCGTGGCGTCGAGCACCGGCAACGGATAGACGCCGAACAAGATCACCAGCACGACGAGCGGCGCCAGAATGGCGACCTCGCGTGGACTGAGGTCCATCATCGCCTTGAGGTTCGCCTTGGTGAGCGAGCCCCAGACAACCCGGCGGAACAGCCACAAAGCGTAGGCAGCCGACAGGATGACACCGAGCGCCGCGAAGGCAGCCACCCAGGTGTTGACCTGGAACGCGGCCGACAGCGTCAGGAACTCGCCGATGAACCCCGACGTGCCGGGCAGACCGACGTTGGCCATGGTCATGACCATGAACACCGTCGCATAGACCGGCATGCGGTTGACGAGGCCGCCATAGGCGGAAATCTCGCGGGTATGAAGGCGATCGTAGACGATGCCGACGCAGAGAAACAGCGCACCGGACACGAGGCCGTGGCTGAACATCTGGAACACGGCGCCCTGCAGCCCTTGCGTGTTCAGCGTGAAGATACCCATGGTCACGTAGCCCATGTGGGCGACCGACGAATAGGCGATCAGCTTCTTCATGTCCTCCTGCACCAGCGCCACCAGCGAGGTGTAGACGATGGCAACGACGGAGAGCGTGAAGATGAAGGGCGCGAGATCGGCCGAGGCCAGCGGGAACATCGGCAGCGAGAAGCGCAGGAAGCCGTAGCCGCCCATCTTCAGGAGAATGGCGGCGAGCAGAACCGAACCGGCCGTCGGCGCTTCGACGTGAGCGTCCGGCAGCCAGGTGTGGACCGGCCACATCGGCATTTTCACCGCGAAGGACGCGAAGAAGGCGAACCACAGCCACCACTGCATGGTTGCCGGGAACGGATGGTTGACCAGTTCGGTGATGTCGGTGGTACCGCTCTGCCAGTACATCGCCATGATCGCCAGCATCATCAGCACGGAGCCGGCCAGCGTGTAGAGGAAGAACTTGTAGGAAGCGTAGACGCGGCGCTGGCCGCCCCAGATGCCGATGATCAGGAACATCGGGATCAGGCCGCCTTCGAAGAACACGTAGAACAGCACGAGATCGGTGGCGCAGAACACGCCGACCATCAGCGTCTCGAGCACCAGGAAGGCGATCATGTATTCCTTGACGCGAACCTGCACCGACTCCCAGCTCGCCAGGATGCAGAAGGGCATCAGGAAGGTGGTGAGCAGCACGAACAAGATCGAGATGCCGTCGATGCCCATGCGATAGGCGAAGAAGCCGCCGGACCAGCCGGCCGTCTCGGTGAGCTGGAAGCCCGGGTTCTTCGGATCGAAGCCGGTCCAGATGCCGATCGACACCAGGAAGGTCGCGACCGTGGTGATCAGCGCCACGCGCCGGATGTTGAGGATCGCAGCCTCGTCCTGCGCCCGGATCATGAGGATGAACAGGGCGCCCGCCAATGGCAGGAACGTGGTCAGCGTCAGAAGCGGCATTCCGCTCATACTCATTGTCCCCCGGCGAACATGGCCCAGGTGATCAGGGCGGCAACGCCGATCACCATGGCAAAGGCATAATGGTAGACATAACCGGTCTGCAGGCGCACGACGCGGGCGGTGACGTCCTGCACGCGAGCGGCAACTCCGTTGGGTCCGAGGCCATCGATGATGGCGCCGTCACCCGTCTTCCAGAACAGGCGGCCGATGGCAAACGCCGGCCGCACGAAGATGAAGTCGTAGAGCTCGTCGAAGTACCACTTGTTGAGAAGGAACTTGTAGAGCCCCGGCAGCGCGGCGGCGAGCTTCTTGGGCAGCGCCGGGTTCAGAATGTAGAACCAGTAGGCGACGGCAAGACCGACCAACATGGCCAGGAAGGGCGAGACCTTCACCAGGAAGGAAACCTCGTGCATGGCATGCAGGATGTGGTTCTCAGGGCCGTAGAAGAGCGCGCCCTTCCAGAACTCGGCCTGCTCCTCGCCAACGTAATGGCCGTAGAAGACCATGCCGGCGAGCACCGCGCCAAGCGACAGCACGCCGAGCGGGATCAGCACCACCAGCGGGCTTTCATGGGCGTGGTCGTAAACGTCCTTGGGCGCGCGGCTGGCGCCGAAGAAGGTCAGGAACACCAGACGCCAGGAGTAGAAGCTGGTGAAGCCGGCGGCGATCACCAGGAGCACCGCGGCGAAACCCGACACCGGGTTATGGCCGGCGAAGGCGCTCTCGATGATGGCGTCCTTGGACAGGAAGCCGGCAAAGCCGATCTCCGTGCCGGGGATGCCGACACCGGTGATGGCGAGCGTGCCGAGCGTCATCGCCCAGAAGGTGAGCGGGATCTTGTTCCTGAGGCCGCCCATGGAGCGCATGTCCTGCTCGTGGTGGCTGGCCATGATCACCGAACCGGCGCCAAGGAACAGCAGCGCCTTGAAAAAGGCATGCGTGAACAGGTGGAACACGCCGGCGCCGTAAGCGCCGACACCGAGCGCCACGAACATGTAGCCGAGCTGCGAACAGGTCGAATAGGCGATGACGCGCTTGATGTCGTTCTGAACGAGGCCGACGGTCGCCGCAAAGAAGGCGGTAACGGCGCCGACCAGCGTGACGACGGTCAGCGCCGTCGGGCTGAGATCGAACAGCGGCGACAGCCGCGCCACCATGAACACGCCGGCGGTCACCATTGTGGCCGCATGGATCAGCGCGGACACCGGCGTCGGACCCTCCATGGCGTCCGGAAGCCAGGTGTGCAGCAGGAACTGCGCGCTCTTGCCCATGGCACCCATGAACAGCAAGAGGCAGATCACAGTGATGGCGTCCCACTCACCCCAGAGGAAGTGGAGCGTCTTGCCTTCGACGGTGGCGACATTGGAGAAGATGTCGGTCAGGCTGATGGTGCCGAACATCATGAAGATGCCGAAGATGCCCAGCATGAAGCCGAAGTCGCCGACGCGGTTGACGACGAAGGCCTTGATGGCCGCCGCCGATGCCGACGGCTTCTTGTACCAGAAACCGATCAGAAGGTAGGAGGCGAGACCGACGCCCTCCCAGCCGAAGAACATCTGGACGAGGTTGTCGGCGGTCACCAGCATCAGCATGGCGAAGGTGAACAGGCTGAGGTAAGCGAAGAAGCGCGGCCGGTCCGGATCCTCGGCCATGTAGCCGATCGAGTAGAGGTGAACCAGCGACGAGACGGTGTTGACCACCACCAGCATGACGACGGTCAGCGTGTCGATGCGGAACGCCCAGTCGATCTGCATGGCGCCGGAGGTAATCCAGGTCAGCACCTTGATCGACTGCGTCTCATGCTCGCCGAAGCCGACCGAGATGAAGGCCACCCAGGATAGGATCGCCGATACGAACAGCAGGCCGGTGGTCACAAGTTCGGCAACGCGCGAGCCGGGCGCAGCGGGCTCGACCGCGTGATGATGGTCGTCATGACCGCCGTGGGCGTGGTCGTCATGCTCGGCGTGAGCCGCATGATGATCGCCGTGGCCATGGGCATCGTGGCCGCCCTCGGGCGCCGGCACGGTAGCCGCCGCACCCCAGAGCGCGATGGCGCCGGCAATCAGGAAGCCGATGAGCGGAAGGAAGACGATGAGGGAATACATCTCTTGCGTCAGCCCTTCATCACGTTGATGTCTTCGACCGCGATGGAGCCGCGGTTGCGGAAGAATGCGACCAGGATGGCAAGGCCGATGGCGGCCTCGGCGGCGGCGACCGTCAGCACGAACAGGGCAAAGACCTGTCCGACGAGATCGCCGAGGAAGTGCGAGAAGGCGACGAGGTTGAGGTTGACCGCGAGTAGGATCAATTCGACGCTCATCAGAATGACGATGACGTTCTTCCGGTTGAGGAAGATGCCGAGCACCCCGAGCGTGAACAGGATCGCCGCGACCGACAGATAGTGCGCAAGACCGAGCGTCATGGGGTCAACCTTCCTTATCCGGCGTGGGGCGATGCAGTTGATAGGTCACAGTCCCCTCCCCGGCTCGACATGCTTGACTTCGATGGCCGTCGCACGGGTACGCGCCACCTGGACGGAGATGTTCTGGCGCCGGACGGAAGCGCGGTGGCGCAGCGTCAGCGTGATGGCGCCGATCATGGCAACGAGCAGCACGAAACCGGCGACCTGGAAGAAGTAGACATAACGGGTGTAGAGCAGTTGCCCGAGCGCCAGCGTGTTGGAAACCTGCGCCGGGTCGGGGATCGGTGCCGTAGCCGTGGCTGTGGCTTCCGGAGCGAACACCCAGGCGCCCGCCACCATCAGAAGTTCTGCCAGGAAGATCAGGCCGACCAGAATGCCGATCGGCAGGTACTGCATGAAGCCCTGTCGAAGCTCGACGAAGTCGACGTCCAGCATCATCACCACGAACAGGAACAGCACCGCCACGGCGCCGACATAGACGACGATCAGCAGCAGGGCGAGGAACTCGGCGCCGGCCAGCATGAACAGGCCGGCCGCATTGACGAAGGCAAGGATCAGGAACAGCACCGAATGCACGGGATTGCGGGAAGAAATCACCATGACCGCCGAAGCGATGGTGACCGCCGCAAACAGATAGAAGAACAAGGCCTGTATCATCTCGCTTCGTCCCCGATGCGCCCGTCGGCGCGTCCAATCCCGTCAGTCTTCCCGTTCGACAGCGCTTTCTTCGACAAGCGCTGCACACGTTTGGCGCGATACGCCCGGCCCCGATCACCGATAAGGAGCGTCGGCCGCGATGTTGCGGGCGATCTCGCGCTCCCAGCGATCGCCGTTCGCGAGCAGCCTCTCCTTGGAGAAATAGAGCTCCTCGCGCGTCTCGGTGGCGAACTCGAAGTTCGGCCCTTCCACGATGGCATCCACCGGACAGGCTTCCTGGCAGAAGCCGCAGTAGATGCACTTCACCATGTCGATGTCGTAGCGCGTGGTGCGACGGGTGCCGTCGTTGCCGCGCGGGCCGGCCTCGATGGTGATGGCCTGAGCCGGGCAGATCGCCTCGCACAGCTTGCAGGCGATGCAGCGCTCCTCGCCGGAAGGATACCGGCGCAACGCGTGCTCGCCGCGGAAGCGCGGGCTCACGGCCCCTTTCTCGAAGGGGTAGTTGATGGTCGGCTTCGCCTTGAAGAAGTAACGCATGGCGAGGAAGAACCCCGACACGAACTCCTTGAGGAGGAAGGACTTTGCCACCTGGCTGAGTTTCATCGTACCCGCTTCCCTCATTCCCGGCCCGACATCGCCGCAAGACAATGCCGGCCGAAACCACGTTCCGTCGCCATCAACCCGGCGCCGGAAGACCCGTTCCCGCCACCGACACGCCCAGCCACCAGCCGAGGGCGGCAAAGACGATGGCGTTGACGACGAACAGAACCTTCATCAGAAGGTCCGCCCGTCGCGGTTCGATCAATCCCGGCCGGCGCTCCAGCGCCCGCCTCACGACCGATGCGATCAAGCCGTAGTCGACGAGACCGACACCGATCCCAACCGCCGCTCCCACCACGCCCGCGAGCGACAGGTCCATCATACCCTCCCCGTCACGCCGCCCAGCCGGTCAGCTGCAGCACGCCGGCCACCAGCACGACGTAGACGAGCGACAACGGCAGGAACACCTTCCAACCAAGGCGCATCAGCTGGTCGTAGCGGTAGCGGGGAACCATCGCCTTGGCCATGGCGATGAAGAAGAACATCAGGACCGACTTGCCCAGGAACCAGACGATGCCCGGCACCCAGGTGAACGGCGCGACATCGATCGGCGGCATCCATCCGCCCATGAACAGCAGCGCCATCATGGCACACATGGTGCAGATGGCGACGTACTCGCCGAGCATGAACATCATGTACGGCGTCGAGCCGTATTCGACCATGTAGCCCGCCACCAGTTCGGACTCGGCTTCGGCGAGGTCGAAAGGCGGACGGTTGGTTTCCGCCAAGGCCGACACGAAGAAGACCACGAACATCGGCAGCAGCGGCAGCCAGTACCAGTTCAGGAAGGAGAGCCAGGGCAGACCGATCATGTCGGCAAGGCCGGTTTCCTGCGATCGGACGATGGCCGAGATGTTGAGCGAGCCGGCGCAGAGCAGCACCGTGATGATGACGAGGCCGATCGACACCTCGTAGGACACCATCTGAGCGGCGCAGCGCAACGCCGACAGGAAGGGATACTTCGAGTTCGACGCCCAGCCGCCCATGATGGCGCCATAGACGCTGAGCGAGGAGATGGCGAGGATGAACAGGATGCCGACGTTGATGTCGGCAATCACCCAGCCGTCGGCAACCGGCACCACCACCCAGGCCAGCAGCGCCAGCGTCGTGGTTACCAGCGGCGCCAGCAGGAACAGCCCCTTGGCCGAGCCCGAGGGGATGACCGGCTCCTTCAGGACGAACTTCAGAAGATCGGCGAACGACTGGAACAGGCCGAACGGTCCGACCACGTTGGGGCCGCGACGGATCTGCACCGCCGCCCAGATCTTGCGATCGGCCAACAGGATGAAGGCGACGATGACGAGCAACAGCACCAGAAGCAGCACGCTCTGAGCGGCGATCACCACGACGGGCCAGACGATATCGGACCAGAAGCTCATGGGGCGTCTCTCATTCCGCTGCGATGGACTGCCCGGAGCGGGCGAGCGCCGAACACTCGGCCATCACCTTGGAGGCGCGAGCGATCGGGTTGGTGAGGTAGAAGTCGGCAATCACCGGAACGAAGGGCTCCGGCCGAACGATGCCGCCAAGCGAGGCGAGCGAGGCGATGGCCTCAGGATCGGCCGCCGGGATGGTATCGATCGCGGCGAACTCCGGATGAGCGGCATAAAGCTTTGCCCGGAGCTGCGCCAGACTGTCGAACGGCAGTCGGCGACCAAGGGCCTCGGACAGGGCTCTCAGCACCGCCCAATCCTCGCGGGCCTCGCCCGGCGGGAAGGCGGCGCGATTGCCGACCTGGATGCGCCCCTCGGTATTGACGTAGGTGCCCGACTTCTCGGCATAGGTGGCGCCGGGCAGAATGACGTCGGCGCGATGGGCACCGGTATCGCCATGGCTGCCGATGTAGACGACGAAGGTATTCGGACCGAGATGCTGCGCACCGAACTCGTCGGCGCCGAGCAGGAACAGCACGTCGAGTTCGCCCTTGGCGGACGCACCGATCATGCCGGCAACGTCGCGACCGCCCTCGCCCGGCACAAGGCCAAGATCGAGCGCGCCGACGCGCGAGGCGGCGGTATGCAGCACCGAGAAGCCGTTCCAGCCCTCGGCAATGGCGCCAACGTCGGTCGCCAGCTTGGCGGCGAGCGACAGCAGCGCCAGACCGTCGTGGCGGACCAGCGCGCCCTGCCCGACGATGACGAGAGGCTTCGCCGCCGCCTTCAGCACGTCGAACGCACCAGTTTCGAGATGCTGCAGCGCGGCCGGGTCGTCGCCCAGGTGGACATGCGGATAGGTGAGATCGACGGGCGCGCCGATGGTATAGACCGGCAGCTTGCCGCCACTCGCCCGCCAACGCTTGCGGATGCGGGCATTCAGCACCGACGCCTCGTGCCGCGGATCGGCGCCGATCATCAGGATGGCGTCAGCTTCCTCAATGCCGGCGATGGTGGCGTTGAATACATAGCTGGCCCGGCCGAACTTCGGATGCAGGGCCGTGCCATCCTGGCGGCCATCGACCGACACGACGCCGAGCGCGGCCATCAGCTCACGCAGCGCGAACATTTCTTCGACGGACGCCAGATCGCCGACGATCGCGCCTATGCGCTCGGGCGCCGTCGAGGTAACGCGGGTGGCGATCGTCGCGAAGGCATCGCCCCACGAGGTCGCCCGGAACCGGCCATCCGCCTTCACGTAAGGCCGATCGAGCCGCTGGGTCCTGAGACCGTCCCAGATGAAGCGCGTCTTGTCGGAAATCCATTCCTCGTTCACCGCCTCGTTGAGGCGGGGCAGCACGCGCATCACCTCGCGGCCGCGCACATCTACGCGGATGGCCGAACCGACGGCGTCCATCACATCGACGGACTCCGTCTTGGACAACTCCCAGGGACGGGCATGGAAGGCGTAGGGCTTGGAGGTGAGAGCTCCGACCGGGCAGAGATCGATGACGTTGCCTTGCAGCTCCGACGACAGCGCCTTCTCGAGATAACTGGTGATCTCGGCATCCTCACCGCGGGAAATGAGGCCCATCTCGGCGATGCCGGCCACTTCCGTGGTGAAACGCACGCAGCGTGTGCAATGGATGCAGCGGTTCATCGACGTCTTGATGAGCGGCCCGAGGTACTTGTCCTCGACAGCGCGCTTGTTCTCGATAAAACGGGAACCGGAGACGCCATAGGCCATCGCCTGATCCTGCAGATCGCACTCGCCGCCCTGATCGCAGATCGGGCAATCGAGCGGATGGTTGATCAGCAGGAACTCCATCACGCCCTCGCGGGCCTTCTTGACCATGGGCGAGTTGGTCAGCACCACCGGCGGCTCGCCATTGGGGCCGGGCCGGAGGTCGCGAACGTTCATGCCGCAGGAGGCGGTCGGCTTCGGCGGGCCGCCCTTCACCTCGACGAGGCACATGCGGCAGTTTCCGGCGACCGACAGGCGCTCGTGGTAACAGAAGCGCGGGATCTCGGCGCCCGCCGCCTCGCATGCCTGCAGCAGCGTCAGCTCCGGAGCCACATCGATCTCGATCCCGTCGACGATCAGTTTTGCCATGTCGACCCAACCCTCGCTGGAGCCGCGCCGCCCATAGCCGGCGGCCGCCCTTCAAACTCGATCAAACCCGTCCGCTCACTCGGCTGCCATGCCGTGCTGGGACACGTAGTCGTCGATCCGCGCCTCGATCACCGGCCGGAAGTTCCGGATCAGCGCCTGCACCGGCCAGGCGGCGGCATCGCCGAGGGCGCAGATGGTATGCCCTTCGATCTGCTTGCTGACCTGGAACAGCATGTCGATTTCTTCACGCGCCGCGTTGCCCTGACGCATGCGCTCCATCACGCGCCACATCCAGCCCGTGCCCTCGCGGCAGGGCGTGCACTGGCCGCAGCTCTCGTGGCGGAAGAAGTAGGAGATACGCGAGATCGCCGCGATCACGTCGGTGGACTTGTCCATGACGATCAGGCCGCCGGTACCGAAGCTGGATCCGATGGCGCGCATGCCGTCGAAGTCCATTTGCGCGTCCATGATCTGGTCGGCGCGAACCACCGGGCACGATGCACCGCCGGGGATCACCGCAAGGAGATTGTCCCAGCCGCCGCGCACGCCACCGGCATGCTTCTCGATAAGATCCTTGAAGGGAATGCCAAGTTCCTCCTCCACCACGCACGGCGTGTTGACGTGGCCGGAGATCATGAACAGCTTGGTGCCCTTGTTGTTGTCGCGACCGAAGCTCGAGAACCAGGCGGCGCCACGCCGCATGATGGTCGGCGTCACCGCGATGGACTCGACGTTGTTCACCGTCGTCGGGCAACCGTAGAGGCCGACGTTGGCCGGGAACGGCGGCTTCATGCGCGGCTGGCCCTTCTTGCCTTCGAGGCTTTCGAGCAGCGCGGTCTCTTCGCCGCAGATGTAGGCGCCAGCGCCGTGGTGGACGAAGACGTCCATGTCCCAGCCCGAACCGCAGGCGTTCTTGCCGAGCAGTCCAGCATCATAGGCCTGATCGACGGCGGCCTGCAGCCGCTCGCGTTCGCGAATGAACTCGCCGCGCACATAGATGTAGGCGGCATGCGCACCCATGGCGAAGCCGGCGAGAAGGCATCCCTCGACGAGGGTGTGCGGATCATGCCGCAGGATCTCCCGGTCCTTGCAGGTGCCGGGTTCGGACTCGTCGGCGTTGACCACTAGATAATGCGGTCGGCCGTCCGACTGCTTGGGCATGAACGACCACTTGAGGCCGGTCGGAAAACCGGCGCCGCCGCGCCCGCGCAGGCCGGACGCCTGGATCTCCTTGATGATGAAATCCCGCCCCTTGGCCAGGATATCCTTGGTGCCATCCCACTGGCCGCGCTTCAACGCGCCCTGCAGGCCCCAATCGTGGCGCCCGTAGATATTGGTGAAGATGCGGTCCTTGTCCTGCAGCATGACTGAGGTTCCCAGGGTCTTCGGTTCGATCTCAGACGGGCTTGTCGCCGTCCTTGTTGGACGGACGCCAGCCACCTGCCAGCTTTGACGATTGCTCGATCCACTTGTCGCGGAAAGCCCGGCCGCGGAAGCTACCGAGGTGCTGGTCGATCCATCTGAGGTTCATTTCATTCCAGCCGGCGATCTGGTCGTAATGATAGACGCCGAGTTTATGCAGCATCTCCTCGAGCTTGGGCCCGACGCCGTAGATCAACTTGAGATCGTCGGCCTTGCCCTCGCGCGCCACCTCGAACAGTTCCGGCTTGTGCTGGTCCGGCACCTTCTCGCCGTCGGCCTGCCCCTGCGCCTCAACCACCTTGGGGATGGGCTTCTCGGCTGCCGGCTTGGCAGTGACGGCCGGAGCCGGAACCGAAGGCGCCGGAGCGGCCGGAGGCGGCGCCAGTTCCTCGCGATCGAAGGCGCGGTACTTGCCGATGACCGAGCCGTCGTAGAGCGCCGGGTCCGTCAGCGCCGTGTCCCCACCCTCGGGCGCGGAATAGAAGCGGCCGTTCTGCGGCCCGGGCGCCGGCGGATTGCCGGTTGCAAGGCCGTCGATCAAGGCGTTGAACGTCTCGGGGGTCAGGTCCTCGTAGGTGTCCTGTCCGACGGTGACCATCGGCGCATTGACGCAGGCACCCGCGCACTCGACCTCTTCCCAGGAAAAATCGCCGTCGGCCGAAAGCTCGAACGGATGGGCGGCAAGCCGGTTCTTGCAGATCGCAATGATATCGTCCGCGCCGCGAAGGCGGCACGGCGTGGTGCCGCAGACCTGGACATGGGCCTTGCGGCCGACCGGCGACAGCTGGAACTGCGTGTAGAAGGTGGCGACCTCCAGAACGCGGATGTCCGGCATGTCGAGCAGCTTGGCGACCGTCTCGATGGCGGGTCGGCTGATCCAGCCCTCCTGGCTCTGCGCGACCATCAGCGCCGGGATCACCGCCGAAGCCTGACGCCCCTCGGGATAGCGGGCAATCACCTTCTGGAGATAGGCGGCATTCTCGTCGGTGAAGGCGAAGCTCTCAGGCTGTTCGGGATGAAGACGACGGACGGACATCAGCGATCCACCTCACCAAACACGATGTCGATCGAGCCGAGCACGGCCGACACGTCGGCCAGGAGATGGCCGCGACAGAGAAAATCCATGGCCTGAAGATGGGCAAACCCGGGGGCGCGGATCTTGACGCGATAGGGCTTGTTGGTGCCGTCCGACACCAGATAGACGCCGAACTCGCCCTTCGGCGCCTCGACGGCGGTGTAAACCTCGCCCTCCGGCACCCGGAAGCCCTCGGTGTAGAGCTTGAAGTGGTGGATCAGCGCTTCCATCGAACGCTTCATTTCGCCCCGGCGCGGCGGCGCGAACTTGCCCTGAGGGGTCAGGACAGGGCCCTTCTCCACCTTCAGGAGGGCGATGCACTGCTTCATGATGCGCACCGACTGCCGCATCTCTTCCATGCGGATGTGGTAGCGGTCGTAGCAGTCGCCGTTCTTGCCGATGGGGATATCGAAGTCGAGCTCGCCGTAAATCTCGTAGGGCTGCGACTTGCGGAGATCCCAGGCGGCGCCCGAGCCGCGCACCATCACGCCCGAGAAGCCCCACTTCCAGGCATCCTCAAGGCTGACGACGCCAATGTCGACGTTGCGCTGCTTGAAGATGCGGTTCTCCGACAGGAGCGCGTCGAGATCGTCGACCGTCCCCAGGAAGGGATCACACCACGCTTCGATATCGGACACGAGCTCTTCCGGCAGGTCCTGATGGACGCCACCCGGACGGAAATAGGCGGCGTGCATGCGCGAACCTGATGCACGCTCGTAGAAGATCATCAGCTTCTCGCGTTCCTCGAAGCCCCAGAGCGGCGGCGTCAGGGCGCCGACGTCCATCGCCTGGGTCGTGACGTTGAGAAGGTGCGACAGGATGCGGCCGATTTCGCAGTAGAGAACGCGAATGATCTGGGCCCGGCGCGGCACGAGAATGCCGGCGAGCCGCTCCACTGCCAGACAATAGGCGTGCTCCTGATTCATCGGGGCGACGTAGTCGAGCCGATCGAAGTACGGCAGGCCCTGCAAGTAGGTGCGAGCCTCGATCAGCTTCTCGGTACCGCGATGAAGGAGACCGATATGCGGGTCGACGCGCTCGACCACCTCGCCGTCCAGCTCCAGCACCAGACGCAACACGCCGTGGGCCGCCGGATGCTGCGGGCCGAAGTTGATATTGAAATTTCTGACCTGGGCTTCAGCCATCGATCGCGCGCCTCAGTTCGTCCTGACCTTCTCGTCGCCCGGCAGCACGTAGGTCGTGCCTTCCCAGGGTGACAGGAAGTCGAAATTGCGGAATTCCTGGTTGAGCCGGACCGGCTCGTAGACGACGCGCTTCTGGGCATCGTCGTAGCGGACCTCGACATAGCCGGTCATCGGGAAGTCCTTGCGGAGCGGATGCCCGTCGAAACCGTAGTCGGTCAGAAGGCGCCGCAATTCCGGATGATCGGAAAACAAGATGCCGAGGAGGTCGTATGCCTCGCGCTCGAACCACAGGGCGCCCGGAAACACCGACGTGATCGAGGGCACCGGCGTCACTTCGTCGGTGGTCACCTTCAGTCGAAGGCGAGCGTTCCGGGTCGGCGACAGCAGGTGGTAGACCACGTCGAAGCGATCGGTACGCTCCGGATAATCGACGCCGCAGATGTCGACGATATTGACGAAGCCGAGATCCGGCGCGTCACGCAGCCGTGTCACGACCTCGACAATGCGCTCGCGCTGCACAACGGCCGTTACCTCGCCATAGGCGACGTTGACCGACAGCGCATCGGTCCCAAGGGCGTTGCCAACGGCCAGCGCCAGTTCGCCGATCAGATCGTTCGGGGCTTCGCTCATGTTTCACCCAGCCTCGTTGTCGCTCAGCGCTCGATGGTTCCGGTGCGCCGGATCTTCTTCTGAAGCAGCAGCACACCGTAGAGCAGAGCCTCGGCGGTCGGCGGACAGCCAGGCACGTAGATGTCGACCGGCACGACGCGGTCGCAGCCGCGCACTACCGAATAGGAATAGTGGTAATAGCCGCCGCCATTGGCGCAGGAGCCCATGGAAATGACGTAGCGCGGCTCCGGCATCTGATCGTAGACCTTGCGGAGCGCCGGAGCCATCTTGTTGGTCAGCGTCCCGGCAACGATCATCACGTCCGACTGGCGCGGCGAACCGCGCGGCGCGAAGCCGAAGCGCTCGACGTCGTAGCGCGGCATCGACACCTGCATCATCTCGACGGCGCAACAGGCAAGACCGAAGGTCATCCACATCAGCGAGCCGGTGCGCGCCCAGTGGATCAGCTCTTCGGTGGAGGTGACGAGCCAGCCCTTGTCGGCCAGTTCGTCGTTGATGCCAGTGAAGAAACCGTCATCGGCGCCGATCGGCTTGCCGGTACGGGGATCGATGATGCCCTTGGGGGCGGGCGACACCAGCGTTTCTCTCGGGCTCAGTCCCATTCCAGCGCCCCCTTCTTCCACTCATAGGCAAAGCCGATGGTCAGCACCCCGAGGAAGGCCATCATCGACCAGAAGCCGAACAGCCCGACGTCCTTGAAGGCAACAGCCCAGGGGAACAGGAAGGCAACTTCCAGATCGAAAATGACGAAGAGGATCGACACCAGGTAGAAACGAACGTCGAACTTCATGCGGGCGTCATCGAAGGCGTTGAAGCCGCACTCGTAGGCCGACAGCTTTTCCGGATCGGGATTCTTGAAAGCCAGCAGGAATGGCGAGACCAGAAGCGCCAGACCGATGGCCAACGCCACACCGAGAAAAATGATCACCGGCAGGTAGTCCCGAAGGAGTTCGTCCATTGTGACCTCATTGGTTCGGACGCAACCCATTTGCGCATCGCAACAATTTGGTGAGGAGTCGCGTGGGGTCGCCGAATTGCTTGTCGCACGGTTAGCGGATAGACCTTCACTTCGCAAGGGCGTCGAAGGTCCGTTTCTAAGGTTTATTACGCTCAGGGGTACCCCGGAGACAATCCGTGAAACTTGACTAAAAGACGCTTGTTTTTATCCCGACATTCCACCACTCCTCATCGCCACGCGCATCGAGGGGAAAAAGCGTTTGAAAACAAATGGTCGACATCGATAAGCCGATCACGATCGACGGCATCCGCGCCGCCCGGGATGCCATTTCAGGTCAGGTGATGCATACCCCTTTCCTGCCGGCGCCTCGCCTCGGTCGGCTGACCGGAGCGGAGGTGTTCGTCAAGTACGAGAACCTTCAGGTGACCTCGGCATTCAAGGAAAGGGGAGCGCTGAACCGGCTCCTGGCACTCTCGACCGACGAGCGGCGGCGCGGGGTGATTGCCATGTCGGCCGGCAACCACGCCCAGGCGGTCGCCTATCATGCGGTTCGGCTCGGCATCGAGGCGACCATCGTCATGCCGGTGACCACGCCGCACGTGAAGGTGTCGGCGACGGCGGGCTATGGCGCCCGCGTCTTGCTCGAAGGCGAGACTGTCGCCGAGGCCGCGGTGGCCGCCGAACGCGTTGGCGCGAACGAGAATCTCGTCTTCATCCACCCCTACGACGACGCTCACGTGATCGCCGGCCAGGGCACGCTGGCGCTCGAAATGCTTGAGGAGAGGCCGGACCTCGATGTGATTGCCGTCCCGGTCGGGGGCGGCGGCCTCATCGCCGGCATGGCAACCGCGGCCAAAGCGTTCAAACCCGATATTCGCATGATTGGCGTCGAAACGCGCATGTATCCGTCCATGTGGGCGGCGCTGAAGGGTATCGACGCCATGGCCGGCGGGGCGACGCTGGCCGAGGGCATCGCCGTCAAGGTGGCCGGGAGCAAGACGCTGCCGATCGTGCGCGACCTCGTCGATACCATCGTGCTCGTCGACGAGAGCCATCTCGAACGGGCGGTCAACGCCTATCTCACGCTGCAAAAGACCATGGCCGAGGGTGCCGGCGCAGCGGGCCTCGCGGCAATGTTCGCCGAGCCGGACCTATTTCGCGGCAGGAAGGTCGGGTTGGTGCTGTCGGGCGGCAACATCGATCCGCGCATTCTCGCCTCGATCATGATGCGGGAGCTGGCTCGCGAGGAGAAGATCGTCGCCATCCGCCTCGCCATACCGGACCGCCCCGGCACGCTTGGCGCCATCACCACCTTGATCGGCGATGCCGGCGGCAACATCCTGGAGGTATCGCACCGCCGGACGGTGCTTGAGATCCCCGCCAAGGGCGCGTCGCTCGACATCACGCTCGAAGCGCGCGACGGCCATCATGCCGAGGAGATCATCGCCGCCCTCAGGGCCAAGGGCTATGGCGTGGAACGAAAATCGGCGGAATAGACGGCCATTCGCGTTGGCGGCGGATTGAAGTCGCGGGCCGCATTCCCATATGCGGCTCATTGTTGCCCAGGAGACTTCCATGTCCAACCGGACCTATGACGCCGCCGACTACATCATCGACGAAGGCCGGCCCGGCCCCGGCGCCGTCAGCGGTATCCGCACGCGCCGTGTCATCGCCTTCCTGATCGATGCGGTCATCATCGCCGTGCTTACGTTCGCGGTCGGCGTGGTGGTGTTCTTCCTCGGCATCGTGACACTCGGCCTCGGCTGGCTGCTCTACCCGATCCTCTGGCCGGCGGTGGCGCTGGTCTACTGCGCCTTCTCGCTCGGCGGACCCAACTCCGCGACGGTAGGCATGCGGACCCAGGGCATCGAAGCCCGCTTCATGGACGGCAGCCGTCTCAATCCCGGCATTGCCGCCATCCACGCCGTGCTGTTCTACTTCTCGGTATCGGTCCTGACCCCGCTCGTGCTGCTGGTGTCGCTGTTCACCGAAAGCAAGCGCCTGCTGCACGACATCGTGCTCGGCGTCGTCTTCGTCAATCGCTATTGATGATCGGTCTCAAGCGCCGGCGGGCCTCCGGCCCCTAGGCTTCCGCTCCGCTTCCCGTCTTTCGAGGTGTCGTCCCGAAAGACTGGTTGCGCGCGGCGGCGCTTGGCGCCGGTAGCCGCTTTGCGGCGGCGAGCATGCCAGGGCAACCACTTCCGTTGATCTTGGTATCTCGCCACAGCCGGCGAAAGATGCCAAGATCGCCGAAGCAGACCGACGCAAGAACCGATGACGCAACACCCGACCGACGCGCCTCAATTCTTTCTGACTGCGCCGTCCGCCTGTCCCTATCTGCCGGGCAAGACGGAACGGAAGGTGTTTACCCATATGGTGGGCGAGCGTGCGGCGGCGATGAACTCCATCCTGAGCCATGGCGGGTTCCGCCGCAGCCAGAATATCGCCTATCGGCCGGCCTGCGAGGAGTGCCGCTCCTGCGTGTCGGTGCGCGTGCGCGTCGACGACTTTCGCCCCGACAAGAGCCAGCGGCGCAACTACACGCGCAACAGCCGCCTGGTCGGCGCCGAACTGCCGCCGGCGGCGACCGGCGAGCAATACTCGCTTTTCCGTTCCTATCTCGATGAGCGCCATGCCGACGGCGGCATGGTGGACATGACGGTGGGCGACTATGCCGCCATGGTGGAAGAGACGCACGTATCGACCATGATGATCGAGTACCGTCGGCGCGGCATCAACACCTTCCTGAGCGGCATGGGCGACGGGCCGCTGATCGGCGCCGCGCTGACCGACGTCCTGATCGACGGCCTGTCCATGGTCTATTCATTCTACGAGCCGGACATGCAAAGCGATGGGCTCGGCACATTCATGATTCTCGATCACATTGAACGAGCGCGGCGGCGGGGCCTGCCCTATCTCTACCTGGGTTACTGGGTGCAAGGCTCGCGCAAGATGGACTATAAGCGTCGCTACAAACCTCTTGAGTATCTGACCTCCAGCGGTTGGGCGATTCTGCCCGACGAGCCGGTGGAGGCGGAGTTCGCGTAAAGGGTTCCACCCGTTGCCCGAAGCGAAGACCGCCGGTTTGGGGCGGCGCTCGCCCGGCATGTGTTTTCGCCTCCTACGTTCGCCGGAGAGCGTGCGTTTCGGGTGAGTGCGCGCAATTCTTCGGCCGGTGTTCGACCGACAGTCCCCATGGAGACGCCCCAGTGACCGGCAGCATTCTCGACACCATCGGCAACACGCCGCTGATCCGTCTTCGCCGTGCTTCCGAGATGACGGGCTGCGAGATTCTCGGCAAGGCGGAGTTCATGAATCCCGGCCAATCGGTCAAAGACCGGGCCGCCCTCTATATCGTTCGCGACGCCCTGAAGACCGGCCGCCTGCAACCGGGCGGCACCGTCGTCGAGGGAACCGCCGGCAACACCGGCATCGGCCTGGCCTTGGTCGGCAGCGCCCTCGGCCTCAAGACGGTGATCGTCATTCCGGATACGCAGTCGCAGGAGAAGAAGGATTACCTTCGCATGGTCGGCGCCGAGTTGGTGGAAGTGCCGGCCGTTCCCTATCGCAATCCAAACAACTACGTGAAGCTTTCCGGCCGCCTCGCCGACCAGCTTGCGAAGACCGAGCCGCATGGCGCGATCTGGGCCAACCAGTTCGACAATGTCGCCAACAGGCAGGCCCACATCGAAACCACGGCGCGTGAGATCTTCCAGCAAACCGACGGCAAGATCGACGGATTCATCTGCGCCGTCGGCTCGGGCGGCACCCTGGCGGGGGTCGGCATCGGCCTCAAGGAGCTGCGGCCCGGCGTGAAGATCGGCCTGGCCGACCCGCACGGAGCGGCGCTGCATTCGTGGTATACGGCCGGCGTGCTGAAAGCCGAGGGATCATCGATCACGGAAGGCATCGGTCAGGGCCGCATCACCGCCAACCTCGAGGGTGCCCCCGTCGATTTCTCCTACCGCATCGGGGACGAAACCGCGCTTGGCGTGTTGTTCGATCTCGTGGAGCATGAGGGCCTCTTCCTTGGCGGCTCCTCGGGCATCAACGTTGCCGGCACCATGGCTCTGGCGCGCGAGCTCGGCCCGGGACACACCATCGTCACCGTGCTTTGCGACGGTGGCGCACGTTACGCGTCGAAGCTCTACAACCCGGCATTCCTGCGGAGCAAAAACCTGACGGTACCCAAGTGGCTCGATGCTCCCAGGAAGTTCAGGCCGCCGTTCGAGGCGGCGTGACGGAGGATAAGCAATGACCGAGGCCCTGTACCTCGAAAACCCCTATCTGGAACTCGCCGAGGCCACGGTGACCGCCGTCGGCACGGATGGAGGTCTCTACGTCGACCGTTCGATATTCTACCCGCAAGGCGGCGGCCAACCCGGCGATCGCGGGTCGATCGAATGGGGAACCGGCTTCAGAACCAGCATCAAGAATGCTGTCTATAGTCCTGACAGGTCTTCGATTGTTCTCATTCCGGACGAGGGACAGGAGCTGCCCCAGCTCGGCCAGACAATCATTCAGCACGTCGATTGGGCACGCCGCCACGCCCTGATGCGGATGCATACGGCGATGCACCTTCTTTCGGTGGTGCTGCCCTATCCCGTGACCGGAGGACAGGTCGGCACCGAGGAAGGTCGACTCGATTTCGATCTTCCGGAAGGCGAGACGGTGGAAAAGGTCTCCGCCACCAACGCCCTCAACGCTCTGATCCAGGCCGATCACGCCGTCATCACCGAATGGATCACCGACGACGAATTGGCGGCCAATCCGGCCCTCGTCAAAACGATGAAGGTGAAGCCGCCAACGGGCGCGGGCCGAGTGCGTCTCGTCCGCATCGGGACCGACATCGACCTGCAGCCTTGCGGGGGAACGCACGTCAAATCGACGGGCGAGATCGGCGAGATGCACATCGCAAAGATCGAGAGCAAGGGCCGCATCAACCGCCGCGTTCGCCTGCACTTCGGCCCACCAGCAGACGCCGCTTAAGCCAACTTCCGGAGGCCTTGATGCCCGTGCATCCCGATCGTCATTTCGTCACCCCCGACTGGCTCCTGCGCCACATAGACGACCCCGACGTGGTCGTCGTCGACGGCTCCTGGCATATGCCGGCGGCCGGCCGCAGCGGCCGGTCCGAGTATCTCGCGAGCCACATTCCGGGAGCGGTGTTCTTCGACCTCGACGCCGTAACCGATACCACGTCGCCCCTGCCCCACATGCTGCCGACGCCCGATGCCTTTGCCGCCGCCGTCGGCGCGCTCGGTATCGGAGACACCCAGACCATCGTCGTCTACGACAGCGTCGGCCTGTTCTCGGCGGCGCGTGTCTGGTGGAGCTTCCGGATCATGGGCGCACGGGACGTCGTGTTGCTCGATGGCGGCCTCCCCGCCTGGGTCGCCGCCGAGCTTCCACTCGAAGCCGGCGAAACGCCCAGGGCGCCGGCAACCTTCAAACCGCACTTCGACCCGGCAGCGGTTCGAAGCTTCGACGAGGTGAAGGCCGCGCTCGGCGGCAACGTCCAGATTGTCGACGCCCGTTCGGCCGGCCGCTTTCATGGACGCGACCCCGAACCGCGCGCCGGCCTCCGGTCCGGTCACATGCCCGGCGCCATCAATCTGCCGTTCGGCGAGGCGATCGAAGGTGGTCGGTTGAAGTCAGCCAACGATCTCCGGGCCTTGTTCGCGGCGCGCGGCATCGACCCAAACAAGCCGGTCATCGCCAGCTGCGGCTCGGGCGTGTCGGCAGCAGTCATCGCGCTCGCCCTCGACGTGCTCGGGGCGCGAGAGGTCGCAATCTATGATGGCTCCTGGACCGAGTGGGGTGGCCGCTCCGATGCCTAGGTGGTGACCGACTGACGGGGACCGCCCCTCGACAGGGTGTGGATGAGGCTTTCGGCCGCATCGGCCGACTGTGCCGTGACGAGACCGAAGGAAATGACGAACTTGGCGGCATCCTCGACCGTCATGTCGAGAATGACCACATCCTCGCGCGGGATGAACACGAGGTATCCGCCGGTCGGGTTGGGCGTCGTCGGCACGTAGACCGTAAGCATGTCGTCGCCGCCCTCCAGCCGGTCGGCGACCTCGCCGCGCGTCGTGCCGGCCACGAAGCCTATGGTCCAGATACCGGGATGCGGAAAGCGGACCAGTGCCGCCTGCTTGAAGGCGTTACCCTTGTCGGCGAGCACCGAGGAGAAGATCTGCTTCAACCCCTTGTAGAGGTTGCGCACCAGCGGCATGCGATCCACGAGCTCCTCCGAATAGGAGAAGATCGAGGCGCCGACGATATTGGCCGTCAGAAAACCGATGAGCGTGATGACGATGAGGGCGACCACCAGGCCATAGCCCGGAACGCGAAATGGCAGATAGGTGTCAGGGTTGTAGGCGAGCGGCAAATAGGGCTTCACCCAGCTGTCGATCCACGACACCATCGACCAGGTGATGTAGATGGTGATGCCGGCCGGCCCGGCCACCAGCAATCCGGTCAGGAAATAGTTCCTAAGTTTCGTCACGCCCCCTGTCCTTCCGATTCATCGTCCTGTCACACCATATTGCCCATCCATGGGGAACAAGTGAAGTTTTCGCTGTCGCCGGGCTAGCCTTGCCAGGCCCTGAATGACGCAATCGTGAAACACTCGTGGGTAAGCACGACAACCGGGGCCGGCAGCGACTCATTGCCCTTGAGTGAATCGGCTTCCTCATCCTTTATGAAAGAGACTGGCCGAAATGCGGCCTTTCGGCGTTTGGGGTGCTCTCGTGAACGGCGAGCGTGACGACAGATATGGCGGCGGAAGCGGGTTGCCCGGTTCCGGCTCCTTTGCGTTGTCGGTGTGGTTCGCCATCGCGGCCCTGGCACTGCTGTTCGCCGTCGTCGCTCTCGTCTACGGCAATCCAACCCGGGAAGCCGCTGCCCAGCCGCCGCGCCCGGTTGCGTCGGGAGGCGGGGCGACCCTGCTGCGAGGAACGGCAGCATCGGAGGCGGGTTCGGTGGCAACGCCGTCGAGTGGGCGCAGCGACATGGTTGGCGCCCCGACCCGTGATGGCGATATCGCCACGGAACTTGCCAAAGTACGGATCGAAAACGCGGCGCTCCGGCAGACGACCGAGCTCCTGCGCGGTCAGATCGATGCCTTGTCGGAACGGCTCGGCAAGATCGAGGGGCGATTTTCGGAGATGACCGGCAGCATCGGCGCGCCGACGGCACCGGCGCTCGGGACGAAAAGCGGCCTGCCGTCGTCGTCGACACGCAACTTCGACGATCTCGTGCCGCCGGACGGCAGCTCGCAAAGCGAGGCGGCCTATACCCAATTCGGCATGGAGCTGGGTACTTACGGCGACCTGACCTCGCTGAAGACGGCGTGGTCGGACCTCGTGAGGCAATATCCGGCGCTGTTCGAAGGACTGGATGGCCTCGCCACCATCCGCGACCGTGGCGGACGCACCGAACTGCTGCTGATCGCCGGGCCGTTCCGCAACGCTGCAGAAGCCGCGGAGCGGTGTGGCAAGGCGGAAGCGTCAGGCATCAAGTGCCTGCCGGCCTTTTATCTGGGACAACAGCTGTCAATGCATTGAGGCCGGTTAGGACACCGGCCTTGCGTTTGTCAGGGAGTCTTGACCGGGCAGGCAGTTGCCGGATCGACCGAATAGGGATCGCAGATCGACGGCTCGGCGGGCTTGAAGGCGGACTCGGTTTCCTGAATCAGCGCCTGGGCCTCTTCGTTCTGCTGCTGACGGGCAACCGAAAGGGCCATCACCGCCGACGTGTTGTCGGACGGCATCCGGTAACCCCGGCTCTGGGCTTCCAGCGCCGCAGCCAACGCCGCCTGCTGGTTGGCATCGCGAACGATAGGCTTCTCTGCCTTGGGCTCGCTGGAAGCCACCGAGAGAAAATCTGAGGGTCCGCTTGCACATCCCCCAAGGGTGAGAACGGCAAAAACGGCGGTGGCGGCCGCAAGCGGCCATGAAGAACGGGACGTCGGGAAGCGCATGAAGCCTCGATACTCGTTATTGTCCGGAACATACACTAGCGCCAAAGTCTTTGCGATTTCCTTTTTAGCGCGCCGCAAAAGGTGATCGACGCGTGAAGATCCACGTTACCAATCGGACCGCCGGTTTCCGCCGAAATCTCCGCCTCCCATCTTGACGGCACGGCAAAAGCTCTCCATGCATCTCGGCCTCAAAAGCTCAGGATTTCGCCGCAAATGACCACCGATCCCCGCTCCGAAACCGCTCCGAAGATTTCCTTCGTCAGCCTCGGCTGCCCGAAGGCCCTGGTCGACAGCGAGCGGATCGTCACGCATTTGAGGTCGGAGGGTTACGAGATCGCCCGACGACATGACGGCGCCGACGTGGTCATCGTCAACACCTGCGGCTTCCTCGACAGCGCCAAGGCCGAGAGCCTCGACGCCATCGGCAAGGCGATGGCCGAAAACGGCAAGGTCATCGTCACCGGCTGCATGGGCGCCGAGCCCGAGCAGATCCGCGACGCCTTCCCCGATGTCCTGGCGATCACCGGCCCACAGGCCTACGAAAGCGTGATGAGCGCCGTTCATGAGGCCATTCCGCCGGCCCACGACCCCTATGTCGATCTGGTACCGCCGCAGGGCGTCAAGCTGACGCCGCGTCACTACGCCTATCTCAAGATCTCCGAGGGCTGCCACAACCGCTGCAGCTTCTGCATCATTCCGAAGCTACGCGGCGATCTCGTCTCGCGGCCGGTGGTCGACGTGCTGAAAGAAGCCGAGAAGCTGGCCAACGCCGGCGTCAAGGAGCTGCTGGTCATCTCGCAGGACACCTCCGCCTACGGAGTCGACATCATGTACCAGACCGGTATCTGGAAGGATCGGGAGATCCGCGCCCGCTTCTACGACCTTGCCGATGCGCTCTCGGAATTCGGCATCTGGGTGCGCCTGCACTACGTCTACCCCTACCCGCACGTGGACGAGGTCATCTCGCTGATGGCCGACGGCAAGGTGCTGCCCTACCTGGACATCCCCTTCCAGCACGCCTCCCCCAACGTGCTCCGCGCCATGCGCCGGCCGGCTCACCAGGAGAAGACGGCCGAGCGCATCGCCAAATGGCGCGACATCTGTCCCGATCTCGCAATACGCTCCACCTTCATCGTCGGCTTCCCCGGTGAGACGGAAGAGGACTTCGAGATGCTGCTCGATTGGCTCTCCGAGGTGAAGCTGGAGCGCGTCGGCTGTTTCAAATACGAGCCCGTCAAGGGCGCCGCAGCCAACGATCTCGGCCTGCCGCTGGTGCCGCCGGAAGAGCAGGAGCGCCGCTGGCATCGCTTCATGGCCCATCAGCAGGGCATTTCGGCCAAGCTCCTGCAGCGCCGCGTCGGCAAGCGCATTCCGGTCATCATCGATGAGGCAAACGGCACGGTCGCCAAGGGCCGTTCCAAGTGGGACGCGCCGGAAATCGACGGCTCCGTTCACCTTACGAGCCGCCGCCCGATGCGCGTCGGCGACATCGTCACGGCCAAGATCGAGCGGGCCGACGCCTATGATCTCTGGGGCACGGTGGGCTGATCACCCTCCTCACGGCGTGAGAAGGTCTTTCAGCGTCAGCGCGATGACCTCGGTGGCCGCCTTCAGATCCGAAAGCTGGACGTGCTCGTCGGCCGCGTGGGCGTTGGCCTCCAAAATGGAACGCGGACCGGCGCCGTAGAGAACCGTCGGGATGCCGGCCGCCGAGTAATGGCGGGCGTCGGTGTAGAGCGGCACGCCGGTCGGCTCGACGGCAACGCCGAGCACCGTCTCGGCATGTGCCGAGATGGACGCCACGAGCCGGTCGGCGCCGGGCAGTTCGCGCAAGGGCTCGGCCAGCATGATGCGGCGGCACTCCACCTCAAGACCGTCGACCTTGGGCGTCGCCGCCTCGATCAGCGCCACCAGCTTCTTCTCGACCTCGGTGCCGACCTCTTCGGGGATCAGACGGCGATCGAGACGCAGCGCGACGCGGTCGGGCACGACGTTGGTGTTGATGCCGCCGGAAATCAGTCCGACGGTGAGCTTGGGCGAACCGATGCCCTTCTGGGCCGAAACGGTGCTGCCGAGGCGGTGCCGCTCATCGTAGAGCGCCTTCAGGATCGGAACGGCATGCTCCAACGCGTCGACGCCGGTTTCCGGCATGGCCGCGTGGGCCTGCTTGCCACGGATGATGATCTCCATGTGCAGCACGCCGTTGTGAGCGGTGGTGATGGCATAGGAGAAGCCGGCGGAAATGGCGTAATCGGGCTTCGACAGGCCCTGCTCGATCAGGAACGCCGGGCCGACGAAGCCACCGGCCTCCTCATCGAAGGTGAGATGCAGTTCCACCGTACCGTCGAGGGGCAGCCCGGAGGCGATCAGCGCTTTCAGCGCAAAGGCATAGGTTGCGAAATCCGACTTCGAAACGGCGGCGCCGCGGCCGTAGATCGCGCCACCTTTCTCTTCCGCCCCATAGGGCTGCATCGTCCAGCCCGAGCCGGGCGGCACCACGTCGCCGTGGGCATTGAGGGCGATAACCGGCCCCTTCCCTTCCCCGAAGACATGGCGGACGATCAGATTGGTCACCGAGCGCATGCCATTCTGGCGAACGAAGGGTTCCGGCACCGGATGACGCTCGACACGGAAGCCAAGGGCTTCGAGGCGCTCGGCAGCCGTTTCGGCGATGGGCGCGCAATCGCCGGGCGGATTGTCGCTCGGTACCCTGACCAACGCTTTCAGGAAGTCGACCTCGGCGGCAAAGGCGGCTTCGATGATGGCTTTCATATCAGGTCCCCTGAAGATTCGGCGTCTATCGCCAGCCGCTCGACGGCCTTGATCAAGGCTTCCACGGCGAGGCCCATGTCGTCAATGGCGGTGAACTCGGCCGGATTGTGGCTGATGCCGCCACGGCAGCGCACGAACAGCATTCCGACGTCGGTAAGGTGGTGCATGGCGTGGCCATCATGGCCGGCGCCCGAGGCAAGCTGCCGTTGCGGGAGACCGAGATCGCGGGCGGCGGCGGCAAAAGCCTCCTGGAGGCGCGGAGCGCACGGCGTGGTCGGGCTTTCGTAGAACTTATCCATGGCGACGGACACGCCACGACGGTCGGCGATCGCCTGGAAACGCGCGTCCAACTCGGCGATGGCGGACAGACGCGGCGCATCGGCGTCGGCGCGAATGTCGAGAGTGAAGACCACTTCGGCCGGAATGACGTTGACGGCTCCCGGCTTGGCGACGAGGCGTCCGACGGTTGCGACCATCTGATGGGCTTGGCCGGCGCGAGCCACCTCCTCGATGGCCAGCATCAATTCCGCGCTGGCGGCGAGCGCATCGCGGCGCAAGGGCATCGGCACGGTACCGGCGTGGCCGGCCTCGCCGGTGACGGTCACCGAAAAGCGCGACTGGCCGGCAATGGAGGTCACGATGCCGATCGGCAGGCCTTCGGCCTCCAGCACCGGTCCCTGTTCGATGTGCACTTCTAGGTAAGCGAGCGCTTCCTCGCGGGCGTAGGCGGCAGAGGCCGCCGCGTTCGGGTCGCCGCCAAAGGCGAGGAGAGCGTCGCGCAGGAGCACGCCATCGGCGTCCCGCGCATCGAGATCGGACGGCACGAGGCAACCGGCAACAGCCGAACTGGACACCAGCGTCGTCGGGAACCGGACGCCCTCCTCGTCACCGAAGGCCAGCACGTCGACCCCGAACGGCAGTTCGATGCCCCGCGCCCGGATTTCCTCCACGGCGAGGATCCCGGCGACGACGCCCAGCATGCCGTCGTACCGACCGGCGTTGACCACCGTGTCGATGTGCGAGCCGATCAGAACGCGCCGGTTGCCTGCCCTTCCCGGCGCGGTCGGCTTCAGGCGGCCGCGTACCGTACCAAGCGCGTCGGACCCGACGTCGAGGCCGGCGCCATGCATCCACTCGGCAACCCGGCCGGCTGCCGCGCGGTGGGCGGGCGATAGATAGAGGCGGGTCAGGTTGGCGTCGTCGTCGGTGAAGGCGGCGAGTTCGGCGAGCATCGCCTCGGCACGAGCGCCGAGTTCGGTCGGTGTCCTCACGATGCGACCCGGTCTTCGATCCGGAAACGGAAGATGCGCGCGATCTCGTCGAGCGCCCGCTCGAACTCCGTGTCGGGGCTGTTGCCGAGCCGCTCCTCGAAGGACGCAAGAATGTCGGCCTTCGTTGCTCCGCGCACGGCGAGGATGAACGGAAAGCCAAACCGCTCCCGGTAGGTTTTGTTGAGCGCCTCGAAGCGGCCGAACTCCTCCGGCGACAACGCATCGAGCCCGGCGCCGGCCTGCTCGCGGCGGGAATCGTCGGCGATCGACTTGGCCTTGGTGGCGAGATCGGGGTGGGCACGGATGAGCGCGAGCTTGGCGGCGCGGCCTGCGGCACGCAACACCTGCTCGAAGGCGGCGACGATGGCGTCGCGGTCCTGGAAGGGGCGCATTTCCTCGGCGGCCTCGGCCACCCAGGGCGAATGTTCGGCAACATCGCCGAAGGTGGCCATGAAGGCCTTGGCACCCAGGCTGTTCACATCCTGGACAGTTGTCGGAAGGGTCATCGCGGTCCCCGCTCGGGCTTACAAATCATTAACCGCAAGAGGTTGGCAAAATCACAGAGGTTCCGCAATAGGCCGACGGATAGGCCTTACGGGTAGCCGAATGTCGTGGATCGACGTCCGGCCGTCGATACGGGCGAGATGCAGCAACCGGTCCTTTCCGAACGACCTGCCGGAGACGATGTGGAAGGCGTTTGGGTCGGACAACTCGGTCAACGGCAGCTCGGGAACCTCGCCGCCGGCGGTATCCTCGGAGACGATGATCGTCGCTTCGTCGACCATGCCGGCTTCGAGCAGAGACCGCGACAGCCGGACCCCGCCCTCGGCCAGCACCGAGCTTATGCCGAGACCTCCCATCTGAAACAATACGTCGGCAAGATCGAGGCGGCCCGAGGCCTCGCGCTCGGCGGTAAGCACCAGCACGCCGCGCTGGAACAGGGCCTTCACCCGCTCCTCGGGCGCGTCGGGCGCCACGAAAACCCAGGTCGGCGACGTCCGGGCCAGCGTGACGACATTGGAGTTTACCGGCGTGCGCGCCTCGGCATCGACGATCACGCGGACCGGGGAACGGGCTTCGCAGCCCGGCAGGCGGGCCGTGAGGCGCGGATCGTCGGCAACGATGGTGCCGCTACCGACCATGACGGCGTCATGCTGGAGGCGGAGGCCGAAACCATGGGCGCGCGCGGCGGTGGACGCGATCGGCCGCATGCCCTCGCCCGTGCACTCGATGCAACCGTCGGCGCTGAGCATGAGGCGAAGGTGAACGTGCGGACGGTCGAGACGCGACCGGGCGATATGTCCGGCATGCAGCAGCGCCGCCTCGCTGGCATGGACGCCGCTCGTCACCCTGATGCCGTTGCGCTCGAGAACGACCAGACTGCGGCCGGAATAGCGAGGATCTGGATCCTCGATGCCCACGACGACATGAGCGACGCCGGCATTGACCAGCGCGGTGACGCAGGATGGAGCAGGACCGCCGTTGAGACAGGGCTCCAGCGTCACGTAGAGCGTGGCGCCACGCGCCCGAGCACCGGCCGCCGCCAGCACCAGCGCCTCGGCATGCGGCCGCCCGCCGGGCGCCGAGACGGCGCGGGCAATTACTTCGAAGCCGTCGGGCGCCTTCCGCACGAGAATGGCGCCGACGGACGGATGCGGCCGGGCAACGCCGGCATTCCGCCAGCCAAGGGCGATGGCGGCGGCCATGAAACGACGGTCAAGTTCGGTCGGTTGCCCTCGGGCCACCGTCATCGCCGCCCTCACTCGCTGTCGGCGTTGAGCTCGCCCAGCACGCTCTCGAAATCCTTGGCCTCGCGGAAGTCGCGATAGACGGATGCAAAGCGCACATAGGCAACGTCATCGAGCGTTTTCAGGCCTTCCATGACCAGCCGGCCGATCAAGCCGGCCTCGATCTCGCTCTCTCCCATGCTTTCAAGCTGACGAACGATGCCATTGACCATGCGCTCGACCCGCTCGCTCTCCACAGGACGCTTGCGAAGGGCGATCTGCACCGATCGCATCAGCTTGTCCCGATCGAACGGCACGCGTCGGCCGGACCGTTTGATGACGGTAAGCTCGCGCAGCTGCACGCGCTCGAAGGTGGTGAAGCGCCCGCCGCAAGCAATGCAGACACGCCGACGACGGATTGCGGTTCCGTCTTCGGTGGGGCGGCTGTCCTTCACCTGGCTGTCTTCGTTGCCGCAATAAGGACACCGCATGGGGCTCACTCTCCGTCGAATCTGATAAAGCGGCACTATATCGATCAGGGGTGGGCGATGCCACAGAGCCGAAGGACACGAGCGCCGGAGATTGAGACGGACCGGCTGATTCTGCGCGGACACAGGCGCGACGATTTTCCGGCGCTGGCCGCCATGTGGGCCGATCCGGAGGTGACGCGCTTCATCTCAGGCCGGCCGGCGACCGAGCACGAGAGCTGGATGCGCTACCTGCGCTATGCCGGCCACTGGATCGTCATGGGCTATGGTTTCTGGGCGGCGACACGCAAGGACACCGGCGCCTTCATCGGCGAGATCGGGTTCTCCGACTTCAAGCGTCCCATCGACCTGCCGGTGAGAGGCTTGCCGGAGGCCGGCTGGGCTTTCGTGCGGTCCGCCCATGGCCAAGGACTTGCCAGCGAGGCACTTGCGGCCTGCCTCGCCTGGGCGGACAAGGCGGCACGCTTTCCCCTCACCACCTGCATCATCGAACCGCAAAATGCGCCGTCGATCCGACTGGCAGAACGAGCCGGCTACAAGCAAGCCGCCGTCATCGCCGGAACGGAAGGCACTCCGATCGGCCTTTACGAACGCGTACGCCCCAAGAACAGACAAGCCCCGGAATCCTGAGATTCCGGGGCTCGCATCGGTCAGCGATCCGGCCGATCAGCCGAACAGCTTGGTCGCGATCTTGGCGACGTGGGCACCCTGATAGCGAGCGGCCTCAAGTTCGATCTCGGACGGCTGACGCGAGCCGTCACCGTCGGTGATGGTGGAGGCGCCGTAGGGCGAGCCGCCCTTGACGGCCTCGACGCCCATCTGCCCCTGGAAGGCATAGGGCAGACCGACGTAGGCCATGCCGTGATGCAGGAAGGTGGGGATCAGGCCAAGGATGGTCGATTCCTGGCCGCCGTGCTGGGTGGCCGACGAGGTGAAGGCCGACGCGACCTTGCCAACGAGCTTGCCCTGGGCCCAGAGAGCGCCGGTCTGGTCGAGGAAGTTGCGCATCTGCGAGGCAACGGTGCCATAGCGCGTGCCGGCGCCGACGATGATGGCGTCGTAGTCGGCCAGCTCATCCGGCTTGGCGATCGGAGCGGCCTGATCGACCTTGTAGTAGGAAGCCTTGGCGACATCCTCGGGGACCAGTTCCGGAACGCGCTTCACATCGACCGTCGCGCCGGCCGAACGAGCACCTTCGGCGACGGCGTTGGCCATCGTCTCGATATGTCCGTAAGCAGAATAGTAGAGCACAAGCACCTTGGCCATATTATGAAGTCCCCAATGAATGCCGGTCCTGCCGGCGAAAGCGGTGCCTTGAACTTAGCCCTTCGAACGGCTACGCAAAGCCACGTAATGGGCGACACATCTTCCACCCAGGGTGAACGATCAACCCCTTTCAGGGGGGCATTTAGGCGTCCACATTGATCGAAACCCGTCGCCTGCGGCTACGCAGCGTGCGCCTTTCCTGCTCTCACTTGGGAACCGACCATGGAATTCGGCATCGACAGCTTCGTTTCGACCACCTGGACTCCGGCCAGCAAAACCGGCGACGCCGAGCGCATGGCGCGTCTTCTCGAGGAAATCGAGACGGCCGATGCGGCCGGACTCGATGTTTTCGCCATCGGTGAGCATCATCGCGAGGAATATCTCGCCTCAGCTCCCGCCGTCATTCTGGCCGCCGCGGCGGCACGGACGAAAAACATCCGGCTGGCCAGCGCCGTGACGGTGCTGAGCTCCGACGAGCCGGTGCGCGTGTTCCAGCAGTTTGCCACGCTGGATCTGATCTCCAACGGCCGAGCCGAGATCATTGTCGGGCGCGGCTCGTTCATCGAATCCTATCCGCTGTTCGGCTTCGACCTCAGAAACTACGACGAACTGTTCACCGAGAAGCTCGACCTGCTGCTGACCATCCGCGACAACATCAATGTGACCTGGTCGGGCAAGCACCGGGCGGCTCTGACCGGACAGGGCGTCTACCCCCGGCCGGTACAGAAGCAGTTGCCCATTCGCATCGGCGTCGGCGGCACGCCGGCATCCTTCGCCCGCGCCGGGTTCCTTGGTCTGCCGTTGGTCGTCGCCATCATCGGCGGCGAACCTCACCGCTTCCGGCCGCTGATTGATCTCTATCGCCGAGCGGGCGCCGAAGCCGGTCATCCGCCCGAGAAGCTCAGTGTCGGCGTTCATGCGGTGGGCTTCCTCGCCGACACCACCGAAGAAGCCGCCGACATCTACTGGCCGGGCTATGAGCGAACCTTCTCGAAGATCGGACGGGAACGCGGCTGGGGACCGACGACGCGTGCCCAGTATGATGCGCTACGCGGGCCGACCGGCGCGCTGATGATCGGCGGCCCCGACGAGATCATCGCCAAGGTCCGCCACGTCAACGAGTCGCTCGGCGGCATCGACCGCCTCACCCTGCTGCTGCAAGGTCAGGAGTTGCCGCATGCCGCGGCTCTCCATTCGATCGAGCTGCTCGGCAACAAGGTGAAACCGGCGGTCAATGGCGGGACCGCCTGATACCTGCCGCTCGAGACGGTCCGTCGTCCTGATGGCGGACCGACCTTGGCAATCGTTCAGTTCTGAATGATGGTCTACGAAATCGGGCAATATGAATCGTTTTTTCTGGCGTCTATATGCTTCTCCGGCAATCACCGGAGGCGACCATGCAAGACATATTGACCTTCATCATGACCCGCGAAGGTTTCCGCCGGCCCAGGCAGACGCACACCGCAGAAGCCGACCGGGAGTTCTACGATACGGCGGCACCGCTCGCCGCCAAGATACATGCCGCACGCCAGCAGCTCGCTCGCTGGAGGCACTGCCTGCCTCGGCGCGAAGCGGTTGACGGTTGATCGGAGATCGAGTCCGCCCGGCGCGGCCGTTGGACCGATCGAAGGGCGGAACGAAGGCCGGCGGGATCAAGCCGCCGGCCTTTTCACTCACACTATGTTCTTTTCCCTGACCTGCCGCCCGTCGCGGATGCGAACCGGTGAAAGCTCCGAGAGATCGAGACTGCGGTAGGCGCCGTGGACGACCAGTTCGCTGAGCCCCCGGCCGACGGCTGGTGCCTGTTGCAATCCGTGGCCGGAAAAGCCGTTGGCCAGCAGCAGGTTCGGCACCTCCGGCATGGCGCCGAGCAGCACGTTGTCGTCGTAGGCGCACATGTCGTAATAGCCGGCCCAGGCGGCGCCCGGCTTGATGCGCTCGAAGGCGGGAACCCGCGTAGCGATCGTCGGCCAGATGTGATCCTCGAACAGGTTCCAATCGACGTCGAAGTCTTCGTCCACCTCCGGATCGTCCTCGCCGGCTGGCGCCCAGCCGCAGATGAAGCCGTCGCTGTCGCCGCGTACGTAGGTACCGTTGGGATCGATCAAGAGCGGACAGCGTTCGATCCGGTCTTCCGCCTTGAAGGTGAAGATCATCCGCTTCTTCACTTCGATGGGGATGTCGATGCCGGCCGTGGCCGCGAGCTTGCGACCGTCGGCGCCGGAGGCATTGATCACCGTATCGGCGGAAATCACCTCGCCGTCCTCAAGACGAACACCGGTGGCCCTGCCGCTGTCGACCTCGATGGCGGTGGCGCGTGCCGGACGGTAGTCCACGCCAAGCGAGCGCGCCTTGCGGCGAAAGGCCTGCATCATGCCGTAGCCGTCGAACCATCCCTCGCCGCTCCGGCCATAGCAACCGGCAGAGAGATCGTCGATACTGAGCCAGGGGAAGGTGGCGACCAGACGGTCCGGCTCCAGAAAGGCAATGTCGGCACCGAGCTCGACTTGCAGCCGGTGATTTTCGGCGAGCGTGTCCCGCCCGGCGTCGGTGGCGAGAAAAAGATAGCCATCCTCGTGAAAGCCGATATCGGGCCTGTCGCCATCGACCTCCAGCAGATCGCCTATATTACGAATGAATTCAATACCGTACAGGGAAATCTTGATGTTCACCGCCGTCGAAAACTGCTGACGGATCGAGGCGGCCGACAAGGCGGACGCGCATTTGCGGTAGGACGGGTCCTTTTCGAGCACCAGAACCTTGCCGGAGAAATCGGGGTTGGTGGCAATATGATAGGCAGCCGACGACCCGGTCACGGCGCCGCCGACGATCACGACATCATAGTGAGGCATTTGAGAACCTGAGATTGCCTTCGGGTGCTGAACCGCCCGGTAAGGCCATCAGAGATTCTGCTCAGCGCACTGTCAAGCGGACGGCCGCCCAACCCGCCGGCAGGCGCTGCACAAACAATGCGCCAATGCCTTCATAGGCGGCTTCGCCTCGTCCTGCGGGGTTCCCGGGCGACGAGCGCGCCCGGGAACTCTCTTGGATCGCCCGTCAGTCGGCCGCCTTCTCTACATAGCGCGGGAAGATGCCGACCGGCGCCGGCAGAGTGACGCCCCCCACAAGAGCCCCACCTTCGCCAAGGCTGTCGAAGGCCCGACGATCGGCGGGCACGGCCAGGAGGTCGAGCAGCTTTTCCATCGATGCCGGCATCACCGGCTGGATCAGGATGGCGACGTTTCTGAGCAGTTCCGCCGTCACCCACATGATGGTGGCGAAGCGTGCCTCGTCGGTCTTGCGAACCGTCCACGGCGCCTCGGCATCGAAGTAGCGGTTGGCCTCGCCGAGAACGGCCCAGATGGCATTGAGCATCTGGTGGATCTGCTGCCCCTCGATCGCCTCGCGGCAAGCCGGCAGCAGACCGTAGACGCTCTGGAGGATCGTCCGGTCGGCGTCGGTGAGCGGTCCGGGCGTCGGCAGCACGCCGCCAAGGTTCTTGGCAATCATCGACAGCGACCGCTGCGCGAGGTTGCCGAGATTGTTGGCGAGATCGGCATTCATGCGGCCGACGATCGCCTCGTGGCTGTAGTTGCCATCCTGGCCGAAGGAGACCTCGCGCAGGAAGAAGTAGCGGACGGGATCGAGACCGTAGGTATCGACCATCTCCTGCGGCCCGACGACGTTGCCGAGCGATTTCGACATCTTCTCGCCGCGGTTGAACAGAAAGCCGTGGGCGAAGACGCGCTTGGGCAGCGGCACACCGGCGCTCATCAGGAAAGCCGGCCAATAGACGGTGTGGAAGCGGACGATATCCTTGCCGATGATGTGCAGGGCCGGCCAGTATTTCCGGAACATCTCGCTATTGGTGTCGGGATAGCCGAGCGCCGTGATGTAGTTGGTCAGCGCATCGACCCACACGTACATGACGTGCTTGTCGTTGCCTGGCACCGGAATGCCCCAGTCGAAGGTGGTACGCGAGATCGAGAGGTCCTTGAGCCCGCCCTTGACGAAGCTCGTCACCTCGTTCCGGCGCTCGTCGGGACCGATGAAGTCCGGCTGCTCCTCGTAGAGCTTCAGGAGCCTGTCCTGATAGGCGCTCAGGCGGAAGAAGTAGCTCTCCTCCTCCACCCACTCAACGGGGGTTCCCTGCGGACCGAAGCGGATGCCGTCGTCGGAGACGATGGTTTCCTCTTCGCCGTAATAGGCTTCGTCGCGGACCGAGTACCAGCCGGCATACTTGTTCAGGTAGATGTCGCCGTTGGCTTCCATCGCCTTCCAGATCGCCTGGCAGGCAACGCGGTGACGCTCCTCGCTGGTGCGGATGAAGTCGTCGTTGGAGAGGTTCAGGAGCGTGGCCATCTCCAGGAACCGGGCCGAGTTGCGATCGGCGAGCTCGCGGGCGGTGATGCCCTCCTTGCGCGCCGTCTGCAGCATCTTGATGCCGTGTTCGTCGGTGCCCGTCAGGAAGCGAACGTCATGGCCGTCGAGCCGCATGAACCGCGCCATCACGTCGGTCGCCATCGCCTCGTAGGCGTGGCCGATGTGAGGAGCCCCGTTGGGGTAGCTGATCGCGGTCGTGATGTAGAACGTCGGTTTCATGAGTTCGCTTCAGGGTTTCGATGGTGCCGGACGGAAGGTCAAAAGGCGCATCCGAACGGAACGCCGGCGGCACGATCTTTTGAATAGCTACTTAGCGACGCATCCCGCAAGGCTTTGCATCATCGAAATCACCGCCTGCCGCCGATCGAGGTTGATCCCATCGGTTTCAGCGACGATGCGATTGACCGTCTCCCAGGCAACGGCATAGCCGTTGAGACGGTCGACGCCGCTCCTCAGCGTCAGGCGCATATGTTCGGACAGCCAGCCACGGGCGAGATCGGCACAAAGGTCGAAACTATCGGCGCCCTTGCGCCCGGCCACGGCATCGGCGAAGCGATAGAGGCGCGGCCGGTCGAGACGCGGGAAGCCGTCGGCGAGGGACCGGAACTGGCGAAAGACCTCCAGGCCGTTGTTTTCGATGCACTCGATGGCCCGGCGCACCGACCCTTCGGCAAGAGCCGTGAGCGACGGCTTGTCGCCTTCGGCCACCGTCAGGCCGAGGGACGTCAGCGCCGCATCCAGGTCGTCCGGGGCAAGCGGATCGAGCGCCAGCCGGCGACACCGCGACCGGATGGTCGGCAGGAGCCGACCTGGCGCGTGGGAGAGAACCAGAAACAGCGACCGTTTCGGCGGCTCCTCCAGCATCTTGAGCAGTGCGTTGGCCGCGGAGACGTTCATGTCGTCGGCGGCATCGACGATGGCGATACGATAGCCATCGACACCGGCGGCATTGCCGAAGAACGTCACCGTCTTGCGGATCTCGTCGACGGTGAGCTGCGTCTTGACCTTCTTCGCCTTCTCGTCCCAGGGGCGACGAAGATGCAGGAGGTTGGGATGGGCGCCCGTCGATACCATCGCGGCAACGCGATCGTCGGCCGGCAACAAGCCGGAAGCCGTCGGCGGCGCTTTTGTGGGGTCTGGGTGGCTCAGCACGAAGCGGGCGAAGCGAAAGGCCAGCGTCGCCTTGCCGATGCCCTTGGGTCCGGTCAGCAGAATGGCGTGGTGCAGCCGCCCGCCGGCGTAACCGTCGTGCAACTCGGCGGCGGCGACGGAATGGCCGATCAGCTCGGTCTGTTCGCGCGGCAGCGGAAACCCTTCCAGCCAATCGGCCTCGGCGGCGCGATCGTCCTCAATCGCCACGGGCGCCCTCCCCGTCGAGCCGGAATCGGCTTGTCACCAGCTCAAGGATCTCAGCGGACACCACATCCTTTTCGCGACTGCCGTCGACGACGACGCAGCGCTCGGGAAACCGATCGGCCAAGGCGAGGAACCCCCGTCGGCGCGCTTCGTGGACGGCGACGGCGTCGCTCTCGAAGCGGTCGGCGCCTTCCGAACGATGGCCGACGCGGGCGAGTCCGACCGAGACGGGCACGTCGATGATGACGGTGAGATCGGGAATGGTGGAGCCGATGGCCGCGTCGACGAGGCCATCGACGACATCGGCGGGCAGCCCGCCGGCCGTGCCCTGATAGACGCGACTTGAATCGGCAAAGCGATCGCAGACGACGAAGGCACCTCGCCCGAGCGCCGGCTCGATCAGTTCGGCGACGTGATCGATACGGGCGGCCGCAAAAAGATAAGCTTCGCCCAGAACGCCGAGCGGCTTGGCCCGGCCGGACAGGAGAAGGCCGCGAATGGTCTCGGCCGCGGGCGAGCCACCGGGCTCGCGCGTCAGCACCACGTCGAGGCCGCGCGCCTCAAGCGCCGCCGTCAGGCGTTTCGACTGCGTCGACTTGCCGGTGCCCTCACCGCCCTCGAAGGTGATGAACCTACCCCTGGTGCCGCCCACGCAATGCTCCCAAATTCACGATATCCTCGATCGATATAGACCCGATCGTCCTATACCACCAGCCGGCGAACATCTCGGCAAAGCCGTCGAGCGCCCGGTCGCGGATCTCGCCGCGTTCGACGTCTGCGGCGGCTTCGAGCGTCACGGACTGGTAAAGGCGGTCGCCGACCCTGACTTCGAGGCGGGCGACCGGCGCACCGCGCCGGATCGGCGCTGGCACCGGACCATCGTAGACCACGGCAAGGCGAAACTGCGAGCGATCGCCGGTCGGCAGGGTCAAATTCACCGGTGCGCCACCGGTGGAGACAACCGCCACGTCCGGCGCATTGCCGCCGAACACCTTCACGCGACCGATCTCGGCCCCGGACGGGTAGATCTCGAACCGTCCGTACTCCGAGAACGCGCCCTCAACCAAGGCCTTGAGATCCTTGTCGCGATCGGCGAGCGAAGCATAGCCACTCGCCGCGAGAGTGACACGGCGATCGCCGCGCCCCGCCGTCAGCAGAGCGCCCAAGCCAGCCGCCTCATCGAAAGCCAGCATCATGCCGTCGACACCCGGGAGCTCCTTGATGAAACGCGTCTTGTTGGTCTGGTTGATCTTGTTCCAGAGAAACTCCGGCTGGCTGTAAAGCGCGTAGCGGTCGGGATAGGTCGTCCTGATATGGCCGGCCAACGCCAGCATGTCGGAAAGCGTGGTCTTGGCCTGGGGATCGGGGTAGCCGGTCGGATTGGCGAACCGGCTATCCTTGAGGCCGATGCGCGCGACATAGGCGTTCATGCGCGCCGTGAAGGCCGCCTCCGAACCGGAAAGCCCCTCGGCCAGGGCGATGGCAGCGTCATTGGCGTAGTCGACGACGAGGCCGCGCAACAGATCGCTCACCGGCACGAAGGACTTCACGGCCGCGAACATGGTGGTTACGCGGGCAGGTGCGCCACCGGTGCGCCAAGCGTGTTCGCTGATGGGATATAGCGTCGCGTCGGTCACTTCGCCGGTCTTCAACGCCTCGAAAACGACGGCGGCGGTGACCAGCTTGGCGAAATTGGCCGGCGCGAAAGGCTTGTCCTCGTCCCTGGCTATCAGCAGCGAACCGGTGGTCTCGTCATGCAAAGCCACGCGCGGCGCGACGCTTTCGAGCGCAACAACAGGGCTGGATACCAGGGCGGCAACCAGAAGGAACGGCAGAACGAACCCACGCATGACGACGAAACCGGGCCTCGTGCTCCCGGCGTCGAGACGCCGGACATTCCCCTCGCCGCGCGGCAGGCCGGTCAGCGCAGGAGACGGGCTCCGTCGATGCCGGCCGCCTGGGCAGCGGCGATCGCCTGATCCGGCGTAACCGTCAGAGCCGTAAGGCGCATCAGCTTCATGTCGCGTCCGCCAACCGAAATGTCGGTCACGACGGGCGTTCCATAAGCGGACAACACAGCGCTCACCTTCAAGACATTGTCCGGATTGCCGAATACGCCAAGCTGGACCACCGGTCCGGACGGTTCGCGAGTGACGGCCGGCTTCGGTCCGGCCATTCCTTCAAGCTTGCTGACCAACTCGGACATGCCAGTGCCGCCCTCAAACCCATCGACGGCCTGATAGGCCTGCGACACGCGATCGGCGGCGTAGCCCGACGCATTGGGCGGCAGCGGCGGCAGCGCCACGTCGCCGAACATGACGGTCGGCTGATAGGTGTTGGCGTTGGTATCGGCGTAGCTCAAGCGCGGCTGCGGCAGCGGAACGGTCGAATTGAACGTGGCCGGGGCAAGGGCAGCGACTTGCGATTGAGCGACAAAATCAGCCGGATCGGCGGACGCGATGGTCACATAGTCAAAGGTTTCGACCGGACGGGGCAACGGCACCACGTCGATGGCCGGCGCAGGGGTGCCGGCGACATCGGCCGGAGCCGCGGCGGCCATGACGGCAGGAGCGGCAGCCGGCGCGGGTTTCGGCGAATCCGAGCTGTCGAAGACATGCATCATGGTCTTCACGCCCGGCAGCGCCTCGACGGCGGCGAGCATGACGTTCGGCTTGTCAGCCTGCGGCTCCCCGAGCGCCGGACCACGATAGGAGGCGAGCAAGAAAGCGCTGTCGTCGCCCTCGGTCGACGCCGGGCCGACATACTCGACGCGAATCTTGGCGACGCCGGCGCGCTTGACGCCGAGCATGTCGGCGGCGCGCTGCGACATGTCGAGCACACGGTTGGAATGGAACGGGCCGCGATCGTTGACGCGGACAATGACCGAGCGGCCGGTGGCCAGACTGGTCAGCCGCGCATAGGACGGCAGCGGCATGGTCGGATGGGCGGCGGAAATCGAAGAGCTATCGAACACTTCGCCATTGGCGGTACGGCGACCATGGAAATCGGTACCGTACCAGCTGGCGAGACCGACCACCTTGTAGTCGGGATCGACCCTTGGAACATAGGTCTTGCCGGCGATCTGGTAGGGCTTGCCAACCATGGAGCGGCCGCCGCCTTTCGGCACCGCCTCGCCCATGGCAACCACGCGCGGGCTGGGCGCGACGCCGTACTTGGGATCGACCTTCGCCTTGGCGGACTTGAGAGGGCCCTGTTCGGTAGTTCCGCAGCCCGCTACACCGATCGCCAGAACAAGTGATGTGGACATCACCGTCAACAGCGTTTTCGTCGTCGAGCGCGTGCCGTTTCGCCCTGCAGTCATTCCGTACGCCTTGCCGTTCGAGCACTCATCACCATCGCAGCTTCGGCCGGCAGTCGCCTTCCGGAGCCTTCCAAGACGGAGCGTCGCACCAAAGTGCGTTCACTCACTTTAGAACGCCATCCCTAACCTCTTGTTAAAGATGAGACGGCGGCTCGATGATAAATCCCCTGGTCAATCCCTAGCGCCCGGCCCCGCGAAGGAAACCGGCAGCGTGCAATTTGTACATTCGTTCGACAGGCCCGTAAAGGCAGCAAAGGCTGTGGGCGACCGATTTCATACACACCAAATGTAGTATTTAATCGTTATAGCCTGGGACGACTCGTCAGAGTCCCCTCGGGCCGAAGCTGTTCGATTTCGGGAATCCCAGAGGCGGCAGCCGTCCGGCAGTTGCGCGGTCGCCGATCCAGTCGGCAAGGTCGGTCACCGTTCTCTGGAACACGCGCCCCGACGCATCGGTCCAGATGAGACCGGCATCGGCCGCAAAGACCCGCACGTCCGATACGCCGCCATCCTTGTACTTCTGAAGGCGCACGCCCTTGCCGCGTCCCATTTCCGCCACCTGGACCAGGGGGAAGATGAGGAACTTGCGGTTCTCGCCGATGATGGCGACGTGATCGCCTTCGACCGGAACCATCAGCTTGGCCTTCTGACCGGACGACACATTCAGAACCTGCTTGCCCTTGCGGGTCGTCGCAACGAGATCCGCCTCGGCGGTAATGAAGCCGTAGCCGTCCGACGACACCACGAGAAGCTTGCGGTCCTGCTTGTGCACGAAGACATCGACGACATCGGCGCCGTCGTCCATGTCGACCATCAGCCGAATCGGTTCGCCGGACGAGCGCCCGCCGGGCAGCTTGTCGGCCCCGAGGGTGAAAACCTTGCCGTTGTCGGCAAAGACGATCAGCTTGTCCGTGGTCTCCGCCTTGAAGAACAGCTTCAGCCCGTCACCGGCCTTGAACTGCAGGCCGGAGACATCGGAAATGTGTCCCTTCAGCGTGCGAATCCAGCCTTTTTCGGAGACGACGACGGTGATCGGTTCGCGCTCGATCAGCGCTTCCATCACGTCGTCGACGGCGTGAGCGGAGCCGTCGCCGAAGCTGGTGCGGCGCTTGCCGATCTTGCTGTCGGCGCCGAATTCCTTCTTCACCTCGGCGATCTGCCAGCGCACCGTCTTCCACTGCTTCTTCTCGGAGCCGAGCAGATCCTCGATCTCGGCCTTTTCCTTGGAGAGTTCCGCGTGTTCCTTGCGGATTTCCATTTCCTCGAGCTTGCGCAGGTTGCGCAGCCGCATGTTGAGCACGGCATCGGCCTGCGTCTCGGTGAGACCGAACGCGCGGATCAACTCGGCCTTGGGCTCGTCCTCCTCGCGGATGATGCGGATCACCTCGTCGAGGTTGAGATAGGCAATGATGAAGCCTTCGAGCAGCTCCAGGCGGGCATTGATCTGGTCAAGCCGGTGCTGAGACCGGCGGATCAACACCTCGCGGCGATGCGCGAGCCATTCGATGAGCACCTGCCGAATGCCGAGCACGTTGGGCACCTGCCCCCGCGACAGCACGTTCATGTTCATCGGGAAGCGGCTTTCCAGTTCCGACATGCGGAACAGCGCTTCCATCATCAGCTTGTCGTCGACATTGCGCGACTTCGGGACGATGACGACGCGGACGTCGGTGGTCGACTCGTCGCGGACATCCTCGACGAGCGGCACCTTCCGATCGGTGATCAGCTCGGCGATCTTCTCGATCAGCTTGGCCTTCTGCACCTGGTAGGGGATCTCGGTGATCACCACCTGCCACATGCCGCGGTCTAGATCCTCGCGGTGCCAGCGGGCACGAACGCGGAAGCCGCCCCGGCCGGTGCGGTAGGCCTCCAGGATGGCCTCCGGGCTCTCGACGATGATGCCGCCGGTCGGAAAGTCCGGTCCGCGGATCGGACCCTGGTCGCGGTTGACGAGCCCCTCCACCGGTGTCTCGGGCGCGTCGATCAGCTTGATGGCGGCGTCGCAGATTTCCGCGACATTGTGGGTCGGGATGTTGGTCGCCATGCCGACCGCGATGCCGGCCGAGCCGTTGGCGAGCAGGTTCGGGAAGGCGCCGGGCAAGACCACCGGTTCCTTGTCGGCCTGGTCATAGGTCTCGCGGAAGTCGACCGCGTCCTCGTCGAGCCCGTCCAGCAGCAGGCGGGCGACCTCGGTCATGCGCGCTTCGGTGTAGCGCTGGGCGGCAGCGCTGTCGCCGTCGATGTTGCCGAAGTTGCCCTGGCCGTCGACCAGCGGATAGCGCTGGGAGAAATCCTGGGCGAGGCGCACCATGGCCTCGTAGACCGCGCCGTCGCCATGCGGATGATACTTGCCGATGACGTCGCCGACCACGCGGGCGCACTTCTTGAAGGCGTTGCCGGGGTCGAGGCGCAGAAGGCGCATGGCATAGAGGATGCGCCGGTGCACTGGCTTCAGGCCATCGCGCACATCGGGCAGCGCCCGGTGCATGATGGTCGACAACGCATAAGCGAGATAGCGCTCTTCAAGCGCCTCACGAAGATTGATCGGCTCGATGCCGTCGGAGGGAATCAGTTCCTTGCCCATGGCACGATGGGTAGAATCGCCCCCGCCCAAGTGCAACAGAATGGCAAGCGGTTATCCGCCAACGTGCACGTTTTGTCCCCGGATTAGTGTCAATCCGCCACGAGCGGCACCGCCTTGGCATCCAGCGCCTTCACCGCGTCGGCCGGCTTCAGGTGAACCTGAAGGCCGCGCTGACCGCCGTTCATGTAGACCGTTTCGTGGGCGAGCGCCGCTTCCTCGAAGGCGGTCGGCACTCGTTTCTTCTGGCCGAAGGGCGAGATGCCGCCGACGTGGTAGCCGGTAACCCGCTCGGCCTCGGCCGGCTTCATCATCTGGGCCGACTTGCCGCCGAAGGCGGCTGCGAGCCTTTTCATGCTGACTTCGTGGTCGGACGGCACGACGACGCAGACCGGCTTGCCGTCCACCTCCGCCATCAGCGTCTTGAGCACACGGAACGGCTCGGCGCCGATCGCTTCGGCCGCCTGCATGCCGATGCGGTCGGCGTCGGGATCATAGTCGTAGGTGACCGTCTCATAGGCGACGCGCGCCTTGTCGAGGAACTGGGTGGCGCGAGTGGTGCGGGACATCGGAAAGACCCTGTTGCGTCCAGAAAAGGTCAGGCGGCGAGCCCGGCCAGAAAAGCGGGGAGCCGGCGGTTGACGGCGACGGCCGCTTCGACGTGCGGCAAATGACCGACTTCCGGAATGACGAAGCGCTCGCCGCCGACGGCGACCAGACGATCCTCGTCAAGCGGGTTGACGGCGTCGCCTGCGCCCCAGATGACCAGACGCGGCAGGCCGGCCTCGGCCACCTTGTGGAATGCGGCATCCGCCTCGGCGGAGATCGCCGTCATTTCCGAGGCAATGCGCGACAGCGCGGCCCGGCGGCCGGGCTTTTCGAGTTCGTCGAGCATGTAGAGCGCCAGGCGCCGGTTGGCGAGGCTCTTCCTGACGAACAGGCGCTGAAGCAGATGTTCGGTGGCTTCGACGTCGGTCAGGGTCGGCAAGGTCTCCACGAAGACGCGCGGAACCGGCCGGCCAAGGCCCGAAGCGGCCAGCGCCGTCAGCGACCTCACACGGTCGGGATGGCGTGCGGCGAAAACACCGGACACCGCACCTCCGAGCGAATGTCCGACCATGTCGACGCGACCGACGCCGGCCTCATCGAGCGCGCTGCGGATGGCATCGGCGAAAGCGACGGCCGACGGCGCCATCCCTTCCGTCCAGGGCGATGCCCCGTGCCCCGGCAGATCGAGCGACCAGACGTCGGCGACCGCCGACAGCGCCGGCTGGTTGGCCGTGAACGTGCGACGATCGGCGCCGAAGCCGTGGACGAGCAAGAGCGGAGCTCCGTTGCCTCCGGAATGATGGAGACGGACCTCGAAAGCGGCTGGAGACAATGTGGACAATCGCAACTCCGGACGGACGCGCGGGCCGTCGCAGATTGGCGGTTCACAGGTTGAAGGGCAAGGGCAATCCGCATCGCCGTAGTCACTTTCACTTATACTTGACTAATTAACTCAAGTTATGCTCCCTATCGGCACATCCTATCGTCGGAAGCCGATCATGAACGCGCCCTACCTTCCGCCTGAAAGCTGGCACCCCCAGGACGTCGAGGACCTCCTCGTCCTCGTGCGGTTCATTGGCGGGGAGAAACGGCGCAAATCCGGTGACTCCTTCGTCGATCATCGGCCCGACGCCCTGGCCTGCCGCCGGCTGACCGAACGCTGCGCTCTCGTACCCCGTCCACACGCGCCGGGCGGCCACGCGGCCAGCCTCGTCGGCATGTCACGCCTCTATCGTTTCGTCCATGCGCCGGTGGGCATCGCTCCGGACATGCCCGTCGACCGGGAAGTCGCGGTGCGCCGCGCCGTTCTGGAGGCGCTCGACCCGCCAGACCGCAGCGAGGTGGAAGCCCGAATGTGCGCCGATCTCGTGGAGATGCGGGCCGGCATCTTCCGCTGCGCACACGCCGACCTCTGCGCCGGGCGCGGCTGCCCGTTCGAGCTGGAGGTGTCGGCCGATGCGATCGATCGCGCCCTCTGCGTCCTGTTGCCCAAGGGAAACTGACATGTTGGGCAAGCCCGTCTTCTCGCTTCCGGGGCCTGTCGAGGCTGCGACGTCACTATCCTCCCTCTCGATCGACAGGCCCTCTCTCCGCCCCGTTCGTCACGAACGGCCGAAGATCTGGGACCTGCCCAAGAGTTGCCACTGCGTGACGCTCGGCACCTGCCTGACCCTGGCGGAGTTGCGCAAGACCGCGAAACGGCTCGGCCTCTTCCACGGCGTCGAACTGATGACGGACTACGAGTTGCACGGGGCTTTCGTGCACTCCATGTCGAACCGCAACCGCGCCTCCGGGGCCGTCCAGAAGCTTCTCGACGCCAACCACGCCGGAGCGGTGCGCAAGGCGTCTCGCTGCCGCTCGGAAGAGGAGCTATCGGCCTTCTGGGATCGCGAAGTCGCCGAGGGACAGATCGCGGGCGCCTTCTGGGCCGTGATGAGCCACGTTCATCTCGGCGGAGCGCTGGAAGTCCGCGTCTTCGGCGAGGTGCACATGATGTCGCACCTCTGCGGCGCCTCGCACCGTGGCGACGCCCGCGCCCGCTCGCTGGCCGAGCAACAGTGCGCCACCCTCGCCCGCCGGCTTGAGCAGGCCAATGCCGGCCATCTGGAAGCGCTGGCCGGCCGCGACCGGGAGATTGGACGCCTGACCCGTCTGGTGTCTGGCATCGAGCCCTTCGTGCGGGAGGCGGCAACGTTGCGCGCCCGTGTCGCCGAGTTGGAAGGCGGGGAGCAAACGGCACGCCTTGCCGGCAAAGCCGACGACCTTGCCCGCCGGCTCGATCTCGCCCTTCGCCGCAACGACCGGCTCGTCGCCGAAGTGGAGGCCCTGACTGGCCGCCTCGCCGCCGCGGAGGCGCGAGCCGAGGACCTGTCCGACCGATTGGCCGAGGCTTCGCCCTGCCCAGTCGGCGCCTGCGCCGAAGACTGCCCGTTCAACCTCGAAGGACGGTGCATCGCCTATATCGGCGGGCGACCACGCACCGTGTCGCGCATGCGCGATCTCGTCGAACGCTGTCGCGGTTCCCTGATCCACCATGACGGCGGCGCCGAACAATCGGCCGAAGCGCTGGACGGCGTACTCGGCCGTGCCGACGTGGTGATGTTCCCGGTCGACTGCGTCAGCCACACCGCCGTCGAGAAACTGAAGACGATCTGCGGCCGCATGAACAAGACCTACCTGCCGCTGTCCTCGGCGAGCTACTCGTCCTTCGCCAGCGAACTCGCCCGAGTGTAGGGGGACGACCGGCTATCCCTACCCGGCCCGCTCCTGCTACCTTCCCGACGACGGACACCTGCCGGTCCGAAATCAGGAGAGCGCCTTGCAGCGGGTAACCATCACACTGGACGACGACCTCGTCGAGGAAATCGATGCCTTCATCGCCCGGCGTGGCTATCAGAATCGCTCCGAGGCGATCCGCGACCTGGCGCGCGCCGGGCTCGGGGAACTGGCGACGACCGTCGATCCCGAGCGCGATTGCGTCGCCGCCGTCGTCTACACCTTCGATCACGAAAAGCGCGAGCTGGCGCGACGGCTCGCGGCGGTCCACCACCACCATCATGACCTGTCGCTCGCCACGACCCACGTCCACCTCGACGAGGCCAACTGCCTGGAGGTGACGCTGCTCAGGGGGCGGGCGGGCGAGATCAGCCATTTTGCCGAGCACCTCACCGCCGAGCGCGGCGTCCGTTACGGTCGCCTCGTGGTCGTGCCGCTCGAAGGAAAGGGTGAACGCGCCGCGCCGCATGGCCACACGCACGACGCATCCGGCTGAGCGAAGCGTCGAACAGGGCGACCTTAGCCTTTTACCGTATTGCGCAAGTATGATGATTTTGTATTTTCGTCATACCAACACAAGACGGAAAGACCAATGCGCATCTTCATCGCCGCTGCCACTCTGATCGCCCTCACAGCCCCGGCGCTAGCCCACTTCCAGGAAATCCTGCCATCGGAAGATGTGTTGCCCGATGGTGGCAAGGTCACGGTCGATCTCGTCTTCACCCACCCGATGGAACGTGGCCCGACCATGGACATGGCCAAGCCGACGCGCGTCGGCGTCGCCACGGAAAATGGCATCGAGGATCTTTCGGGAACCCTTGTCGAAACCCCGATCGACGGCAAGCAGGCGTGGCGCTTTGCGCGCGACATCGCCGAGCCGGGTGCCCAGGTGCTGTTCGTCGAACCCAAGCCCTACTGGGAGCCGGCCGAGAACAAGTACATCGTCCACTATGCCAAGGTCGTGGTGGATGGCTACGCCTCCGGTGACGGCTGGGACCGCCTTGTCGGTTTGCCGGTGGAGATCGAGCCGCTCGTTCGGCCGACCGGTATCTGGACCGGAAACCTGTTCCGGGGCGTCGTCCTCAAGGACGGCCAGCCGGTGCCGGGAGCGGAGGTCGAGGTGGAGTGGGTGAACGACGGCTCTGTGACGCCCCCCAACGAGGCCTTCATCACTCAAGTCATCAAGGCCGACGACATGGGCGTCTTTTCCTACGCGATGCCGAGGGCGGGATGGTGGGGATTCGCCGCGTTGATCGATGGTCCCGAGGCTCAATCCCCGGACGGCAAGCCGGCCTCCACCGAACTCGGCGCGCTGATGTGGGTGAAGGCGACCGACATGGGCGGGACGAAATGACGACCGGACGCGAGGCCTGACATGGCGCATATCCCCGACGGTGTCCTGTCGCTGCCGGTTCTCGCCGTCGGCACGCTGGCCGGCGCGGGCGGCCTCTGGCTTGGCGTTCGCCAGCTCGGCGATCGCGACATCCCGCGAACGGCCTTGCTTGCCGCCGTGTTTTTCATCGCCTCGTCCCTGGCCTTCCCGCTCGGGCCAACCTCCGTTCACCTGCTGCTCGGCGGGCTGATGGGACTCATGCTCGGCTGGAAGGCGTTTGCGGCCATCTTCGTCGGCCTGCTGCTTCAGGCTCTGCTGTTCGGCTTCGGCGGGCTGACCGTGCTCGGCGTGGATCTCCTCAACATGGCCTTGCCGGGTGTCCTGCTCGCCATGGCCGTCCGTCCGTTCATCGGTGTCGGTCACCCTGCCCGCTCGGCAGCTCTCGCCGGCCTCGCGGCCGCGCTTTCGGTTCTCGTCACCGCCAGTCTGGTCGGTATGGAAATCGCCGTGTCGGAACCGGCATTCGCACCCGCCATCGGCGTGATGGCGGTGGCGTATCTGCCGCTTTCCGCCATCGAAGCCTTGGTGACGGCTTTTGTGACGCTCTATCTTCTCAAGGTGAAACCGGAGATGATCGGAGCATCCCCCCTCATCGGAACCAGCCCGTGATCCGCAGCCTCGCTACCGCTCTCGTCGCCCTTGCCTGCCTCGCTTCGCCGGCCGAAGCGCATCGCCTCAAGCTGTTCGCCCAGGTGACCGGTGAAACCATTGCCGGCTACGGCTTCTATATCGGCGGTGGGCGCCCGGAGGGCGCCGATCTGGTGGTGGCGACGCCGGACGGCAAGGAGGTGAGTCGCCTCAAGACCGGAGTGGACGGTGGGTTCAGCTTCACGCCGCCAACGCCCGGTCGTTATAAATTGACCCTGGCCGGCGGCGACGGCCACCTGGCCAGTGTCGACATTTCGACCGACGGAACGCCAGCCGCCGGACGGGAGGTCAAAGCGCCTTCATCGGCGACAACCGCTCTTCCGGACGACATTGATGCCCGGATCGCCAAAGCGGTCGATGCGGCGGTCGCGCGGCAGATCCGCCCGCTCATGGAGGCCTATGACGCCGCCGACGGACGCGTCCGCTTCAACGACCTGATCGGCGGCCTTGGCTGGATCGTCGGTCTCGCCGGTCTTTGGGCGTGGTTCCGTTCGCGCCGGAGCGGCCATGGCAGTTGATGCGGCTGACGCCACCGCCCACGCTTCATGTCTGGACCGGCTCGACACGCGGACACGCGTCGTTGTCGCCGTGATCCTCGTTCTGGCGCTCGTCAACCTCAAGTCATGGACGCTGCTCGGCCTGGCGCTCCTTCTCGGCCTGGGGCTGACCGGACTTGCCGGCGTTTCGGCGCGGCAGACGGCCCGCCGCCTGCTGCACATCGAAGGCTTTCTGCTGATCCTGTTCATCGCGTTGCCGCTGCTGACACGGCTCCCTCCGTTCATCGAGATCGGCCCGCTCAGCCTGTCCCTGCCCGGTCTCGAACGGGCGATCACGCTGGTTCTTCGCATCAGCGCGGCCGCGCTGGTCGTGTTGCCGCTGGTTTCGGGCCTGACGCCCATCCGTCTTGGGCATGCTCTCGGCCGCCTCGGTCTTCCGGCGCGTCTCGTCCAGGTCTTCCTGTTTGCCATCCGCTACATCGAGCTTCTGCGCGCCGAGGCACGGCGCCTTCACGACGCCATGCGTCTGCGCGGCTTCGTACCGGGGACCAACGTCCACACCATGAGAAGTTACGGCCATTTCATCGGCCAGTTGCTGGTCCGGGCCGTCGAGCGCGCCGAGCGGGTGAACGAGGCGATGCGCTGCCGGGGCTTCGCAGGGCGGTTTCCGCTTGTTACGCTGGAACGCTTCGGGATCGTCGACCTGGGGACGGCCGGACTGGCCGGCCTTCTCGTCGTCGGCGCCCTTCTCGTGGATCGGCTTTGATGACCATACCTCTCGATCTCTCCGGCGTCAGTGTCCGGCGCAACGGCCGGCTGGTGCTCGACCGGGTCGATCTGCGTCTCGAAAGCGGCGAACGGCTGGCGCTGGCCGGTGCCAATGGAGCCGGCAAGACCACACTGCTGCGTGCCATCGTCGGGCTGGAAGCGCTGCATGCCGGCGAACTGGTGGCCTTCGGCCGCCCTCGACGCGAAGAGAATGATTTCCGCGACCTGCGCCAGCGGATCGGTTTCCTGTTTCAGGATTCGGACGACCAGCTGTTCGCACCCACCGTCATCGAGGATGTGGCCTTCGGCCCGCTCAATCTCGGATTCACGCCGGCTCAGGCACTCGAGCGTGCCAGGGCCGTGCTGGCCGACCTCGACCTCATGTCGCTCGAAAGGCGCGTCACCCATCATCTGTCCGGCGGCGAGAAGCGGCTGGTGGCGCTGGCGGGTGTGCTCGCCATGGATCCGGACGTGCTGCTGCTCGACGAGCCGACCAACGCGCTCGACGAGGCCCACCTCGATCGCCTCACCGCCATCCTCGCCGACCTGCCGGTGGCGATGATCCTGGTGTCGCACGACGCGCACTTCCTATCGACGCTGTCGACGCGGGTAGTGCTGCTCGAAGACGGCCGACTGAAGCCGGCGGTGGCACACAGACACCAGCACCGGCACGACCACGTGCACTTCCATCCGGTCGACGAGGACTGAAGCATCGGACCGAAAATTGGGAACCGGTTTTCGGGAGTTCCGATGCGCCAACAAGAAACCAAATCGCCGTACGTCCTGAAGGACGCGAGGCGATTTAGTCCACCGGCTCGTCGACGAGGCCGGTCACCGGCGCCGTCGAGCCGCGCACAATCAGCCGGCCGGACAGCATCACCTTGCGCGCCGGAGCCTTGGGCGTCTTCAGCCGATCGAACAGCAAGGTCATCGCCATGCGGCCGATGTCGCCAACCGGCTGCTCGATCACCGTGAGGCCCGGCCCGACCAACTCAGACCAGGTTTCGTTGTCGAAACCGGCGATGGCAACGTCGTCGGGCGTTCTCAGATCCAGCCGCCGCATCGCCTTGACGACGCCCAGCAGCATCAGGTTGCTGGAGGCGATGACGCCGTCCGGCCTGTCGGGGCGGGAGAACACCTTGAGGATCTCGCGCTCGGCGGCATCGGCATTGGGAGCCACGAAGAAGGCTTCCGACGACAGGCCGAGCGACGCGGTCGTCGAAATATAGCCGAGGTGGCGGTCGACGGCGGTCGACGAAGTGTTGCCGAACAGACCGACGACGCGGCTGCGCCCGATGGCATGCAGGTGGCGAACCAGAGTCGCCGTCGCCTGATGATTGTCGAGAACGACGCTGTCATGGCGGCCGATCGGCCCGCCGCGATCGACCAGGACCACCGGAAACGGCAGATCATCGTCGGCCAGGCGCTCCAGGCTGCCGCGAGTCGGAGCCCAGATCAGGCCGGTGACGCGCTCCTCCTCCATGAGGCGCAGATACATCGCCTCGCGGTCGGCGCTCTCGTCGGTGTTGCACAGGATCACCCGCATGCCCGAGCGATAGGCTTCGTCCTCGACCACCCGGCTCAATGCCGTGAAGAACGGACTGCGGATATCGGCCACCATCAGACCAATGGTCTGGGAATGCTGGGAGCGCAATCGGCGAGCCGAGAGGTTGGGACGATAGCCGGTCGCCGCGATAGCTTTTTCCACCCGCTCGCGCAGTTCCGGGCTGACCGGGCCGTTGCCGAAGACGCGCGAGACGGTGGCTACCGACACTCCCGCCCGCTGCGCCACGTCCTTGATACTAGTTGCCATTTTTCAAAGGTCCCACGACCTCGCCCGCACTTTCCGATGGCGTCCTCCCCGCCCTGAAAGCCACTGAAAAGGATTACATGAAGCTTGCTCAGCGGCACCAATTTGAAATCAGTAGTTTTTCTGATAGGATTCTCGAACGGTTTAGCAGCCCCGGGGAACAGCGTGGCCAAACGCCCCGGAACTCGTCGATTTCACCTTTTCTATCAACGCCTTTTAGAAGAATTTTGGCCGGTCTGTAGTACCACTACGCACAGAGGACTTAATCGGTTCAAGACTTGACCACCGGACTGAAAACGATCCCATATGCAACGGGACAAAACAAAGCGGACTGCCGAAAGGCCTCCGCACCCGCCTCGCCCTAAGGGTCAGACAGCCCGGCCGGCCCAACGCCAGACGATGGCGTCCGCCGGCAGAACGAACAAAATGCCTTCGGGACGAATGCTTGGAAGACAGGAGAAGAACATGCCCATCAACAGCCCGGCAGACCTCGACGCGCTGGTTTCCCGCGTCAAGCGCGCCCAGCAGATCTATGCGACGTTCTCCCAGGAGCAGGTCGATCTGATCTTCCGTCAGGCAGCCTTCGCCGCCGCCTCGGCCCGAATCCCGCTCGCCATGCAGGCGGCCGAGGAGACCGGCATGGGCGTGGTGGAAGACAAGGTCATCAAGAACCACTTCGCTTCCGAATACATCTACAACAAGTACAAGGACGAGAAGACCTGCGGCGTGCTCGAGGAAGACGAGCTCGGCGGCACGATCACCATCGCCGAGCCGATCGGCCTCATCTGCGGCATCGTCCCGACCACCAACCCGACGTCGACCGCCATCTTCAAGGCGCTGATCTCGCTCAAGACCCGCAACGGCATCGTCTTCTCCCCCCACCCGCGCGCCAAGAAGTCGACCTGCGCCGCCGCCAAGCTGGTGCTTGACGCCGCCGTCGCCGCAGGCGCCCCGGCCGACATCATCGGCTGGATCGACACTCCGTCCGTCGAACTCTCCAACGCCCTGATGCGTCACCCCGACGTCAACCTGATCCTGGCCACCGGTGGCCCGGCCATGGTCAAGGCGGCCTACTCCTCCGGCAAGCCCGCCATCGGCGTCGGCGCCGGCAATGCGCCGGTGGTCATCGACGAGTACGGCGACATCAAGCGCGCCGTTGCCTCGATCCTGATGTCCAAGACCTTCGACAACGGCATGATCTGCGCCTCCGAGCAGGCGGTGATCGCCGTCGACAGCGTCTATGACGCGGTGCGCGAGCGCTTCCAGAGCCATGGCGGCTACATCCTGAGCGGCAACGAACTCGGCGCCGTTCGCAACGTGGTGTTCCCCGGCGGCCACCTGTCTCCGGACGTCGTCGGCCAGTCGGCCGTCAAGATCGCCGCGTCCGCAGGCATCGCCGTTCCCGCCGACACCAAGATCCTTATCGGCGAAGTGGACAGCGTCGAGGAGAGCGAGCCCTTCGCTCACGAGAAGCTGTCGCCGACGCTGGCTCTCTATCGTCGGCCTGACTTCGAGGCTGCCGTCGACGCCGCCGCCGCGCTGGTCGCGCTTGGTGGCATCGGCCATACCTCGGTGCTCTACACCGACCAGGACGGCCACAAGGAGCGCGTCGCCGCCTTCGGCGACAAGATGAAGACGGCCCGTATCCTCATCAACTCCCCGTCCGCCCTCGGCGGCATCGGCGATCTCTACAACTTCAACCTGGCGCCCTCTCTGACGCTCGGTTGCGGCAGCTGGGGTGGCAACTCGATCTCCGACAACGTCGGTCCGAAGCACCTCATCAACCGCAAGACCGTCGCGAAGCGAGCCGAAAACATGCTCTGGCACAAGCTCCCCAAGTCCATCTACTTCCGCCGCGGCGCCATCGCCGAAGCGTTCAAGGACCTCGAGGGCAAGAAGCGCGCGCTGGTGGTCACCGATCGCTTCCTGTTCCTGAACGGCTATGCCGATGGCGTCATCGAACTCTTGAAGACCCATGGCATGGACGTCGAGACCTACTATGACGTCGAGGCCGATCCGACGCTCACCGCCGTCCGCAAGGGCACCGAGCGCGCCATGTCCTTCAAGCCGGACGTCATCGTCGCCTTTGGCGGTGGTTCGGCCATGGACGCGGCCAAGATCATGTGGGTGATGTACGAGCATCCGGAAGTTCACTTCGAGGATCTCGCGCTGCGCTTCATGGACATCCGCAAGCGCATCTACAAGTTCCCCAAGCTGGGCATCAAGGCCGAGCTGGTCGCCATTCCGACCACCTCCGGCACGGGCTCGGAAGTGACGCCGTTCGCCGTCGTCACCGACGACTCCACCGGCATGAAGTATCCGCTGGCCGACTACGAGCTGACGCCGAACATGGCGATCATCGACGCCAACTTCGTCATGCACATGCCGAAGTCGCTGACCGCCTTCGGTGGTATCGACGCCGTCACGCATGCTCTCGAAGCCTATGCCTCGGTGCTGGCCAACGAGTACTCCGACGGGCAGGCCCTGCAGGCCCTGAAGCTGCTCAAGGAGTATCTGCCGGCCGCCTACAAGGAAGGCGCCAACGACCCGATCGCTCGCGAAAAGGTGCATAACGGCGCCACCATCGCCGGCATCGCCTTCGCCAACGCGTTCCTGGGCGTCTGCCACTCCATGGCCCACAAGCTCGGCGCGGCCTTCCACCTGCCGCACGGCCTGTCCAACGCGCTGCTGATCTCCAACGTGATCCGCTACAACGCCAACAACAACCCGACCAAGCAGACGGCCTTCTCGCAGTATGATCGTCCGAAGGCCCGGGCTCGTTATGGCGAAGTCGCCCAGCACCTGGACCTGGGTGGCGAGCGGACGCAGCAGCGCGTCGACAACCTGATCGCCTGGGTTGAAGACCTGAAGAAGCAGCTCGACATTCCCGCGTCCATCCAGGCCGCTGGCGTGTCGGAGACCGACTTCCTCGCCAAGGTCGACAAGATCGCCGTCGAGGCCTTCGACGATCAGTGCACGGGCGCCAATCCGCGCTTCCCGCTGATCTCGGAGCTGAAGCAGATCCTGCTCGACAGCTTCTACGGCCGGCCCTACGTCGAATCCACCGAACGGGCGGAAACGGCTGAGGCCCAACCCGCCGAGGCCGCCAAGCCTGCCAAGGGCAAGAAGGCAGCCGAATAAGGGCCGGTTATCAGCGAACGGAGGCGGGGCAACCTGCCTCCGTTTTGCTTTGGGAGGCCTTCAAACCTTCTGAAGTGACAACCGGAGGTCATCGGCGTACACGGGAGCCATCCGGCTTTCCGGAGCGATTTTTGTGAAGACCGCAAGCTTCTTAGCGAAGAGACTCCGGCTTCTCGAAATATAAACAGCCCAACTGGGAGATGAACATGGCAGTAAAGGTCGCCATCAACGGCTTTGGTCGTATCGGTCGTAACGTTCTGCGCGCGATCGTCGAGTCCGGCCGCAAGGACATCGAGGTCGTCGGCATCAACGACCTGGGTCCGGTCGAGACCAACGCCCACCTGATCCGCTTCGACAGCGTTCACGGCCGCTTCCCGCATGAAGTGACGACTGGCGCCGACTGGATCGACGTCGGCACCGGCAAGATCAAGGTCACCGCCATCAAGGACCCGACCACGCTGCCGTGGGGCGAGCTGGGCGTTGACGTGGCGCTTGAGTGCACCGGCATCTTCACCGCCAAGGACAAGGCGTCGATGCATCTGACGGCCGGCGCCAAGCGCGTTCTGGTCTCGGCCCCGGCCGACGGCGCCGACCTGACCGTCGTCTACGGCGTCAACCACGACAAGATCACCAAGGACCACATCGTCCTGTCGAACGCCTCGTGCACGACCAACTGCCTGTCGCCGGTCGCCAAGGTTCTGAACGACGTCATCGGCATCGACACCGGCTTCATGACGACGATCCACAGCTACACGGGCGACCAGCCGACGCTCGACACGCTGCACAAGGACCTCTACCGCGCCCGCGCCGCTGCCCTGTCCATGATCCCGACCTCCACCGGCGCCGCCAAGGCCGTCGGCCTGGTGCTGCCGGAACTCAAGGGCAAGCTCGACGGCGTCGCCATCCGCGTGCCGACCCCCAACGTGTCGGTCGTCGACCTGGTCTTCAATGCCAAGCGCGCCACCTCGGTCGCCGAGATCAACGAGGCCATCAAGGCCGCCGCGACCTCCGGCCCGCTGAAGGGCGTCCTCGGCTACACCGATCAGCCGAACGTGTCGTCGGACTTCAACCACGACCCGCATTCGTCGATCTTCCACCTCGACCAGACCAAGGTCATGAACGGCACCCTCGTCCGTATCCTTTCCTGGTACGACAACGAGTGGGGCTTCTCGAACCGCATGGCCGACACCGCCGTCGCCATCGCCAAGACCCTCTGAGACAACCGGATTTCCCGGCATCCCGGACCCCGCCCGCAAAGGCGGGGTCTTTTTTCTTTCCGCGTATGGCCGCAAGGCTGCCTTGCGACGGCACGACGGAAGCGGCGCTTCCCCTCGAAGCACCCTTGCGTGTATACGAAGGCAACGCTGGCGAGGACTTTCCCTTAAGGGCCAAACCGAAGGGGATCGTCCGGCCAGACGATTCACGGTCGACAGACGTCAAGGAGCAGACATGAGCGCGCCGGCAACCTCTCGAACGGGCAGCAACCCCAAGATCCGCCAGCGCCAGACCAAAGTGGTCGCCACGCTCGGTCCCGCCTCCGGGACCATCGACGTGATCCGCGACCTGGTGGCGGCCGGCGCCGATGTGTTCCGGCTCAACTTCAGCCACGGCGCCCATGAGGAACATCGCGCCCGCTTCGACATGCTTCGGCAGGTCGAGACCGAAACCGGTCGACCGATCGCGGTGATGGCCGATCTCCAGGGGCCGAAGCTGCGCATCTCCACCTTTGCCGAAGGCCCGGTCGACCTTGTCGAAGGGCAGACCTTCCGTCTCGACCTGTCGACCGAGCCCGGCGACGCCAATCGCGTCGGCCTGCCCCATCCGGAAATCTTCGCCGCCCTCAAGCCGGACACCGACATACTGCTCGACGACGGCCGCGTCCGTCTGCATGTGGTGAGCTGCGCCGACGACCATGCCATCACCACGGTGGTCAGCGGTCGCGCGCTGTCCAACCGCAAGGGCGTCAACGTGCCGGACGTCGTGCTGCCGCTGTCGGCGCTGACGCCCAAGGACCGGGCCGATCTCGCCTTCGCGCTCGATCTCGGCGTGGATTGGGTGGCGCTTTCCTTCGTCCAGCGACCGGAAGACCTTGTCGAGGCAAGGAACCTGATCGGAGATCGGGCGGCCCTGCTGGCCAAGATCGAGAAACCCCAGGCCATCGACACCCTGAACGCCATCATCGATCTCGCCGACGGCGTCATGGTTGCCCGCGGCGATCTCGGCGTCGAGATGCGCCCGGAGGACGTGCCGACGCTGCAGAAGCGCATCATCCGCGAGGCGCGCCAGGCCGGCAAGCCGGTGATCGTCGCCACGCAGATGCTGGAGTCGATGGTCACCAATCCCGCGCCGACCCGAGCCGAGGCGTCCGACGTCGCCACTGCCGTGTTCGACGGCGCCGACGCGGTGATGCTCTCGGCCGAGACGGCCGCCGGCGCATATCCGGTCGCCGCCGTCTCCATCATGGACAGCATCGCCCAGCGCGTCGAGCATGACCCGCTCTACCGCCAGATCATCGAGGCGCAGCGTCTGCCCTTCGGCCCGGAAACCTCGTCCGACGCCATCACTCACGCCGCCAAGCAGATCGCCGGCGCGCTCGACGCCAAGGCGATCATCACCTTTACCGCCACGGGTTCGACCACGCTGCGCGTCACACGCGAGAGGCCGGGCGTGCCGGTGCTCTGCGTGACGCCGAACCTCATCAAGACGCGCAAGCTGATGCTCGCCTACGGCGTGCTGGTGATCCCGAGCCAGTTGTTCCGCCGCTTCCAGGACAAGGTGAACAGCGGCGTCGCGCTGGCCCGCGAACTCGGCATCGCCACCTTCGGCGACACGCTGGTGGTGACCGCCGGCGAAGGCGTGCCGGGGTCGACCAATCTTTTGCGCATCGTCACCGTCGGCGAGGCGTCCTTCTGAGCCAGGGCAAATGCCACCTGGACCAATGAGCACGGCGCCGGATGCTTTCGGCGCCGTTTTGCGCAGTGCGAGCAGGTACCGAGTGCGCGCCTTATCGTCAGCGGGGCGCGATCCAGCAGCGCACGGACGATCGCAGCGTCATCAGCAGAAGAAACCTGCGTAATTCTCTCCTCTTTACATTTGCACGCCAGCCGGTATCGCTGGCGCCGAATAAGTTGAACTGGAGATACTTCAATGGCGGACAACGCGCCCGGACAGGCCAACACCATCCTCGGCCTCGATGCCTATGCTCCAGCCGAAATCCAGGACAAGGTCGAGAAGCTCGGCATCAAGAAGGCTCGCATGCCGGCATTGGCCAGCGCGGCATTGGCCGTGGTGGCCGGTGGATCGATCGGCCTCGGCGCTTTGTTCTTCGGCATCGTGCTGGCCGACCCGACGCTTGGCTTCGCCGCCCAGCGCCTTCTCGGCGGCCTCGTCTTCACCCTTGGCCTGGCGCTGGTGATGATCGGAGGAGCCGAGCTGTTCACCGGCAACTGCCTGATCGTCATGGCCTGGGCCAATCGCCAGCTCGCCACGCGCGAGGTCCTGCGCAACTGGGCGATCATCTGGCTCGGCAATCTCGTGGGGGCGCTCGGCCTCGTCTTCCTCGTCTACATGGCGCACACGGCGGCGCTCAACAACGACGGCTTCGGCAATGGCATGATCAAGCTGGCCGTCGGCAAGGTGGCGCCGGATGCCGTGACCATCTTCTTCAAGGGCGTGCTCTGCAACATCCTGGTCTGCCTCGCCGTCTGGCTCAGCTACGCCGGCAGGTCGGTAACCGACAAGCTGTTCGGCATGGTGCTGCCGGTCACGGCCTTCATCGCCGCCGGCTTCGAGCACTGCGTCGCCAACATGTTCATCCTACCCTACGCCTGGATTCTGGTACAGACAGGCCATGCGCCCGAGGGTGTCGACGTGTCGGTGCTGACCCTCACGGCCATCGTCCACAACATCATCCCCGCCACGCTCGGCAATATCGTCGGTGGCGGTGCGTTCGTCGGCGGCATCTATTGGCTGGTCTATCGCAAGGCACTCGGTGGCCTGACGCCTCTGTCCGCCACAGAGCCGCGCAAAGCGCAGGGCAGATCCGCCCGAAACGGATAACCAATTGGAATTGTTCGCCCGCTCGGCGCTGCATGTCGTGCAACGCTGCTCCGCAAGCCTGCATGGCTGAGACAGACGGACCGACACGATCATGAGGGGCCCTTCGAGGCCCCTCTCTTTATGGTTGCAGCCCACAGATCCCCTTGAGACAAGCCGAGGACAGCCGGGATGGGAATGCGAGGCATTCTCCCGATCTCAAAATCGGCTGTTTCTCTTCATGTTTTCAAAAGTAGCACTATTTGGCCAATTTCTAAAAGGTTTCAATTTTCTATCCGCTTTTGCGGGCCTTGAGCGCCGTGCCGAACCATCCTCGGCGGACTGCAACCAACAGGCGTATGCATATCATGGCGGGCTGACCGGACACCGTTGCAAGGCGGGCTTGGAACCCAGGCAATAGCGCAGGATTACTTACTTAACCTTTGCATTCATATATTACATGAAGGGTGCGAAGCGCTTGCAGATCATCCCTGATTTCGCAGGACTACGTAAGTGATTTATGTTATACGTTCTCGGACGCATAACTTTCCGGCCATCGAGCTGGTGATAAAACTGGAGAGAAAGCCATGAACGTCTATGCGCGCGAACCGTTCGATACCGATACGGAGCTCTCCGCCCAGGACCCCTGGCGCGGCTTTCTTCCCGGAAGCTGGACGCGTGAGATCGACGTTCGCAGCTTCATCATCGCCAACGTGACCCCCTTCGAGGGCGACGCCAGCTTCCTCGCCGGCATCACGCCCCGCACCGCCGATCTCTGGGAGAGGCTGAAGGCCCATCTCAAGGCCGAGCGCGACAAGGGCGGCGTGCTGGACGTCGACGTTTCCACCCCCTCCTCCATCACCTCGCACAAGGCCGGCTACATCGCCGAAGATCTCGAGCAGATCGTCGGCCTGCAGACCGATGCGCCGCTCAAGCGCGCCATCATGCCCTTCGGCGGCTATCGCATGGTCAAGAACGGCCTGGAGGCCTACGGCTTCAAGGCCGACGCTTCCCTCGACAAGGTGTTCCCCAAGCTCCGCAAGACGCACAATGACGCGGTCTTCGACGTCTACACCCCCGAGATGCTGGCCTGCCGCAAGTCCGGCGTCATCACCGGCCTGCCGGATGCCTACGGCCGTGGCCGCATCATCGGCGACTATCGCCGCGTCGCCCTCTACGGCGTCAATCGCCTGATCGAGGACAAGCAGACCCAGCTCAAGAGCTTCGAACTCGCCACCATCGACGAGGAGGTGCTGCGTGCCCGCGAGGAGACCGCCGAGCAGATCAAGGCGCTGAAGGAACTCGTCAAGCTCGGCGAGATCTACGGCTTCGACCTGACCCGCCCGGCCGTCAACGGCCGCGAGGCGGTGCAGTGGACCTATCTCGCCTACCTCGCCGCGGTGAAGGAAGCCAACGGCGCCGCCATGTCGCTCGGCCGCGTCTCCAGCTTCCTCGACATCTACATCCAGCGCGACATCGTCGAGGGCGAACTCAACGAAGCCGAGGCGCAGGAGTTGTTCGACCACTTCGTCATGAAGCTCCGCATCGTCCGCTTCCTGAGGACGCCGGAATACGACCAGCTGTTCTCCGGCGATCCGACCTGGGTGACCGAATCCATCGGTGGCATGGCCATCGACGGCCGTCCGCTGGTGACCAAGTCGTCCTTCCGCATGCTGAACACGCTGAACACGTTGGGCCCGGCCCCCGAGCCGAACCTGACCGTGCTGTGGTCCGAGCATCTGCCGAAGGGCTTCCGCGACTTCTGCGCCGAGACCTCCATCAGGACCTCGTCGATCCAGTATGAGAACGACGACCTGATGCGTCCCTACTGGGGCGACGACTACGGCATCGCCTGCTGCGTCTCCGCCATGCGCATCGGCAAGCAGATGCAGTTCTTCGGCGCTCGCGCCAACCTCGCCAAGACGCTGCTCTACGCGATCAACGGCGGCCGCGACGAGAAGAGCGGTGCTCAGGTCGGCCCCACTTTCGCCCCCGTCGTCGGCGACTACCTCGAGTTCGAGGACGTCAAGGCCAAGCTCCTTCCGATGATGGAGTGGCTTGCCCGCGTCTACGTCAACGCGCTCAACTCCATCCACTACATGCATGACAAGTACATGTACGAGCGGATCGAGATGGCGCTGCACGACCGCGACATCCTGAGGACCATGGCTTGCGGCATCGCCGGCCTGTCGGTCGCCGCCGACAGCCTCAGCGCCATCAAGTACGCCAAGGTCAAGATCATCCGCGACGAGCGTGGCCTTGCCACCGACTTCGAGATCGAGGGCGACTATCCCGCCTTCGGCAACAACGACGACCGTGTCGACGACATCGCCGTCTGGCTTACCGAAACGTTCATGGGCTGCATCCGCAAGCACAAGACCTATCGTAACGCCATGCCGACGCAGTCGATCCTGACGATCACCTCCAACGTCGTCTACGGCAAGAAGACGGGCAACACCCCCGACGGCCGCAAGGCCGGCCAGCCCTTCGCGCCGGGTGCCAACCCGATGCACGGCCGCGACAAGAACGGTGCCGTCGCCTCCATGGCCTCGGTTGCCAAGCTGCCCTACGCCCACGCGCAGGACGGCATCAGCTACACCTTCTCGATCGTGCCGTCGGCTCTCGGCTCGACCGCAGAGGATCGGGTGAATAACCTCGACAGCCTGCTCAGCGGCTACTTCCTGCAGGGCGGCCACCACATCAACGTCAACGTGTTCGACCGCGAGACGCTGGTCGATGCCATGGAGCATCCCGAGCTCTATCCGCAGCTGACCATCCGCGTGTCGGGCTACGCGGTGAACTTCATCAAGCTGACGCGCGAGCAGCAGCTTGATGTCATCAGCCGGACCTTCCATGGCGCATCAAACTAACCTCCTCGACCTCCGGGACGCCCATGGCGGCGCCCCGGGAGTCCACGCCGACGGCGGGCATGTCCACCCAGCCCGCCGGCCGGTCGCCCACGGCTTCGTTCATTCGAAGGAAGCCGGCGGCGCCGTGGACGGCCCCGGCATCCGCTACGTGCTGTTCGTCTCCGGTTGCCCGCTCCGCTGCCTCTACTGCCACAACCCCGACACCTGGCACATGCGCAAGGGCAAGGAGACCTCGGTCAACGAGATCGTTGCCGAGATGGCCAGCTATTCAAACTTCCTGAAGCGCGCCAAGGGCGGTATCACCATCACGGGCGGCGAGCCGCTGACGCAGGTGGAGTTCACGGCCGAAATCTTCCACGCCGCCAAGGCGATGGGCTTGCATACCGCGCTCGACACCTCGGGTTTCCTGGGCAAGCGCGTCTCCGACGAGATGCTCGAAGACATCGACCTCGTGCTGCTCGACATCAAGGCCTTCACCGAGGAAACCTACTTCGAGGTGACCGGCGCCCAGCTGCAGCCGACGCTCGATTTTGCCCGCCGGCTTTCTGCCAAGGGCAAGAAGATCTGGTTGCGCTACGTGCTGGTGCCGGGCCTGACCGACAAGCTGGACGAGATCGAGGCACTGGCGGCTTTCGCTCAGGAGCTCGGCGTCGTCGAACGCGTCGACGTGTTGCCCTTCCACAAGCTTGGCGAGTTCAAGTGGAAGGAATGCGGCCGCGAGTACAAGCTTGCCGAGACCGAGCCGCCGTCGCGCGAGCTGGTCGAAGAGGTCCGCTCGATCTTTCGTGCCCACGGCCTGAAGGCCGGTTGAGACAAGCTCGTCCGGCTCAAAGACTTCGGGGGCGCCTTGGCGCCCCCGTTTCGTTACAGAACCCGATGCTGGCTCACGCGGCGGCGAGTTCGGCCTTGCGCTTGTCGACCACCTTCTGCGCCACCGGCCCGGTGATCTCCTGCAGATGGTCGAACGTCGCCTCAAAGGTGCCGACGCCGGCCGTCGCGGATCTGAGTTCGACGATCAGCATGCCCATTTCGGCCTGCGGGATCAGCGCTTCCGTCACGTCCCAGCCCTGCCAGCCATCGCGCCCGTCGAAGCCGAGGAGCTGGCCGCGCCGGCCGGTGACGATCTGGTTGATGCGAGCCGTGAACTCGCTCGGCCCGTAGAACTTCACCTTGAGGATCGGCTCCAGCAGCACCGGCGAGCACTGCGGCAAGCCTTCGCGCATGCCGATGCCGGCCGCGGTCTTGAAGGCCATGTCGGAACTGTCCACGGGGTGGAACGAACCGTCCGACAGCGTCACCTTGATGTCGACCAGCGGGAAGCCGAGCGCACCGCGCTTCAGACTGTCGACGACCCCCTCCTCGATGGCGGGGAAGAAGTTCTTCGGCACGGCGCCGCCGGTGACCACTTCGGCGAAGGCGAAGCCCTTGCCGCGTTCCTGCGGCTCGATGGTCAGCACGCAGTCGCCGAACTGGCCGTGGCCGCCCGACTGCTTCTTGTGACGACCGCGCACCGTGGTCGCCGACTTGATGGTCTCGCGATAGGGAATGATGGGGTCGCGCGTCACCACTGCGACGCCGAACCGGTTTTGCAGGCGTTCGAGCTGCACGCGAAGGTGCATTTCCCCCTGCCCCTCGATGCGCGTTTCCGCCGTATCGGCGTCCTGGACAACCACAAGAGACGGGTCTTCCTCGGCAAGGCGGCTCAACGCCGTCGACAGCTTGACGTCGTCCTTGGCTTCCTTCGGCGCCACCACCATGGAAAGTACCGGCGGCGGCGGGACGAGTGGCGCCAGCTCTTTCGGCGGCGTCTTGCCGGAGGAGAGCGTCAAGCCGGTCTCGGCGGGATCGACCTTGCCGATTCCAACCACCGCGCCGGCACCGGCCTCCGCCAGTTTGGTCGGCGTTCCGGTACCCAGTGCATAGAGCCCCGACACACGGCCAACGGCCCCGTCGGCGGCGGTCAGTGCCAAACCGTCGGTCAGCTTGCCGGACAGGACGCGGACGATGGAGAGCTTGCCGGCATGAGAGGTCTGTACGGTCTTGGCGACCTGAACGATAGCCTCGGCGCCGGCGGCAAGTCCCAGACGGTTGCGCGTGTCTTCGATGCCGGCGGCATCGTGGCGCAAGGCCTTCAAAAGCCGGGTGATACCGTTGCCGCGCTCGGCCGAGCCAATGAACACCGGCGTGATCTGGCCGGACCGCATTTCCTTGCGCATATCCTGGAATATCTGGTCGCGGTTGGGCGCGACATCGGACAGCAGCTCCTCCATCAGATCGTCATCGTAGTCGGCGAGGCGCTCCAGCATCTCGTAGCGGGCGGCTAGCTCGTCGGCCTGATGATCGGAGGGAATGGGGACTTCCTGGCTCTCCGCGTGCTCGCGATAGACCAGCGCCCGCTCAAGGGCCAGCTCGATGGTGCCGATGGCGGTGCCATCCTTCCAGATCGGAATCTGGCGCAGCACCAGGGGTGTCGCCGACGCCGACTGCATCAGCTTCAGTGTGTCGCGCAGCGTCGCGTCGGCCTTGTCGATCTTGTTGATGAACAGCGCGTGCGGAACGCCTGCGACTTCGAGCTGGCGGAGCACGAGTTGCAGGGCCGGAATCTTCTTCTCATCTGCCTCGCAGACCACTATCGCCACATCGGCGACGGCGAGGACCGGCTGCATCTCAAACGCGAATTCGACAAATCCCGGGCAGTCGAGGAAGGTATAGCGGTCGCCCAGGAACTCGGCGTCGGCGGCATTGAGGTCTATGCCCATGCCATGGGCGCGAGCCTCCCTGGAGCGGTCGCCAACGCTGCTGCCCGCCGCCACGTTCCCGGCCTTCGGAATCGCCCCCGTGCGCTCGAGGATCGCCTCGAGAAGCGTCGTCTTGCCGCTGCCGTGAGGCCCCACGATGGCAACGCAACGGGGGCCGGCTGCTCTGCCGTCGGCGGTTGTTCCGGTATGTCCTGACATGGCTGACCTCCAGATATGTTTCCGTTATGTTCTCGCCTATCCAATTCCGCAGCCCCCCGTTTCCCGGGACTGCGGACCGTTCACTCTCGGGCCGGTCATCCCTCCTCCGACGACCGACAGGGCAAGAATGTGCCTGTTTTCAAGGGTTGGCAATACGGGCAAGCGGCAGGCGGCTCGGAACCCGACTAAGGGATGAAGGCGCTGCCGGACGGCGCGTGGCTCAGTGTGGAAACATCGGTGGAGGAGATGACGGAGCAGAAAAAAGACGCGGGACGCCGATCCCACGATGCCGGCATCCCGCGTCGCTGGAGCCGTCGCCGCTCCGGGAGGAACTGGGGCGAGCGACGGGAAGAGGTTCGGGAGCGGGCGATTTCCGCCCCCGATCGTCAGGCCGATCTCAGCCGAGACGAGCCCACAGAGGCAACATGTCGCCATGAGCGCGGCAGAGGTCGTCGACCAGCGACCAGATCTGATCGAGATCGAGCTCGGCGGCCGTATGCGGATCCATCATGGCCGCGTGGTAGAGATGCTCGCGGTTCTCGGTCATCAGCGCCGCCACCGTCAGTTCCTGGACGTTGACGTTGGTGCGGATCAATGCCGTGAGCTGCGGCGGCAGATCGCCGACATAGGTCGGCTGAATGCCCGAGGCATCGACGAGACAAGGCACTTCGGCCGCGCAGTAATCGGGCAGCGAAGTGATGCAACCGTTGTTGCGGACGTTGCCGTAGATCACCGACGGTTCGCCTGTCCAGACGGAGTTGATGATCTGGGAGGCATACTCGTGGCTCTCTTTCACCTCGACGGTGTCGGAAGCCTTCAGTGCCTCGAGATCCTTCTCCCAGCGGGCGATCTGCTCGACGCAGCGCTTGGGGTATTCGTCGAGCGGGATGCCGAACTTCTCGATCAGGTCGTCGCGGCCCTCCTTGATGAACCACGGCGTATACTCGGCGAAATGCTCGGAGCTTTCCGTGACGAAATAGCCGAGCCGCGTCAGCATCTCGTAGCGCACCTTGTTGGGGCAGCGCGGATTCCAGGTCGACGGCTTGGGATAGCGGCCCTCGCGGTAGCCGCGCACCAGATCGGGATAGAGGTTGCGGTAGCTGCCGTCCGCCTGCCGATGCTCGAACTTCAGGTAGAAGGCCATGTGGTTGATGCCGGCCGCCCGGTAGCGGATCTCCGAAATCGGAATATCCAGGTCGCGCGCCAGCTCCTCGGCGGTACCCTGCACCGAATGGCAGAGGCCGACCTGACGGATCTTCGGATACTTGGCTGAAATCGCCCAGGTGTTGATCGCCATGGGATTGACGTACTGGAGCAGCACGGCGTTCGGGCAGACCTCCATCATGTCGGCGCAGATCGCCCAGAGGTGCGGCACGGTGCGCACGCCGCGCATGATGCCGCCGACACCCAGCGTGTCGGCGATGGTCTGGCGCAGGCCGTACTTCTTCGGCACTTCGAAGTCGGTGACCGTGGCCGGCTTGTAGCCGCCGATCTGGAAGGCGACGACGACGAAATCAGCCCCTTCGAGCGCCTTGCGACGGTCCTTGTAGGTTTCGACCTTTGCCGGCGCATCGAGCAGCTTGACGAGACGGCCGACGACCATTTCGCTTTCCGCGAGACGCTTCTCGTTGACATCCATCAGGGCGATGGTCGCGCCCTTGAGCGCCGGCCGGTGCAGCACGTCGCCGAGGATGTTCTTCATGAACACCGTCGAACCGGCACCGATGAAGGTGATCTTGGGATTGGCCACCATTTTTCACTTTCCTCCAGGCAAACAGATTTCCCGCACGAACCGGCGTTGCCGGTCCGCCATCGGGGACAGGTTGGATGTTTTCTCGTTCGGGAGCCCACCGCTCTCAACGGCTCGCCCCGGTCGGGCTCCGTCGTGCTCTCCATAGGGAGAGCAAAGCGGAGCCCGGAATCTCGCCGCCTATGCGGCCACCTCGAAGGCCGCCTTCACCAGTTTTTCGGTGTAGGCGGTCTTCGGCTTGAACAGGACCTCCTCGACCGGCCCCTCCTCGACGATCCGTCCGTGCTGCATGACGATCACGCGGTGACAGAGCGCCCGCACGACCTTGAGGTCGTGGGAAATGAAGAGATAGCTGAGCCCGCGCTCGTCCTGCAGCTTGCGCAACAGGTCGATGATCTGGGCCTGCACCGACAGATCCAGCGCCGACGTCGGCTCATCGAGCAGGATGAACTCCGGCTCGAGCGCGATGGCGCGGGCGATGGCGATGCGCTGCCTCTGGCCGCCCGAGAACTCGTGCGGAAAGCGCGACAGGATGTTGGTCGGCAGTCCGGCCGCCTTCAGGGCCTCGCGAACCCGGTCGAGACGCTCGGCGTGGTTGGCGCCAATGCCGTTGACGATCAGGCCTTCCTCGATGATCTGGCACACCGACATGCGCGGGTTGAGCGAGGAGAACGGATCCTGGAACACCACCTGCATGCGCGACCTGAGCGGCCTCAGCTCCTCCCGGTTCTTGCCGTGGATGGGCTTGCCATCGAAATAGATCTCGCCGCCGTCCGGATCGGACAGACGGATCAGCGCCTGGCCGAAGGTGGTCTTGCCGGAGCCGCTCTCGCCGACGATGCCAAGGGTTTCGTGACGGCGCAGCGTCAGGCTAAGATTGTCGACGGCGACCAACTCGTGGAACTCGGCATTGAAGAAGCCGCCCTTCTTCAGCATGAAGGCGACGCGGACGTCCTTGCCCTCGAGTATCACCGGCGACTCCGCCGGCAGCGGGTTGGCATGACCGCGCGGCTCCGACCCAAGGAGATGACGGGTGTAGGGATGGCGGGGATTGCCGAACAGCGCCTCGGTGGTGTTGTGCTCCTTCACCTCGCCCTTCTGCATAACGTAGACGTAGTCGGAGAACTTGCGCACCACGGTGAGATCGTGGGTGATCAGGATCACCGCCATGCCATGGCGCTGCTGCAGGTCGCGGATGAGCTGAAGGATCTGCGCCTGCACCGTCACGTCGAGCGCCGTGGTCGGCTCGTCGGCGATGAGTATGTCCGGGTTGTTGGCAAGCGCCATGGCGATCATCACGCGCTGGCGCTGACCACCGGACAGCTGGTGCGGATACTGGTTGATCCGCGATTCCGGATCGGGAATGTGCACCTCTCGCAGAAGGTCGATCGCCTTTGCGCGCGCCTTGGACTTCGACAGCTTCTGATGGATGCGAATGGCCTCCACGATCTGCGTGCCGATCGAGTAGACCGGATTCAGCGAGGACAGCGGCTCCTGGAAAATCATGGAAAGCCGATTGCCGCGAAGCATGCGCCGCCGGTGCGCCGACCATTTCAGGATATCGTCGCCATCCAGGCAGATCGTGGAGTCCGCCGCCACCCTGGCACGCTTCGAAAGAAGCCCCATGATGGTACGAGCAGTCACCGACTTGCCCGACCCGCTTTCTCCCACCACGGCGATGGTCTCGCCGCGATAAAGCTGCATCGACACGCCGCGAACCGCTTCCACCTCACCGTCCTCCACCTTGAAGCGGACGGCGACGTTCCGGCAGTCGACAATGGGCTCCCCTTTGCGGCTGTCATGATCGAGCCGAACGTCCGGAGCGAGGTTTTCGTCTCTGTCCATGGTCGGCTTCCTCAATAGGGATCGATGGCGTCGCGCAGACCGTCGCCAAGTGCGTTGAAGGCGAAGACGGTTGCGAAGACGAAGGCCACGGGGGCAAGTATCCAGGGATACGAGCCGATGGCCGAGTAGTTGGAGGTATCCTGAAGCATCAGACCCCAGGAGATCAGCGGCGGTTTCACGGCAAAGCCGAGGAATCCGAGGAAGCTCTCCAGCAGCACCACGTTGGGGATGGCCAACGTGACGGCAACGATGACGTGGCTCATCACGTTGGGGAAGATGTGCTGGAAGATGATGCGCCGGTCACGGGCACCGATGGCCATGGCCGCACGGACGTAGTCGATACGGGCGAGTGCCAGCGTCTTGCCTCGCACCTCACGCGAGAGCTGTGCCCAGCCGAGGGCCGACATCACGAAGATGACGAAGGCGAGGAACACTGAGGTGGGCGCCGTCACCGGAATCAGCGAAGTGAGCGCGAGATAGAGCGGCAACTGCGGAAAGGCCAGGACCAGTTCGACGAAGCGCTGGACCCAGATGTCGAAACGGCCGCCGAAATAACCGGAAACCATGCCGACCGTCGTGCCGACCACGGTGATGATCGACACCACGGTGAGCGCGATCATCAGCGATATGCGCGAGCCATAGAGGGCGCGCGACAGCACGTCGCGGCCGAACTTGTCGGTGCCGAGGAAATGGACCGCCTTGCCGTCCACGGCGCCGAACAGATGCCGCTCCGCCGGGATCAGCCACAACAGCCGATATGGCGCACCCTTGACGAAGAAGCCGAGGTAGCGCGGATTGTCATAGTCGGGTCCGATCAGCGGCTGGTAGGTGATCGGGTCGAGCTCGGCTCCCTCGACCATCGGATAGATGCGGGGTGCGAACGCCCAACCGCCGTCCTTGTCGGTGAAGGAGATGGTCTCCGGTTGCGAGTAGCCGACGTCTGTGAACTTCGGATCGACCGGCGACAAAAAGTCGGCGAACAAGGCGATGAACACCAGCAGGATGACCATGACAAGGCCGGCCATGCCGGTCCAGGAGCGCTTGAGGCGCCGCCAGACCAGGGCGACATAACTTTCGCTGCCGTGCTTCTCGACGATTTCGCCGGTGCCGTTCAGGGTGGTTTCGCCAGGAACAAGCATCAGTTGGCTCCTCCACCAAGGCGGATGCGGGGGTCGAGAAGGGCGAGCAGGATATCGGCGATGATGTTGCCGATGATCAAGGTGGCGGAAAGCACGAGCATGAAGGTGGCCGTGACGTAGACGTCGCCAACGGCCATCGATCCGACAATGGCCGGCCCGACGGTGGGAAGGGCGAAGATGATGGCGGTTTCGATCTCGCCGGTCAGCATGTAGGGCAGCACCACGCCCTGGTACATGACGAGGGGATGCAGCGCATTGGGCACGGCGTGGCGCAGGATCACGGCGCCTTCCGATAGGCCCTTGGCCCTCGCCGTCTCGACATACTGGGCGTTGAGCGTGTCGAGCAGGTTACCGCGCATCACCCGCATGTTGTAGGCGAGGCCGCCAAAGGTGGCTATCGCCACAACCGGCCAGACATGCTGCACGAGATTGACGAACTTGCCCCATGACCAAGGCGCGCCGCCGTATCTCGGCGAGAAGAAGCTGTTGATCTCATTGACGTTGAAATGGAACACCATGATGTAGACGATAACCAGCGCCATCAGGAATCGTGGAACCGTCATCCCGAGGAAGGATATGAACGACAGGAGACTGTCGATCCAGGAATACTGCTTGGTCGCCGCGATGATGCCGAAGGATATGCCTATGACGGAGGCCAACAGATGGCACGTCAGCGCCAGCAACAGCGTTCGGGGCAAGCGCTCGGCCACGACATCGGCCACGGGGCGATTGTAGAAGAAGCTGCGGCCGAAATCGCCTTCCGTGACCATGCCGACGATCCAGTTGACGTACTGGACCGGGATCGGCTTATCGAGGCCGTGGGCGACGGCGTAGGCCTTGGCCTGCGCGTCGGCTTCCTCGAAGGAGGCGCCACCCTGGTTGATCAGCTGCGATCGGATGAAGTCGCTGTAGTCGCCGGGAGGGGCCTGGATGATGGCGAACGTGACCACGCTCAGGATGAAGAGAACCGGGATCGCCGAGGCGATGCGGATGAGCAAGAAGCGGAACATGGATCTGAGACTTCCTGACTCTTTGTCATGGATTTTGAAGGACCCGTCTCTCGCAAAACGGGCTGGCTTGGATCGCCATCGGCCGGCGGCCGGTGATGGCTGGAGATCTTAGGCTCCCTCGGACTCCCGGACAATTCTGCGGAGGTCTCGGAAGAAGTGTCCCGGCGGCGGGGGGCACCGCCGGGACGCTGCAGCATCCGCCGATCGGGTTGACCCAATCGACAATCGGCTGCTCAGCCAAGGACTCTGAAGCACTCTCTTGGTGCCGACCAGATATTCATCTGGTCGGCGAATGCTCGGACCGTTCGAGTGGGAAGATTACTCGGCGGGGCCCTTCTCACCCGGCTTACCGGGCAGGGAGTCCTTGGCCAGCTCGTAGTCGCCCTGCTTGTCGGCGGGGACGTAGAGGCGTTCACGGAGAACCGTGTCTTCAGCCCAGTTGAACATGAAGATCGGGGTTCCCGGGGGAACGTTGGCAAAGCGCTTGTTGATGATCAGAGCACCGGGGTACTCGGTCAGGCCGACGCTGTTCACGTTGGTCGTCGCGACCTTGTTGTACTCTTTCATCAGGTTGGCGCGTTCGGTCACGTCCTGGGTGGCGATGAACTTGTTGACGATGTCGACGAGCTGCTGCTCGAAGGGCATCAGATCAAGCTGTCCGCTTTCCGGGGCGCGATGGAACCACGAGGTCTTCGGGCCGACAGGCGCGAGTTGCTCGGTGTTCTGCACGACGGCCGTCAGTTCCGGACCATGCCGGTTGATCGTCCAGTCGAACTTGCCGCCGTAGTTGGCGTTGTCGCGCTGCTTGCCGTCGAGGGCGTTCAGGACGACGCGCAGACCGAGCTTCTCCATCTGACCGATCACGCCTTCGGCGAGGTTCTTGTCGGTGGAGTAGTCGGCGCTGACCAGCAGCGTGATCTCGACGTCCTTGCCCTTCATCGGGCCGTCCGTGTAGTTCACGACGCCGTTGCCGTCGGTGTCCTTGAGACCGGCAGCCTCAAGCTCCTTCTTGGCCCCGTCGAGATCGAAGGGATAGTAGAAGGTGCTCTCGCGGTCATAGAAGCTCGAACCTGACGAGATGCCGCCCGGATAGATGGCCGTGAACGGCCCCTTCACCAGCGCCTCGCCGAGCTTCTGCCGGTCGAGACCCATGGTCACGGCCTTGCGGAAGTGCTCGTTGCGGTTCAGATCGCGCACTGCCTGGCCACGTTCATCCGGACCACCCCAGCCGTTGGCCGAGAAGTTCATGTAGAGGTTGTAGCCGATGAGACGCGGGCCGAACTCGAGGCGAGCCGGAGCGGTAGGCTGGGCGGCGCGCTTGAGCGACTCGACGAAGTTCTCGGGCTGCTCGAGGTTGGAGATGTCGCCGGAGCCGGCCACGGCCTGCACGTCGCGGTCCGCCCAGGTCGACAGCTTGAAGTGGACTTCGTCGAGATACGGCAGCTGATTGCCCTTCTCGTCGACCTTCCAGTAGTAGGGATTGCGACGCAGGACGATGATGTCATCCGGACGGTAAAGAACCGGCGACCACGCACCCATCACCGGCCAATTCAGGAAATCCGGCGGGAAGGCGTTCTTGTACTGCTCATAGGTATTCTTGGAATACTTGGGATGCTGCGGCTTCAGCATGTGAGCGGGGCCGGGGCAAAATGTGCCGTAGGCCATGTTGTAAAGGTACTGCTTGGGGAAGGCGTCCTTGAACGTCCACTCGATCGTGTAGTCGTCGATCGCCTTCAGCGTCGTGCCCGCGCCGAAGGTTTCGGCCGTGGCGCCGTTGGTCGGCGAAACGTTCGGATCGAGGACGTTGTCCTCCCAGTAGAACATGACGTCTTCGGAGGTGAAGGGCACGCCATCCGACCACTTGGCACCCTCGATGAGGTGCATGGTCAGCTTGTGACCGTCTTCGGACCACTCCCAGCTCTTGGCGAGGTTCGGAAGCGGCTCCATGTCCTCGGCCTTGATCTGGAACAGCTGCGCGGTACGCGTCAGACACTCGTACATGCCGATGTCGATACCACCCCAGCCCTGCACCTGTCCGGCCTGGTAGTTCCAGCCCTCGGGACGACCGCCAATGACATGGCGAAGCGCATCGCCGTAGACACCGATGCCGTCGGGCATGTTGCTTGTCTTGAAGACGAGCGGCTCTTTCGGCAGACGGTCCTTGACCGGCGGAAGGCGTCCCTTGTCGACGAAGTTCTTGGTGATGTACTCGGGCTCACTATAGGACGGCAGAGCCTTGTACTCGTAGAGGTCGCTGCGCCCGACGTAGTTGACCTTGCCTTGCCCCTGGAATACCGGTGCCTGCGGCACGGCAGTCAGCTCAGATGCAAACGCGGCCGTCGCAAAGAACGACGCGCCGAGCATCAAAGCCGACGTGAATTTCATCCGATAAGTCATTCCGTCATGTCCTCCCTCGGAAAACCGGCCACCGGCGGAAGCCGGCGGACGACCAATGCGATGGGCAGCGTCGGAACGCATCCCCCCGCTTCTCTTCCCAAGCCGACCGGCTTCCTCATATGGCTGGTCGGCTTCCCCAATGCGGCGGCCCATGGTGCCTGCCGCGTCCGGCGCGGTTGCCCACGCCGGACAATTGTTGAAGGCGTGCGGTCGCTCAGACCTTGGTGCGCGCCTTCTCTTCGCGAATTTCGTCGATGCCGCGCGCCTCGCGACGGGCCGCTCCCTGCCAGTCGCGGGTCTTGACGGTCGACTTGGCGACCCTCTCCTTGGCCGCGTCGATGGCATGGGCATATTGCGGCAACCAGCGCGCCTGGGCGACCAGCATTTCGTCCACCATCGCCCATACTTCGTCAGGCGTGCAGATGGCGCCGACCAGCGGATCGTGCAGCACGGCGAGCTTCAACAGATCGACGTCGCCCGTCACCGCCGCATGGACCGACATGCGCTGCACATTGATCGACGACAGGCAGGTCGCCGCACAGGCTTCCGGCAACGTGATGCCGGCCACCATGTTGATGCCGAAGCGATCGACAAAGCCCGGCGACTCGATGATGCAATCGTCCGGCAGGTTGGTGATGACGCCGCGGTTCTTCTGATTGAAGTGACCGCGATAGATCCGGCCGGTTTCCAGAGCTTCGATGATGTGGCTGGCGTGCTCGCTCGAACGCCGCTTCGGATCGATCTTTTCCTCGGCTTCCTTCAGGAACTCGGGGAACTCCGTCTCGAACCAGTTGCGCTGTTCGGTGGTGAAACGCAGATAGCCGCCCGTCTCGCCATGAATCCAGTCGGACATGTCGATCCAGTTCATGATCTCGCCGGGCCGCTTGCGGTACCACGGCAGGTACTCGGACAGATGGCCGTTACTTTCAGTGGAGTAGACGCCGAAGCGCTTCAGCACGTCGATGCGGACCTTCTCCTGCTTGGAGAAGACGGGATGCGCCTCGAAGGCGGCGACGATCTCGTCCTTGGACACCTTGCGGCCACGGACGCGGACGTCGACGTACCAGGTCTGATGGTTGATGCCCGAGCAGATGTAGTCCACCTCGTCGTGACCGACGCCGAAGATGTCGGCGATCTGCTCGCCGCCATGTTGCACGCCATGACAAAGGCCAATGGTGTCGACCTTGCCATATTCGATGGCCGCCCAGGTGTTCATGGCCATGGGGTTGGCGTAATTCAAGAACTTGGCGCCGGGCTCGGCAACTTCGCGGATATCCTTGCAGAAATCGAGGATCGCCGGGATATTGCGCTGCCCGTAGAGGATGCCGCCGGCGCAGATCGTGTCGCCGACGCACTGGTCGACACCGTACTTGAGGGGAATGCGGATATCGTCCTGATAGGCGTCGAGACCGCCGACGCGGACGCAGGAAATCACATAGCGCGCCCCTTCGAGAGCCTTGCGGCGGTCGGTGGTCGCGGTAACCTTGGCCGGGAGCTTGTTGACTTCGACGATCTTTCTCAGGATCGTCGCGATCATCGTCAGATTGTGCTCGGAAATGTCGGTCAGCGCGAACTCGACATCGGCAAACTCCGGTACGCACAGAATGTCGGTAAAGAGCTTCTTGGTGAAGCCGACGCTTCCAGCGCCGATGATCGCAACTTTGAAGGCTGCCATGCTGTCCTCGTTCACTCGCCTAAATCGATCGGGGAAAGGATACTTCCAGACAATACAATGCCGCTGCACAACAGACACTGTCGTGTTGCGCCTCATATCTTGTCCTGGGGGAAGTCCCTGGGTCCGTCCGTTCCGTTCTTCTTGTTGGCTGCATTAAGACGTAATATGGCTGCTAAGGCCAGACGAGGATTGTGCTTCGATGGGTAATTCCGTGCTCGACAAACTGCGACAAAACGGCCCGGGAATGACGACAATGTCATTGCCGCGGGGGCGCAATCTGCTCCACACGATGCCGACCAGTACCGGCTATGATATTCAAACTTCAAAGGAATATTCCTGGGACGGACGCAAACGCGGGCAGACGCCATTCACGGTTCTCCAGCACACAATTTCGGGGCATGGAAATTTGCGCTACGAGGACAAGCACTATCGCATCGGCGAGGGCGAGGCGATGCTGGTGCTCGTGCCGCATAACCATCGCTACTGGCTGGAGGACGGCGGACGCTGGGAATTCTTCTGGATTTCCATGAACGGCGAGGAGGCGCTGAGACTGCACAGATCGGTCATGGCCGTAACCGGGCCCGTGCTTCACCTGAAGCCGCGCACGGTGGAGACGCTGGCCGACTGCTGCCTCCGGATGATGGAAGGCGAAGGCGAAACGCCGGGCGCCGCATCGGCCCTAGCCTACCGCGCCGCCATGGCGCTTTACGACGACGTCTTCGCCGGCACCTATTCGGACGCAACCCAGGCAAGCCCGATGGCGCCGGTGATCCGGCACATCCTCAACAATCTGCAGAGCGACTTGTCGGTCGATGAGCTGGCCGGCGTCGCAGGCCTCAGCCGCGCTCATTTCAGCCGCGTCTTCACCGCCACCGAGGGGCGGCCACCATCGGAATACGTCCTCGCCGAACGAATGCGCCGCGCTGCCAAGCTACTGGCCGTCAATACGGAGATCTCGGTGAAGGAAGTCGCGACCCTGACCGGATTCTCCGACCCCAACTACTTCTCGAAGGTGTTCCGCCGCTTCTTCGGGGCCAGCCCAACCGAGTTCCGCACCACCGGCATGTACGCCACGCAAACCATCGGCACGGACAGGTAAGCCGATTCGCCGGCCGTCAGCCGCCGTTGGCAGCGATCCAGCCCCCCAGCGCGTCGCGCTCCTCGCGCGTCATGCCCGTTTCGTTGCCGAGCGGCATGACTTCCGAATCGACCGCCTGCATCTTGATGAGCGGCGCGTAGCGGCGAATGTGATCGACATCGGTGAAGACGAGGCCCTTTGGCGGCTCGGTGAATCCCTCATGGGTTGGCTTGGCGGAATGGCACATCACGCAGTGCGTTGCGGTGAGGCGAAGCACGTCGGCATCGGTGACGGCCGAGGCATCCGCCACACTGGCGGAGCGCGGCAAAGGCGCCGTGGCGATGACGGCCAGAGCGAGGGCGACGGCCGCCCCGGGCAGGGCCCACCAGTATTTCCGGAATGGATCGCCTGCCTCGTGGCGGTTGAGAAGGTGTCGCACCGTGCCGCCGATGACGAGAATCAGCGCCACCAGAAGCCAGCCGTGCGGATGGCCGGTGAGCAGCGGATAATGGTTGGACACCATCATCAGCAGCACCGGCAGCGTCAGGTAGTTGTTGTGTATCGAACGTTGCCGTCCCTGCAATCCCAGCGCCGGGTCCGGCCTCTCGCCCGCCATCAACGCGGCGGCGATCTTCTTCTGGTTGGGGATGATCACCCGGAACACGTTGGCCGCCATCATGGTACCGACCAGAGCGCCGACGTGGATGAAGGCGCCACGCCCTGAGAATACGTTGCTGAACAGCGCGGCGAAGCCGACGATCATCAGGAAGACGCAGAAGACGACAAGGCCGGGATGATCGTTGGTCGTGTGCTTCATGAGGCCGTCATAGGCCAGCCAGCCAACCAGCAGCGACAGCACCGAAATGACGATCGCCTGCCATGGCGCGAGATCGGCCACGGAGGGATCGATCAGATAGGCCCGGGCGTTGAAATAGTAGACCGTCGTCAGGAGCAGAAAGCCGGAGACGAAGGTGAGGTAGGCCTCCCACCTGTACCAGACGAGATCTTCCGGCAGCTCTTCGGGCGCCACCGCGTATTTCTCGACGTTATAGAAACCACCCCCATGCACGAGCCAGGCCGTGCCGTAGACGCCGGGGTTCATCTTCGCCCGCTTGCGCAGGCTGAGGTCGAGAGCAATGAAGAAGAAACTGGTGCCGATCCATCCGATGCCGACCACGAGATGGAACCAGCGAACCAGAATATGAAGCCACTCAATGGCGAAGCTCAGCATGTAGGGCCCGGCGCCTCGTTGCGGACTTCGCCGGCCTAGCATCTAGGCATGGCGCATCCATACGCATTTAGCCGTAATCTAGCTCCGACAAGCGGGCTTGCGCAAGTCGGCAGGCGAACTGAAATGCCAATATTTCCGGCAGGTTGGCGGCCCTCCACAAAACAGAGAGGCCGCCCGGAGGCGGCCTCATGATCAATGTGAAGGGAACGGAAGAAGCTGCGGCTTACTGCGGCAGCTTGTCGTCGACGCCCTTGACGTACCAGTTCATGCCCAGGAGGTCGCCATCCGGAGCAACGACGCCAGCCGCATAGCGCTCCTTGCCATCCTGATCGACAATCGGGCCGGTGAAGGGGTTCCAGCCGCCAGCGATCTTGGCCTGCGTTTCCTCGGCAAGCTTCTTGGTTTCGTCGGCCATGTTGGCGTACTCGGCCATATGGACGGTGCCGTCCTTGATGCCTTCCCACACGTCATCGGCCTTCCAGGTGCCGTCGAGAACGGCCTTGACCGACTTGATGTAGTGCGGACCCCAATCATCGACGATGGCGGTCATCTGCGCCTTCGGCGCGAACTTGATCATGTCGGACGACTGGCCGAAGCCCTTCAGGCCGCGCTCTTCGGCGACCTGCATGGCGGCCGTCGAATCGGTATGCTGGACCATGATGTCGGCACCCTGGTCGAACAGCGCCTTGGCGGCGTCGGCTTCCTTGCCCGGGTCGAACCAGGAGTTCACCCAAATGATCTTGACCTTGAAGTCGGGATTGATCGACTGCGCGCCGAGCATGAAGGCGTTGATGCCCATCACCACTTCGGGGATCGGGAATGAGACGATGTAGCCGGCGAGGCCCTTCTTCGATTCCTTGGCAGCGATCTGGCCGAGGATGTAGCGGCCCTCATAGAAGCGAGCGTTGTAGAGACCCATGTTGGGCGCGCTCTTGTAGCCGGTGGCATGCTCGAACTTCACGTCCGGGAACTTCTTGGCCACCTTGAGTTCAGCATCCATGAAGCCGAAGGAGGTGCCGAAGACGATGCCGCAGCCTTCGCGGGCGAAGCGTTCGAAGACGCGCTCGGCATCCGGACCCTCGGCGACGTTCTCGACGTAGGCGGTCTCGACCTTGTCACCAAGTTCCTTCTCGACGGCGAGGCGGCCCTGATCGTGCTGGTAGGAGTAGCCGAAATCGCCGATCGGGCCGGTGTAGACCCAGCAGGCCTTCAGCTTGTCGGCGGCCGAAGCGCCGGAGACGGCGCCGACGGCGAGCGCCAGGGCCGTACCGGCAAGAAGCGCGAGTTTCTTCATGTTCATTCTCCCCTGGTGTGGGTTTTCCCACGGTCTGTCACGGTCTTGAATGAGGGCGTCGGCCGACCGTATCGCCGACGCTTGTCGCAAACCTCTCCCGCCTCAGCGGTCGGGTACGAAGGGCTTGCCCAGGCTGCTGGGCGTATTGAACAGCGTGGCTCGCCGATTGCCGGAAATGGCAACCAGCACGATCACCGTGGCAAGGTAGGGCAGCATGGCCAGGAACTGGGACGGGAAGCCGAGGCCGAGCGCCTGGGCATGGAACTGCAACACCGTCACCGCGCCGAACAGGTAGGCGCCGATGGCGGCCCGCCAAGGCATCCAGGAGGCAAACACCACCAGAGCCAGCGCGATCCAGCCGCGGCCGGCGGTCATGTTCTCCACCCACAGCGGGGTATAGGCGACCGACAGATAGGCGCCCCCGAGACCGGCCATGGCACCGCCGAAGAGGACCGCGAGATACCGCACGCCGATCACCGAATAGCCGAGGGCGTGGGCCGAGGTGTGGTTGTCGCCGACGGCGCGCAGGATCAGGCCGGCGCGCGTGCGGTTGAGGAACCAGAAGACGGCGAACACCGCCGCAAAGGACAGGTAGACGAGAATATCCTGCCCGAACAGGATCTTGCCGACGAACGGCAAGGTGGTGAGGCCGGGGACGTCGAGACTCTGGAGCTTGATGCCGGGCTGGCCGACGAAGCTTTCGCCCATCAGCCCCGAGAGGCCGAGGCCGAACAGCGTCAGCGCGAGGCCGGACGCCACCTGGTTGGCAACCAGCGTCAGCGTCACGAAGGCAAAGATAAGCGAAACCAGCATGCCGGCAATGGCGCCGCCGACGATGCCGAGCAGAGGGCTGCCGGTGGAAATGGTCACGGCGAAGCCGGCGACGGCTCCCATCACCATCATGCCCTCGACCCCGAGGTTCAGGACGCCGGATTTCTCCACCACCAGTTCGCCGATTGCGGCCAGCAGGAGCGGCGTCGCCGCCGTGATGATGGTGAGGATGATGGCCTCAAGCATGGGCGCCCTCCCCCTCGCGACCGGTGACCAAGCGCACCTTGTAGAGGATCAGGGTATCGGCAGCCAGCACGAAGAACAGCAGCACGCCCTGGATGACGGTGGCGAGCTTGGACGACATCTGCAAGGAGGTCTGAATGGCCTCGCCGCCAAGATAGGAAGAGGCGATGACGAGGCCCGCGATCAGGATGCCCACCGGATTGAGGCGACCGAGAAAGGCGACGATGATTGCCGTGAAGCCGTAACCCGGCGAAATCACCGGCTGCAGTTTGCCGATCTCGCTCATCACCACCATTATGCCGGCAAGGCCGGCCAGCGCGCCCGACAGGGCGAAGGCGAAAGCCGTCATGCGGCGGTTGGAGAAGCCGGCGAAGGAGCCCGCGCGCGGGCTCTGCCCCAGAACGCGAATTTCGAACCCCTTCAGCGTCGAGCGCATCACCACCGCCAGGACGACGACGAGGAGCAGAGCGATCGGCGCGGAGAGATTGAGATAGATGCCTCCGACGTCGACGGCATTCAGCACCGCCCACTCGTGGAAGTCGATGGTGATCGGGAAGTTGTAGCCTTGCGGGCTGCGCCAGGGGCCACGGACCATCCAGTCCAGGAACAGGTTCGAGCAGTAGACCAGCATCAGGCTGGTCAGGATCTCGTTGGTTCCGAAGACGGTCTTGAGCTTGGCGGGAATCAGCGCGAACAGCGCGCCGCCGGCCATCGCCATCAACAGCATCAGCGGCAGAACCACCGGACTGACGAAATTCGGAAACAGGATCGGCAGGATCGATCCGACGATGGCACCGATGGTGAGCTGCCCCTCGGCGCCGATATTCCAGTTGTTGGAGAGGTAACAGACGGAAAGGCCGAGCGCGATGATGACGAGCGGCGTGGCCTTGGTGATCAACTGCTCGAGGCCCCAGAGCGAGGTGATGGGCTCCAGGAAGAAATACCAAATGCCCGTAAGGGGGCTATGCCCCTGCGCGGCAAAAACGATCCCGGCGAACACCACCGTCAGCGCCACGGCGACGACAGGTGACAACACGCTCATCAGCCGGCTCTTCTCGGTCCGCTTGACCAGTTCCAGGCGCATCATGCCGCCGCCGCTCCCTTTTTCTCGGCGCCGCCGGCCATCAGCAGGCCGACCTTTTCCGGCGTCAGCGTATCGGCATCTTCCGCCCGCGACAGATAACCGCGCGACATGACCGCGATGCGATCGGCGATCTCGAAGATTTCGTCGAGATCCTGCGAAATGACCAGAATGGCGGCGCCCTTGCGCGACAGATCGATCAGCGACTGCCGGATCACGGCCGCCGCGCCGGCATCCACACCCCAGGTGGGCTGGGCGACGATCAGGATCCTCGGCGTACGCTCCACCTCGCGCCCGACGACGAACTTCTGCAGGTTGCCGCCCGACAGCGACCGAGCCTCGGGGTCGACCACGCCCTTGCGGACGTCGAACAGACTGGTGACCGTCTCGACGATGCGACCGGCCTTGCCGAAGCGGGTGAACCCGCGCCGGGCGATGCCTTCGCCGGTACCATGCCGGGTGAGCACGACATTTTCGGACAGCTTCAGTGCTGGGACGGCACCATGGCCGAGGCGTTCCTCCGGCACGAAGGCCGCGCCGAGCAGGCGCCGCTCGTTGATGTCCATCAGCCCGGCCGCTTCGCCGGCGAAGATGACCATGTCTTCCTTGTCGAGCAGTTCCTCGCCCGACAGCGCGTCGAACAGTTCCTTCTGACCATTGCCGGCGATACCGGCGATGGCGACGATCTCGCCGGCACGAACCGACAGGTTGATGCCCTGAAGCGACACGCCGAAGGCTTCCTGCGAGATCTGCGTCAAGCCCTTGAGCAGGATGGCTTCCGGTCCGAGCTTGCCCTTCTCGCGGGTCACGCGCGTGATCTCGTTGCCGACCATCAGCTGAGCGAGCGTGTTCACCGTCTCGTTGGCCGGGTCCGCCTCGGCCACCACCTTGGCGCGGCGCATGATGGTGGCGTGGTGGCAGAGCGCCCTCACCTCCTCCAGGCGGTGCGAGATGTAGAGAATGGCGCAACCTTCCTCGGCAAGGCGCCGCAGCGTCACGAACAGCTGGTCGGCCTCCTGAGGCGTCAGCACCGACGTCGGCTCGTCCATGATGATCAGTTCGGGATTTTGCAAAAGGCAGCGAACGATCTCGACGCGCTGCCTTTCGCCCACCGACAGGTCGGCGATATGGGCGTTCGGGTCGAGCGGCAGGCCGTAATTGCTGGAAACGCGGGCGATGGTGTCGGCAAGTTCGCCCGTCGCCCTGCAATTGGGAAGCGCCAGGGCGATGTTCTCGGCCACCGTCAGCGCCTCGAACAGGGAGAAATGCTGGAACACCATGCCGACGCCGAGCGAACGGGCCTCGGCCGGAGAGCCCACCGTCACCGGCTGCCCCTTCCACAGAATTGCGCCGCTGTTGGGCTGCAGCGAACCGTAGATGATCTTGACCAGCGTCGACTTTCCCGCGCCGTTCTCGCCGAGCAGCGCATGGATTTCGCCGGGCATGATCTTCAGGGATACGCCATCGTTGGCGGTAAAGTTGCCAAAACGTTTGGTAACGTGACGGACCTCAAGAAGCGGCGTGTCACCCCCCACCCGGCGGAGCATTTTTCCGGTGCTGTCCCCAGTCCCTTCGCCCATCAGAGCCGTCGTCCCCGTTTCACCGCGCTTTGTCTATTTTCTGTGCAGCATAGAAGCACGATTTCGCCCATCGGACGCGCCAAAAGATTCAGCCGGAATGTCCGAATAAATGGGCAGGCTGCTTAATTTCTGAGCTAACGACCGCCCCTCCGGCAACGAACGTCCTGTCGGGGGTCCTACGCAGTTTCTCGTCGACAATCAACAGCTCTGCCACAACGGAAACGGCGATATGCTCGGGTTCTTTCGAGGTTATCCCCGGTACACCGATCGGGCAGGTGAAAGCCCTGATATGAGTTTCCGGATGGCCGAGTTCGGCGAGGCGGTGCTCGAAGCGAGCACGCTTGGTGCGCGAGCCGATCAATCCGACGTAGGGGAATCGGTCCTCCGACAAGGCCGCGTGCAGAATATCGAGATCGAGGCCGTGGTCGTGGGTCATGATCAACACGAAGGCATCGGCGGGAGCGGCCTTGAGCTCCGCCGCCGGCGTGCCGGCGACCACCTGGTCGAGCCGGGCAAGCGGCAGATTGGGAAAAGCGTGCGGCCGTTCGTCGATCCAGCGGACATGGAACGGCAGCGGCGCCAGCGCCAGCACCACGGCCCTCCCCACGTGTCCGGCGCCGAACAGCAGCAACTCGCGCAAGGGCTCGCCAAAACTCTCGTCGATCCGGCCATCGTCGATGATGGCTGTCGGCTCGCGTCGCTCGGCCCCGATCACGGCCCGCTCGATCGGGGCGCTGCCGACGCAACGGCCGGTCGTCTGGAAAGGCCCCGCTGTCTCGGCCCTCGCGAGTTCCGCGACAGCGGCCAGCCGGGCAATCGTGAAGGTCTCGATCATCACGCTGACGGCGCCGCCGCAACACTGGCCAATGGAGGGACCAAGGGCCAGATCGAGACGCTCGCTGCCGTCTTGCCCCGCATGCAGGGCTGCGATGGCGCGCTCCATCGCATCGAGTTCCAGCCTGCCGCCGCCGACGGTACCGGAGATCGCGCCAGCGATCGACACCACCATGCGAGCGCCGGCTTCGCGCGGCGTCGACCCTTTCGCCCCGACAACCGTCACCAGAGCCGCGACGCCGTCACGGGTCAGGAGACGATGAAGCGGGGCGAAGATCTCTTTCATGCCTCGCCCCGCCGCATGACCGACACGGCCCGCATGATCGCCTCGGGCGTCGTCGGCGCGTCAAGTGGCGGAACCGCGCCGGGCTTCAGGCTGGCGACCGCGTCGAAGACAGCCGAAAACACCGAGCAAGCCAGCATCAGCGGTGGCTCGCCAACCGCCTTGGAGGAATGGATGGTCTCTTCGCGGTTGGCGCCTTCCCAGAGGCGGGTGTTGAAGACGGTCGGCACGTCGCCGGCCGTCGGGATCTTGTAGGTGGACGGCGCATGCGTCGCGAGCCGGCCTTTGTCGTCCCACACCAGTTCCTCGGTGGTCAGCCAGCCCATGCCCTGGACGAAGGCGCCCTCGATCTGACCGATGTCGATCGCCGGATTGAGAGATCGGCCGCAGTCGTGGAGGATGTCCACCCGATCGACCTTCATCTCGCCCGTCATGGTGTCGATGGTCACCTCGGCGCAGGCAGCTCCGTAGGCGAAATACAGGAACGGACGCCCCTCCGCCTTCTGGCGATCCCAGTGGATCTTGGGCGTGGAATAGAACCCGGAAGCGGAAAGCTGGACGCGGCCCTCGTAGCAGGACTTGGCCAGATCGGCGAAGGACAGCGAGCCGCCGGCATGACTAACACGGCCGTCGGCAAACACCACGCTCTCCGGCGGCGCATTGGTTGTCGCCGTCAGATGGGCGATCATCCGCTGCTTGATCTCGTCGCAGGCGGCGAGCGCCGCCATGCCGTTGAGATCTGAGCCGGACGAGGCGGCCGTCGCCGACGTGTTCGGCACCTTGGACGTGTTGGTGGCCGTGATACGCACCCGGTCGAGCGGTATGCCGAACGCTTCGGCCGCCACCTGCGCCACCTTGGTGTTGAGCCCCTGCCCCATCTCGGTGCCGCCATGGTTCAGATGGACCGAACCGTCGGCGTACACGTGCACCAATGCTCCCGCCTGGTTGAGATGGGTCAGCGTGAAGGCGATGCCGAACTTGAGCGGCGTCAGCGCGATGCCCTTGCGAAGAATGCGATTCTTCGAGTTGAAGGCGCGGCATTCCTGCCGGCGCTTGGAGTAATCGCAGGAGCGCTCGAGATCGGCCACCAGTTCGGGCAGGATGTTGTCCTCGACCTTCTGGCCGTAGGGAGTCACATCGCGGCCGGGGCCGTAGAAGTTGCGCTTTCGGATCTCCAGCGGATCGATGCCGGTGACGATGGCGAGCGTGTCCATGATGCGCTCGGCGGCGAGGACGCCCTGCGGGCCGCCGAAACCGCGGAAGGCGGTGTTGGTCACCGTGTTGGTCTTCAGCCGCTCCGACTTCAGCGCGACGTTGGGATAGAAATAGGCATTGTCGGCGTGGAACAGCGTGCGGTCGTTGACGCCCCCCGAGAGGTCGGCCGAGTAGCCGCAGCGGGCCATGAAATCGATGTCGGCGGCCAGGATCTTGCCCGAGCTGTCGTAGGCGACGGAGAAGGCCGTCGTCATGTCATGCCGCTTGCCGGTCATCACCATGTCGTCGTCGCGGTCGAGCCGGAGCTTGCACGGCCGCCCCGTAACCCTCGCACCCAGCGCGGCAAGACACGCCCACTGGCTCGCCTGGCTTTCCTTGCCGCCGAAGCCGCCGCCCATGCGCCGGACTTCCACCGTCACCATGGCGCTCGGCAGGCCGAGCATGTGGGCGACGCAATGCTGGACCTCGGACGGGTGCTGGGTCGACGAATAGACGTGCACGTCGCCCGTCTCGCCGGGAATCGCCAGGGCGACCTGCCCTTCGAGGTAGAAATGCTCCTGCCCGCCGTTGCGGATGACGCCGTCGAATCGCCGCTGGGCGCTGGCGAAGGAGCGCGCGACGTCGCCACGGCCATAGCCGTAGTCATCGAGCACGCGCAGCCCCTTGGCCTTCGCCTCCTCGACCGTCAGCACCGGCGGCTCCGCCTCGCCCTCGAACAGAGCCAGCCGCGTCGCCCGGCGGGCAGCGTCGCGCGTCTCGGCCACGACGCAGAACAGTACCTCGCCCCAGAACTCCACCTCCTTGTCGGCGAGGATCGGGTCGCCGCCGATCGACGTCGACCAGTCGTTGCGGCCGGGAATATCTGCCGCCGTCAGCACGGCGACGACGCCCGGCGCCTGCCGGACGCGGGACAGATCGATGTCGCGGATGCGGCCGCGCGCCATGTCCGGGCAGAAGCCCGGCGCAAGGTGCAACGTACCGGTCGGCTCGACCATGTCGTCGATATAGATGGCGCGACCGGTGACATGCAGCACGGCGCTGTCATGGGCGGTCGAGCGATGGACGACTCGTTCGACGGCCGCCTCGGGAATCTCGGACTCCGGCGCGTTCATCAGGCAACCTCCGATTCCGGGGCCTCGCGGCGGCCGATGACGCGGGTGCGGCTCGTCGGCGCGCCGGCACATTCGACCAGTGCCTTGGCAAGCAACGCCTTCGCCGTTTCCATGCGGTAGGCCGACGAGGCGCGCATGTCCGAAATCGGCGCATAGTCCTCGCCAAGAGCCTCGATGGCCGCCCCCCAGCTCGCCGCCCGCGCCGGCTGAGCGCCGGTCAGGCGCGCCTCGGCGTTGAGGGCGCGCCTGGGCGTCGCCGCCATGCCGCCAAAGGCGATGCGCGCTTCGGTGATGACGCCATCGTCGATGGTGAAGCGGAATGCTCCCATCACCGCCGAGATGTCCTCGTCGAAGCGTTTGGAAATCTTGTAGGCGCGAAACACTTGGTTCGGCGCCAGCTTGGGCACGAGGAGGCCGGCAACGAACTCACCCGGCTGACGGTCCTGCTTGCCATAGGCGATGAAATAGTCCTCGAGCGGCAACGCCCGGCCATCCTCGCCATGGGCCAGTTCCAGCGTGGCGCCAAGGGCGATTAGCGCCGGCGGCATGTCGCCGATCGGCGAACCGTTGGCAATGTTGCCGCCGATGGTACCGACCGCGCGCACCTGCCGCGAGCCGACGCGACGGATGAGCTCGCCGAGGTCGGGATCGAGATCGGCGAAGACGCCGGCAGCGTCCTCGTAGGTCACGCCGGCGCCGAGAATCAGTGCGTCGCCGACATCCTCGATCTGCCGGAGCGCCGAAACGCGGCCGACATGGATCACCTGCGAGATCGGGCGCATGCCCTTGGTGACCTTGAGCCCGACGTCGGTGCCACCGGCGAGAAGCGTCGCCTCGGGGTATTTCACGACCAGTTGCGCCAGCGCCGAGAGGCTGGCCGGCGCAGCAAAGAAGGCGTTGTTGGAACCGATGAACACGTCTTGGCCATCGGCGAGAAACTGCAGGAGACCGGCGGTCTGCGGCATGGCCTCGACGAAGCGATCGGCCGGCGGGTCAGCCATGGCGGCAAGCGCGGCATCGACGATGGGGCGGTAACCGGTGCAGCGGCAGAGATTGCCAGCGAGCGCGGTGACGATCTCGTCGCGCGGCAGCGGGCCGTCGCGGCCCTCCTGATGGTAGAGCGCAAAAAGGCTCATGACGATGCCGGGCGTGCAGAAGCCGCACTGTGAGCCATGGGCATCGACGATCGCCTGCTGCACGGGATGCAGCCGGCCGTCTGGCCAGGCGATGTCCTCGACGGTGACGATTTCCTTGCCGTCCATCGCACCGAGGAACTGGATGCACGAATTGACCGGACGATAGACGACCCGGCCATCCTTCCAGTCCCCGATAACGACGGTGCAGGCGCCGCAATCGCCCTCGTTGCAGCCCTCCTTGGTGCCGGTGGCGCGTTCCCGGAGGCGCAGGTAGTCAAGCAACGTCTCTGTCGGCCCGATATCGTCGATTTCGACGATCCGCCCCCGACGGACGATGCGGATGGAGTCGCGCATGGGCTCAGCTCCCGCGATAGGTTGAATATCCGTAAGGCGAGATCAGCAGCGGCACATGATAGTGGGCCGAGGCGTCGGCGATACCGAAACGGATGGGGACGATGTCAAGAAAAGCAGGATCGGCAAGGGCATGGCCAGCCGCGCGCAGGTAGTCGCCGGCGTGAAAGACCAATTCGTAGGTGCCAATGACGAACGTGGCGCCGGAGAGCAGCGCGCCATCGATACGACCGTCATTGTTGGTGATCGCCTCGCGAACAAGGTCGCGAGCACCATCCGGACGAACCGCCCAGAGCTCTATCCTCAAGCCGGCAGCCGGGCGGCCGGCCGCCGTGTCGAGCACATGGGTCGTCAGACGCCCCTCAGCCAACGCTCAGCCCTTCCCTGTTGGCGCCGGCAGAAAGCCGGCTTCTGTCGCAGACGTTTTGTCTGGCACGACTTGCGGCCTTTAGGAAGGCCCATTTCCGGAAACAGACCGGCCGATCGCGGGTTTTCCAGTCGGAAACCACGGAGGATCGGACAGAAAATAGTATGATAAACCAAACCTGTCGCACGACTTTTTAAAGTGAAGAATCAGGATACGAAACGGGCGCCGGAGCGAAAAAGCCGCCGACGCCCGCCGAAAAATCAGTGCAGAATCTGGCCGAGGAACAGCTTGGTGCGCTCGTGCTTGGGATTGGAGAAGAACTCCTCGGGCTCGTTCTGCTCGACGATCTGCCCCTGGTCCATAAAGATGACGCGGTTGGCGACCTGACGGGCGAAGCCCATCTCATGGGTCACGCAGATCATGGTCATGCCTTCCTCGGCGAGGCCGACCATGGTGTCGAGCACCTCCTTGACCATCTCGGGGTCGAGGGCCGAGGTCGGCTCGTCGAACAGCATGATCTTCGGCCGCATGCACAGCGAGCGGGCGATGGCGACACGCTGCTGCTGGCCGCCCGACAACTGGCCGGGGTACTTGTGCGCCTGCTCGGGAATCTTGACGCGGGTGAGGAAGTGCATCGCCACCTCCTCCGCTTCCTTCTTCGGCATCTTGCGCACCCAGATCGGCGCCAGCGTGCAGTTTTCGAGAATGGTCAAGTGGGGAAACAGGTTGAAGTGCTGGAACACCATGCCCACTTCACGCCGGACTTCGTCGATGCGCTTGAGGTCGTTGGTGAGCTCGATGCCATCGACGGTGATCTTGCCCTTCTGGTGCTCCTCCAGGCGATTGATGCAGCGGATGGTCGTCGACTTGCCCGAACCGGACGGGCCGCAGATGACAATGCGCTCGCCGCGCTTGACGGAGAGATTGACGTCGCGCAGCACATGGAATTCGCCAAACCATTTGTTGACGCCGATCATTTCAACGGCGGTCTCGGAAGCAGGCGTGGAGGCTAAGGCAGTGTCGGCCATGAATAGGTCCCTTTGGCGGCAGGCGGGCGGCGAAAAAGATGGCCGGCTATCGCTTGCGTCCGGTGTTGAGCTTTCTCTCCATGTACATGGAATAGCGTGACATCGAGAAACAGAAAACCCAGAAAACGGCAGCCGCGAAGATCAGGCCCGTCGGGGCGATCGACGGCGTCGACCAGTTTGCGTCGGAAAAGTTCCGCTGGATCGATCCGAGGAGATCGTAAAGGCCGATGATCATCACCAGCGAGGTGTCCTTGAACAGCGAGATGAAGCTGTTGACGATGCCGGGAATGACGATCTTGAGGGCCTGCGGCAGAATGATCAGGCGCATCGACTGCCAGTAGCCCAGGCCGAGCGAGGCGGCGCCTTCATATTGCCCCTTGGGTATGGCTTGAAGGCCGCCGCGAATGGTTTCGGCCATGTAGGCGCCGGTGAACAGGGCGACGCCGATCAGGGCGCGCAGAAGCTTGTCGAAGTTGACGCCGGTGGGCAGGAACAGCGGCAGCATCACCGACGCCATGAACAGCACAGTGATGAGCGGGACGCCGCGCCAGACCTCGATGAACACCACCGACACGATCTTGATGAAGGGCAGTTTCGATCGCCGACCGAGCGCCAGCAGGATGCCGAGCGGCAGAGAAGCGACGATGCCGGTGATCGCCACGACCAGCGTCACCAAAAGGCCGCCCCAGTTGGACGTCTCGACGACCGGCAGCCCGAGTCCACCGTAGAGCAGCCAGAAGGTGGCAACCGGGAAGGCGGTCAGCATCAGCCACACGCCTTCGCGTCGGCGCGGCATCCTGGGGATTGCCACCCAGGCGAGACCGAGGAAGAAGCCGATCATCACCAACGACGGTCGCCACCGCTGATCGGCGGGGTAGGAGCCAAACGTGAACTGGGCCAGCTTGGCGTTGACGAAGGCCCAGCAGGCCCCCACCGTCTCGCCATCCTTCGGCAGGCAGGCCTCGCGGTTGGTGCCCGTCCAGACCGCGTCGACGAACAGCCAGCGGATGAGCGGCGGCAGCAGCCAGGCCAACAGAAGCAGCATCGACAGGCTGATGACGATGTTGAGGGGCGAGGAGAAAAGGTGCTTGCGTGCCCAGCCGGGGAAACCGCCAAGCGACGCCGGCGGCGCTTCGGGCTCCAGGAAGTCGCGGCGGACGAAGACGGTATCTGTTTCGATGCGGCTCATGACCGTCTCCCTCAGCGTTCCACCAGCGCCACGCGGGCATTGAACCAGTTCATCAGTGCAGCGGTGATGAGGCTCAGGGCGAGATAGACCGCCATGGTGATGGCGATGACCTCGATGGCGTGGCCGGTGATGTTGAGCGTGGAACCGGCGAACACCGCCACCAGATCCGGATAGCCGATGGCGAGCGCAAGCGACGAGTTCTTGGTGAGGTTGAGGTACTGGCTGGTAAGCGGCGGGATGATGACCCGCATGGCCTGGGGAACGACGATGAGGCGCATCGTCTGCCGGTTGCGAAGACCGAGGGACTCCGCCGCCTCGGTCTGCCCGGAGGACACGGCGAGGATGCCGGCGCGCACCGTCTCGGCGATGAAGGACGCGGTGTAGAGCGAGATGCCGAGCAGCATGGCGATCAGTTCGGGGTGGACAACCATGCCACCGACGAAGTTGAAGCCCTTGAGTTCGGGAAGTTCGAACGAAAGCGGCGCGCCGAGAGCGAGGAAAACAACCAACGGCAGCCCGATGACGATACCAAGCGAAGCCCGGAAGACCGGGAAGGGCCGACCGGTCGCCGCCTGTCGGCGCCGGGCCCAGCGCGCCAAGGCCCAAGCTATGCCGACAGCCGCCAGGAGGCCCCACATGACGACGTCAAAACTCTCGCCGACGATCGGCCGCGGCATGGTCAGGCCGCGATTGGAGAGATTGGTCGATAACGGCAGCATATAGCCTTGCCGCGGCCCCGGCAGGACCGAGAGCACCGCCTTGTACCAGAACAGAAGCTGGAGAAGCAGCGGGATGTTGCGCAGCGTTTCGACATAGACCGTGGCGGCTCTCGCCAGCATCCAGTTGCTGGACAAGCGGGAAATGCCGACGACGAAGCCGATGATCGTCGCAAAGACGATACCGAGCACCGACACGATGATCGTGTTGAGAAGACCGACCTTGAAGGCTTGGGCGTGCGAGGAGTCCAGCGTGTAGTCGATGGGCTTCTGCGAGATGTCGAAGCCGGCCCGCATGTTGAGGAAATCGAAGCCGAACGGGATGTTGGCGGCCCGCAAGTTGGCGGCCGTATTGTGAACCACCCATATGGCGAACAGGATCAGGGCCAACAGCACCAGCCCCTGGAACACCCAGCCACGGATCGTCTCATCGTAAAGAACGGCACGAACCCAGGATCGAGGCGGTTCGCCAGCCGTCTTGTCTCGGAGCGTCATGTCAGGCCTCGAGAGTGGGCGCCAGGCAGGCGCCGAAAGCACTTTTTATCACACGCAAGGAGCGCCGCCCGCGGTCGTGCCACGATTGGTCGAGCGGTCGAGCAGGCACACCTCCGCCTCGCCGGCCGAAGACGACCATGCCAGGCGCGGCATGAGCCGACGCATCCCATTGATACGAAAGATGGGAAGCGCCCACTCCGGGCGCTTCCCCTCGCCTACCCGATCAGCGGATCGGCGGAGCGTACTGCAGGCCGCCCTTCGTCCAAAGAGCGTTCAGGCCGCGAGCGATCTTGAGCGGCGAACCCTCGCCGACATTGCGCTCGAAGGACTCGCCGTAATTGCCGATACCCTTGATGATGTTGTAGGCCCAGTCCTTGTTGAGGCCAATCGGCGTTCCGAAGTCGACGCCCTCGCCAACGCCGAGAAGACGCTGCACCTCGGGGTTTTCCGACTTCTTCATTTCGTCGACATTGGCCTGGGTCACGCCGAATTCCTCGGCGATCAACATGGCGTAGTGGCTCCAGCGGACGATGGACTCCCACTGGTCGTCGCCCTGGCGAACGGCCGGCCCGAGCGGCTCCTTGGAGATGATTTCCGGCAGCACGATGCTGTCGTCCGGGTTGGTCATCTTGAGACGGATCGAATAGAGGCCGGAGGCGTCGGTGGTATAGGCGTCGCACCGGCCGGCGTCATAGGCCGCATCGGCCTCTTCCTGCTTTTCGAACACCACGGCGTTGAAGGTCAAGCCGTTCGACTTGAAGTAGTCGGCAAGGTTCAGTTCGGTCGTGGTGCCGGACTGCACGCAGACCGAGGCGCCATTGAGATCCTTGGCAGAGGAGACGCCGAGCGCCTTCTTCACCATGAAGCCCTGGCCGTCGTAGTAGTTGGTGCCGGTGAAGGTGATGCCGAGCTGCGTGTCGCGGCTCATGGTGTTGGTCGAGTTGCGGGCCAGCACGTCGATTTCCTTCGACTGCAGGGCCGTGAAGCGTTCCTTGGCGGAAAGGCCGGTGAACTTCACCTTGGACGGATCGCCGAAGACGGCGGCGGCGACGGCACGGCAGGCATCGACATCGAGGCCCTTCCAGTTGCCGGCGTCATCGGGCGCGCCAAAGCCGGCAAGGCCGGTGCCATTGACGCCGCACTGCACGAAACCCTTGGCCTTGACCTCATCAAGGGTACCGGCCGAAGCGGCAAGAACGCCGCTCCCCACGAAAGCGGCACCGAGCAGAAGAGTCTTGAGTGTGTTGGAACGCATGAATGTCTCCCCTGATGACCAAAGAGACCCGGCGTGTAGGTGCTTTTGTTTTTTTCGACACCCGCCTCGATTGCCAGAGCGCCGGAGCGCACCCAATCCGCCAAGCCCGTTCCTGAAGCAACTCCCGTCGATCGATCCTTCGCCAGCAAAGCGGAGGCATAGAAACCGTTGGAAGCCGCTCCACGCCCGCCAAACCGACAGGCTTCTCAATTACTAGATTACAAATTATGCCGATGGTCAATCGTAAAGCGCCTTGAAATGAACACGAACTACACATGCGCAAATGATAATCGAAACATCGCCTACGAAATGAGCAAATAGATTATTTTTTGTCCAAGCATCAGGTTACTTAAGAAGATCTGGAACACCTACTCAACACAGATCAAAAACCTCACCGGCGAATTCTGAAAAAGGCGACGGCATCGCCACGCGTTTCCACGTAGACGCTCATGATTTCGCGTTTTTACGGAGTCTGACACGCGGCGCGCCGCCACGTTGCGTCAATGATGGACGCACATGAGACTCCACCCCGCCCCGCAAGGTCGGGGGTGAAGCTCATCACTTTGTCCAATCCGGCTCAGGCCTTGGGCTGGAAGGTGTGCTCCGGGCCAGGGAAGCTGCGCGCCTTGACCTCTTCGGCGTAGGCGGCCGCCGCCTTGGACACTTCGGCTCCGAGATCGGCGAAACGCTTGACGTGACGAGGGATGAACTCGTTGTAGAGGCCGAGCATGTCCTCGCTGACCAGGATCTGGCCGTCGCACTGGGGCGATGCACCGATGCCGATCACAGGAATCGGTGCCTCCGTGGTGATCTCGCGGGCAAGCGGCTCCATCGTTCCCTCGATCACGAAAGCGAAGGCGCCGGCTTCGGCCACCGTGCGGGCGTCCGCCTTGATCTTGGCGGCCTGAAACTGGTTGCGCCCCTGCGTCTTGTAGCCGCCGTAGACGTTGACCATTTGCGGCGTCAGGCCGATGTGGCCGAGCACCGGCACGCCGCGCTCGGTGAGGAAGCGGATGGTCTCGCCCATCTCCTCGCCACCTTCGAGCTTCACCGCCTGGGCGCCCGTCTCGGCGAGAACGCGCGACGCCGAACGAAATGCCTGCTCGCGCCCTTCCTGGTAGGAGCCGAAGGGCATGTCGACGACCACCAGCGACGTCGTCGAGCCGCGGACCACGGCGGCGCCGTGGGCGATCATCAGATCGAGGGTCACCGGTAGCGTGGTGTCGAAACCGTAGACCACCATGCCGAGCGAGTCGCCGATCAGCAAGAAATCGACATGCGGGTCCAGCAGCGCGGCCATCGGCGCCGTATAGGCGGTCAGGCTGACGATGGGCCGCACACCCTTGAGGGCCTTGATATCGGCGACCGAGGTACGGCGGGAGCGGACGGGAGCACTCATCTCAAAACCTCCGGGAACGGGGTCCGGGCTGTGTCTCTTCAGGAAACGGCGACAACGCGCTGATCGATGAGGCGCGTGCGACCGATACGAACGGCGATCATCAGTGCAATCGCCGGAGGCGGAGTCTTGGGGTCGATCGGCTCAAGCGTGTCCGCCGCGGCGATGGCGATGAGGTCAGGCTCGGCGAGCGGTTCGGCGTCGAGAACCCCGCGAATGATCGCCTCGATCTTGCCTGGGTCCGCGAGACCGGTGCCAATGGCCTTGGCGGCCGCGGCGAGCGAGCGACTGAGAACGGGCGCGGCGGCGCGTTCGTCCGCCGACAGATAGACGTTGCGTGACGACAGCGCGACACCGTCGGCATCGCGCACCGTCGGCACGCCGACGATGTCCAGCTGGAAGGAAAGATCGGCGACCATGCGCCGGATCACCTGAAGCTGCTGATAGTCCTTCTCGCCGAAATAGGCACGGTCCGGCTGGACGATATTGAACAGCTTGCCGACCACGGTCGCGACACCACGGAAATGGCCGGGCCGGCGCTCCCCCTCCATGCAAGCCGAGAGACTTTCCACTTCTATGTGGGTGACGATAGGACGCGCGTACATTTCCTCGACCGACGGCGCGAACACGATGTCGGCGCCGTGGGCGGCGAGCAGCTTGCGGTCGGCATCGAGGTCGCGCGGGTAACGAGCAAAGTCCTCGTTGGGCCCGAACTGCAACGGATTGACGAACACCGACGTCACGACGACGTCATTCTCGGCCCTTGCCCGGTCGACGAGGCTGGCGTGGCCGCGATGAAGATAGCCCATGGTCGGCACCAGACCGACGCTTTTCCCCGCCCGCCGCGCCGGCTTCAGCCGATCGCGGAGCCCGGCAATCGTGGTCACGGTTTCCAGCGGCAATCTTCCCTCCAGCGGCATTCGCTTGGTGCGCCCTTTTAATGCCGTGAAAAACGCTTTGTCACCCAAGAATTAGGCAGGAGGGCAAAAAGGCGGTCGAGAAATGCGAGCATCGCGCCCTCCCCGCCGAGCGTTTCCTGTTTATTCGCAATTGTGTAGAATTTTAGGAGTTTGGCTGGCGAGTTATTCATATCGTAACGTTCAAGATGTCACAAAAGGCTGCTCCGTGCGGTTTTATCCGCGAGATCAGCAACGATATCCTAGGGGTTGCGTAAACTACATACCGCAGCCGAGACCTGCATGAGGTTGAATGATGTCTGGCCACCGCACTTGCGACCGGTCCGCTAAGCGTCTCGATCCGGGTGCATTCGTCGCGGACATCCGCGGCTCCATTGGCATTGTCATGGCGATCGCCCTGGTGGCGCTCCTGGTAGCGGTCGGCGCCGCCGTCGATCTGGCCCAAACGCTGCGCGCAAGGGAAATCCTGCAAGGCGCCCTCGACCAGGCAACCATCCGCGCCGCGCTGACGACCGGCTCTGGCTATGTGGAAGCCGGTCGGGCAACCCTTGCCGTCAATCTGACGGATACCGGCGTCGCCGAGGAGAATCTCGGATCCAGCTTCACCCGCAACGCCGATGGCAGCGTTTCCGGCACGGCAACCATCACCGTGCCGCTCTCCTTCATGGGGATCATCGGCAAGAACGAAATGTCGGTCGGCGTTACCGCCAAGGCCACGCCGAAGACGACCACGGCGACTGCGCCGGCCGGCACGGTTTGCATCCTGCTCACCTCGAAGAACTCGCAGGCACTGCTGGTCAACTCCGGAGCCACGGTCCTTGCCACGGCTTGTGAAATTCACGTGCAGTCGAGCGCGAGCGGCGCGGCAATATTCAACTCCGGAACGACGATCAACTCGAAGAAGATCTGCATCAAGAGCGCCAGCATCATCGACAATGGCGGCACCCACCCCAACCTCGAAAAGAGCTGCTCGCCGGCGAACGATCCCTACGCCGCAACCCTGCCGGCCGTCACGGTCGGCGCCTGCAACTTCAACAGCCGCAACATCGACACCGCCACCTATTCGTTCGAGCCGGGGGTCCATTGCGGTGGCGTCAACTTCAACAGCTCCAAGACCGTCTCGACGTTCAGCCCCGGCCTCTACATCATCAAGGGTGGCGACTGGAATATCCAGGGAACGCTGAAGGGAACCGGCGTCACCTTCTATTTCGCAGACAAGTCGAAGTTCCAGTTCAACTCCGGAGCCGGTACCTATCTCACCGCGCCGACGAGCGGCACTTATGCCAACATCCTGATGTACGAGAACCCCTCCAACAGCGGCGTGTCGCAATGGCCGTGGAACGACAGCCCCGGGCATGAACTGTCGGGCCTCATCCACCTGACGACCCGTCAACTGACCATGAACTCGGGCATGACGGCCTCGCTCGACAAGGTCACGATCGTCGCCGACTCCCTGATCCTGAACCAGACGACCTGGAATCTGTCCCCCCATGCGACGGCCATTCCCAATGGCTCGACGACGACAACGACAACGACCGACGGCGTCTTCCTGTCGCACTGACGAAAAAGCCCGGAGCTACGGCCCCGGGCTTCGTCTCGGAGCATTTCGGGCAAACACAGTTCGCCGAAAATGCACTCACTAGAAAATGCCATCCCTCAGGTGATGACATCCGGGGCCTGCCGGCCGGTGCGAGCCTTGATTTCGGCCAGCTTGTCGGCCGCTTCGATCACCTTGGCCAGCGCGACCTGCGCATCGAGGCCATGCTTGCTCACATCCGGCTCGAAGCTTTCAAGGTAGACGCGCAACGTCGCCCCCTCGGTACCGGTGCCCGACAGGCGGAACACCACGCGTTCGCCGCCCTTGAACAGAATACGAAGGCCCTGCTTCTTGGTCACAGAGCCGTCGACCGGGTCGTTGTAGGCAAAGTCGTCGGCGCTCGCCACCTCCAGGCCGGCCACCTTGGTGCCGGGCAATGTCGGCATCATGTCGCGCAGCCTGCTCACCAGCCCTTCGGCAGCAGCCGTATCCACTGCCTCATAGTCGTGTCGCGTGTAGAAGGTGCGGCCGTATTCGGCCCAGTGCTTCTCCTGGATGGCCTTCAGGCTCTCGCCACGCACGGCGAGAATATTGAGCCACAGGAGCACCGCCCACAGACCGTCCTTCTCGCGCACATGGTCGGAACCGGTACCGGCGCTCTCCTCGCCGCACAGCGTCACCTTGCCCGCGTCGAGAAGATTGCCGAAGAACTTCCAGCCGGTCGGCGTCTCGTAGCAATCAAGCCCCTTCTTGGCGGCGACACGGTCGACGGCGCAGGACGTCGGCATGGAACGGGCGACACCGGCGAGCCCTTTGGCATAGCCCTTGGCGAGATGCGCGTTGGCGGCAAGCAGCGCCAGGCTGTCCGACGGCGTCACCACGGCGCCCCTGCCGATGACGATATTGCGATCGCCGTCACCATCCGAGGCCGCACCAAAATCGGTCGCGCCGGGCGATGCCATGAAGTCGTAGAGATCCTTGGCGTAGATCGGGTTCGGATCGGGGTGACCACCGCCGAAGTCGGGCAGCGGCACGGCATTGATGACGCTGCCCGGCGCAGCGCCGAGCTTGCCCTCGAGGATCGCCTTGGCATAGGGGCCGGTGGCGGCGTGCATGGCGTCGAAGCGCAACGTGAAGCCCGACTTGATCAGCGCGGCGATCTTGTCGAAGTCGAACAGCTTCTCCATCAACTCGACGTAGTCGGCGACCGGATCGACCACTTCGATCTCCGTCTCGCCCGCCGTGGAGATGCCGAGTCGATCGAGATCGATGTCGGCGATGTCGGCGACGCGATACTCGGTGACGGTCTTGGTCGCCGCGAAAATGGCATCGGTGACGGTCTCGGGTGCCGGCCCGCCGTTCGAGCCATTGAACTTGATGCCGAAGTCGCCCTCTTCACCGCCCGGGTTGTGGCTGGCCGACAGAACGATGCCGCCGAAGGCGCCGAGCTTGCGAATGACGTTGGAGGCGGCTGGCGTCGAGAACAGGCCGCCCTTGCCGATCACCAGCTTCTTGGCGCCATGGGCGACCGCCATCTTGATGATGACCTGGATGGCCTTGTCGTTGAAGAACCGGCCGTCGCCGCCGATCACCAGCACCTTGCCGGTGACGCCGCCGACCCCGGCAAAAATCGCTTCGACGTAGTTTTCGAGATAGCCCGGCTGCATGAAGACCCTGGTCTTCTTGCGGAGGCCCGAGGTCCCAGGCTTCTGGCCGTCGATCGGCTTGGTGGCGATTGTCTTGATCTGCATTCCCTGTCACTCCCCGAGAGGCAATGTCATTCTATACCAATTACTCAAGCCCTTACCTCCACGAAAGCGAGGAAGGTGCGACCCGGCACTTCCACCGCCTGCCAGGCGCGACGCGGCGTCGCGGCGGCGGGGCGCCCGGTCGGCATGTCGGACGTCAGGACGGGCTTCCAGCTGTGCTCGTCGCGCGTCGGAGGCAGGTGGAAGCGGCGATTGGCGCGGTGCGCGTTCAACATGAGATAGACAGCCTCGCCGTCAGCCTCGGCGTGCGGCAATGCCGAGTCGCGCAACAATACGCCGAACGCCTTGCACTCATGGCTGTTCCAGTCGCCACTCGTCATCGGGCGCCCGGAAACGGCAATCCATTCGACATCGGAAAGGTTGTCCTGCGCCCTTGGCGTTCCATGCAGGAAGCGAGTCTGCCGGAACACCGGATGGGATTGCCTCAGACGGACGACATAGGCCACGAAGTTCGCCAGTTCCGCGTCGTCGGCCTGCCCCCATGTCACCCAGCCGACCGGATTATCCTGGCAGTAGGCGTTGTTGTTGCCAAACTGGCTGTTGGCCAACTCGTCGCCGGCCAGCAACATCGGCGTGCCCTGCGACAGAAGCAGCGTCGCCAGCATGTTGCGCATCTGCCGCTTGCGCGTGGCGACGATGCCCGGATCGGCAGATGGCCCCTCGACACCGTAGTTGGCCGAGTGGTTGTCGGAGTGACCGTCCCGGTTGTCCTCGAGGTTGGCCTCGTTGTGCTTGGACGCGTAGGAAACCAGATCTCTCAGCGTGAAGCCGTCATGCGCCGTGATGAAGTTGACGGACGCCGACGGACGCCGGTTGGAGCGGTCGAAACGGTCGGGCGAGCCCAGCAGCCGCGCCGCCAGCTCCGGCGCCACCAGTTCGTCACCGCGCCAGAAGGCGCGCACCGTGTCGCGGAAGCGATCGTTCCACTCGGAAAAACCCGGGGGGAAATTGCCGAGCTGGTAGCCGCCGGGGCCGATGTCCCACGGTTCGGCGATCAGCTTCACGGTCGACAGCAGCGGGTCCTGCCTCAAAGCCGTCAGGAAGCTGCCCTCGGGATCGAACCCATGCGGTTCGCGCCCCACCGAAGTGGCGAGATCGAAACGAAAACCGTCGACGCCGATCGCCTCGACCCAGTAACGGAGCGAATCGAGAATCATCTGCGTCACGCGCGGATGGCCGGCGTTCAGCGTGTTGCCGGTACCAGTATCGTTGATGTACCAGCGGGGCCGATCGGGATTGAGCCGGTAATAGCTGGCGTTGTCGATGCCGCGGAAGCTGAGGGTCGGTCCGAACTGGTCGACCTCGCCGGTGTGATTGTAGACGACGTCGAGAAGAACCTCGATGCCGGCCTCGTGCAGGGCACGCACCATGTCCCGCACGCGGCCGATGACCGATACGTCCCGAGCACTGTGATCGTAGCGTGGTTCGGGCGCAAAATAGCAAAGCGGCGAGTAGCCCCAGTAGTTGACCAGCCCCTTGCGGGTCAAAAAGCCGTCATCGAGAAAGGCCTGGATGGGCATCAGCTCGATGGCCGTGATGCCGAGCTTCGTGAGATGCTCGATGGTCTCTGGCGCGCCGAGCCCTTCGTAGGTGCCGGCCTTGGCACGCGGCAATCTCGGCATCTGCATGGTCAGCCCACGCACGTGGGCCTCGTAGATCACGGTGTCGCGCCACGGGCGCGCCGGCCGGAAGCTGACGCAGGGCGGCACCTTGGAATCGGTGACCAGCGCCTTCGGCACCACCCGGGCGCTGTCGCGGGTGTCGAAGCTGGCATCGTCGAGCGTCACCGGCTGATAGCCGGCCATCAGGTCGTTCGAGCGAAGTCGACCCGTCAGGACCTTGGCGTAGGGGTCGATCACCAGCTTGTGCGGATTGAACCGGTGGCCACGCTCCGGATCGTAGGGCCCGTGAACGCGGAAGCCGTAGGCGGTGCCGACCCCTATCCCCGAAACGTAACCATGGAACACCTCGTCGGTGCATTCGGGCAACGTCAGGCGCGCATGCTCGAAACCAGTGAGCGGCTCGAAGAGACAGACATCGACGCGTGTCGCATTGGCCGAGAAGATGGCGAAGTTGACGCCATTCCCGTCGAATTGTGCACCCAAGGGATACGGTCGCCCGGACCGAATCGACAGCGTCATCGGACTTCAGACGCCCACGGCCGTCAGCTCGCGGTAGAGCGCGACATAGTCAGGCGCCGAATCCTCCCAACCGACTGGATGAGCCATCGCCCGCGCCTGCAGCGCTCGCCAGACCTTCTTGTTGTGGAAGAGATCGAACAGACGCTCGATGGCAAACCCGAGGCCGGCGGCCGAGACCGGAGCAAACTGAATGCCCGTCGCGCTTCCCGCCCGCACCGAAGCGTCGTTGGCGTCGATCACCGTATCGGCGAGCCCGCCCGTCCGCGCCACCACCGGGATGGTCCCGTATCGCAGACCATAGAGCTGGGTAAGGCCGCACGGTTCGAAGCGCGACGGAACGAGGATCGCGTCGGCACCGGCCTGCATGGCGTGGCTGAGCGGCTCGCTATAGCCGATGTGAACGGCGACGGCGCCCGGATTGGCGGCGGCCGCTTCGACGAAGGCGCGTTCCATGCCTTGTTCGCCCGCACCAAGGATGGCGAGCTGCCCACCGCGCCGCACAATGCCCTCAAGGTTGGGCAGCAGCATGTCCAGGCCCTTCTGGCCGGTGAGCCGGCTCACCACGATCATCAGCGGCGCATCCGGATCGACGCGCAACCCCATGCGGGTTTGCAGCTCCGTCTTGCAGATCGCCTTGCCGGCCATTTTGCGCGCGCTGTAGTTGGAAGCGATCAGCGGATCGTTCGCCGGATCCCAACTCTTCGTGTCGATCCCGTTGACGATGCCGCTCAGCACGTTGGCGCGCTCGTTGAGCACGCCTTCCATGCCGAAGCCGAACTCCTGCGTACGCAGCTCGCGCGCATAGGTGGGGCTGACGGTCGTCAGCCGATCCGAGAACACGAGCCCACCTTTCAGGAAAGAGCAGTAGCCATAATACTCAAGGCCGGCCGGCGTGTAGAAGCTCGACGGCAATCCGAAGGTGTCGAAATCGGCACGACCGCAGATGCCCTGGAAAGCGACGTTGTGAATGGTGAAAACGGTCTTCGGCCGCCCCTCGGCGGGGCCGGCCAGAAGATAGGGGGCAACGAGGCCGGCCTGCCAATCGTGACAATGGACGACGGCCGGCTTCCAGTCGCCCACACCCGAGCGGCCGACGGCGGCGCCAATCGCCGACAGCGCGGCGAAGCGGCGGGTATTGTCCCACCAATCGTTGCCGTCCGCTCCGAGATAGGGATTGCCGGGGCGGTCGTAGAGGTGAGCGACATCAAGGGCCAGCACCTTCAAGCCGTCCGCCGTCTCGCCCGCCAGCAGGCGTCCCGGCCCGCCGAACACATCCGGATAGGTTGCGACTTCCTCGACGCCCCGAAGATGGCCGACCACGCCGGGATAGGCAGGCATGAGCACGCGGACATCACAGTCGAGGCGGGCGAGCGCCAGCGGAAGAGCCCCCGCGACATCGGCGAGACCGCCCGTCTTGATCAGCGGATAGCATTCGGAGGCAACGAAAAGGACGCGCACTTGATCACCCCGACAGGTTATGCCAACTCGCGAGGATGCTGACGCATCCGCTCGTTGAAGTCATCACGATTTTCTCATCCCAGCCAAAGACATGGGAAACTCGGGACTGAAGGATCGAGCACCGGTCGACTGACGTTCGATATCGTCCGCGCGCGGGAGAGGGAATTGCGACCGATCCTTTCACACGGAGGCGCCGCCTTCAGCGGTTTTGCCGGCAGCGGCGCCAATCCCGAGAATGGATCGGGCGCGGGTTTTGCCACGCCCCCGACGTATTTTCAACGCCACAGTCAGAGCTGCAGCCGATCGATCATGTCCTGGGTAATCAGGCAGACGCCGCCTTCACTACGACGGAAGCGGCTGGCATCCAGCTCCGGATCCTCGCCGACGACGAGACCGGGCGGAATGGTCACGCCCTTGTCGACGACGCACTTGGTAAGGCGAGCCCCCCGGTAGACCGACACGTAGGGCAATATGACGCAATGCTCCACTTCGGAATAGGAGTGGGCATGCACGCCCGTGAACAGCAAGGACTTGTCGACGCGGGAACCGGAGATGATGCAGCCACCCGACACCAGCGAACTGGTGGCCGCGCCACGCCGGCCATCTTCATCGTGAATGAACTTGGCGGGCGGCGTCAGCTCGGTATAGGTCCAGATCGGCCATTTCGTGTCGTAGAGGTCAAGCGACGGAACGAAGTCGGTAAGGTCGATGTTGGCCTCCCAGAAGGCGTCGATCGTTCCCACATCGCGCCAGTAGGGTTCGGCCTCCGACGACGAGCGGACGCAGCTGTCCGAGAACTTGTGGGCGATCGCCTTTCCACCCTTCACGATGGCCGGGATGATATCCTTGCCGAAATCGTGGCTGGAGTTCGGATCGTCCTGATCCTGGCGCAGCAGGTCGATCAGGAAGCTGGTCTTGAAAACATAGATGCCCATGGAGGCCAGCGCCAGATCCGGACGACCGGGCATGGGCGGCGGATCGGCGGGCTTCTCGACGAAAGCGATGATCCGGGCGCTCTCGTCGATGGCCATCACACCGAAGCCGGTGGCGTCCATGCGGGGCACTTCGATGCAGCCGACGGTGACGTCGGCGCCGGACGAGACATGCTGGTCGAGCATGATCTCGTAGTCCTGCTTGTAGATGTGGTCGCCGGCCAGGATGATGATGTATTCGATGTGGTGCGCTTCGATGATGTCGATGTTCTGCGTGACCGCGTCAGCGGTGCCGACGTACCACTTGTCCTCGGCGACACGCTGCGAGGCGGGGAGGATGTCGAAGCTCTCGTTGCGTTCCTGGCGGAAGAAGTTCCAGCCGTATTGCAGGTGCCGGATGAGGCTGTGCGCCTTGTACTGGGTCGCCACGGAGATGCGGCGAATACCCGAGTTGAGCGCGTTGGACAGCGCGAAATCGATGATGCGGCTCTTGCCGCCGAAGTAGACCGCCGGCTTGGCCCTGCGATCGGTGAGCTCCTTGAGGCGACTGCCCCGCCCTCCGGCCAGCACGAACGCCATCGCTTCGCGCGCCAACCGCCGATTAGTGTGAGAATTGTCAATCATGCTGTCCTCCCGACTTGTCCGCCGTCGGCCCGGTTCCGTCGATGGCGCAGCCGGCATTGCCAGCCCGGAACGGAACCAGAGGCGAATCGGTCGGCGCTTTCTTCCCCGCCCGCCCGCTCGCCATGATGGCTCGACGCACGGGTACTATGGCGCGGCAAGGTTAATTTGTCTTCCCCCTATTTCGGCTGCGAAGGAATTCAAACCCTTGAAGAAACAGCACTACGACCATGTGCGGACGGCCGCCCCGCATCCGTTGCGGGGCGGCGCGGGACTCAGACGGCGGGCGCCGCCGGACGCTCCAAAACCTTGACGACGGTGCCGACCGGCACGCGTTCGAACAGGTCCATGACGTCCTGATTGATGAGGCGAATGCAACCGGAAGAGACGTTGCTGCCGATCGTCCAGGGCTCCACCGTGCCATGAATGCGGTAGAGCGTGTCGACGTTGCCCTGATAAAGGTAGTGCGCACGGGCGCCGAGCGGATTGTCCGGACCGCCGGGCATGCCACCGGCCCACTTCTTGGCCTTTGGATCGCGCGCCTGCATCTCCACCGGCGGGTGCCATGACGGCCACTTCGCCTTGCGGCGGATGACGGCGCTGCCCGACCAGGCGAAGCCCTCGCGACCGACACCGATGCCGTAGCGCATGGCCCTGCCGTCACCGAGCACAAGGTAGAGATAACGCGCCGGAGTATCGACGATGATGGTGCCAGCCGGCTCATCGGTGTCGTAACCGACTTCCCGGCGCAGGAAGGCCGGATTGACCTGCGTCAGGTCGACGGCCGGAACGGTGAATCCGCCATCCCGAACTTCACCATACATCGCCAGATACTCGGCGGACGGCCGAGGATAGCGCTTCGGCTTGGTCGGGTCGATCAGCGGCGGCATCGCCGGTGTTCCTGGGGCGGAAACGCAGGCGGCGAGTGCAAGGGGAAGCGCGGCGAGAAAGGCTCGCCTGGACGGTAGGTTCATAATCTCCACTTTCTGTCGATTCGGCGGTGGCACTTCAGGCAACCCGATGAACGCCCACTAATCCAGCCGGGTTGATAAACTTATCCAGTAGATATCAGTTTTCCGGAACCGGATGCAGGATGCGTTCGCCGTATCGCTGGTGAAAGGCCGTCATCGACTTGTCGGCAACCCGCACCGTGAGGCGCAGCGTGCCGTCTTCGTCGTCGTGGCGCTCCAGAACCTCGCCGTGATCGTAGAGCCAGGCGAGTCCCGCTCCGTCGGACGACTCGAGGGTCAGCTCGTGCACGGGACGGCCGCCAAGCAGGCGCGCTTCGATGGCCGCCAGCAGCTCCGGCAGCCCCTCGCCCGTCACGGCCGAGACGACGTGTCGCTCCTGCCCTCCCGGCGCCTCGGTGCCGGCCTGGGCGAGAAGGGTATCCCTGCGCCCGCCGTCCACGAGGTCGATCTTGTTCCAGACCTCGATGATCCGATCGCGATCCGTCGGATCGAGGCCAAGCTGCTTGAGCACATCGGCAACATCGCTTGCCTGAGCCTCGGTATCCTTGTGCGAAATGTCGCGGACATGCAGGATGATCGAGGCTTCGATCACCTCTTCGAGCGTCGCCCGGAAGGCCGCGACGAGGTGGGTCGGCAGATTGGAGATGAAGCCCACGGTATCGGACAATATGGCGTCGGTGCCGTGGGGCAACTTGATGCGGCGCAGCGTCGGATCGAGTGTCGCAAAGAGCAAATCCTTGGCGAAGACATCCGCCTCGGTCAATCGATTGAACAATGTAGACTTGCCGGCATTGGTGTAGCCGACAAGCGCCACGACCGGATGAGGCACCTTGCGCCGCTGGCGGCGGTGCAGGTCGCGCGTGCGCTTCACCTGCTCCAGATCCGCCTCGATGCGCGTGATCTTCTCCTGGAGCTGCCGGCGGTCGGCCTCGATCTGCGTCTCGCCAGGGCCACCGAGAAAGCCGAAACCGCCGCGTTGCCGCTCAAGATGGGTCCATGACCGCACGAGACGCGATTTTTGATATTTGAGGTGGGCAAGCTCCACCTGCAGCCGCCCTTCGCGCGTGCGTGCGCGCTCGCCGAAGATCTCCAGGATCAGGCCGGTCCGGTCGATGACCTTGGTCTTCCAGCCCTTCTCGAGATTGCGCTGCTGGATGGGCGTCAGGGCGTGATCGACGATGACGAGGTCGATCCCCTCCTCCTTCACCGTCACGCCAATTTCCTCCACCTTGCCGGTACCGAACAAGGTCGCCGGCTTGGGCTGGTTCACCGGCACGGCAATGGTGGCGTGAACGTCGAGATCGATGGCGTGCGCCAGACCCGAAGCTTCCTCAATACGGGCTTCGAGGTCGCGCTGGGTCGTTGCGGCAGCTTCGTCCCTGGCGGCCCGCTGACGCAAGTCCGGAACAAGGACCAAGGCCCTTGCCGGTTCCTCGATGCGATCGACACCCTTCTTGCGAGGACGGCCACCCTCTTCAAGATCTTGATCGTCGGTCACTGGCCCTCCCGAAAACCGCGACATTGGCGGTCAATATGCGATGATCTCCGAACCGCCCGCCTGGGAGATGTACCTCCACAAGCGGACACGTACGGAACAAACCGAACTCAGTTCGGTTCCTCGCTGCCCTCGAAAAGGGCCAGCGGCTGGGCCGGCATGATGGTGGAAATGGCGTGCTTGTAGACGAGCTGGGAATGCCCATCGCGCCGCAGAAGGACGCAGAAGTTATCGAACCAGGTGACCACGCCCTGCAGCTTGACGCCATTGATCAGAAAAATCGTCAGCGAAATCTTGTTCTTACGGACGTGATTGAGGAAGGTGTCCTGAAGATTTTGGGCTTTGTCCGCCATTTTTTCTCGGCCTTTTCGACTTCGTTTTTTTGTGAGGGGCAAACGCCACACCGACGCCACGCGTCGCCCGTTGTTATGGTTACGCCGGGCGCGTCGGAAATTACCAGTCCATTTCGAATGCGTGTCGCGGTCGGCAGGCTCGTGCTATCCGTGTTTCGACAAGGATGTGACAATTTTGCCAAGCATGACGCCGGCCGTCAAATCGGCGTCCGTTCCGCGAGCTCGTGAAAACGCCGCCTGAGCTGGGCAGCAACGCTGCCGGGGGCACCGTTGGCCACCGTCTCGCCATCCACGCTGACGACCGGACAGAGAATCGCCCCGGCCGACGTCAGGAATACTTCGCGCGCCGCCTTCATTTCCGCGACGGTGAATCGCCGTTCCGTCACCGGTACGCCTTCGGCTGCCGCCACCTCCATCAGCACCGAGCGGGTGATGCCTCGGAGAATGCCGCGATCGGCCGGACGGGTGACGAGCCGCCCTTCGCCGTCGACCAGCCAGACGTTGGCGGACGAGCCTTCGGTGACGAACCCCTCATCGTCGACGAACACCGCCTCGAAGGCGCCGGCCTCGCGCGCCGCCTGCTTGGCGAGCGCATTGGGCAGCAGGCCGACGGTCTTGATGTCCACGCGCTCCCAGCGATTGTCCGGAAGGGTGATCACCGGCACGCCTGTTTCATAGCGGAGCGCCGCCGCGGCTACATCGAGCGACTTGGCCGTCGCGGTAAAAGTGGGATTCACGCCAATGGGGAAGGCATGGTCGCGTGGCGCGGCGCCTCGCGAGATCTGCCAATAGACGTAACCGTTCCGGACCCGGTTGCGCCGGGCGACCTCACGCAGGACGTGGGTCATGGCCGCCCGGCTCATCGGCGCGGCAATCCTGAGTTCGGCCAGAGACCGATCGAGCCGGTCGAGATGGCGGCGGAGATCGATGATCGCTCCGTCCTTGATCTGGCAGGCCTCATAGACGGCGTCGGCAAACTGATTGCCGCGATCCTCGACACTGACGACGGCTTCCCTGGATGGAACGTAGCGTCCGTTGACGTAGGTGACGCGGGAACTCATGGCAGCTCTCCAGGGACAATGCGACACGGCGATCAGGGCTATTCCAGCTCGACGATCCGCCCTTCGTCGAGCGTGATGCGGCGATCCATGCGTTCGGCCAGCGCCATGTTGTGCGTGGCTATGATCGCGGCAAGACCGGTGGCCCTGACCAAGGCTGCCAGGGCGTCGAACACGTAATGCGAGGTCTTTGGGTCGAGGTTGCCGGTCGGCTCGTCGGCGAGCAGCACCTTGGGCGCATTGGCGACGGCACGGGCAATGGCGACGCGCTGCCGCTCGCCGCCCGAAAGCTGCGACGGCAGATGCGTGCCGCGTTTCTCGAGGCGCATGTAGGCCAGAAGGTCGTTGCCGCGCATGGCGGCTTCCTTCTTGTCGAGGCCGGCGATCATCTGCGGGATCATCAAGTTCTCAAGCGCGGAGAACTCCGGCAGAAGATGATGAAACTGGTAGACGAAACCGATCTCCGTGCGGCGAAGCCGCGTTCGGGTGGCGTCGTCGAGCTTGCCGCAGGTCTTGCCGCCGATGACGACATCGCCCGCGTCGGGCTTCTCCAGAAGGCCGGTGATATGCAGCAGCGTCGACTTGCCGGCGCCGGACGGGGCGACCAGCGCCGTCAGTTCCCCGGCGAACAGGTTGAAGTCGCAACCGCGCAGAATGGGCAGCGTGCCCGATCCTTCCTTGTAGGACTTCTCGATGCCGACGAGCTTCAGGACCGGGTCCTCGACACCGGTGATGAGGGTTTCCATAGCCGGCATCACTCGTACCTCAGGGCATCGACGGGATCGAGACGAGCCGCCTTCCAGGCGGGATAGATGGTGGCGACGAAGGACAGCACGAGGGCCATGATCAGCACGCTCACCGTCTCGTGCATCTGCATGTCGGCGGGCAACTGGCTGAGATAGTAGAGCTCCGGCGAGAACAGCTCGGTGGAGGTCAGCCAGGACACGAACTGCCGGATCTTTTCCACGTTGAGACAGACCAAGAGACCGAGGCCGAAGCCGGCAATGGTGCCGGCCACGCCGATCGCCGAGCCGGTGATCAGGAAGACGCGCAGGATGGAGCCCCGGCTCGCGCCCATCGTCCTCAGAATGGCGATGTCGTGGCTCTTGTCCTTCACCAGCATGGTCATGCCGGAAACGATGTTGAGCGCCGCCACCAGCACGATCAGCGTCAGGATCATGAACATGACGTTGCGCTCGACTTCCAGCGCCGAGAAGAAGGTGACGTTGCGTTGCCGCCAGTCGGTGATCAGCACCGGCCGTCCGGCATCGATCGTCAGCTTTTCCTTGATGGTTCCGATGTCATCGGGATTGTTGACGAAGACGTCGATGGCGGTGACCTTGTCCTCCATCATGAAGTACTTCTGCGCCTCGGCGATCGGCATGAACACGAAGGTACTGTCGTATTCGCTCATGCCGATCTTGAAGATGGCAGAGACGGGATAGGCCTTGACGCGCGGCGTCGTTCCGAGAGCGGTAACGTTACCCTTGGGGCTGACCAGCGTGACCTTGTCACCGACCGTGACGCCAAGGCTTTCGGCAAGCCGCTGACCGATGGCGATGCCGATACCGTCGTCGAACTTGTCGAAGGAGCCGATCTGCACGGTATTGTAGACCAGTGGCAGTTTCTGGAGATCGGCGCTGCGCACGCCGCGAACCAGCACGCCGAAAGCGCCGGACGGACCGGACGCCAGCACTTGCCCTTCGACGAAGGGCATGGCGACCCGGACGCCATCGACGCCGGCAAGGCGATCGGCCACGGATGCATAATCGGTGAGCGGGCTATCGATCGGCTGGACCACGGCGTGACCGTTGATGCCGAGGATCTTGTCCATCAGCTGGCCGCGGAAGCCGTTCATCACCGCCATGACGATGATCAGTGTGGCGACGCCCAGCATGATGCCGACGAAGGAAAAGCCGGCGATCACCGAAATGAACGCTTCCTTGCGACGGGACCTCAGATAGCGGCCGGCCAGTTTCCACTCGAAGGGGGCGAAGGGACGCCCCGCTTTCGCCTCGCTCATCCAAAGACCTCCAAACGCCGGCCAAACATAGGAATTCCACGCCAAGGCCACGATGATCGGTGGCCGACTCGCACGCTACCGGGCGGCAACGCTTGAGAGTAGCAAATTCCGTCCGCAGGCATGCCGTCCTTTCCGGGTTTTCCAGACGGAATCGGACAACCGCGAGGGGCGGCATGCGACCGCCCCTCTTCAGCGACAATCAGGCCTTTTCTGTGACGCGGGCGATCGCCGACTCCAGCGACACCAGTTCCTTGTCGCCGGTGGCGCGGCGCTTCAGCTCGACGACGCCGTCGGCCAGCCCCTTCGGACCGATGATGATCTGCCACGGCAGGCCGATCAGATCCATGGAGGCGAACTTGGCGCCCGGACGGGCGGCGGTGTCGTCGTAGAGCGGATCCTTGCCGGCAGCGACGAGCTTCGCGTAGGCATCCTCACAGGCGGCGGTCACGGCCGCGTCGTCGGGGCGCAGGCTGATCACGCCGGCACCGAAGGGCGCCACGCTTTCCGGCCAGATGATGCCGGCGTCGTCGTGGCTCGCCTCGATGATGGCGCCGATGAGACGCGACACGCCGATGCCGTAAGAGCCCATGATCACGGGCTGCTCGCTGCCGTCCGGCATGGCCACCTTGGCACCCATCGGCTCGGAATACTTAGTGCCGAAGGAGAAGATGTGACCGACTTCGATACCGCGCGCCGACACGCGCCGTTCCTCCGGCAGAGCGGCGAAGGCGGCCTCGTCGTGCATTTCGTCGGTGGCGGCGTAGCGGCTGGTGAACATGTCGACGACCGGCGACAGATCGCCATCGAAGTCGATGTCCTCGCCGGGAACCGGAAGATCGAGCAGATCCTTGTCGCAGAACACCGCGCTCTCGCCGGTGGAGGCGAGAATGATGAACTCATGGCTGAGCTTGCCGCCGATCGGGCCGGTATCGGCGCGCATCGGGATGGCGGTGAGGCCCAGGCGCTTGTAGGTCCTGAGATAGGCGACGAACATCTTGTGGTAGGCGCGCAAAGCACCGGCCTGATCGACGTCGAAGGAATAGGCGTCCTTCATCAGGAACTCGCGGCCACGCATCACGCCGAAGCGCGGACGCACCTCGTCGCGGAACTTCCACTGAATATTGTAGAGGTTGAGCGGCAGGTCGCGATAGGAGCGCACATAGGTGCGGAAGATGTCGGTGACGACCTCCTCGGCGGTCGGGCCGTACAGCATCTCGCGCTCATGGCGGTCGATGATGCGCAGCATTTCCTTGCCGTAGGCGTCATAGCGGCCGCTTTCGCGCCAGAGATCGGCCGGCTGGATGGACGGCATCAGGATTTCGACGGCGCCGGAACGGTCCTGTTCCTCCCTGACGACGGCTTCGATCTTCTTGAGCACCTTCAGGCCGAGCGGCAGCCAGGAATAGATGCCGGCGTTTTGCTGGCGCATCATGCCAGCACGCAGCATCAGGCGATGCGAGACGATCTCCGCCTCCTTGGGCGCCTCTTTGAGAATGGGCAGGAAATACCGGCTGAGACGCATGGAATCCTCTCGCGCGTTGTGTGAGCGCGCTACTCAAAGCGCATCGACCCTGAAAAAACAAGATCGATCGGTCACCGATCGTCCGAAAGCAACGACATGCGGCAGCACTCACTATGACTTTAGTCTATGGGGCAAATCACGGATGGAGCGACAATTCGGAACGGATCCAGAAGCCTCCGCCAACCTATTGATATGGCGATATTTCCCAATCCAGATCGTAAGGGCGCCGAACGAAACGGCCCATGCCGAACAAGCATGCAGCCTATGCACAAATGGATGACAAACCAAAAAACGCAGTGTATGGTACCCGCCATAAACAAGGACGGCACAGCCAAAAGACAAAATGCTTCAGTAAATGAAGCCGTCGAAATAGGCAAAAGTAGAATGCCATCCAGTCATCGCGGTCTGAGTCTTGGGAGGGAAAACCCATATAGGCGCGGAAAACGCTGCCGCCGGCGGATGGATTGGGAGGTCTTTCTATCTGTAGGCTTTATGGGCTGACACGCGGAACTAGAAAGCAGGGCTTCGGCCCTGCTTTTTTATTTATACTTGCAAGATGACACCCCTGCTCTGGCGGCCTTTCACCATCGGGATGAAAAACACCGTTCAACGAACGGCGGCTACCGCTCATCCGCAGAAGCCCTTATCCTGTCCATCAACAGAAAAGGACAGATCATGAGCATTCCCGGAAAGGGCGGCAACGACCGCATCGAGGAGATCATTCTTCCGAACGTCCGCGATCTCGGCGGCTTCAAGGTGCGTCGCGCCCTGCCGTCGGCGCAGCGCCGCATGGTCGGGCCATTCATCTTCTTCGACCAGATGGGGCCGGTGATGTTTGGCGCCGGCGAGGCGGAGGACGTGCGGCCGCATCCGCACATCGGCCTGTCGACGCTGACCTACCTGTTCGACGGCGAAATGATCCATCGCGACAGCGCCGGTCACAAGGAGACGATCCGAGCCGGCGAGGTCAACTGGATGACGGCCGGAAACGGCATCGTCCACTCCGAACGTTTCCCCGCGGCCGTGCATGCCGCCGGAGGGAACCTGTTCGGCACCCAGATCTGGGTGGCGCTGCCCAAGGCAAGCGAGGAGATCGCCCCTCTCTTCAGCCATCATGACAAGGCCGTGCTTCCCGTATTCTCCGATACCGGCATGCGAATGACATTGGTGGCCGGCGAAGGCTTCGGGGTTCGCTCGCCGGTGCCGGTCTACTCGGACCTGATGTATGCCGATGTCCACCTCGAAGCCGGCACGCGCTTCAAGGTGCCGCCGGACCATGTCGAGCGGGCCGCCTACGTCATCCATGGCGGCGTCGGCATCGAAGGGCAGGATGGCGTGTTCCCGCCGAACCAGCTCGTCATCTTCCGCCCCGGCGCCGAGGTGATCCTGGTCGCGACGGAGCCGACGCGTCTCGTGCTGATCGGCGGCGAGCCCTTCCCGGAGAAGCGACACATCTACTGGAATTTCGTTTCCTCATCGAAGGAGCGCATCGAGGCCGCCAAGGCGGATTGGCGCGCCCGGCGCTTTCCGGAGATCGTCGGCGAGACGGAGTTCATCCCTCTCCCGCCCGACCCAGTGGGGCTGAGGATCAAGGACTGACGTCAGCAGCCTTCCAAGCTGAATGCACCAACGAAAAGGGCGGCGCCAATGGCACCGCCCTTTCCATATTCCGAATCCGAAACCGGATCAGCGCTTCGAGAACTGGAAGCTGCGGCGAGCCTTGCGCTTGCCGTACTTCTTGCGCTCGACGACGCGGCTGTCGCGGGTCAGGAAGCCGAGCTTCTTGAGCACGCCGCGCAGGCCCGGCTCGTAGTAGGTCAGCGCCTTGGAGATGCCGTGGCGCAGCGCACCGGCCTGGCCGGAGAGGCCGCCGCCGGCAACCGTGGCGATGATGTCGAACTGGCCGTCGCGAGCAGCGGCGTAGATCGGCTGCTGGACGATCATCTGGAGCACCGGACGACCGAAGTAAGCGTTGAACTCCTTACCGTTCACAACGATCTTGCCGGAACCCGGCTTGACCCAGACGCGAGCGATGGCGTTCTTGCGCTTGCCGGTGGCATAGGCGCGGCCGAACTTGTCCAGCTTCTGGACGTGCACCGGGGCTTCGGCCACCGGGGCGACGTCGGCAGTGCCGAGTTCAGCGAGGGAGGAGAGCTCAGCCATGGATCAAGGCCTCGTGTTCATCTTGTTCATCGACTTGACGTCGAGGACTTCCGGCTGCTGGGCGGCATGGGGATGCTCGGCACCAGCGTAGACGCGGAGGTTGGAAAGCTGGCGACGGCCAAGCGGCCCCTCGGGAATCATGCGCTCAACGGCCTTCTCGAGCACGCGCTCGGGGAAGCGACCTTCGAGGATCTGGCGCGCCTTGCGCTCCTTGATGCCGCCGATATAGCCGGTGTGCCAGTAATAGGTTTTGTCGGTGTACTTGCGGCCGGTCAGCACCACCTTGTCCGCATTGATGACGACGACATTGTCACCGTCGTCCATGTGCGGGGTGTAGGTGGCCTTATGCTTGCCGCGGAGGCGCATCGCGATCACAGTCGCGAGGCGGCCGACCACGAGGCCTTCGGCGTCAATCAAGACCCACTTCTTCTCGATGTTCGCCGGCTTCGCCGTATAGGTCGTCATGGGCGTTACCGTCTTCCGGTTGGGCCGCCCCAAAAGGCGGCCGGTTCGTCATCTCTTTCGCACCGTTGCCGATGCGAAAGGGCGGCTCCCGTTACCGGGCGCCGCCGTCGCGCCTTCAAATATGGAAATGCCGCTCGTTTGTCAAGCATAACGAGCGGCACCATATTCATAAAAATCAATAGCTTAAGCTAGACGGTAGCATGATACCGCATGAATTTTCCGTCTTTAGGCGAGCCCGAGCAGCGCCTTGACGTCGGCAATATCCGTGGGCTTGCCGAAATCGATCACACCCTCGCCGGGCGCGATGCGGCGAATGAGGCCGGACAGCACCTTGCCCGCCCCCACTTCCACGAACTTGTCGACGCCGGCACCGGCCATGGCCGACACGCTCTCGCGCCAGCGGACGGTACCGGTGACCTGGGCGACGAGCTGCTTGCGGATTGCCTCGGGGTCGGATGTCGAGACGGCCGTGACGTTGGCGAAGATCGGCACGATCGGCGCGTTGATGGTCGCCGCGGCCAGCGCCTCGGCCATGGCCTCGGCCGCCGGCTGCATCAGGCGGCAATGGAAGGGAGCGGAGACGTTGAGAAGCATGGCCCGCTTGGCGCCCTTGCTCTTGGCGATATCGACGGCACGGATGACCGCGAGCTTGGCACCCGACACCACCACCTGGCCAGGAGCATTGTCATTGGCCGCCTCGCAGACGTCGCCCTGGGCGGCTTCCTTGGCAACGGCCACGGCCGCATCGAAATCGAGCCCGAGCAGCGCAGCCATGGCGCCCTCGCCCACCGGCACGGCCTTCTGCATGGCGTTGCCGCGCGTCCGCAGCAGGCGGGCGGCGTCGGTCACCGACAAGGCGCCCGTGGCAGCCAGGGCCGAATACTCGCCGAGCGAGTGACCGGCCACGAAGGCAGCGTGCTGCTTGATGGTGATGCCCTCGGCCTCCAGGGCGCGCAGCGCGGCAAGGCTGACGGCCATCAGAGCCGGCTGGGTGTTGGCGGTCAGCGTCAGCTGATCCTCGGGACCGTTGAAGACGATGTCGGACAACTTCTCGCCGAGAGCGTCGTCCACCTCTTCGAACACCGCCCGCGCGGCGGCGTAATGATCGGCGAGGGCTTTGCCCATGCCGATGGCCTGACTGCCCTGACCGGGGAACACGAAGGCGTTGGTCATCTGTTGTTTTTCCTCAATGGTATTCGGCCGGACACGACCATTTGGCCGCGCAAGAGTCAAGGCCGCGCGGCCGGGATCCGGGGACGGCGGGTTTCACGACCGCCGCGGAAGCAACGCCCCGGCGGCGACCGCCAACCAGCCGAGGATCAGCGCGACGCCCCCCGAAGGCGCCGCCATTGGAAACAGACTCCTCGCCATCGCCGCCTTGAAGATCAGATCACCCGAGAACAGGAGGCACCCAACGACGAACAGCAGGGCCGACAGCCTTATCAGCGGTCGATCGACGGCGTTGGCGAGCGCCAGCAGCGCCGCGGCGTGAAACAGAAGGACGTTTCCGGCGACGTCCAGGTTGGCGCCGGTGACGGCGTGGGCGCCGACGGCGAGCGTCGCCACGCCGGCCGCGCCGGCAAGGCCCGCGAACACTCCGGTCAGTCGTTGATGAAACATCCCGCAATCCTTTCGGCGTGCCCTCTGGCTTCGACGCCTCTCAGCTAATAACGGTGTCCCGTGTCCCCCCGTCAAGAAGCGGAAGACAAGCCCATGATCATTCCGGTCACCGATCCGGCCGACCCGCGTCTCGCCCCGTTCATGAACGTCCGCGATCGCGATCTTCGACAAACCCATGGCGACGCCTTCATCGCCGAGGGCGAAAGCGTGCTGGCGGTCTTTCTGTCGAAGGGGGCGCGCTTCCGGCCTGAGGCACTTCTGGTCGCCGGCAACCGGATCGACACCGCGTTGGCGTGGGCGCCGCCCGACGACCTGCCCATCTACGTTACCGACCAAGAGCTTATGGACAGGGTCGTCGGCTTCCCCATTCACCGGGGGCTTCTGGGTCTCGGCCGGCGCGCGCCCTCCCCACGCCTCGCAGATCTGCTGGCAAGCCGCCCGCGAGTCGTCGTCGGCCTTGTCGGCATCGCCAATCACGACAACATGGGCGGGATTTTTCGCAACGCCGCCGCCTTCGGATCGGGAGCGGTGGTGCTCGACGCGACCTCGTGCGACCCGCTTTATCGGAAAGCGATAAGGGTGTCGGTCGGTGGCGTACTGAACGTGCCGTTCACACGGCTCGATACGGACACAGGCGTCGCGGCGGCCTTGGGCGACCTTGGCTATCGGGTGCTCGCATTGTCGCCACGCGGGGCCATGCGGCTGCATGAGGTCCCAACCGACCGACCGGTAGCCCTGCTCCTCGGGACGGAGGGCCCTGGTCTGCCGGATGCCGAGATGGCCCACGCCGAAACGGTGCGTATCGACATGGCCGGCGGGTTCGACAGCCTCAACGTCGCGACCACGAGCGGCATCGCGCTCTACGAGCTGACGCGCAGGATGACGGAGAGAGGCTGAACCGGCCTCCCTCGCCTGCCGCAGGCCGGACGCCGGAAGGTGCTCCAACACCCTGCGCTATCCCCCCGTGATGACTGTGGCCATGTCCCGCCAGGAGCGTGCCGCCGTCGGCTCGCCCAAGGCCTTCTCACGGGCAAACAGCTCGGCCTCCCGCTTGGCAATGTAGTCGCGGGTGATCGGGACCACGTCGTTCCGATGAGTAAGCTGGAACTGGTAGACCACCACGTCGAGGAAGCGGAACGCCGCCTCGCAGAGCGCGAGATAGCATTCCCACATCCGGCAGAAGCGCTCGTCGTAGAGGGCCAGCGCCTTGTCGCGCCGAGCCGTGAAACGCGAACGCCATTCGCGAAGCGTGTCGGCATAGTGATGGCGCAGCACTTCCACGTCCGCCATCATCAGCCCGGACTTCTCGACGGCGGTCACCACTTCGGACAAGGCGGGCAAGTGACCGCCGGGGAAGATGTATTTGGTGATCCAGCCGTTGGTGAGCCCCGGCGTCGAGGTATGGCCGATGGTGTGCAGCATGAACACGCCGTCGTCGGCTAGGAGGTCGGCCGTCTTGCGAAAAAAGGTGTCGTAGTTCTGAGGGCCGACGTGCTCGAACATGCCGACCGAGATGATGCGATCAAAGCTACCGCGCATGTTGCGATAGTCTTCGAGCTCGAACTTGACGTGGTCGTAGCCCTTGTCCGCAGCTCGCCTTCTGGCGATGGCCAGTTGCTCGTCGGACAGCGTGATACCCTTGACGCGGCCAGCCTTGCCGGCTTCGGCGAGGTAGAGCCCGAGCCCGCCCCAGCCGGAACCGATATCGAGCACGCTCATGCCAGGATCGATGAGGAGCTTGGCGGCCAGATGCCGGCACTTGGCGCGTTGCGCCTCCTCGAGCGTCATGTCCGGCGCGGCGTAATAGGCGCAGGAGTATTGTCGGTCCGAATCCAGGAACAGATCGTAGAAGGCGGCATTGAGGTCGTAATGATGGACCACGTTGCGGCGCGACCGCAGCAGCGTGTTGCGCCCGACCAGCAAGTGCCTGATCTTGCGTGCCATCAGGAACAGCTTCCGACCGGTGAACTGGCGCATGCCGACGCCATGCTGGAGCAGCAGTTCGACAAGCTCGTAGAGCGTACCCTCGACGACATCGAGCCTGCCGTCCATATAGAGTTCACCGAACCGGACTTCCGGATCGCGGATCAACTCCGAGGCGACCCCACGGTCGGCGATGCGGGCTACGACGCGTTTGCCGCTGCCATCGCCGAACGTCCAGCGTGTTCCATTGTAGAGTTCAACTTCAAACGATCCCCGCGTCACCAGCTTGTTCAGCAGGCCGCGGAGAATATTTTCCGCCCAGACCATCGCATGGTCCCCCACCAACGCTATCGCGGCGGCATCGGTTCTGCGGTCTTCAACAAGGCCGAAATCGTAAACGTCCGATGGCGCCAACTGAAACTGCAACCGAGGCCGTAGAGGATCGTCGCCACTGAAATGAAGTCCGGTCCGGAGCCGGGGTCCGCCAGCGGCGGACGACGGCCCCTGTCGGCGGCCCGTTCATAAATATGATCGAAACTCAAAAAGGTTCCAGAAAAAACCTAACGCCGCGCAGAATCCGGCGATCACGACTGCGCGACCTATCTGGCTGATCGATCAAAAATCTGCCGGCGCGAGATGGCGGAGGCCCGCATCGTCGCACGGCTCACCCCTTCCGCTCGGCGGCCTCCAAGCGCACCGTCTCGGCCGGGACCGGCAAACCGCGCTCGACGAAAAGACGGATCACACCGGCGGGAATCGGGCGGCAACCGCAGTTTGCGGCGTGCCCGGCGTGCCAGGTCATACGCTGTTCCGGCTTGGGATTTTTCGGCATGGGGTTCGCTTCATGCCACGCGCGATTGAGTATGCTCACAACCTACCCCACTCTTGATCTTCCCTGTCTATTCCCGAGGAGACGACAGAAGATGTCAGCAAGGACTGCCATCGGGGGTTCGACGTAGGGTCTCAAAAAGAACGGCCCTCGTTTGCCGAGGGCCGTCCTTCATGTCGTCAGAAAAGTCTCGAACTTACCAGAAGCTGGTCAGCCCTTGATTTCCCACACGTCGGGCGACCGCTCGAGACGGGCCGTGAACAGCTGACGCTCAAGCTCCATTTCCTTGGGGAGATGAGAGCCAAACTGGGCGAAGTACTTGCCCTGGTCCTCGGCCTCGGCAAGCGCCTTGGTCTTGGTGACCTTGAGGATGGCATCATACTTGGCCTTGGAGAAGTCGAGGCCGTTCATGTTGAGGTCATCGTAGCGCGGCACCAGGCCGTAGGGGCACTCGACGGCGTCAGCCTCGCCCTTGACACGGCCGACGATCCACTCGAGGGCGCGCATGTTCTCGCCATAGCCCGGCCAAATGAACTTGCCGTTGTCGTCCTTGCGGAACCAGTTGACGCGGAAGATGCCCGGCGCCTTCGGCAGGTTGCGGCCCATGTGGAGCCAGTGCGCCCAATAGTCGCCCATGTTGTAGCCGCAGAACGGCAGCATGGCGAAGGGATCGCGACGCATGCCGGTACCCTCGGCCGCAGCCGTCTGCTCGGAGCCCATGGTGGCGGCAAGATAGACGCCGTGGCTCCAGCTGAACGACTGCATGACCAGCGGGAAGGCGGTGGCAACGCGGCCGCCAACGATGAAGGCCGAGATCGGAACACCGGCGGGATTCTCCCAGTCCGGATCGATCGACGGCACCTGGCTCGCCGGAGCGGTGAAGCGGCTGTTCGGGTGAGCCGCCGGGCGGCCGCAATCCGGGGTCCAGTCCTTACCAGTCCAGTCGATCAGGTGCGCAGGAGCCTCATCGGTCATGCCTTCCCACCACACGTCACCGTCGTCGGTCAGCGCGACGTTGGTGAAGATGCTGTTGGCATGCAGCGTACGCAGTGCGTTCGGGTTCGACACTTCGTTGGTGCCGGGGGCAACACCGAACAGACCGTTCTCGGGGTTGATGGCGCGCAGTTCGCCATCGGCGTTCGGCTTCACCCAGGCGATGTCGTCGCCGATGGTGGTGATTTCCCAGCCGGCATAAGCCTTCGGCGGGATGATCATGGCGAAGTTGGTCTTGCCGCAGGCCGACGGGAAGGCGGCGGCGACGTAAGACTTCTCGCCCTTGGGGTTCTTGACGCCGAGGATGAGCATGTGCTCGGCCAGCCAGCCCTCGTCGCGGGCCATGACCGACGCGATACGCAGGGCGAGACACTTCTTGCCGAGCAGGGCGTTGCCACCATAACCCGAACCGAACGACATAATCTCGCGGGTGTCGGGGAAGTGGACAATATACTTAGTGTCGTTGCAGGGCCAGGCGACGTCCTTCTGGCCGGCTTCGAGCGGGGCGCCGACAGAGTGGATGCAGGGCACGAACTCGTTGTTGCCGAGCACGTCGAGCACCTTGGTACCCATGCGGGTCATGATGCGCATGTGGACGGCGACATAGGCGCTATCGGAGAGCTCAACGCCGATCTGGGCGATCTTCGAACCGAGCGGACCCATGGAGAAGGGGATCACGTACATCGTACGGCCCTTCATGCAGCCCTTGAACAGGCCCATCATGGTGGCGCGCATTTCGGCCGGATCAGCCCAGTTGTTGGTCGGGCCGGCTTCTTCCTTGGTCTTGGCGCAGATGAAGGTGCGGCTCTCGACGCGGGCAACGTCCGACGGATTGGAACGGGCGAGGAAGCTGTTCGGACGCTTCTTGTCGTTCAGACGGGTGAAGGTGCCGCCGTCGACCAGCTCCTGGCAGAGACGATCATACTCTTCCTGCGAACCATCGCACCAATAGATGCGGTCCGGGGTCGTCAGCTTGGCGACTTCTTCGACCCAGGCAATAAGCTTGGCATTCTTGGTAGGAGCTTGTGACATCAGCTTTCTCCGATGGACATATCGCCGCCCGTTCCGGTCTCATTCGCGAGAGAGGACTTATGAGACGATGCGCCGACAGGGGTGGGTAAGGTTCGCAGCCTGAATAAAGAGACGTCCGCTGTGGCGACTACACCACAAAAGAGCAGCATCGGGAACCTTACGGCCCCATCAGACAACCCCATGACGGTCAACTCTCCTGCCAGTCTCTCCAACGCCCGGCACCCATAACCGAGCGGCCCGGATTAGCGTTCCTGAAAAAGACAATACCGACTGAAGTATGAGGGATCAATCGTTGTAAGACCGTACGAGGGTATAGATACGACCCTCAAAATAACGGAACATAATAGGAACAGAAGACCATCGAGAGACCAGTCAACTGAGCATTTCGGCTTATTTCCGGGATTTTTCCTGTCTTCTCCGATCCGGTTACGAATTTCGCCCAAAGTTCTACGTGCCACTACGTATCGAATACGTAGTTTGTACTAAGAAATCTGGAATAGCGTTGCGCGAGCGGTTTCCGGCGCGAGATTCGATACCGGAAACGCCCGGTTCGACAGCATTCAATCGATTACGATTCCCATACCGGGCAGCCTCCCGCACGGGTCAGGCGAGACGCGTCGTTCCATCGGGTGACGCGAGCTCGACGCGCCGGCCTATTCCAATGGCCTCCAGGAAGGCCTCGTCGTGGCTTACAACCAGAAGTGAGCCGTCATAGGCCCGAAGCCCCGCTTCCACGGTCTCGATCGACTCGACATCGAGATGGTTGGTCGGCTCGTCGAGAACGAGCAATTGCGGCGGGCGGGCACGGCCGAGGACGCAGGCGAGCCCTGCCCTCAGACGTTCTCCCCCCGACAGGCTGCCGACGGTTCGAAGCGCGGCATCGGCTCGGAACCTGAACCTGGCGAGACACGCCCGGCAGGCTTCCTCGCTGGCGCCGGGATCGAGGCGGCGATAGTTGTCGCGGATCGTTTCGGCTTCGTCGAGAAGCGAGACCCGCTGATCGAGAAAGGCGAAGTCGACGCGCCGATCGACGGTGCCCGAGAGCGGTGGCAGGCCGCCGGTGATCGCTCCCAGCAGCGTGGTCTTTCCGGAGCCGTTCGGTCCGGTGATCGCGACTCGCTCCGGCCCCCTGATGTCCAGCGACAGGTCGCGGACGAGCACCCTGTCGCCGTGACCGACCGAAACCCCGTCCAGCCTCAGCACCAGACGGTCGGCAACGAGGCCGGACGGCGGCAAGCTGACCGAAAAGGGAATGAGAACCTCCAGCTTGCCGCGAGCTTCGTCGACGGCCGAAGCGGCGGCGGCCATGCGGCGCTCGGCGAGCCTAGCGTCGGCGGCACGCGTTTCCTCGGCTTTGCGTTCGAGGCCGCCGGCGACGATCTTGGGCATGTCGCCCCTCGCCGCCTTTCGCGCCCCGACCCCGGCCCGTCGCGCCTGCTTTTCAGCCTGGGCCTGGGCCGACTGCCTCTCGCCGGCGAACCGCCTCTCGGCGTCGTCGAAGTCATGTCGGGCGGCGGCGAGTTCTATGGCCTTGCGCGCCCGGTAGGCGCTCCAGCCGCCGCCATAGCGGCTGGCGCCGAGCGACGTGAGCTCGACAATGGCATCCATGCTCTCCAGCAACTCGCGGTCGTGACTGACCACCACGGCGCCGCCGCGCCAGCCGGCGAGAAGCTCGATCACAGCCCGTCGCCCGTCGCGGTCGAGATTGTTGGTCGGTTCGTCGAGCAGCAACATGTCGGGCTCGTCGAACGTGAGCGCCGCCAAGGCCGCCCGCGTCATCTCGCCGCCCGACAGCGCGGCGAGCGGCTTGTCCGGCCGAATGCCGAGCCCCAGCCGCGAAAGCGACGCCTCCAAACGCGACGGCAGCGTCCAATCGGCCTCGGCCAGCTCCGCGAGGCTGGCCCTGCCCGCCTCGGCGCGATCGATCAGGGCCAGCCCGTCCGTCACGCCGAACAGATCGGCCACGGTCATGTCCGGAGGCGGCGCCACGATCTGGCGCAGCACGGCCACCCGGCCGGCGACGGACACCGCACCGGATCGCGGCGACAGCTCGGCAGAGACAAGGCGCAGAAGCGTCGACTTGCCCACGCCATTGCGCCCGACGAGGCCGGTGCGCTCGGCGCCAAAGGCGATGTTCAGATTGTCGAAAAGAAGACGGCCGTCAGGCGTAGAATAGCTGAGACCGGAAAGCGTGATGGAAGCGGGCATGAATGCGAGTCCTGATGGCAGGGAAAATAAGGTCTGCGATCAGGTTGTCATTCATTGCCGTCATTCCATCTGGTCCGGGCAGGGCCGCCCGAGCGCGGCGATATAGGCCCGTGGCCGCCGCCGCGCAAGTGGGCTTAACAAAATTCTAACGTACTGTCTCATCCGTCGGCTGCTATTCACCGCCCCGATCGAGTTGTCGCGCCAGTGCCTCGACGAACAGACGCGCCTTGGGCGGCACGAGCCGCGCGGACGGATAGACGGCCCAGATTCCAAGCGCCTCCGGCTCCGCGCCTTCGAGCGGAACCGGCACCAGGCGGCCGGAGGCAACATCGGCGGCGACGTTCCACTCCGAGAGCAACGCGAGACCAAGTCCCCGGAGACACGCCTCGTGGAGGGCCTCGATGGAGTTGCTCGCATAGCGCCCGGTCACCCGCACACGCCGGGTTCGGTCTCCGGCGGCGAAGGCCCAGTGCGTGGCGCCGGACAGCAGCAGGCACTGATGCCGTTCCAGGTCGGCGAGCCGGCTCGGCGTTCCGGCAAATTTGAGATAGGCCGGCGAAGCGTAGAGGTGGCGCGGGCTGTCGGCGAGACGGCGAGCGACCAACGAGCTATCGCGAAGAGGCGCGATGCGGATGGCGACGTCGACACCGGCCGCGACGATGTCGACGACAGTGTCGGTGAGCAGCAGATCGACGCGAAGATCGGGATTGGCGGCGAGAAAGGCCGGCAGCATGGCGCTCACCACCTTTCGCCCGAACGGTTCCGACGCAGTGACGCGCAGGAGACCGGCGACGCACGGCCCCGACGGCCTGACGGCGGCGCGGGCGTTGGTCGCATCCTCGATCATTGCCTCGGCATAGGGCAGAAAGGCTTCTCCCTCCGCCGTCAGCGCCAGCGCCCTCGTCGTCCGGTGAACGAGGCGAACGCCCAGCTCGCCCTCCAGGGCCGCGAGCCGGCGCGACGCCGCCATTGGCACCAGCCCCAGTTCACGGGCGGCGCCAGCCAAACTGCCGGCCCGGGTTGCCTCAACGAAAACGGAAATGGAATCAATGTCCATTATATCGGCATCCGTTATGCGGACTTAACTCTCTGCCGCACTATACGCGATATCGTTACGATTGGTAGTATGCCTCCATAATCGATATTCTCGACGAGCCGCCCAGCGGCATGGAGTTTCAGGTGACCAAGTCATCCACTGAAGGCACATCCGCCGCCCTCTCCCGCGGCCTTACGCTGGCAATGGCCGCTGCCGCCGGCCTCGCGGTCGCCAACATCTACTACAATCAGCCACTGCTCGGCGTGATGCAGAGCGATCTCGGCAGTCCGCTGACCGCCTACATTCCGACGGCCACCCAACTCGGGTACGCGGCTGGTCTTTTCCTGCTGGTGCCGCTCGGCGACATCCTGGAGCGGCGGGCGCTGATCGTCGCGCAGTTCCTCATGCTGGCGGTCTCGCTGGCGGCAACGGCGATGGCGCCGGGCGCCGCGCCCATGCTGGCCGCCTCCTTCGCCGTCGGACTCGCCGCCACGGTCGCGCAGCAGGTGGTGCCGCTCGCCGCCCATCTGGCGCCACCGGAGCGGCGAGGCGCGACAGTGGGAACGGTGATGGCGGGCTTGTTCGCCGGCATTCTTCTCAGCCGGACGGTGGCCGGCTTCGTCGGCGAGCACACCGGCTGGCGCACCATGTTCTGGCTCGGCGTTCCCGTCGCGCTCGGCGCCGCTGCCTGGATGGGGCTCCGTCTGCCGAGGAGCCACCCCGACAGCGGACTCGGATACGGCCGCCTGATGGTCTCGCTCGTCCACCTGTTCCGCGAGTTCGCCGCGTTGCGACTGGCGGCGGCTACCCAGGCGCTCTTATTCGCGGCTTTCTCGGCCTTCTGGACGGTTCTCGCACTCCGCCTCGAGGACCCGCGTTTCGGACTTGGCGCCGACGTCGCCGGTCTGTTCGGCATCGTCGGGCTCGTCGGCATTCTGGCAGCTCCACTGGCGGGGCACATCGCCGACCGGCGCGGACCTCATGGGGTCATTGCCCTCGGCGCCGCCCTGACGCTCGCGGCCTGGGCCATCTTCGGTCTCTGGCCGTCGATCATCGGTCTCGTCGTCGGGGTGATCGTCCTCGATTTTGCGGTCCAGAGCGCGCTGATCTCCAACCAGCACATCATCTATTCGCTCCGCCCGGAAGCGAGGGCGCGCATCAACACGCTGTTCATGGGACTGATGTTCCTGGGCGGCGCCGCCGGCTCGGCCCTGGCCGGAGCGGCCTGGCCGCATGGCGGCTGGCCAGCGGTGGCGGCGCTCGGCGCGGCGTTCGGGCTTCTCGCCACGCTGCTGCAGATCGCCAGCCTCGTCCGGCGGAGAGCCGGATGAGGCGGAGTTTCAAAGCCGGGCCACGCCGCGCCGACGCAGGAGATCGATGACCCGCTGGGGCGTCTTGAAACAGGGAATGCCAAGGCGCTGCTGTTCCATGATCAGCTCCAGCACCATGAATCGGCCTGGGGCATTGTCCGGCGGCTGTTGCAGACGGAACCCGCGCACCGCCGCCAGACCGACATAGGTCTTGCGGTAGGCATAGTGAGCGAAGAAACGCCGCCGCATCGGCGCATCGCGATCGACGATCACAAGCTCGCTTCCCGACAGCAGGATCAACAGACCGGTGGTGACGCGCCGACGGTTCTGGGCATTGCGGCAGGACTTGCCCGGCGCCTCGAAATGGATGGGCAGCATGAACTGGCCGCCGTGGCGTTCCTCGGCCAGCATGGCCTTGAAGAAGAAGTCCTCGAACTCCTCGGCCTCGTTGACCAGGGCCGGACCGAAGTCGTCCGGCGCCATGAGCTGCTGGCGAATGAACCCGACGACGCGGGTCATCATGTCGGTCGAAACGGAGTTGTAGGTCACAGTCAGCGCGTCGCCCTCTTTCAGCAAGAGAACGAACTCGGCGTGCAGAAGGTTGCTCACGGTCCGAACGGCAGCCACTTCGTCCCAGGCCAAATGCCGTCGAACAAACCCGTCCGCGCCGTCGGGGGCCGTCAGCAAGGTGATGCCGTCGCTATCCAGCGCAAAGGCGGCGCCGTAAAGGTCGGCACCGGGAAACGCGTCGCGCCGATCGATGGCGCGCGGGATCTTGATGAGATGGTCGGCGTGTCGCAGATCGTCGTAGGCAGAACGGAATCTGGGGGGCATCTCGGCGGCCGACCCGATCTGCAAAAGCCAGGGGCCAAACGCATCGTACTCCCGAAGGTCATCGGCATCGGCATCAAGCCGGCTCCAGGCCGGGCGCTGCGGCGAACGTCTTCTGAACGGTCCGAACACCATACTCTCCCTTCGCTGCCCACGGGCATGCGCCGTTCCGGCCCCGACGCCCTCGGAGGCGCCCCCCGGCTTCGCCTTGCTCCGGCGCCGATATCGAACCGACTAGCCGGTTAGCCTGCACCCAAACGCAGACAAGGCGTGGTCGTCGGCTTCCGCTTGCCGAACCTGTTCGATTCTACCACCAGGCGGCGGCACCCTTGAAGCGGCACTTTTGCCAAGCTCGCGAGAACGTCCCGCCCCCGACCGGCCGAACGATAGCCATCTCTGCCAACGTTTCAAATCCACAAATAGCCGTTCGAGCCAAAATCGGACGGGTTACACGGACGTCACGGAGGACCTCCCATCGCTCCGAATTGGCTTGAAAGCGCTTTAAATCGCGGCAACTGGGATGGGGAAATCCACTTTCCCTAAGTACAAACCCAAGGTGAGCTTGCATCCGACCCAGGAATGGGCCTAGACCTTTAGTCGTATCGTTTTCGTCGGCGTTTGCAAAGAATGCCGAGTTTTCAACGAACCCGTGACAGGAGACCGCCAGCCGTCCGAAACGACCCCTTGGACATAAGTCGATGTTGCGTCTATTGCTCAACACACTCTCTTGTGCTACCCCATGGAAACGCTTCCATAACATGTTTGCTCACATGCGCCCGACGATAAAGGACATAGCGGAGAGAGCTGGAGTCGGCCTCGGCACCGTCTCGCGGGTGCTGAATGACCATCCACGCGTATCCGAAACGACGCGCGCCAAAGTCATGGGGGCGGTACGCGACCTTAATTACGTTCCTAATCTGGCAGCGCGCGGCCTCTCCATGGGCAAGACGCAAAGCATCGCGGTCATTGCTCCTTTCTTTACGCGTTCGGTCTTCGTCGAACGTCTCCATGGCATCGAGGAAACGACTTCTGAAAACGGCTATGACGTCGTCATTTACAATGTCGACGCGGTCGAGAAGCGAGATCGCTATTTCCGGACGGTACCGGACCCGCGCCGGGTGGATGGCGTCATCGTCATTTCCCTGCCGCCGACGCTTCCGGATGTCGCGCGCTTCCAGCGCTCATCCGTTCCGGTTGTCTTCGTCGACGTCGGCAATCCGATTTGTGAGCCCTTTGATCGTATCGTTATCAACGACATTGCCGGGGGGCGGACCGCGACGCGCCACCTTATCGATCTCGGGCATCGCCGCATCGGCTACATCGGCGACATTCCTCAGGTCGGCTTCAACTTCACCGCCGGCGAGGACCGTTTCGAAGGATACCGGCGCGCGCTGATCGAGGCGGCCATCGGAATTCGTCCCGAATATCATCTCGACGGCCGCTTCGGCCGCGAGGTGGCGAGGGACCTCGCCATGCGGATGCTCAGCCTCACCGAACCGCCGACGGCGATCTTCGCCTCCAACGACACCCAGGCACTTGGCGTGCTGGAGGCGGCGCGCGATCTGGGACTGGACGTTCCCGGCGACCTGTCGGTGGTCGGCTACGACGACATCGAAATGGCTGATTTTGTGGGGCTGACGACCGTTCGCCAGCTTCTTTTCGAATCCGGGCGTCGCAGCGTCGAGGCCCTTCTCAGGCGAATTGAGGAGCCGGAGAAGGGGCCGACCTGCGACACGTTGCCCGTCGAGCTCATCGTGCGTCGGACAACTGCTCCGCCACGCTGATGACGCCGCCGCTTTCCGTCGAGGGGGAGGCGTCAAGATCGCGCGGGTTGCGCGATTGTTCTTTAGGAAGACCCGATTTGGGAGGTTTGGATGAAACTGAGATCACTTAACGCCTGTCTGATGGCGTCGGCTTTCGCCGCTTTCGCCGTCGTCTCGGCCGCTGCCGCCGCGGACAACGTCCCGCCGGAACTGGCCGATGCCTTCGCCGGCAAGTTCAAGGGCACGAAGGTCACCGCCTTCGGTCCCTTCACTGCTGGTGACGAAGTCCGCTTCAACGACACCATCAAGGCGTTCGAGGAAGCCACCGGCATCGACATTCAGTACGAAGGCTCGAAGCAGTTCGAAGCGACGATCGCCACGCGTTCGGACGCTGGCAATCCTCCGGATATCGCCGACTTCCCGCAGCCCGGTCTGCTCGCCAACTTCGCCAAGGCCGGCAAGCTGGTCGATCTCTCGGGCAACAAGGACTACTTCCTGCAGCAGTACATCCCGAGCTGGGTGGACATGGCGACCAAGCAGGGCAAGGATGGCAATCCTGGCATTTACGGCGTGTGGGAGCGCGTGAACGTCAAGAGCCTGGTCTGGTATCCGAAGAAGGCCTTCGACGCCGCCGGCTACAAGGTGCCGACGACGTGGGCGGAGCTCGAGGCCCTGCAGGACCAGATCGTTGCCGACGGCGACACGCCGTGGTGCGTGGGCATCGAGTCCGGCGCCGCCACGGGCTGGCCGGCGACCGACTGGCTCGAGGAGTTCATGCTCCGCACGACCTCGCTCGAGAACTACGATGCCTGGACCGAAGGCAAGCTGCCCTTCTCCTCGCCCGAGGTGAAGAAGGCCGCCGAGACCCTCGGCAAGATCTGGCTCGACGAGAAGTACGTCTACGGCGGCCGCAAGGGCATCGTGTCGACCAGCTTCGGCGACTCGCCGGTCAACATGTTCTCCGACCCGCCGAAGTGCTGGCTGCACAAGCAGGGCAACTTCATCACCGCCTTCTTCCCGGAGAAGGCCAAGGCCGGTGTTGACTACTCGTTCTTCTACCTGCCGGGTATCGATGAAGCCTATGGCAAGCCGGTTCTCGTCGGTGGCGACATCTGGGGCGCCTTCAACGACCGTCCGGAAGTCAAGGCCGTCATGCAGTACTTTGCGAAGGCCGAGCATCTGAAGTCCTGGCTCGCCGTCGGCGGCGCCATTGCCCCGCAGAAGGACGCCGATCTCGCCTGGTACCAGAACGAAGTCGACAAGGGCGTTGCCGCCATTCTGGCCGGCGCGACCGCCGTCCGCTTCGACGGTTCGGACCTGATGCCGGGTGAAGTCGGCGCCGGTTCGTTCTGGAAGCAGATGACCGCCTGGGTGTCTGGCACCGCCGACCTCGACACGGCCCTCAAGGACATCGACGCTTCTTGGCCGAAGAAGTAAGGCCTCGACTTAATCCGACTGTTCAACGAGGTTGACTTTCGGTTAAGACTGACGACAAGCGTGCCCCCGCTTTCAGCGAGTGGGGGCCGCGACCTGAAAAGGCGGGCCTGAACATGGCGATGCTTGCAGCAAGCGTCTTCCTCCAGACCGACCTTTCACGCGGGTCCACCGGGACGAAGCATCGCTTCCTGCCTGAACGGCTCCGGCTCGATGCCGGATGCATGGTGCGGATCCGCCGATCGGGTCGACATCGGACCGGGAAGGTCTGGTCGAAACGCCCGGTTTTTCAAACGCCGCTGGGCATAAGGACGAGCCGGCCATCACGGGGTCGCGCTCCGGGGGACAGATATGACGCTTCTCAATCCCGACGCGGATGACCACTCCGCCGAACTTGCGCGCGCCCGTCGACGGCGAAATCGCGCGATCCTCACTCTTCTGAGCGGCATCGTCGCGGCGCTCGTGCTGTTCGAGGGCTTCTTCGTTCTGCGCGACAGCCAGGCGCCGAAGCTGGTCACCGCGCTATTTGCCATGGTCTGGGGCGGCGGCGGCACGGCGATCCTCTACCTGATCGTCAATCAGCTGATCGAGTTCACCTCATCGAAGTGGCAGAAGCGCCTCACCCCGTTCCTGTTCGTCCTGCCGGCGATCGCCTTCGTGGTCTACTTCCTGGCGCTGCCGGCCATCCGGACCTTCATCGCCAGCCTGTACGACCGTGACGGTTCCAACTTCATCGGCCTCGCCAACTACATAACGGTGTTCACCGAACCGTTCATGCTGGTCACCTTCCGCAACAACGTGCTGTGGATCGTGTTCGGAGCGAGCTTCACCATCATCTTCGGCCTGCTCGTTGCCGCTCTGGCAGACCGCAGCAAGTTCGAGAATCTCGCCAAGGCCATCATCTTCATGCCGATGGCCATCTCTCTGGTCGGCGCCGGCGTCATCTGGAAGTTCATCTACGCCGTCCGCGATCCGAGCGACGTACAGATCGGCCTGCTCAATGCCATCGTCACCGCCCTCGGCGGCGAACCGCAGGCCTGGATCGCCATGCTGCAGCCCTGGAACAACCTGTTCCTGATCGTCATCGTCGTCTGGCTGCAAACCGGTTACGCCATGGTGCTGTTCTCGGCCGCCATCAAGTCCGTGCCGACCGACATCATCGAGGCCGCCCGCGTCGACGGCGCCGGCGAGCTCAAGATATTCTTCTCGATCATCATCCCTTCGATCATGGGCACCATCGTCACGGTGTCGGCCACCGTCATCATCTTCACGCTGAAGATCTTCGACGTGGTTCTCGTGATGACCGGCGGCCAGTACGGCACGGACGTGATCGCCACCCAGTTCTACAACCAGTATTTCGTCAACCGGAACTTCGGCCTCGGCTCGGCGATCGCAATCGTCCTGCTCCTGACCGTCATCCCGGTGATGGTCTACAACCTGCGCCAGTTCAACAAGAGGGAGACCCTGTGATGGCCAAGTCCAAGGGCAACCCCTTCCCCCGGGTGTTCGTCAACACCACGCTCATCGTCATCTGCCTTCTGTGGCTGATCCCGACGCTGGGTCTGTTTGTCTCCTCCTTCCGTCCGCGCGACGAGATCATGTCGTCGGGATGGTGGACGGTGATCCCGCATCGTGTCTGGGTTACCACCGAGACCTTCGTCCCCGATCCCTCGATCGACCGCAACGGCGTCATGACCTTCGAGGGCGCGACCGGCACCTTCGAGCAGCTCCGCCAGGGAGTTGAATCGGCCGACGGCAAGCGCGTCGTCTGGATCGGCAACAAGCGCGCCGGCACCATCCAGGTTCAGGAGAAGCAGTGGAGCGGCATGCCGCCCACGACGCTGCAGAACTACCACGACGTGCTGGCGGGCAAGGATGTGACCATCCAGGGCAACGCCGAGGAAGCCGCCCGCAAGGGCGAGGACATGTCCGACGCCTTCATCAACTCGATGGCCGTCACGTTCCCTGCCGTGGTCATTCCGATCCTGATGGCCGCCTTCGCCGCCTACGGCTTTGCCTGGATGAGGTTCCCCGGCCGCAAGCTGGTGTTCGCGCTGATGGTGGCGCTTCTGGTGGTGCCATTGCAGATCGCGCTGGTGCCGGTGCTCACCGACTACGTTCACCTGAAGCTCAACGGTACCTACATGTCGGTCTGGCTGGCCCACACCGGCTTCGGCCTGCCGCTCGCGGTGTTCCTGCTCTACAACTACATATCGACGTTGCCGCGCGAGATCATGGAGGCGGCGATCGTCGACGGCGCGTCGCATTTCAAGATCTTCTGGCGGCTGGTGTTGCCACTGTCGACACCCGCCCTCGCCTCCTTCGCCATCTTCCAGTTCCTCTGGGTCTGGAACGACTATCTGGTGGCGTTGATCTTCATCGGCAACGTGCCGGGCGTGCAGGTTCTGACCATGCGGCTTGCCGACATGGTGGGCTCGCGCGGCTCCGACTGGCATCTGCTCACCGCCGGCGGCTTCGTGTCGATGCTGCTGCCGTTGATCGTCTTCTTCTCACTCCAGCGCTACTTCGTCCGCGGCCTGACGGCCGGCTCGGTGAAGTGATCGGCTGAACACGGGATAGCAACCCCGCGCGTGCGGTTCCGGGAAGTCGGAACCCGCCGGGTCTAGGGAAACAAGGGAGTACCGCATGGCCAGCCTCACGATGCGCAACGTGCGCAAGAGCTTCGGACGGGTTGAGATCATCAAGGGGGTGGACCTCGACATTGCCGACGGCGAGTTCGTCGTCTTCGTCGGTCCGTCCGGTTGCGGCAAGTCGACGCTGCTCAGAATGGTCGCCGGTCTCGAGGAGATCACCTCCGGCGAGATCCTGATCGACGACAAGCTGTGCAATGACATCGCCCCCAAGGACCGCGGCATCGCCATGGTGTTCCAGTCCTACGCGCTCTATCCGCACAAGTCGGTCTACGCCAACATGGCCTTCGCGCTGGAGATCGCCGGCTTCTCCAAGACCGAGATCGCCGAGAAGGTCGACAAGGCCGCCAAGATCCTGCACATCGAGCATCTTCTGGACCGCAAGCCCGGCCAGCTGTCGGGCGGCCAGCGCCAGCGCGTCGCCATCGGCCGCGCCATCGTCCGCGAGCCGAAGATCTTCCTGTTCGACGAGCCGCTGTCCAACCTCGATGCCGCCCTGCGCGTTTCGACCCGCGCCGAGATCGCCAAGCTGCACGAGGACCTCGGCTCCACCATGGTCTACGTGACGCATGACCAGGTCGAGGCCATGACGCTGGCCGACAAGATCGTCGTGCTGGAGGCCGGCAACGTCCGGCAGGTGGGCGCGCCGCTCGAACTCTACCACCGGCCGCAGAACCTGTTCGTCGCCGGCTTCATCGGCTCGCCCAAGATGAACTTCCTGAAGGTGAAGTCCAGCGCGGTCGACGCCGATGGCATCACGGTTGCCGGCGACGGCGTTCCGACGCTCAAGGTGGCGGTGACCTCCACCGGCGCCAGCGTCGGCGAGGACCTGACGCTCGGCATTCGTCCCGAACACATCAAGCTCGGCACCGAGGGCGGCCTACCGGTCACCGTCACCTTCGTCGAGCGGCTGGGCCACCAGACCATCGTCCAGGCCCATCGCGGCGACGACGAGACGTCGCTGATCGCCGTGCTCGACGGCGACGTGCCGGTCAAGGCCGGCGAGCAGCGCCAGTTCGTCTTCTCCGGCACCGACTGCCACCTGTTCAACGCACAGGGCGTCGCCTACCCCCGCGGGTTCGTGCCTGAATGACAGAACCGACCGCCGCCACCGGCGACGGCCATTCCCATCAGATCACTTCCGGGCCGTCCCGGAAGTGATTTTCGTTTCTCCTCCGGGGCATCCGCCTTCGGGCCGGCTCGGCTCGAATCGGTCGAACGCCCCGCCCGAAGTCTGGAGCGACGCCTGCCGACCTGAGCCTTCGATCAGACCGGCGAACGCTCCCAGGAGGACAGCATCGTGAAGAACCAGGTCCAGCTCATCACCTATGTCGACCGGCTCACTGCCGGCGGCTTTTCCGACCTCAAGGCGCTGGTTGACGGTCCCCTCAAGGGCGTCGTCGGCGGCGTCCACCCCCTGCCCTTCTTTGACCCGATCGATGGCGCCGACGCCGGCTTCGACCCGAGCGACCACACCATGGTCGATCCGCGACTCGGCGACTGGAACGACGTTCGGGCGCTGTCGGCCTCCGTCGACATCATGGCCGACATGATCGTCAACCATGTCTCGGCCGACTCGCCGTCTTTCAAGGACTTCCTCGAAAAGGGTGACGCCTCCGACTTCGCCGACATGTTCCTGACCTTCGGCAAGGTGTTCCCCAACGGCGCCAGCGAGCAGGACCTCTTGGCCATCTATCGGCCACGTCCCGGCTTCCCCTTCAACAAGATGACCTTCGGCGACGGATCGAAGCGCCTCATCTGGACCACCTTCACGCCGAAGCAGATTGACATCGATGTCTTCTCCAAGCACGGCGCCGCCTATCTCGATGCCATCCTCGCCCGCTTCAAGGAGGGCGGCGTGACCGCCATCCGCCTCGACGCGGCGGGCTATGCCGTCAAGAAGCCGGGAACGAGTTCGTTCATGATCCCGGAGACTTATGCCTTCCTCGGCGAACTTGCCGACAAGGCCCGGGCGCTCGGCATGGAGGTGCTTGTCGAGATCCACAGCTACTACCGCGACCAGATCGAGATCGCCAAAAAGGTCGACCGGGTCTACGACTTCGCGCTGCCGCCGCTGGTGCTGCATGCGCTGTTCACGGGCGAAGCCGGCCCACTCGCCGAGTGGCTGAAGATCTCGCCGCGCAATGCCATCACCGTGCTCGACACCCATGATGGCATCGGCGTCATCGACGTCGGCGCGGCGACCGATGGCCGGGCAGGCTTGCTCGCGCCCGCCGCACTCGACGCGCTGGTGGAAACCATGCACGACCGATCCGGCGGCGAGAGCCGGCAGGCGACGGGCGCCGCCGCCTCCAACCTCGACCTCTACCAGGTCAACTGCACCTATTATGACGCCCTCGGAAAGCGCGATGGCGAGTATCTCATCGCCCGCGCGCTGCAGTTCTTTGCACCCGGCATTCCGCAGGTCTACTACATCGGCCTGTTGGGCGGGGTGAACGACATGGACCTCCTCCACCGCACCAAGGTCGGCCGCGACATCAATCGTCACTACTACACGCCGGAAGAGGTCGCCGCCGCCATCGACAAGCCGATGGTCGGCAAGCTGTTCGATCTCGCCCGCTTCCGCAACAGTCACCCGGCTTTTGACGGCGACTTCGCCGTGGAGCAGCCGTCGACCAGCCGGCTGGTGCTACGCTGGACGAAGGGGGACGACAGCGCCACGCTCGAGGTCGACTTCAAGACCATGGCCGCTACGATCAAGCACCAGGGTACCGGTGGAAGGGGCGAGTTCGTCGTCGGCTAAGCGCGACGGAGCCGAGAGGCGAGTTACATGTGCCGGGGTGGCTGCCAGCCATCCCGGATACGACGACGTCAGAACAGGATTGCACCGCGATCCGCGATCCGCGGTCTCAGGCCTCGGCGCCGCCGTCGTGCCCGCCGTTCATGCGGTTGAGGTAACGATAGATCGTCGTCTGGGAGCAGCCGAGCTTGTCCGCGACGTATTTGACGGCGCCCTTCATCATGAAAATGCCCTTGGCATTGAGAATCTCGACCAGCGCCAGCTTCTCGCGGTGGCTCAGCCGCTCGCCATTGGCTTCGCGAGACCGCAGCTCTTCATCGAGCACGTGATCGGTCAGTTCCGTGAGGGAGTTGGGAAAGCTCTCGCTGACCTCGGTCGGCGACGGGGCTGCCTGCACGGCGGCCGCCTCTTCATTGTAGGCGAAGTTGGTCTCGACGAAGATGTCGGGGTGGCGCAACTTCAGGATCCGGTCGCTAAGTTCGCGATAGCGACTGTCGTCGAAGTTGATGCACAACATGCCGACAAGGCGCCCCTCCTCGTCTTTCACGAAAAAGGTGGACGATCTGAGCAGCTTGGTACCGGCGACGCCGACATAGTTGAGACGATAGTCCTGCGTCTCGTAGGAATGGTTGACGATCGACTGCAAGGCTACCGAGGTGAGCGGAGCGCCGATGGTGCGGCCGCTGACATGGCCGTTGGCGATGGCGATGATAGACTTGTCGGCGTCGCCGAGGTCATGCAGCACCACTTCGTAATCCGGCCCGAGCACAGACCCAAGAAACTCCGTCAGTTTCATGTAGCGTTGGATCCAACTGCCCGGCATCCGCACGTCTCCCTGCCGGATTCCATCCGGCCTTGCCGCCAGACTTGCTGCGGTTGCATCGGTTTTGTCAATCCGGGCTCTCGGCCGGATTGAACGAGCCGAATCTTCGTACATTTCCCGACTGTCTCCATTCACGACGCAATTGTTGGCAAATTTAGAGGCGCTGGACGCAACACAATTTCCACCGCCCGTGTTAATTGCAAAAATATCCACATACTAACGCCCAGAAATCCGCATGAACCCTAGTGTAGTGTAAATTAATTGACACTTTTGCGGCCAAATGCCACAGATATGGACACGTGAGCGCCACAATCCAGCTCATGTGGAAAAATGTTTGCAGATTCCTAGAGACGCTGTCCGCCTGTCGCATGCGACGACCGGGGTGCCCAATGGTCTGTAGGAGGTAACGGACAATGGCTATCAAGTATTTCCCCGAACCGTTCCGGATCAAGGCAGTGGAGCCGCTTCGGATGCTGACCGCAGAGGAGCGCGCAGCGAAGATCGCGGCGGCGCACTACAACCTCTTCAATCTGGCCGGCGAGGATTGCTACATCGATCTGCTCACCGACAGCGGCACCGGCGCCATGAGCCAGGAGCAGTGGGCCGGCGTGATGCGCGGCGACGAGGCCTATGCCGGCGCGTCGAGCTATTACAAGCTGCTCGCAGCGGGCAAGGATATCTTCGACTACGGCTACATCCAGCCCGTGCATCAGGGCCGCGCCGCCGAGAAGGTGCTGTTCCCGATCCTGCTCGGTAAGGGCAAGTTCGCAATCTCGAACATGTTCTTCGACACGACGCGCGCCCACGTCGAGCTGACCGGCGCCCGTTGCATCGACTGCGTCGTCGCGGTCGCCAAGGACCCGTCGCATCGTGCGCCCTTCAAGGGCAACATGGACGTCGACAAGCTGAAGAAGACCATCGCCGAGCTGGGCGCCGAGAACATCGGCCTGATCGTCATGACGATCACCAACAACTCGGCCGGCGGTCAGCCGGTGTCGATGCAGAACATGCGTGAGGTGGCCGAGGTTGCCAAGGCCAACGGCATCCTGCTCAACATCGACGCGGCCCGCTACGCCGAGAACGCCTTCTTCGTCCAGCGCGACGAGCCCGGCTATCAGAACAAGTCGATCAAGGAAATCATCCGCGAGATGTTCTCCTACGGCGACATGTTCACGATGTCGGCCAAGAAGGATGCCATCGTCAATATCGGCGGCATGCTCGGCGTCAAGGATGCCAACTCGCCGCTGATCCTGAAGATCAAGGCGAACTGCATCTCCTTCGAGGGCTTCTTCACATACGGCGGTCTTGCCGGCCGTGACCTCGAGGCGCTGGCCATCGGTCTCTACGAAGGCATCGACAACGACTATCTGCGTTACCGCATCGGTCAGGTCGAGTATCTCGCCGCTCGTCTCGACGATGCCGGCATCGGCTACCAGACTCCGGCCGGCGGCCACGGCGTCTTCGTCGACGCCCGCGCCATGTTGCCGCACATTCCTTACAACGAGTTCCCGGGCCAGGTCCTGGCCATCGAGCTCTACAAGGAAGCGGGCATCCGCTCCTGCGACATCGGCTCCTACATGCTGGGCAATCACCCGGACACGGGCGAGCAGCTCAAGGCCGATTTCGAGTTCACCCGTCTCGCCATTCCGCGCCGGGTCTACACGCAGGCTCATATCGACATCATGGCCGAGGCCCTGATCGAGATCAAGAAGCGCGCCCACACCATCAAGCGCGGTTACCGCATCACTTGGGAGCCGCCGATCCTCAGGCACTTCCAGGCCCACCTCGAGCCGATCGCCTGATCGACCGGCCGGGAGACCAAAGAGGAAACCAAGGTCGTCGCCCAATGATGGCGAACTGACCGACACAAGCAGGCGGGCGCCGTAATCCGAGGAGGGAACGGCGTCCGCTCCGACGGGGGACCAACCGGATATTCATACGGCCTTACGCCATGCTATCCGGTTCAACGGGAGGACATGATGTCTTCAGAAACGCAATCGCATCTCTCGCGCGGCCTTAAAAACCGCCACATCCAGATGATCGCCCTGGGCGGGGCAATCGGCACGGGCCTTTTCTACGGCTCGGCCGCCTCCATCCAGCTTGTCGGACCGGGCATCATCGTTTCCTACATCATCGGCGGCTTCGTGATGTATCTCATCATGCGCATGCTCGGTGAGATGTCGACCGAAGAGCCGGTGGCCGGCGCCTTCAGCCACTTCGCCTACAAGTACTGGGGCGAGTTCGCAGGCTTCCTGGCCGGCTGGAACTACTGGTTCCTCTATATCCTGGTCTCGATGGCCGAACTGACGGTGGTGGGCATCTACGTCGCCTACTGGTTCCCGGACTTCCCAGCCTGGCTGACATCGCTGATCGTTCTGGTGACGATCACGGCGGTCAACCTGATCAACGTGCGCCTCTATGGTGAAGCCGAATTCTGGTTCGCCATCATCAAGGTGCTGGCGGTGATCGGCATGATCGTGCTCGGCCTCGTGCTGATCCTCTTCGGCCTCGGCGGCGAAGCGACCGGCCTCTCCAATCTCTGGATCCATGGCGGTTTCTTCCCCAACGGCATGTGGGGTCTGCTGCTGTCGCTGGTGGTGGTCATGTTCTCCTTCGGCGGCACCGAGCTGATCGGCATCACCGCCGGCGAAGCCGACGACCCCAAGAAGTCGATCCCGCAGGCCATCCGTCAGGTCATGTGGCGTATCCTGATCTTCTACATCGGCGCCCTCACGGTAATGATGATCATCTTCCCGTGGAACCAGGTCGGCATGGAAGGCAGCCCGTTCGTCACGATCTTCAGCAAGCTCGGCATCGGCTCGGCCGCCCACATCCTGAACTTCGTGGTGCTGACGGCAGCGATCTCGGTCTACAACTCCGGCATCTACTCCAACGGCCGCATGCTCTACAGCCTGGCCGAACAGGGTAACGCACCGAAGGTGTTCACCAAGCTCGGCGCCAACAAGGTCCCCTATGTGGCGATCCTGTTCTCGTCGGCCTGCACGCTGGTCGTCGTCGCCATCAACTACCTGATCCCGGAAGGTGCCTTCATGCAGGTGATGGCCGTTGCCACCACCGCCGCCACCATCACCTGGGTGATGATCGTGCTGGTTCACATGAAGTTCCGCAAGGCGCATGCCGCCGATGTCGCCAAACTGACCTTCCCGGCGCCCTTCTACCCGATCGCCAACTACTTCTGCGTCGGTTTCATGGCCCTGGTGATCATCATGATGACTCAGATGGAATCGATGCAGATGGCGGTCTTCGTGCTGCCGGCCTGGTTGATCGTCCTCTACGTCGGCTTCCTGTTCCGCAGCAGGTCCAGGACGGTCGCCGCCGAATAATCGACGCCCCCTGAACGACGAAACGGCGCGGTCCCCCTGGGGCCGCGCCGTCTTGTTTTAGGGTGGTGGATCAGGCTGCGGCGTTGTCGTCGAACTTGATCGAGCGGAGCTTGTCGACGCCGATGACCTGCAAGGCGAGCTTCTCGTAGAAGGGCTCGGACTGGCCGGTCCGGATCTTTCGCAGGAAGTACTTCTCGAAGCCGACCTTGGCGACGTGTACCCAGTAGCCCGACGACGACCAGTTGACGTTGCGTGGAGGGATCTGCGGCTGGGCAACGAAGGCGACGCCGTTGTCGCCGAAGTCGGCAAGGCAGATGGCATTCCACGACGCTTCGGCGTTGGGCGCCTTGCCCTCGATCATCCGCTCGATGTTGTGGGCAGTGGCCGTCACCATCGACTCGATCATGAATCCGGTCTTGGGAACGCCGACCGGCACCGCCGTCTTGCCCATGGGCGGTATGGCGACGCAAACGCCGATGGCGAACACATTGGGAAATGCTTGATTTTGCTGGTGCCGGTCAATGGTGAAGAAGCCGCGCGGATTGACGAGACCGGCGGCGGATCGCACTGCGTCGACGCCGCGGAAAGCCGGCAGGATCATCGAGAAGGCGAAAGGCAGGTCGTGGCGGGCCTTGGGCGCGCCCTCCTCCGTCAGCTCCTCGACGTGCAGCACGCTGGCATCGACCGTTTCGATGCGTGCGTTGGTGATCCACTTGATGTGATGGCTGCGCAACTGGCTCTCGAGCAGTCCCTTGGTGTCGCCGACCCCGTCCAGACCGAGATGGCCGATATAGGGCTCGGGCGTCACGAAGGTCATCGGCACGCGATCGCGCACCTTTGCGTCTCGCAGGGCTTTGTCGAGAACGAAGGCGAACTCGTAGGCCGGACCGAAACACGACGCCCCTTGCGCCGCGCCGATGATCACCGGACCGGGGTTGGCGATCAACCGATCGACAGCCGCCTTCGCCTCGACGGCATGGCCGACCTGGCAGATCGATTGCGTATGGCCCTTCGGGCCAAGGCCGGGAACCTCGTCAAAGGCGAGTTCGGGGCCTGTCGCCACGACGAGATAGTCGTAGGAGACACTCTCTCCGTTGGATAGCTGGATACGGTTTTCTTCCGGGACCAGCCTCTCGGCACCTTCCGGGCGGAGGGCAATGCCGGCTTTCGAAAACACCGGCGCGAGGTCCACCTCCACCGAGGCCGGATCGCGCCAGCCGACCGCAACCCAGGGATTCGAGGGGACGAACGAGTAGGTCGCTCCCCGGTTGACGACGGTTACCTGATGGTCTCGGCCGAGAACCTTGCGAAGTTCGTAGGCCATGATGGTTCCGCCCAGTCCTGCCCCCAGCACCACCACATGCGACATGCTCGCCCTCCCCTGTCCGAATGCACCGGTCTATAATTTAGTATTTTATAATATACGTCTTTTCTTGAAATACGACGATGCGACTTTGGTCAGGAAGAAGGAAGCTCAGAGGCCAGTGAAAAAGGCCGCCACACGGGTGACGGCCTTTTCCGGTCTCTCGATTTTTGGGCGGCTCAGATGAACAGCGTGGCCGACGACTGCTGCGCCTCGCCGAGGAACGTCGCAACGCCGCCGATCTCGACGCCATCGATCAGCTCTTCGCGGCGAATGCCCATGACGTCCATCGACATCTGGCAAGCCACGAGCGTGGCGCCGCCGTCGACGAGCGACGCCAGCAAGCTTGCTGGCGTATCGACGTTCTTGTCGCCCATCACCTTGCGCATCAGGCGGCCGCCGAGGCCGCCGAAGTTCATGTTGGACAGCCGGTTGAGCCGGCGCGCGCCCTTGGGCAGCATGAAGCCGAAGGCGGCGTCGATCATCGGTTTGCGCGGGCTCGGGGCGTCTGGTTTTCTCAGCACGTTGAGGCCCCAGAAGGTGAAGAACAGCGTCACCTTCGAGCCCATGGCGAGCGCGCCGTTGGCGATGATCAGAGACGCCATGACCTTGTCGAGGTCGCCCGAGAAGACCACGAGGGTCGTGCCATCACGGGAGGCCACGGCCGTACCTTCGGTGCGCGCGGGCGGTGCTTCCGCCTTGCGGATCCGGGCGGTGATGACGCCCTTCTCGGTTCCGACACCGAGCAGTTGGTTGCCGGTCTTGTCGGCCCAGGCGCGAATGTCGCGGCCGAAGGCGGGATCGGACGCCTTCACTTCCAGCAGATCGCCCGCCTCCATCGCCTCGATGGCCCGGAAGGTCTTGAGGATCGGGCCAGGGCACTGCAGGCCGGTGGCGTCGAGCATTTGCACGTTGCCCGCGACGGCTACGCGGCAAGCGCCCTTCTGCGTCTCCATTTCCGATGGGGCGCGGCGGCGGATATCCTCGTAGTCGAACAGGTCGGGGCTCGCCTGCTTCTCGGTGGCCCAGGCATAGGTCTTGAAGCCGCCGGTCAGGTTGCGCACGTTCTTGAAGCCTTCCTGCTTCAGGATGCGGTAGGCAAGATAACCGCGGAGACCGACCTGGCAGAAAATGATGAGCGGCTTCTCCGGATCGAGCTCGCCGATCCGCTCGCGCAGATGATCGAGCTCGATGTTGCGGGCGCCCGGCAGCGTGCGGATCGAGAACTCCTCGGGCGTCCGCACGTCGACGAGCTGGACCGAGGCGGGATCGTCCCGCAGCAGATCCCTGAGATCGCGCCAGCCGATGATCTCGTGGCTGCCGTTCAGCACGTTCTCGGCGACATAGCCGGCAATGTTGACGGGGTCCTTGGCCGAACCGAAGGGCGGCGCATAGGCCAGCTCCAGCTCGGTGAGGTCAGTCACCTTCAGACCGGCCCGGATCGCGGTGGCAATGACGTCGATCCGCTTGTCGGCACCGTCGACGCCGACGGCCTGGGCACCCAGGATCGTGCCATCGAGGCCATAGACCAGCTTCAGGCTGATCTGCTGGCTGCCGGGATAATAGGAGGCGTGCGAACCGGAATGGGTGATGCTGGCCCGATAGGGAATGCCGAGCGCCCGAACCGCCGTCTCGTTGAGGCCGGTGCAGGCGGCTGCGAGATCGAACACCTTGAGAATGGCGGTGCCAAGCGTGCCGCCATAGCTCCGGTAGCTTGCCGGATCAGCCGCAAGCATGTTGTCGGCAACGATGCGCGCCTGACGGTTGGCTGGCCCCGCCAACGGGATCAGCGCCATGCGGCCGGATACCTTGTTCATCACCTCGATGGCGTCGCCCACCGCGAAGATGGCGGGATCGGAGGTCGCCAGATGCTCGTCGACCTTGATGCCGCCGACGGCGCCCAACTCGAGGCCGGCGTCGCGCGCCAGCTTCACCTCGGGCCGCACGCCGATGGCCAGCACCACGATGTCGGCCTGGATGCGCTTGCCGGAGGCGAGGAAGACGATGGTGTGATCCGGACGGTCCTCGAAATGCTCGACCTTGTCATCGAGATGGAGCTCGATTTCCTTGTCGCGCATATGGGCATGGACGATGGCCGCCATCTCGTCGTCGAAAGGAGCCAGAACATGTGGGGCGCCTTCGACGACGGTGGTGAACAGGCCACGCTCGTGGAAGTTCTCTGCCACCTCGAGGCCGATGTAGCCGCCGCCGATCACCACGGCCCGGCGTGGCTTGGTCTCGGCCAGGGAAGACATGATGCGATCGAGGTCGGGCACGTTGCGCAGCGTGAAGATGCGGGGCGATGCGATGCCGGGAATGGCCGGCTTCAGCACTTCGGCGCCGGGCGACAGCAGCAGACGGTCATAGCTCTCGACCGTCTCTTCGCCGTTCTCAAGATTGCGCAGCGTTACCGTCCTGGCGGCACGATCGATGGAGAGGGCTTCGGTGCGCGAGCGGACATCGACGTGATACCGCGCCTCGAACATCGCTTCCGATGTGACCAGCAGCTTGTCGCGTTCGGCGATGGCGCCGGAGATGTGATAGGGCAGCCCGCAGTTGGCGAAGCTGATGTAGGGACCGCGTTCGACGAGAACGATTTCCGCCCTTTCGTCCAGGCGCCGCAGGCGAGCCGCCGCCGTGGCGCCACCGGCCACGCCACCGATGATGATGATCTTCATGCTCAACTCCATTTCTTGAAGTTGTTATATACGCACTTACTAATTTATGGAAGCCGTAGGAAGACGGATCATGTCGTCGCCCTCAGGGAAGCTGCTCATGTGGCTTGCCGGGCACCATCGGGCGGAAAACCGTGGCGCGCGCACCTGACCACCGCCGATAGCGCGCCGCCCCATCTCGCCTATCTTCGGCAGGTCGATCTACGCCCTGCCCTGCCTCAGCCAAACGATGGAAAGACGGCGATGATGCCGGCGAAGATCGCCAGGGACGCCAACGTGTGAATCGTCAGCACTTGCATGATCAGAGGCCGTTCGGCCGTCGCCGCCGCATCGTCGGGCATGAACAGCGGCACGATGAAGGGCGGAGGAAGGATCATCAGCGTGAACAGCGCCACCTGATAACGCAGCTCGAAACCAAACAGGTGACCGAGCACCAGAAACGCCGCGATGCCGGCCAGCGGCACCTGCACGATGGCCCGGGCGGCCATGACGCGCACGATCTTGCCGCCGTCGACAGCTTCGAAGCGGAGACCGTAACCGACCACGATCAGAACGGCGGGAACCACCATCGGAGCCAGGAAGCGCAGGCTGTGGATGATGGCGTCGATGCCCGGAACGGTTTCAAGCGTCGCGGTCCGAAGTCCCAAGCCATTGCAAAGGAGGCCGGCGAGGATCGCCATCGTGACCGGATTACGGGCAAAGCCGAGGATCAGGTCGCCCGGCCGGGCCGAACCGTCGCGGGCGGCGATCAGCAAGGCAAAGAATACGAACCAGATGAAGAGCTCGTGGCCCAGCGCCACCACGGCAATCGATGGCAGCGCGCCGGCGCCGTAGGCACCGGCGAACAGGCTGACGCCAAGCATGCCAAACTCGTAGCCGCCGGCCAGGAAGGGCGTGAACCGGTCGGCAGGATAAAGGCGGCGGATCAGCGGCCAGCCAAGCGCCAGACCGACACTGCAGGCCAGAAACACCACTGCGACCAGAGAAAGGTGATCGACCGACAGGCTCATGTCGACAAAGGACAGGAATAGCACCGACGGCAACACCATGCGCACCACGATCTGGCGCAAGCCGTCGACAGCCGCGTCGGATAGCCAACCGAAAAGGCGGCTGACGACGCCGAGGGCGATCAACAAGAAGATGGGAAGAATCTGGCCGACGAGCGACATGGCGTTCCCTTACGAGTTTGGAAAGACAATATCGCTCGCGCGGCCAGCCATCTGAACAGTCGTAGAACTGTTTATCCGGTTGGCAACGCGGAGAGTTCTCCGCATTTCCGCCGTCGTCGATCAGGGGGTCACCGGGCCGATCGGCCAGACGGTGCGGCCATAGACCTCGTTCAACACCTGCGCCAGACCGGCGTAGATCGCCGAGGCACCGCAGAACAGTCCTTCCCAGCCGGCAAGGCGGGTGATGGCCTCGTTGCCGGTAGCGTCGCCGATGGCAAGCAGTGCGAACAGCACGGTGAGCGAGCCGAACACGACCTGCAAGGCGCGATTGAGGCGCAGCGTGCCGATGAACAGGATGGCCGTGAACACGCCCCACATGCCAAGGAAGGCCGGCATGGCGGCATCCGGCGACGGACCGGCAATGCCGAGCGAGGTCTTCTGCAACACGATGAGCCCGACCAGCGACAGCCAGAACATGCCGTAGCTGGTGAAGGCCGTGGCCGCAAAGGTGTTGCCCTTCTTCCACTCCATGATGCCGGCGATCATCTGGGCGATACCGCCGTAGAAGATGCCCATGGCCAGGATCATCGTATCCATCGGATAGAAGCCGGCGTTGTGGAAGTTCAGAAGCATGGTGGTCATGCCGAAGCCCATCAACCCGAGCGGAGCGGGATTGGCGGTGGCATCGGTCGAATGGGCGGAACTCATGGCGGGAATCCAGGCAGGAGAAGCAGACGAGCGGACCTCGCCGAAGCGTCTCAACGCCCGCCGCGAGCTCCGGCGGCGCCATCCCTAGAGGAGATGCCTGGAAAAACGAGTTGGGAAAGACGCATACCGGCCTTGGCGCCGTCAGCCGTCATCGCGAAGAAACATCACCGCAAAGCCCATCTGCACGCTGGAAAAGGTAAGCCCCACCGAAAAGGTGAGGATCGCCAGCGCCAGCCCCGCCGAGGAAGAGGCGAAAATCAGCGTGGCGATGCCGCCGATATCCAAGGCGAGCAGCAGGCCGACGAACAGGATGGCAACGCCGAACCCGATCGCGGCATGGCGAATCAAGAAGCGAACCAGAAGCGGCAGGCTGGAAATAGACATCGTCTCGCGTCCTTCGTCCGGCGCCACGTCAGGTCATCGGAGAGGCCGATGATAGCGCATTCTCGGGAAGAAAACGAGAAACCTGAAAACGAGCTTCATGTTCCAGCGAGCGGTCTCATGTGTCCTCAGACGCCCGATCCGAACGAAAGCGCGAGCGTTCGAACAGCAGCACCACCACCAAGGCCATGATGAAGGGAACGATGAGATAGAAGAGACGAAACACCAGAAGCGCGGCGATCACATCGGCGTCGGCCATATCGGGCAGACCCATGACGAAAACCAGCTCGAACACGCCAAGGCCGCCGGGAACGTGCGAGATCAGCGCCGCCGAGAAGGACATCAGGAAGATGCCGAGCACGACGAAGTAGCCGGGATTGCCGGCGTCCGGCAGGGCAAAATAGATGATGCCCGCCGCCCCCAGCAGCTCGCATATGCCGACCGCGAGCTGAGACAGGGTCACATGCAGCGACGGATAGACGATGGCGAAGCGACCGATGTGCAACGGCTTGAACCGCATCACGCTGCCCAGGACATAAAGCGCCACCAGGAACAGCAGGAACGCGCCGGTCGCCCGGGACGCCGTCATGGGCAAGAGATCGCCGAAACGCTTGACGATGTCGGGGTCGAGCACCAGCACGAGGCCGATCAGCGTCACCGTGCCCAGGATGAAGGTAAACGAGCAAAAGGCGATCAGCAGGCCGATCTCGGCCGGCGACAGCCCCTTCGTGGAATAGGCGCGGTAGCGCACGACACCGCCGGACACCACCGACGCCCCGATGTTGTGAGACAGGGCGTAGGTGGTGAAGGAGCAGACGGTGATGAACAGCCAGTTGATTCGCTTGCCGAGATGCAGGAGCGCCACCCGATCGTAGCCGGCCAGCGCGCCGTAGGCGACGAGAGTACACGCGCCAGCCATGGCCCAGTGGAGCGTCGGAATTGCCGCGAGGCTATCACCGACGTTTTCCAGGGAAAGCCCACGGAGTTCCCGGAGGAGAAGCCAAACGGACAGCACGATCGTCGCCGTCGCCACCATTGGCCAGAAATAACGCTTCAGCTTCATTCGCTCCGGCCGCTCGCAGTCACCTCGTACCGATGAAAGGCCCAAGGACCTCGGCGAAGCATTCAGTTTACGAGCGGCAGGGCGACCGGATCAATCCTCAACTTTGCGCACCGGAAAATCGCCGCGCGACGTCGGCCTTAAACTTGAGTTTGCGAGAAAGCAAAGAAGCCCGTACCGTCCTGCTGCAGATTGCGACCTGTTTGCAACTGGAGCCAAGGACGCGTCGTGAGCGGCTGGGAACGGATGGCGAGGAGCATGACGGCGCTGGCGGCCACCTTGGCCCTGGCGCTGCAGCTCGTCATGCCCCCAGCGGCCGACGCGGCGGCGGTGGACGCCAGCCAGACCGCCATCTGCCATTCGGACTTGGCCCTTGCCGATCACGGTGACAGGCACGAGACCCCACCGGGCAAGGCCGGCTGCGACTGGTGCATGCTTTGCGGCAAGCTCGGAACGGCGGTGGGGCCTCTCGACCGGGTTGCCGGCATACCGCAGCGGGCAGCCCTGCCCATGGCGGTCATCACCCCGACCGCCGATCCCGGCCACAGCACTCCCCCTCCCCAGCGAGGCCCAGTCGGGGCACGGGCGCCTCCGGATTCGCGTGATCGGATCACAGCCATCACTCGATTCTGAAGGACAAAGACATGACCAAGACCACACTGGCCGCTCTTGGAGCCGCCGCGCTGCTGCTCGCCCCTGCCACGGCCCTCGCCCACATCACGCTGGAGGCGCCGGAGGCGGCGGTCGGCTCCACCTACAAGGCCGTCCTGCGCGTGCCCCATGGTTGCGCGGGAGCAGCGACGCTGAAGGTGCGCGTGCATATCCCCGAGGGATTCATCGCCGTGAAGCCGATGCCCAAGGCCGGCTGGACTCTCGACACCGTCAAGGGCAGCTATGCCAACAGCTACGAACTGCATGGCAACACGGTCAGCGAGGGCGTGAAGGAGCTGTCGTGGACCGGCAATCTGCCCGACGACTACTATGACGAGTTCGTCTTCCGCGGCACGCTGACCGAGGCGTTCGCGGCAGGCACCAACGTGTATTTCCCTGTCGTGCAGGAGTGCGAGGGCGGCGCGGTCGACCGTTGGATCGAGATACCGGCCGATGGCAAGAGCGCGGACGACTACGAAGCGCCGGCGCCCGGCGTCAGGATCGTCGCCCCCAAGTGATGGAGCGGGCGGCGCGGGAGGCTGCGCCGCCCCTTTTTTCAGGAACGCTTCGATGCTCCGCTTCCTCGCCAGGCTCGCCCTGATCGTCGTCGGCTGCGCTGCTCTGGCCGGCCCGTGCCTTGCGCATGCCGCCCTCGTTGGCAGTGAACCCGTCGAGGGCAGCGTCGTCGCCGCGTCGCCCGATACGATCCGGCTATCCTTCAACGAGCCCGTCACCCCGCTTGCCCTGAAACTCTTCTACCCCGACGGCCGAAGCGTCGAACCCCATGGATCGGCGCAGAACAACGACTTGATCGTGGAGCTTCCCGCCACCACCGACCAGGGCACCTACGCACTCAGCTGGCGCGTTGCCTCCGCCGACGGACATCCGATCGGCGGCACATCGATGTTTTCCGTGGGTCATGCCAGTCACCGCTCCGCCGCAGCGGCCCCGTCGTCGTCGCCGGCCATCGCCGTCCCCATCTGGCTCGCACGGATCGGCGTCTACTTGGGCTGGATCGGCGGGATTGGCGGCGCCTTCTTCCTGACGGTCATCGCCGGGCGGCGCCCGCCTCAGGCCGATCGCATGGTCGTCGCGCTGCTCGGCCTCGGAGCCATCGCCACCGCCGTTTCCTTCGGCCTCCAGGGACTCGATGAGCTTGGCAGCAATCTTGCCGACCTCGGCAGCACGGCCGTCTGGAGCGCCGGCCTGCAGTCCCGCTATGGCGAGACACTCGGCCTCGGCAGCGTGGCGCTCCTTCTCGCCGCCGTCGCCCTTCGCTGCCGGAGGCGCGGATTGGCCACGGGGTTCGCCACGGCATCGCTTCTGATGGTGGCCTTCGCCATGACGCTGAGCGGCCACGCCGGCACGGCGGCGCCCATCTGGGTCTCACGCCCCGCCCTAGCTTTGCACGCCGCCGCCGCGACGCTGTGGGGCGGCTCGCTCCTTCCTTTGCTCATCCTCGTCGCAACACGCCACGAATGCGCCGCGCCTGCCGCATTGCGACTGTCGGCCGCCCTCTTGCCGACCATCGCAGCCCTCGTGCTTTCGGGCGCGACGCTTGCCGTCCTGCAAGGCGTGACCGTGACGAACCTTATGGAGACCGGCTACGGCCGCCTGCTGGCCTGCAAGCTGGCGCTGGTCCTCGTCATGCTGGCTCTCGGTGCTCTGAACCGGCACGTTCTCGTGCCACGGCTTGCGACGGACGGGCCTGCGTATGGCCGCCATCTGCGCCGCGTGCTTGCCGTGGATGTCTGCCTTCTGCTGGCGGTCCTCGCCGTCGTCGCGGGCTGGCGCTTCACGCCGCCGCCCCGCAGCGTCGCCGCCATGGAGGCCGCACTGCGGCACCGGCAGATGCTGCATATCCACACGGACCGGGGCATGGCGATGATCGAGCTCGGCGACCGTGGTAGCCTCGATATCCGCCTGAGCGGCGCCGATGGCCGTCCGATGCCAGCACGCGAGGTACGCGTCAGCCTCGCTAACCCCGCCTCAGGCATCGAGCCGTTGCAACGACATGCAACGCGTGTGGAAGAAGGGCGCTGGAGCGTCGACGAGCTAACACTCCCCATCGGAGGCGCCTGGACCCTGCGGCTCAACATCCTCGTCAGCGATTTTGACAGCCTCTCCCTAGAAGGAACGCTGATGGTTCCCTGATCCTGGGATGCGTGGCATCGGTCGAGCCGTCGCCTCGTGCGGAACCGCGCGTGCCGTCCGGTGGTTTCATCGCCAACCGGAGGACCAGCAATGGCATCCCACACGTTCTGGAAGGGCTATCTGAAACTGTCGCTCGTCACCTGTCCGGTGACCATGCGACCCGCCACCAGTGAAGCCGACAAGGTGCGGTTTCACGTGCTCAACGCCAAGACAGGCAACCGGGTGATCAGTCGCTATGTCGACGCAGAGACGGGCAAGCCCATCGAGGAAGACGACGAGGTCAAGGGCTATCCGCTCGATGAGGACGGCAAGCATGTCCTCCTCGAAGACGAGGAGATCGAGGCGGTCGCCCTCGACAGCACGCACACCCTCGATATCGATATGTTCGTGCCCTCCGACTCCGTGCCGTGGGTCTATTACGACAAGCCTCATTATCTCTTGCCGAGCGATCCGGTCGGCGAAGAGGCCTTCGCGGTGATCCGGGAAGCCATGGCGACCACCAAGACGGTCGGCATCTCCCGCCTCGTGCTTTACCGGCGCGAACGAGCCGTGCTGCTGGAGCCGCGCGGCAAGGGCATCGTGGTCTGGACGTTGCGCTACGGCGACGAGGTGCGGCCCGACAAGGACTATTTCGACAAGATCGACGGCGACAAGGTCGAACCCGGGGCAATGAAGTTGATCAAGGAGCTGATCGACAAGAAAACCGTGCCGTGGGATCCCGAGATGGTATCCGACCCGGTGCAGGAGAAGCTCCTCGACATCATCTCGGCCAAGAAGAAAAAGCGGAAGCGCCCGGCAAAGGCCAAGGCGAGCGTCGAAGAGAAGCCCGGCAACGTCGTCAACATCATGGACGCGCTTAGAAAAAGCGTGGCGTCGGAGAAAGCGAGCAAGTCCCGATAGGACGCCTCAGGCGCCCTGCCCTCGCTTTTTCCTGCCAACGTCGAGCGGCACCGCCGCGGCGCGGAACTCTTCCCATGGATCGGCCCGCATCGCCGCCAGCCGGGCCGGCAGGTTCGAGACGGTGAAATGGGCGGGGCCGATGCCGGGGTCGAGTTCCTCCCAACTGATCGGCGTCGAGACCGCCGCGCCCGGCCGGGCGCGTGTCGAATAAGGGGCTACCGCCGTGGAGCCGCGCTGGTTGCGCAGGTAGTCGACCAGGATTTTGCCCCGCCGTTTGGATTTCGAGATCGTCGCGACGAACCGGTCCGGACTGTCGGACGCCATAGCCTCGGCGAGCGACTTGGTGAAGGCCTTGACCTCCGGCCACTCCGCCGAAGGCTTCAGCGGCGCGACGACGTGCAGCCCCTTGCCGCCCGAGGTCTTCACGAACGGGTTGAGACCCGCATCGACAAGGCGCTGGCGGACCTCCTGCGCGGCATCGAGCACCGCCGGCCACGGCACGTCCTCACCCGGATCGAGATCCAGGATGATGATATCGGGCCGCTCCCAGTCGGCAACCGTCGACCCCCAGGGATGGATCTCCAGGGCGGCCGACTGAACGAGGCCCATCATTCCGTCCAGATCGTTGATGCTGACCCAGGGATCCTCATCCGGATCGGCCGGATCGGGGACGGTCACGATGTTGGCGTTCAGGCCCTTCCAGGCGTGCTTCTGGAAAAACCGCTCGCCCTCAATGCCGCTTGGGCAGCGAAGAAGGGCCAGCGGGCGACCGACGACATAGGGGGCCATGAACCGCCATACATCGGCGTAGAAGTTCGCGAGGCCTTCCTTGGTGATCCCCTCGTCGGGCCAATAGAGCCGGTCGGGATGGGTAAGCTTGACCGTGCGGCGCTGGGGCTTCGGCGCCTTGGCCTCGGCTTTCGGCGCCTCGCGGACGATGTCGCTCGCCGGCTTGTCTTCGCGCAGCCCCCGGAAAGAGGCGTGCCGGAGATGCCCATCGGCGGTCCAGGCCCGAAACTCGACCTCCGCTACCAGCTCCGGACGAACGTATCTGACGCCTCGCCGCTCGTCGGCCGTCATGGCATTGTCGAACGGCTTTTCATCCGTGCGCAGCCGCTCCAGCCGGGTTTGCAGGGACTCGGCAACCTCGGCGCTGAAGCCTGTTCCGACCCGGCCGACGTGCTGGAGCTTGCCCTCCTCGAACACGCCGAGCGCCAGCGAGCCGACGGCTTTGCGAGAGACCGTCGATGGCACGTATCCGCCGATGACGAACTCCTGCCGCGCCGAGCACTTCGACTTGACCCAGGTTTTTCCCCGCCCCGGACGATAGGGAGCATCGCGCCGCTTGCTGACGATGCCCTCGAGGCTCAGTCGGCAAGCGTGCTGCAACACCATGGCGCCGCTTTCGTCGAGATGCGCACTGAAGCGGACAACGCCCTCTCCGGGAGGAATGAGCTTTTCGAGCAGGGTCTTGCGCTCGATCAGCGGCAAGCTTCTGAGGTCATAGCCATCGAGATAGATGAGGTCGAAGACGTAGAAGACGAAGCGATCGGTTCGGCCGGCGCTAAGATCGGCCTGAAGCGCCGAGAAATCCGTGGCCCCTGACGCCGTTTCGACGACCAGTTCGCCATCGACAATGGCCGCACCGAGCGGCAGGTCCTGCAGGGCAGCGAGAACACCCTTTCCGAACTTCTTGGTCCAGTCGAGGCCGCTGCGCGTCAGCAGCTTGACCCGCCCCGCCTCGATGTGCGCGAGGAGGCGATAGCCGTCGAACTTGATTTCGTGCAGCCATTTCTCGCCGGTTGGGGCTGAGGAGACCAACGTCGCGAGCATCGGCTCTATGACGTCGGGCATAGGCGCCTTCTTCGCGCCCTTCACGCCGGCCAGATCTGGCGTTTCTACCTCTTGCGCCGCCACATCCGGCTTGGGCTTGGCGGTGGTTTTCCTGGCCTTGCGCGGCTTGATCCGCTTGGCGTCGGCGTTTTCGGCCACCTCCTCCAGGCTGCGCCCGGTCTTCACGGACTCGGGTCGCTCTTCCAGAATGTCGATGTCCGCCTCGCCACGGGCAAACTCGTCGTCGCCCTTGATCAAGAGCCAGTTCTCGCGCTTCTCGCCCGGCTTGCCGTGCATGCGCACCAGATGCCAGCGCCCGGTCAACTTCTCGCCGGCCAGTTCGAACTCGAGGTGCCCCTTGGCGTAGCCCTTGCGAGCGTCGCCGATCGGCGACCAGGTGCCCCGGTCCCAGAGCACGACCGTACCGCCGCCATACTGGCCCTTGGGGATCGTGCCTTCGAAGTCGCCGTAGTCCAGGGGATGATCCTCGACATGGACGGCGAGACGTTTCTCGTCGGGAACAAGGCTCGGACCTCGGGTCACCGCCCAGCTTTTCAGGACTCCGTCCATTTCCAGGCGGAAATCGTAGTGCAGGCGCGTGGCATCGTGCTTCTGAACGACGAAAGCCTTGCCCTCGCCCGCCGCGAGCTTGCCCTCGGGCTCGGGCGTCGACTTGAAGTTGCGCTTCTGGCGGTAGGTTTCGAGGGCCATGATCAGCCTGCCTTCCTGCGCGAGCCGGCCCGCGACGCCGAACCGGACTTACCCTTGGGTTTGCCGAGCCCGGCGCTCTCGCGGAGCGCCGCCATCAGGTCGATGACCTTCTCTTCCTTGGGCGCCTTGCGCGGCTTGATCTTCTTGCCCTCGATCTTCGCCTTCACCAGTTCGGCCAGCGCCGCCTCGTAGCGATCGTCGAACCCGGCGATGTCGAACTCGCCCATCTTGGTATCGATGATGTGCTCGGCAAGGTCGAGCATCTCGCCCTTGAGCTTGAGATCGGGGATGTCGCGAAACTCGTCGGCGGCAGCGCGGACCTCGTAGTCGAAGTTGAGCGTCGTGGCGATCAGCCCATCCTGGTGAGGCCGGATCAGAAGAGTGCGGACGCGGCGGAACAGCATGGTCCGGGCGATGGCGGCGACTTTCTTTTCCCTGAGGCCGTCCCTGATGATGGCATAGGCTTCCTGGGCCACGCGATCCGAGGGGGCAAGATAGTAGGGCTTGTCGAAATAGACGTCGTCGATCTCGCCGCAACCGATGAAGGCCGACACCGCCAGCGTCTTGTCGCTCTCCGGCACGGCAGCCTTCAGCTCCTCGGGAGTGAGTTCGATGTAGTTGCCGTCGCTGACCTCGTAGCCCTTGACCTGGTCCTCTCGATCGACCGGCTTTTCGGTTTCGGCATCGACGTATTGGCGCTCGACGCGGTTGCCGGTGGCGCGATTGAGAGTATGGAAGACGATGCGTTCCGAGGTGGATGCCGCCGTGTAAAGCGAGACGGGGCAGATGACCTCAGCGATCTTCAGAACGCCCTTCCAGTTCGCCCGTGGTGCCATGATCTTTCCCGCTCTCGAAGACGGACACGCAGCGTCGCCGTCTGCCAAAGCAGGAACTCATGGGCGGGAACGGTGGTTCCGAAGAAGAGCGCCCACCCGATGCGTCCGCCTCACGCACCGCGCAGGAGGCTTGCATAAAGCCCATCGCGAGCCAGCAAGTCCTCATGGCTGCCCTGCTCGGCCACATGACCGGCCTGCATCACCACGATCAGATCGGCATGGCGGATGGTCGAGAGGCGATGTGCAATCGTTATGGTCGTCCGCCCCCTGGACATGCCGTCGAGCGCCAGCGACATGGCACGTTCGGTCCGGGTATCGAGAGCGCTCGTCGCCTCGTCCAAAAGCAGGATCGGCGGATCGCGCAGGATGGTGCGGGCCAGTGCCAGACGTTGCTTCTCGCCGCCGGAGAAGCGGTAGCCGCGCTCCCCCACGAGGGTGTCGTAGCCCTCCGGCAGCGCCGCTATGTGGTCGTGGATCTGGGCGACCCGAGCCGCCTCGATCAACTCGGCATCGGTCGCCTCCGGGCGGGCAAAGCGCAAGTTCTCGGCCACGGAGGCATGCAGCAGATAGGGGTCTTGCGTCACGACGCCCAACATCATCGAGAGCGTATCGAAACTCAGCTCCCTCAGATCGACGCCGTCAAACCGGATGGAGCCGCCGTCCACGTCGTAGAGCCGAGCCAGCAGATAGCCGAGCGTCGTCTTGCCCGATCCGGTTGGGCCGACAATCGCAACATGGCTGCCGGCCGGAATGGTCATGCTGATATCGTCGACGGCGAGACGGTCGGCGTCGGCGTAGGCAAAGCGGACATGGTCCAGTTGCACCGTCCCCCGCATCGCGGCGCGCGGGATGACCACCGGCTGCGCGCGCTCGGTGATTTCGACCGGCGTGTCGAGATACTCGAAAATCCGGGTGAACAGCGCCCGCGTCTTGCGGGTGTCGCGACCGATCTCCAACAGTTGCTCGAACGGCCACAGCAACTGCTCCTGCAACGCGATCATCGCGACCAGGGTACCGACGGTGGCCGGATTGTCGGTTCGCATCAACAGACCACCCACCAGCAGCGTCAGTGCCGGCAACACGGCCAAGGCGAACCCGATCAATGACCATTGCCACTCGCCCGCCGTGTGCGACTTGACTTCCAGCTTTGCCAAGTCGCCGGAAATCCGGGCGAAGCGTTGTGCCAGATGAGGGCCTCGGCCCATGGTGCGGGCCAGAATGATGCCCGAGGCCGAGAGCGTTTCCTGAACAGCGACGGACAAGTCCGCGGCGCGAGCCTGCTGCTGAAAGGTCAACGCCTCCCGCACCAGGGCCACGCGGCTGCTGATCAGAACGGTGCCCGGCACGATCAGCAGCACGAACATCGCCAGGCGCCAATCGAGAATGACGATGGCGACGGCGGTCATGATCACGGAGCTCAAGGCGCGCCCGAGATCGCTGGCCGTCTCGGTCACAAGCGATTGCAGACCGGCGATGTCGCCCGCGATGCGCGATTGCACTTCTCCCGTGCGGGTGCCGGTGAAGAAGCGCAGCGAGAGGCTTTGCAGATGGGAGTAAAGCCTGACGCGCAGGTCATGCAGAACAGCCTGACCAATCCGGGAGGTCAGCACCACCTGCCAGGCACCGACGACGGCGGCGATCATGGCGACCGCGATCATTCCCGCCACCAGCGAGACCAGCAGCGTCATGTCATGCAGCGGCAGCGCCACGTCGATGATCGCGCGCAACAGGAACGGCCCGGCCAGTCCCACGGCCGAAGCGACAACCATGAGCGCCACAACGCCGGCGATACGTGTGCGATAGGGAGCGAAGAGCGCCAGCACCCGGCGCAGCGACACGTGCTGCGCCGCCAGATCGCCGTAGTCGTCGGGATCGTCCTGAAAGCGGCTCATGGAAGATCTCGCTTGGAAATGGGAGACGCATGACACGGCAGTCGGATCTCGATCGCCAATCCGGGGCCGTCATGGGCGAGGATCAGCGCCTCTCCGCCATGGGCACGGGCGATGGCCCGCACGATCGGCAGACCGAGGCCCGAGCCGCCCCGGCTGCGCCCACGCGACTCGTCTGCGCGCCAGAACCGGTCGAACGCACGGTCGTGGCTTTCCTCGGGCAATCCGGGACCGGTATCGCTGCAGCGGAAGAAGACATCATCGCCCTCGGTTCCGGTCTCGATCCGGACAGTGCTGCCCGGAGCATAGCGGCAACAGTTCTCCAGTAGAGCCACGAACGACTGCCGGAGCCGGGTCTGGTCGGCGGTGACGACGGCGGAACCGAGAACGCGGGTCAGCTTGATGCGCGCGCCCGCCAGTTCGGCCTCCAGCGCATCCGCAGCGACACCGGCTTCGATGGCCAAGTCCAGATCGATACAGGTCAGATCCAACTGCCCCGCATTGTTCAGCGCCAGAGTGCGCAGTTCCTCGACGATGGCCGAAAGAGAGTCGACATGCGCGACCAATCGTTCGAACAGCAGGGGATTGGGCTCGAACACGCCGTCCAGCAGCCCCTGCAATCGCCCGCGCAGGATGGTCAAGGGCGTCCGCAGCTCGTGCGCGATGGCGGAGTTGGAATAGGCAAGTTCCGCCTCGGCGCGTTGGAGGCGCTCGGCCATCTGATTGAAATCGGCGACCAGCTCGGCGGCCTCGCCAAAGCTGGCAGGAGGCAGCGCAGCCCGCGCGGAAAAGTCCCCCGTCGCAACAAGGCGTGCCGCCTGCGCCACCGATTTCAGCGGCGTGACAATGCGGCGCGCCAGTCGCCAGCCTATGAACGAGGCGGTCAACAGGCCTATCGCCAACAGGAACCCGACCATGACGACATCACCCAGCCGCCAGCTCTCGTCGTAGGCCGCGTCCGGATAGAGCCATTCATAGATGAAGAGAAAATAGGCCATCAGCCCGAAATAGACGACCGCGAAGGCCGTCAGCGTGAGGCCGACCATGGCGCTGGTGATGCGGGAGTTCAGGTTACCGGCCATGGGGGAAGTCCATGCGATATCCCACGCCGCGCACACCGGCCAGCATGCCGTCCGCCCCCGCAGCGGCCAGCTTGCGACGCAGATTGCTGACGTGGCTGTCCACGGTGCGATCAAGCGCCTCGCCTTCCGGCAGGCAGGCATCGACCAGTTCCGAGCGCAGGAAGGCACGGCCGGGTGAAGCGGTCACATGAGCGAGGATGCGGAACTCGGTTGGCGTCAGATCCAGCGTGACGGGTCCGGAGCCGGTATCGATCGTCGCCAGATAGGCTTGCGGATCGACGGACAAAGGTCCCATGCGGAGCACCTGTCCCGGGCTGCGCCCCATCGTGCGGCGCAGGATTGCCTTTGCGCGGGCGACCACCTCCAACGGATTGAAGGGCTTGACCACGTAATCGTCGGCACCGATGCGCAGCGCCTGCAGCTTGTCGAGGTCTTCGGCCAGCGCGGTGACCATAATCACCGGCGTATCGTCGCGCCGGCGAATGGCGGTCAGCACTTCATAGCCGTCCTGCCCCGGCAGCTTGATGTCGAGCACCACCAGATCAGGGCGCAGGCGATGATGGTGGGAGAGGCCGGTCGGACCATCGCCGGCGCAGATCACGCGAAACCCTTCCCGGGCAAAATAGGTCTCGATGATCTCGGCGATCTCGGGCTCGTCCTCGATGATCAGGATCAGGGCGTTGGTCATGACGTGGTCTCTGGAGTCTGATGGGCCAACGGATGGCCCACGTTTGCGCGGCCGGTCACGCGGCTGACGACGACATAAAGCACCGGGACGAAGAAAACCGCCAGCAGCGTCGCCGACACCATGCCCCCGAAGACGCCGGTGCCGATGGCGTTCTGGATTTCCGAGCCGGCACCGCGCGCCAGCATCAGCGGGACCACGCCCAGGATGAAGGCGAGCGACGTCATCAGGATTGGCCTGAGGCGCAGGCGTGCCGCCTGAAGGATCGCCCTGGGCAGCCTCATGCCCTGCTCTCTCAGATGGCGGGCATACTCGACCATCAGGATGGCATTCTTGGCGGAAAGACCGATGATGGTGATGAGCCCGACCTTGAAGAACACATCGTTGTCCGCGCCGCGTGCGAGAACGGCCAGAACCGCCCCCAGCACGCCCAAGGGAACCACCAGCATGACGGCAAGCGGGATCGACCAGCTTTCGTAGAGCGCCGCCAGCACGAGAAAGACGACCAGCATCGACGCGGCGAGCAATATCGGTGCCTGGCTGGCCGACTGTCGCTCCTGCAACGACTGCCCGGTCCACTCCAGCGCAAAACCGGCCGGCAGCGACTGGGCCAGCCGTTCCATCTCGTCCATGGCGGCGCCGCTCGATACGCCCGGCGCCGCCGAGCCCGAGATGCGGGCAGCCGGATAACCGTTGTACCGGGCAAGTTGCAGCGGCGTGCTCTCCCACACCGGCTTCACAACCTCGGACAGGGGAACCATGCCGCCCTCGATGTTGCGGACTTCGAGCCTCAGGACGTCTTCGACATGCATGCGGGCCGGCGCGTCGGCCTGCACGATCACCTGCTGCATGCGTCCCTGGTTGGGGAAGTCGTTGACGTAACCCGATCCGATCGCAGTGGATATGGTGTCGTTGATCGTGGTGAAGGACAGACCGAAGGCCTGCGCTTTCTGCCGGTCGACCTGGAGTGCGACGCTGGCTCCGTCGGGCAACCCCTCGCTGATGACGCCGACCAGAAGCGGACTGGCGGACGCCAGGGCGATCAGCTTGTCTTCCGCCGCCTTGAGCGCGGCGGGACCGGCATTGGCGCGATCTTCGAGCCGCAGCGAGAAGCCCGACGTGGTACCCAGCGATTCAATGGCCGGCGGCTTCATGATCATTGCCGTCCCCTCGGGAATGGTCGCCATGGCGGCGGTGGCGGAGGCGACCTCGTCGTCGACCGATACCTTTCGTTCGCTCCAGTCCTTGAGGCTGGTGAAGGCCTGCGCCGCGTTGGGACCAGACCCCGAGAAGCCGAAGCCGAGGATGACCGTGCTTTCGGTGATGTCGGGGCGCGTCGCGGTATGGGCCTCGTAAGCGGCAACGATATCGCGCGTGCGCTCGGCCGTGGCGCCGGCCGGCAGCTCGAACATGGCGAAGAAACTGCCCTGATCCTCCTCCGGCACGAAGGAGGTCGGAACTCGCGCATAGCCGACGGTGAGAACCGCGAGCAGCGCGACATAGATCACCAGCATGCGCCCGCCACGGCGCAACACCCAGCCCACCCAGCCGGTGTAGCGCGCCGTCAACGCGTCGAAATGCCGGTTGAACCAGCCAAAGAAGCCACGCGGCGCATGCTCTGTGGCAGGCTTCAGGATGGTGGCGCAGAGGGCGGGCGTCAGCGTGAGCGCCAGGAAAGCCGAGAACAGGATCGAGACGGCCATCGACAGCGTGAACTGCCGATAGATCGCCCCGACCGAGCCGCTCGCCAATCCCATGGGGATGAAGACCGCGGCAAGGACCAGGGTGATGCCGACGATGGCGCCGGAGATTTCGTGCATGGCCTGCCGGGTGGCGGCCTTCGGCGACAGCCTCTGGCGGGTCATGATGCGCTCGACGTTCTCGACCACCACGATGGCGTCGTCGACGATGATGCCGATGGCCAGCACCATGCCGAACATGGTCAGCACGTTGACCGAGTATCCGGCGAGCCACATCACCGAGAAGGTCCCGAGCAAGGCGATGGGAGCCACGATGGTCGGGATCAGCGTGTAGCGGATCTTCTGCAGGAACAGCAGCATGACCAGGAAGACCAGCCCCATGGCCTCGACGAGAGTTTCGACAACCTTCTTGATCGAGACCTTCACGAAGGGCGCGGTGTTGTAGGAGACCGACACCTGCATGTCCTTGGGCATGGCCACCTGCAGCTCGGCCAGGCGCGCCTCGACGGCGGCCGCCGTGCGCACCGCATTGGCGCCGGGCGACATCTGGATCGCCGCCGCCGCGGCGGGCTTGCCGTTGCTGCTGACGCTGAAGGCCATGGTCTGCGCGCCCAGCTCAACGCGCGACACATCGCCCAGAAGGAGGCGCGCGCCGTCGACCTGCGCCCGCAGCGGAATGGCGGCAAAGGCTTCCGGCGTCGAGAGCTGCCCGCGAACGGTCAACGGGGTCGAGAGGCGCGTGCCGGGCACCGTCGGTTCATCTCCCACACGCCCAGGGGCGGTCCTTGCGTTCTCGCGGGCGATCGCCTCGGTGACATCCGTCATGGTGAGACCGTAGGCCGCCAACTTGGACGGGTCGACCCAGACCCGCATGGCGCGTTCCGAGCCAAACTGCTGCACCCGACCGACACCGGGGACGCGCTTCAGTTCCTCGCCAAGGTTGCGCGTGAGGTAGTCGCCAACGCTCAGCTCGTCGGTGTCGCCAGTCATCGACTTGAGCGTGACCAGCATCAGGAAGCCTGACTCCGACGCCTCGACGCTGACGCCGCCGCGGCGCACTTGTTCCGGCAACACAGCGTCGGCATTCTTGAGGCGGTTCTGGACGTCCACCTGGGCCATCTCGGGGTCCGTGCCGGGCTTGAAGGTCACCGAGATGTTGGCGCCACCCGTCGAGTCAACGGAAGACTCGTAGTAGAGCACGTTCTTGACGCTCGCGAGCTCCTTTTCGATCGGGCGGATCACGCTGTCGCTGACGGTCTGCACATCGGCACCCGAATAGGTGGCGAAGATGCTGATGCTCGGCGGGGCAACATCGGGGAAGCGCGCGACGGGCAACTGCGGAATGGCCACGATGCCGGCCACCGCGATGAAAATGGCGATGACCCAGGCAAAGACCGGGCGCTCGATGAAGAACTGCGACATGTTTTTGAACCTTCAGGACCTGTCTTTGTCGGGTGCGTCTTCGGCCACCTTCGACACCTCGGGCACCGTCACCCCATCGGGCACCCGGTCCTGCCCGCGAACGGCGACGACCTCGCCGGCCGACAGGCCCGAGGCGATCACCACGCGCCCGCCGATGGCATCGCCGAGCGTCACATCGCGGCGCGTTGCGGTGCCATCGGTCGAGACGACGACGATCTGCGCCCTGCCGCCGCCGCTGCGCAGGATGGCGTCTTCGGGAACGAGCAGCGCGTCCGGCAACAGCCCGCGCGGCAGTCTTGCGCGCACATACATTCCGGGCAGCAGCGCCAGATCCGGATTGGGCACCTCGACCCGGACCGAAGCGTTGCCGGTTCCCGGGTCGACAATCACGTCCGAGAACTTCAATCGCCCCTGTTGCGGGTGCGTCTGGCCGCGTTCGGTAACGATCTCGACCAGCCCAAGCCCGTCGGCGGCCGCAATCTCGACCGCATCCAGTCGCCAGGCCGGCAGACGGAGATCGACATAGACGCGGTCGAGATCCTGGGCCACGGCAAGAGCCCGCTCGGTGCCCGGCACCGCCAGCCCGCCGATATCGGCAAGGCCGCCAGCGACATAGCCGGCAACAGGCGCGCGCAAGGTGGTGAACTCCACGTCCAACCGCCGCCGTTCGACGATGGCGCGCGCCTCGGCAAGACTGGCCTCGGCCAACGCCAGATCGTTGCGGGCGGCTTCATGCCGCTCGTCGCTGATGACGTCCTTCGCCAGGAGCGCGTCGGCTCGGGCGAGGCCGCGCCGTGAGTGGGCCTCGGTGGCAACGGCACGGGCAAATCCCGCCTCGGCCGTGGCAAGGTCGGCCTTGAGCGGCGCCGGATCGATGCGGAACAGGACATCCCCCGCCTTCACCCGCGTCCCCTCGTTGACCAGCCTCTCGAGGATGAGGCCGCCCACTTGCGGCCGGATCTCAACCCTACGCCAGGCGGCGACGCGACCGGGCAGTTCGTCAGAAACGATCAGCCTTTCGGGTACAGCCGTCATCACCGTCAGCTGGATCGGCGCTTCGGCCGGCGTCTCGGCCTTCACGCTCCGCCAGCCCATGGGAGACATGAGGGCAGGCAATACGATCATCAGACAGAGCAGAAAAAAGGTCCGAAAGCGGGGGCGCATCATGTCGGGCATCCATCAGCAAGATCTGCCATGCCCGATGACAACCGTCCGTCGGCTTATCGTAGAGGTTTTGTGGAGGTTTCGTGGAGGCCGGTCGAATCCCAGGCTTGCCGGCCAAGCGGGTCAGGGCTGGGACGCGTTGTCGAGCTTGCCAAAGGCGATGCGCTCGGTGGCGGACGCCGCCGTTCAGCGCGAGACGGGGGCATATGCCCTCCGCGCCTTCCAGCCCTGGGTCCGGTCGCGCCTTCAGACGCGGAGTCGGATGTACCGCCCCACCCTCAGGAGCGCTTGGCTTCGGCCTAATGCCCCTCCCCGAACGCCCTGTTTGGCAGCGCCGGAGGAGTGTCTCTTCCCCAGATGGGGGATCCGATGCCTGAGCCGACGGAACGTCCGGGAACTCACAGGACGTCCGTCGGCGCATCTGCACGCTGCATGCCCCAAGGATACCCCGGTGGGCGACTGCGCAACCGATTGACCGCTTACTTCGAGGCCTTCTCGATAAAGTCGGCCGTCTTGTTGATCAGCTCGTCAACCGTCACGTGGTCCTGGAAGGAGTTGAACGAGTGGTCCATCGGACGGGTCCAGAGCTCTCCCGGTCCCTGATGATAGTCGAGGAAGACTTGGGCGGACTCCGGCTGAGGAAACACAATGACATCGTTGGTGCCTGCGGTCACAAGCAACGGGCCATGATAGGCAACGCTTTCTGCAACCGGATCAATCTGCGTCAGGCTTCTGAAGAACGGCTCCTTCAGGCTGACAGTCGACCCCCACGGCAGTTTGACGTCCAGCGGAACGTCCCCTGTCGCCAATCCTTTGCTCACGGCATCCGTGCCCATCAGGAACGCCATGGCGTTCGCCGGATTGTTGGCCGGCTGCCACAGCGTAACGGAGGCGATTGGCGTTTTGCTGCGCCCGGCAACGACGGCGCTGACGGTGCCGCCCAAACTCCACCCGACGAGCGAAATCTTCTTCGTGTCGATGTCCGTGCGAGCCGCAAGGAAGTCCACCGCAGCCATGGCGTCGGCGATCTGCCCCTGCAGTGTCGTATCGGCGTAGCTGCCCTCGCTTTCGCCGCTCCCGAAGAAGTCAATTCGCAGGCTCGCAATGCCCTTGTCGGCGAACATGCGGGCGGTGCGCCGGAAGATGCCCTCGTTGTCGGCGGACGGAATGGCCAACTCGTCACGGCTACCGGTAAATCCGTGCAGCAAGAGGGCCACAGGCGGCGCCTTGACATTGTCAGGGATGTTCAAGGTCCCGACGACCTTCTTGCCATCGACCTGAAGCGTAACGTTCTGCTCAGCGGCGAGCGCGCTCGGAATCGAGGCGATGCAAGCCAAAGCCAGGGCGGTAAAAGTTGCAATCACGTTTTTGCGCATGAGCAGCTCCTGATAATGCCCTTGCCGGTTGGATTCACTGACTGCAACGACACGCGGCAAGAGTTTTGGGAAAAGTGGAAATTCAATTAAATCAGCGCATTGCAGCGGAGATGATTGTCATTTCCACCAAGCCTAGCTCAGACGATTTCCGTTGGCGATCCCCTTATTTCGACTAGGTTCCATGAGGGGCGGTCCGCCTTGGCGCCTGACGTTGCCCCTTGTTCCTAGTCCGGTTTGAAGTTCGTTCTGGCCAGTAACTCAAGGACGTATTGAGCGCATTCGTTGCTATTGCTCGCAAGTGATTTCCGCCGCGATCGCCTTGGCTCGGTCGGCAAGGTCCGGCCACGACACTGGCGTTCCGACACTCCCCATCTCAAACGGAATAGACTGCGCTTCCAAGAACATCGTCGCCATCGAGGCTTTGATAGCGAAGTTCACGTTCTGCGGGATGTCGTTGTTCGCGACCGTTGCGACCAGTGAGTTTAGCTTCGAGTCGACGACCCCGACGACGTTGCCATAGACATCGATGAGCGGGCCGCCACTATTGCCGGGTTGCACTGCGGCGTCCGTCTGCAAGTGGGCAATATCGTCGCGGAGTCCCGCGGTGGCGGTAACGGCTCCGCGAGTGAAGTTGCCAGAGCTGGCCAGTTCCCCAGACAAAGGAAAGCCGAAAGCCGCAACATCTTCGCCAAGTCGAACTCCGGGGCGCATCTTTGCGAAGGTGGCCGAACGATAGTCGTTGGTCTCCACGATCGCCAAATCGTTAGTCGTGTCTCGGCCACGAACGACACCTTCGACGCCCTTGCCGTCGATAAGTACGTTCACCTTCTCGCAGCCCGCGACCACATGGGCATTGGTCAGCAGCCTGTCGGCGGCAACAAAGAAGCCGGTTCCGCTTGAGACAACCCGTTCCTTTTCGGGCACGGCGGCCGGAGGCGGGGACGGAGAAATTGCTGCAGGCATTGACGGTACAGACGCGATGGGCGCAACAGGCGACGGCGGGGAACGAGGGATGCCCAGTTCGACCTCGGACCGAAACAGGTCCGACATCACGGTCGCTAAGCGGTCGCCATGGAACTCTGCCACAGACGGCCAAATGAGCGTGAACCCCACTACCCCAGTGCCGATGTCCTCAAAACGCGTATACTGGGTAGCCGCCTCACCATGGCTGTTGATGACGAAAAACTTCGATTTGATCGTTTGATAGTCGGTGACGTGAGATCGCACCACCTCCTGCGTTATCCCATACAAGGCCTGAAGCGAGACGCCGGGATAGTAATCTAGGTCCACAATAGCGCCTTCGCTGGCAGCGCCAAAACGGACCCCCGTGTTCGTCGCCAATGTCGACTTGGCCAAACCTCTGGGTATCCATAGGGGCGTACCGGTCACTGGATGGGTGACGCGCGACAGGTCCCACATGCTCAGGAACGGTGAAGCTGCCCGCAGTAGCTCGTCATAATCACCGACCGAGAGGACGCCGTTGGACACTTTGCCGTTTGCGTTCTGAAAGTCCTTGATGGCTTGCCAGAGGTTCTTGCCGAAACCATCTCCCGCCACTGCCGGCCAATGTCCGAGAGACGCCAGAAGCAACTGGATATCGCGGCGTCGCTCGACAGGCATCGCCATGAATGCCGCGCGGGCATCTTCAAGCGAAACTTGGACTGGTGGGCTGGCTCCAGTGTCCTCGGCATCCAGAGTGATTGAACCGTAGCCGTGCTCTTCCATATGCCGGCGCAGCCCGTCGAGAAAGCTCAAGCGATATTGCTGATCGGTAGGGCACGTCTCGATCGGCTGAGGTTTACGGCAGGCGTAAACCCCAAAGTCGGAATTGCGATCGTAAAGGCCAGTCATGGCTGCCCATGCTGCTTGACCCTCACCAATTCGGTTCTTGGCGGCAACCCATGCAGCGAGGAAACCGTTGGAGTGCCAGCGGTCTGGCATAACCTTTGCGAGAAACTCCATGCCGCGAACCTCTTGAATGAGGCGGTGACGGAACTTCTTGTCTCCGGAGACATCGCGAACGGTCGCCTTTCCGATCTTGCTGATGCGGATTGGCTGCGTGGAGCAGGCGTAACAGTCGAATGTGTATAGAAAGCTGTCGTCCGGCAGGATTAGCTCGGCTTCGCCATCCCCATCCACGTCTTCGAGTTCGATCCCTTCACCATCACGATTGCCGAGATCGACCGTGGTCCATTCCGTTGGGCCTGCGGCGTCGAGGGCTACCGTCCTAGTGCAGCAATGGGCACCGCCAGAGTATGCGTCGATGAAGATTTCAGGCGTATCGTTCCCGCCGTCTACCTCCGCAACCATGACACTGGACTCATAGTCCGGTTCCCCTTCTGCAAAGGTATGGCGGACGTCCAGTACCTGCTTTCCTGCCCTTTGGGCCGTGACATGAGCTGTCCAGCCTTGTGCCGCCGGCTCACGCGTGACCATTACCTCAAGCGCGGCGAAGCTAATGACGCCAGGCTTGTCACGCTTCACTTTGGCACTTGCTTGTTGCGCGACCGGTGCCTTCCAAATGGTTTCAACGTAGTCGCGGCCAGAAGAAAGCAGCGCGTCACCTGGCAGCGGAGGCCACGTGATGGTCTGGGCGATCTGTTGAAGGCTGCCTTTGCGCGGTTCCAGAGAAACCGCCAGCCATCCCGATTTAGAGCGGATCACACGAGCGGTTGGACCAAAAAGGCGGGCAATTCCGATGGCAGTATCTATGTCCTGCGTGCTCGCAACGGCAATCCAATGGGCACCGGGAGGTGGAGCAAACGTTTCCGCCCTAAGTGGAGTCTCTGTGGCCCAAAGAAGCGCGCAAAACAGAAGGCTCATGGCCCAACCCAGCCAAAGGCGACGAGCAATAGGGCCACGAAAATGAATGGTCGGATGCAAGGCCGCCCCCAACGGCACGCTCAAAAACAACGCCTCCTCCCATACTATCTTCCAGCATCACCAAGCCTACAACGAGGTGCCATCCACTTCCAGCTGTGCGGGGTTACCTCCACGATAATATGGATGACGCTACGGCAACGCATCGATGGTCCTTGTGGACCGGCGGTAAGAACGGACGAGAGGTCTTCAAACGAAGAACGTCCCGCGCACACCGACAGGCCTGTTGTCACCGCTCGCGTCCCCCAAATGGCTCTGGCGCTCCGCCAGGTGAGCACCTCCGCGCTGACGCCCGCTGTCACCGCCCACAAGGACAAAACCATCGCCGGAAACAGACTCAAAACTGGATAGTTCCTGGGGGCAACGTCAGCATGAGCGCTCCTTCAGGAGGCAGCGTTCTTTTGAGCCAGAGTCATTTTGGCAGACTATAGTTGGCCAACTGCTTCGGAGTAAGCACCACGGCTGAGTCTCGAAAGGCACACAACCCGGCTAGCCGCAAGGGGGCGTCACATGCTGCGCTGACATGCATGCTACGTCCTTATGTGGCGGAGGCCATCGCGCATCAGCGTAGAGACAAGACGGAACGAAAAAAGCGAAGGCCCCAGAGAGCCTCCGCTTCGTTTTCTAGCCACTCAAACTAGGCTGCGGCAACTTCCCGCGTCGTTTGAGGCATCTTGCCTGAGGTAACGGCCAAATAGGCTGACGCGTCAGGCCAACACTATGCGCCCTGTCTCAGCTGCAGCCGCTCGTCGAGCCGCAGGTGTCGCACTTCAGGCAGGTGCCGTTGCGGACCATGGTGAAGTTGCCGCACTCCGAGCAGGACTCGCCTTCGTAGCCCTTCATGCGGGCATGGGCGACGCGGGTCGCGTAGTCGGGCTGGGCCTGCGTCGCGCCGACCGACGACGGGGCCGGGGTTTCCTCGGCGTCGCGGCGGAAGGCGGTGGCGGCAGAGCCGCCGACGCCGGTCACCGCAGCGCTGGCACGGGCCGTGGCAAAGGCCGAGACGGTGGCACCGGTCGCGCCGGCACCGGCCGAACCCTTGGGTTCCGGCGTGGCGGAGACGAGCTTCAGCTGCTTGCCGCGCACGAGGCCCTTGGAGACCACCGCATCGCCACCGCGACCACTGGTGTCCCTGCCCTCGCCGCCCGACGGCTTCAGATCGTCCGGCACCACGTGCGCCAGCTCGTAGCGGCCGAGATAGGACACGGCGAGCTCGCGGAACACGTAGTCGAGGATCGACGTGGCGTTCTTGATCATCTCGTTGCCCTGCACCATGCCCGCCGGTTCGAAGCGGGTGAAGGTGAAGGCGTCGACATATTCCTCGAGCGGCACGCCCCACTGCAGGCCGAGCGAGACCGAGATGGCGAAGTTGTTGAGAAGAGCCCGGAGAGCCGAACCTTCCTTGTTCATGTCGATGAAGATCTCGCCGAGGCGGCCGTCATCGTATTCGCCGGTGCGCAAGAACAGCGTGTGACCGCCGATCTTGGCCTTCTGGGTGTAGCCCTTGCGGCGGGTCGGCAGTTTCTCCTGCTCGCGGTCGCGCACGTGCTTCTCGACGATGCGTTCGACGATCTTCTCGGAGATCAGCGCGGCGCGCGCCGCGGCCGGCAGGGACGCCAGCATTTCAGCCGCGTCTTCGGCCTCGTCGTCCTCATCGGCGAGAAGCTGCGAGTTCAGCGGCTGGCTGAGCTTGGAGCCGTCGCGATAGAGGGCGTTGGCCTTGAGCGCCAAGCGCCAGGACAGCATGTAGGCTTCCTTGCAGTCCTCGACCGTGGCGTCATTCGGCATGTTGATGGTCTTGGAGATGGCGCCCGAGATGAACGGCTGAGCGGCCGCCATCATGCGGATGTGGCTCTCGACCGACAGGAAGCGCTTGCCGATGCGGCCGCAGGGGTTGGCGCAATCGAACACCGGCAGGTGCTCGGCCTTGAGGTGCGGCGCGCCTTCCAGCGTCATGGCGCCGCAGACGTGCGTGTTGGCGGCCTCGATGTCGGCCTTGGAGAAGCCCATGTGGGCGAGCAGCTCGAAGGACGGATCGTTCATCTGGGCATCGCTGACGCCGAGCTTCTTCATCTCGTCGTCGCCGAGCGTCCAGCGGTTGAACACGAACTTGATGTCGAAGGCGCTCTTCAGGCTGCCCTTCACCTTGTCGATGGCGGCATCCGACATGCCCTTGGCGCGGAGCGAGCCGGGGTTGACGGCCGGCGCCTGATCGATGGAGGCATGACCGACGGCGTAAGCCTCGATCTCGGCGATCTGGCTTTCCGTGTAGCCGAGGGTGCGCAACGCGTCCGGCACGGCGCGGTTGATGATCTTGAAGTAGCCGCCGCCGGCCAGTTTCTTGAACTTCACCAGCGCGAAGTCGGGCTCGATGCCGGTGGTGTCGCAATCCATGACGAGGCCGATGGTGCCGGTCGGGGCGATCACCGAAACCTGGGCATTGCGATAGCCGTGCTTCTCACCGAGAGCGAGCGCGGCGTCCCACGAGGCGACGGCGGCGTCGAGCAGCGGCCCGTCCTTGATCGAGCCATGGTCGAGCGGCACCGGCAGCGTGTTGAGCTTCTCGTAGCCGGTCGCCTTGCCATGGGCGGCGAGACGATGGTTGCGGATGACGCGCAGCATGTCCTGGGCGTTTTTCTTGTAGCCCGGGAACGGTCCGAGTTCCTTGGCCATCTCGGCCGAGGTGGCATAGGCGACACCGGTCATCACGGCACTGATGGCGCCGCAAATGGCCCGTCCCTCGGCGCTGTCGTAGGGGATGCCCGACGACATCAGGAGGCCGCCGATGTTGGCGTAGCCGAGGCCAAGGGTGCGGAACTCGTAGGAGAGCTGGGCGATCTGACGCGAGGGGAACTGCGCCATGGTCACCGACGTCTCGAGGACGACCGTCCACAGGCGGCAGACGTGCTTGAAGCCTTCGACGTCGAAGCTCTTGTCGGCGTTGAGGAAGGGCAACAGGTTGACGGAGGCGAGATTGCACGCCGTGTCGTCGAGGAACATGTACTCCGAGCACGGATTGGACGCGCGGATCTCACCCGACTGCGGCGAGGTGTGCCAGTCGTTGATGGTGGTGTGATACTGGATGCCCGGATCGGCCGACGCCCAGGCGGCGTAGCCGATCTTCTCCCAAAGATCCGCCGCTTCCAGCGTCTTGACGACGCGGCCATCCTTGCGGGCGGTGAGATTCCACTTGCCACCGGTCTCGACGGCACGCAGGAAGGCATCAGTGACGCGGACGGAGTTGTTGGAGTTCTGGCCGGCAACGGTCAGATAAGCCTCGGAATCCCAGTCGGTATCGTAGACCGGGAACTCGATCGAGGTGTAGCCCTGCTTGGCGAACTGGATGACGCGGCGGATGTAGTTCTCCGGCACCAGCGCCTTCTTGGCGGCGCGCAGCTCGCGCTTCAGGGCATGGTTCTTCAGCGGATCGAACCGATCGTCGCCGGCCGTCTCCTCGGCGTTGATCGCCGCCATGATGGCGGTCAGGTGCTTGGAGCAGATCTTGGAGCCGGTGACCAGCGCCGCGACCTTCTGCTCTTCCTTGACCTTCCAGTTGATGTACTGCTCGATATCCGGATGGTCGATGTCGACCACCACCATCTTGGCGGCGCGGCGCGTCGTACCACCCGACTTGATGGCGCCGGCGGCGCGGTCGCCGATCTTCAGGAAGCTCATCAGGCCGGACGACTTGCCGCCGCCGGCCAGCTTCTCGCCCTCGCCGCGCAGCTTGGAGAAGTTGGAGCCGGTGCCGGAGCCGTACTTGAACAGACGCGCCTCACGGACCCAGAGGTCCATGATGCCGCTTTCGTTGACGAGGTCGTCCTCAACCGACTGGATGAAGCAGGCATGCGGCTGCGGATGCTCGTAGGCCGTGGCCGAACGGACGAGCTTGCCGGTCTTGAAGTCGACGTAATAGTGGCCCTGGCTCGGACCATCGATGCCATAGGCCCAGTGAAGGCCGGTGTTGAACCACTGCGGCGAGTTCGGGGCGACGCGCTGGGTGGCGAGCATGTAGCGAAGTTCGTCGTGGAAGGCATGCGCCGCCTCTTCCGACGAGAAGTGTCCGGCCTTCCAGCCCCAATAGGTCCAGGTGCCGGCCAGACGGTCGAACACCTGCCGCGCGTCGGTCTCTCCGATCGTGCGCTCGCCCTCCGGCAGCTTTGCGAGAGCCTCTTCATCGGGCACGGAGCGCCACAGCCAGGACGGGACCGAGTTCTCCTCGACGCGCTTCAGCACCGCCGGCACGCCCGCCTTGCGGAAATACTTCTGCGCGAGGATGTCGCTCGCCACCTGGCTCCAGGCAGAGGGAACGTGGATATCGGCAGCGCGGAAGACGACGGACCCGTCGGGATTGCGGATCTCGCTGACCGCCACGCGGAATTCGATTCCGTCGTATGGCGAGTGCCCTTCCTTGGTAAAGCGCCGCTCGAACAACATTGGTTAGCCCCTTGAAATTTGCCGGAAACACACCTTCGGGGCGCGCTCCGTTGATCTATTCGGTCCATTTTACGTCCGCGGACATCATTTGCCGAATGGCGCGGAATTCCGGCCATTCGCCGGCTCCGCACTTCATCTAGTGTCCACATCGTTCAACTGGCCCCTACATGTAGGGTTCCGCCGATTCCGTAAATTAAGTGTTAACGCGTTTTCCCCAAACTTCGGAAGCTTTCAACAGGCTTCGGCAACCAGTTCGGTTTTCACGCCCCGATGAGTGATTCCGTCTTGACGGAGCTTTGCCGGCAACCGATTCGCCGCGCTACCTGAAGCCGATTCCTCACTGCCCATCGCTCGGCGAGGACCTGCGCTGGCCGCGTTTCCGCCTTCTTGCGAAAGACGAGACGGACTCACCGTGGCCATGAGGAAGATGGTAGGCCAATTGCGCCGCCATGACAACATCATGTAGCGTATAATTGATATAACCATACTACATGTAGGAAATACGGGCTTTTTCCTAGGCTTCGAGAGAAAGGATTCAGACAGCCTAAACCATGTCGATTCAACGGTTCTTGAGGCTTTTATGGTCTGCTCGGCCCATTGCCAATCACGGTGCGCCCAGTCTCAGAACGCGCGCCGACGCAGATGAGTTCCGGAGCCGACCCGACATGCCGCATCACGCCACCTATGCCGTTCCCAACGAGGCGCTGGATGTAGCGGTCATCGACGATTCCAAGACCATGCAGACCATCATCCGCTCCATGCTGAATGCCATGAAGGTGCGGCGCGTCCGGTTGTTCGACAGCACCGAGGCAGCCTTGCATTCCATGCTGCACGAGCCGCCCAATCTCATCATCAGCGATTGGAGAGCCGGCCTTGTCAGCGGGCACCAGTTGCTGCGCATGGTGCGCGCCCGCTTCATGGAGCCGCTCTGCTACGTCCCGGTCATCATCCTCACCGCAACGCCGACTCGCGCCATCATCGACAAGGCGATGGGCGCAGGCGCCAACCTGATCGTGGTCAAGCCCATCTCACCGGCGATCATGCAGGAACGCATCAGTTGGCTGCAGCGCGATCAACGCCAACTGGTTCTCGGCCCGCGCGGCGCCTTCGAGATCGAGGGCGTGCGCGAAACGATGATGGCCCAGAAGGAGCGCGCCGCCGCCGTGCGCAAGGCGGCGACCACCAAGCCCGCCCGCAAGCCGGACAGCGCGCCGGCGCCCATCTCTCCCCAGACGGTGGGCAACGGAAACATGCCCGCCGACCAGTGGCAGGCATTCCTGCGCACCAAGGAGCAGCTCGAACGCAAGGCCGGCCTCAAGCCAGACGATGGCGCCACCGCACCGAAGCCGGCGGTCAAGCCGGCCTGGACGGCACAGCGCCGAGGGTGATCAAAGCCGCCGCAAAAAGCCATGCCGGCTCTGGACAAGACCCCGCCGCCTCGCCATAGTCCGCGCAACTACGTGGGTGGCGGCCCTTCGGCCGCGCCGGTGCGATGGGTTTGAAGATCATGACCTTCAAGGAACTGCTGATCGAAATCTTCACCTGGTGGAACGGGCAGACCCTCGGCACCCGCTTCTATACCTGGCGCAAGGGCCAGCGCGTCGGCGAGGACGAGTTCGGCAACGTCTACTACCAGACGAAAGGTGGCGAGCGCCGCTGGGTGATCTACAAGGGCGAGGCCGATGCCTCGAAGATCACGCCCGATTGGCACGGCTGGATGCATCATCGCGTCAATGTGCCGCCGACCGCCGAGACCTACCGCCGGCGCGATTGGCAGAAGCCGCATAAGCCCAACATGACCGGAACGGCCGCCGCCTATCGCCCCAAGGGATCGCTCGCCTCGGTCGAGGGACGCCCCGTGGTCACCGGCGACTACGACGCCTGGACACCGGGCTCCTGACGCGAGCGCCCGAGGGCAGCACCACTGGACCGACGACGGGACGGATCGCTCCGTCCCGTTTTTTATTGGGCGGCGGAAAAGCCACGCGATGGGACCGACGCCGTTGGACTCCCCAAGTCGATGCGGATAGGGTTGCGATTCAAAGAGGTTAGAACAACCGCCATGTCAGTTGGCGATGAACGGAGGAAATGTTCGGATGTCTCCACGCTCGATCATCATCGACACCGATCCCGGTCAGGACGACGCCGTCGCCTTCATGCTGGCGCTCGCCTTTCCCGAGGCGATCGACGTGCTGGGCATCACTACCGTGGCGGGCAACGTCGGCCTCGCCAAGACGTCGACCAATGCGCTGAAGCTCCTGGAACTCGTCGGCCGCACCGACATTCCGGTATTTGCCGGTGCGTCGGCGCCGTTCGCCGTGAAGCTGGAGACTGCCGAATATGTGCATGGCGAGACCGGCCTCAACGGCTGGACCTTCCCCGATCCGGTGACGCCGCTTCGTCCGGAGTTCGCACCGGACTTCATCGTCGAGGCGGTGATGAGCCGGCCTGAGAAGTCGGTGACGCTGGTGCCGCTCGGCCCGCTCACCAACATCGCCATGGCCATCGCCCGCGAGCCGCGCATCGCCACCCGCCTCGACAAGATCGTTCTGATGGGCGGCGCCAATGTCGAAGGCGGCAACTCGACGCCGGCGGCCGAATTCAACATCTGGGTCGACCCACATGCCGCCCAGAGGGTGTTCCGCTCGGGCGCCGAGATCGTGGTGATGTCGCTCGACGTCACCCATCAGGCGTTGATCCGGAAGTCCTGGCTCGCCGATCTTGCCGCGCTGAAGCGCAAGGCCGCCGAGGCATTCGTCGGGCTCCTCTCGTTCTATGAGCGCTTCGACGAACAGAAGTACGGCTCGGACGGTGGTCCGCTGCATGATCCGACCACCATCGCCTATCTTCTCAAGCCCGAGCTCTTCGAAGGCAAGTTCGTCAACGTCGAGATCGAGACGACGCCCGGCCTGTGCTTCGGCCAGACCGTGGTCGATCGCTGGGCGGTGACTGGGCGCGAGAAGAATGCCACCTGGATCACCAAAATCGACGCCGATGGCTTCTTCGAGCTGATTCTGGAAGCATTCCGGCGTCTGCCCTGATAAGGGATGCCAAGAGCTCGCCGCATTTGGCGTGTTGGGTGCCGCGAGGCCCCGCGCGACCGCGGCGAGCCCCAGCCACGCCAGCAGACACCCATTCATGACGATCAAGTTTCTTCTCCCGCTTGCCGCCCTTGGCCTGACCACCGCCCTCGCCGGCCCGGCCGCAGCCGAGAAGATCGCCAACAAGGTGGCCGTCTTCACCGGGCTCGACAAGATTACCGGCCGGACGATCGATTTCGACGTCTATGTCGACGAGACCGTGCGCTTCGGTACGCTGCGCGTGACGCCGAAGGTCTGCTACAGCCGCCCGGCCACGGAAGCCGCCGAGACCGACGGGTTCGTAGAGGTGGAAGAGATCACCCTCGACAACGAGATCAAGCGCATTTTCTCCGGTTGGATGTTCGCAGCGAGCCCCGGTCTCAACGCCGTCGAGCACCCGGTCTACGATGTCTGGCTGATCGGCTGCCACATGGACAGCGACGTTCCGCCGCCGGTGGCCAATGCTGCGGACGTGCGTGTCGCGGTTTCCAACCAGATCGGGGCCGGCGCCGGAAACGTCGACGATGGAGCGCCGGTGGTGCTGACCTTCGTCGGCGGCATTCCGCTTCCGCCGGACAAGCCCAGCATGCCCAGCATGATGATGGAAGAAGCGCCGCCGCCGGAAACGGCGCCCGCCGAGAGCACGGACGGCCAGATTCTCGACTGATCCAGTTTTTGAGAAGTCGCCTTTCAGCGAGTCAATCCCGCTGGTTGCGCCGTTTTTTGAACGTGAAGGTTGAGGTGGCGGCCAGCGCCATCAGGGGGCGGTCGACTCCGGCGCCGGCATAAAGCGGAGCGCTTCCTCGCCGGAAACCGACGGTCCCAAAGCATGGAAATCGCCATGCGCGGCGAGCGCCGCCTGCAGGCGCTGGGCGTAGATGCGCTTCGGAACTTCGATCGTACCGAAGCGGGCGAGATGTTCGGTGACGAACTGGGTGTCGAGCAGCTTGTAGCCGCCCGCCCGCAGTCGCGCCACCAGGTGCACCAGAGCCACCTTCGAGGCGTCGGTGACCGTCGAGAACATGCTCTCGCCGAAAAAAGCGCCTCCGACGGATACGCCGTAGAGCCCTCCAACCAGCCGCCCGTCCTGCCAGCTCTCGACGGTGTGACAATGTCCGCGCCGGAACAGTTCGCCATAGAGCTTGCGGATGGTGGCGTTGATCCAGGTCTTCTCACGCCCCGGCGCAGGCGCGGCGCAGCCGTCGACCACGCCGGAAAAATCGGTGTCGACCCGCATTTCGAAGCCATCGCGCCTGACCGTGCGGGCAAGGCGGTGGGGAACCCGGAAGCCGTCGAGCGGAATGACGCCGCGCCACTCCGGTTCGATCCAGAACAGGTTGGGATCGTCGGCGCTCTCAGCCATCGGAAACATGCCTACGGCGTAGGCCTTGAGCAAAATATCCGCCGTGAGCGTCGGCACGCTCGATGTCCGATCCGCCATGTCCGCGCTTTCCTCCACCGTCTCAACCAATTGGGACCGTAGCGTTTATAAACCGTTTGGTCAGTTGTATAACTTAGTCTATCGCCTACTGCATCGGACAGCACAGCGGGGACGAGATGGGCGGCTTGTCGGGATACGAGATTGCAGTGCTCTCTGATAAAACTGCCATTGCCCCACTCCTCGCCACTCCCGGCCTCGAGCGAAGCTCATTCCAGTCCCCCGCCTGGTTCGATGCCTGGTTCGCCACGTTCCAGCCGTCGGGCCTCGAATGCTGCGTCGCTGTCATTCGCAAGGCAGAGGGTGGCCAACCGCTGTTCCTGCTGCCGCTCGTCCGGGAGAGGTGCTACGGGCTCACCGTGCTCACCCTGCCCGATCGCGGCGTCAGCGACTATCATTCGGCGCTGGTCAGTCCGGAGTTCACGCCGGACCGTGATACGATGGGCCGCCTATGGGGCGCTCTCGTGGCAATGCTGCCGCCTGCCGACATCCTGTCGATCGAGCGGGTTCTGCCCGAGAACGCGGCGCGCATGGGCACCGCCCACCTCATGCGCCCCTCGCGCCATGCGGCCCATGCGCTGCCGATCGACGCTGATTTCGAGACGATCCGCGAGCGCCGCTTCGATCCGTCTACGAGCCGCCGGCTTGTCAAGAATCGTCGCAAGTTGGAGCACAAGGGGCGGCTGGAGTTCGACTTCGCGACGGGGCCGGACGTCCTTCCCGAGCTCGACCACCTGCTCGAATGGCGCCGCCAGCGCTTTCAGGATGTGAACGACGACAACGAGACGGCCGTCCAACGCACCTTCTATCGACGCCTGATTTCCCAGGGGAAGCTGGCGCATGTCGGCCGCCTGCGTCTCGACGATGAACTGGTGGCCGGCTGCCTCGGGCTGATCGACGGGACCGGCATCCACGTTCTGGTCATCGCCTATAACCCGCAATTCGCCAACTGGGCGCCCGGCCTCCTGATGGTGGAGAGCTGCATAGCCACCGCCGAGAAGATGGGCCTTGCCGTTTTCGACCTGACGATCGGCGACGAGAGCTACAAGCAGTTGTTCGGAGCCGACAGCATCGGCCTGTTCGATCTTCGCCAGCCCCTGTCGCTCCGTGGCCGCGTTGCGCTCGCCCTTGTCGCATTGAAACCGAAGGTCAAGCGCCTGCTTGAGAAGGTTGGTCTGTTCGAACTCGTCCAGCGCCTGCGAGGGAGGGCGTCGGCGAAAAGCTGACAACTCCAGAGAGGTTTCCGCGATTAAACAAGGGCTTGGGTAGAACTGCGGTCCAGCCGTCTGGCATTTTGTTCTAGGCTTGGCTTTGTCGGGCAGCGAGTCGCGCCCATCGGAACGCGAGCCATGATGCCGGAACGGCCCAGAATTGCCCTTTACTATGCGAGCCACGACGGGCAGACGCGCAAGATCGTGGACCGCCTTGCCGGTCACCTCGCCGGGCATGGCGTCGGCGCCTCCGTCGTCGACCTTTCGGCAAGTCCATCTCCGACAATCGATACCAAGGCGGACCTGGTGCTGCTTGCCGCCGCCATTCGCTACGGCTTCCACTTGCGAGATGCGCGACGGTTTCTCGAGCGGCTGCGGGCGGAGGTACCCGACAGCCGAATCGGCGTGGTTTCGGTCAATCTCACGGCCCGCAAGCCCGGACGGCAGACGGCACAAGGCAACGTCTATTTGCGCAACTGGCTGAAGCGGACCGGTCTCAGCCCGGCCTTCGCGGCGGCGGTGGCCGGCAAGCTCGACTATCCAGCCTATCGCTGGTTCGACAGGACGATGATCCGGGCGATCATGACCATTTCCGGCGGCCCCACCGATCCCTCGACCGTCATCGAGTACACCGACTGGGCAGCCGTCGAATCGCTGGCCGTGGAACTGGCCGTGCTCGTCAAGGCCACGTTGTAAAGACTTTCCTTACCATAACTTGCGATCCTGAGCTTGGAACGGAGCTTTTCCGCGCCTTGACGCCCCGTCACGGGGGCGGTCGGCGCGGTGGAATCTCCGTCAAGGTAAGCGTTGAGTGAGTTTTGGCATGGCGACGTTGGCAGCCTATTCAAGCGGTTACGAGCCGATTTCCATCAAACTGCCGTTCCGTATCGCAGGCTTGCCGGTCGTCGCCGCGGTGACCGTCGCCGCGGCCGTCTGGATCGGTCTTAGCCTCACCGCCGTCGGCACCGTCAGCGAGAGCCTTTCGACGGCCCGGCAGTCGATCTACGATTCCGGCCTCTCGGTCCGTCCATTGCCGTCAACGCTGGCGCCAGCAAAGAAGCCCACCAAGTTCGAGAAAATGCCGGCCATCGTCGGGCCTGCCTCCGCCGACCTCTCTGCCGACGCCATCCTGCTGTCCCGGCAGAACAAGGCGACGGCCGCCGTCGCCATGCGCCTTGCCGAAGCGGCAGCCGGACTGCGGCAAAGGCAGTTCGAGGCGCGTTTCCTCTCCAACGCCTCGCTGGCTGCCCGCACCGAACTGGCTGTCCGGCATGACGGCCTGGCGGCACCCGACGCCGGCCCACGCGTGCCGGTGGCCGTTGCCGAAGCGCCCCTGCCCGTGCCGCGCCCAGCCGCTCCGGCCAAGCCGGTTGAGGTTGCCCCGGAAGCGCCGAAGGTCGCCGCCGCCATACCGACGGTTGCCGCCCCTCAGGCCGAGCCGGAGAAGAAGGAGAAGCCGGCCGCCGCCCTCGTCGATCCGAAGCCGAGAGCCGAGGTGGCCATCGCCGCGCCGCCCCTCGGCCGCCCGGGCGTTGCGATCTACGACATCACGGCCGGCATCGTTCACATGCCCAATGGCGAGAAGCTGGAAGCCCACTCCGGCCTGGGCGCCTACATGGATGACGTGCGCTACATTCACGTCAAGATGCGCGGTCCCACGCCACCGGGCACCTACAGGCTCACCATGCGCGAGAGCCTGTTCCACGGCGTCGAGGCGATCCGCCTGACGCCCGTCGACGGAAAGAAGCCGTTCGGCCGCGACGGGCTGCTGGCCCACACCTACATGCTGCGCAAGCCCGGCGAGTCCAACGGCTGCGTGTCGTTCCGCGACTACGCGCGCTTCCTGACCGCCTTCAAGCGGGGTGAAGTCAAGCAGATGGTTGTGGTGCCTCGCCTGGGCAACAAGTCGGAGCCCAAGGTCGCCTCGCTGTTTTCCTGGTTCGGCGGCTGAGCCCCCCCAGCCGAGACGCTAAGGGACGAAGACCCGAATGGCACCCGGCCGCACGCGAAAGACCGCCGGCGTCTGGGTGACGATCTCGCCGTCGGCGTTGACCGGCATCGGCTCGCGGGTACGGATCTCGAAGCCCGGACCGCTCATCGTCCGCACGTCGTCGACAAGCCCATGCCGGCCTTTGCGGAAGGCGAACGCCATGAAGGGCAGCTTCCAGACATCCCGGAACTCGAGGGAGTAAAGGTCGAGACGACCGTCGTCGATCTGAGCCGACTCCTCGACGACCATGCCTCCACCATAGTGTCGGCCATTGCCGACGGCGATCTGAAGCGAGCGAACGGTGACCTCGTCGCCTTCGTCGGGGCGAATGACGGCGCCGAAGCGTCGCGCCTCGATCAGCACTTCCGTCGCCGTCAGCGCGTAGGCGAGCCGCCCCCAGCGACGCTTGGTCTCGCGGGTCAACCGATCGGCGAGGCTGGCGCTCATGCCAAGGCTGGCGACGTTGAAGAAGGGCTTGCCGTTGACCTCGCCGACATCGATCGCGCGGATGCGTCCGGCGGCGATCACCTTCGCCGCGCCGACCATGTCGAGCGGCAGCCCGAGGGTGCGGGCAAGATCGTTGGCGGTCCCTCCGGGCAGGATGCCCAGCGGCAAGCCGGTTTCGATCAGCGCCGGCGCCGCCGCGTTGAGGCTGCCGTCGCCGCCGGCAATCACCACGAAATCGGCCTTGTCGCCGCAGCGCTCGATGGCTGTCGACAGCGACTCGCCCTCGCGCCAAGCCGGTCTCAAAACGTCGATGCCCGCCTTGTGCAGCTCGGCGGCGGCGGCATCGACACCGGCACCGGCCGAGCGACTGTGCGGATTGGCAAGGATAAGGGCGCGTTCCATTTGGTCTCAGGTAAAGAAGCTGCCGAGGTAGGCCAGGATGTGGGCGCCGGCAACGATCAACACGCCCGTCCAGATAAAGGTCGCCAACGTCAGAACAAGGCCGACCATGAGAGCCAAGCCGTCGCGGGACACCAGCGACAGGCCGATCACCAGAAGGCTGACAACCGGGCCGACGTTGCCGAAGGGAATGGGCAACGCCAGAACCACGGCGAGGAGCAACACCGGAATGCCCACCAGCACGTGGCTCGACCGGCCAGTCAGAGAACGCCAGCGTCCCTGCCTCACCATGGCCTCGAACCGCTTCACCCAGGGCAACGCCCGCATGATGACCGCCCTCACGCCATCGGTGGCGAGATGCCGTTCGGCGAGGAAGCGAGGCAGGGCAAGCCGTTGCCAGCCCAGCAGCATCTGAAAGGCGATCAGCACCAGGCAACTGCCGGTCGCCATGCCGAACGGTCCGGGGATGGGGATCATGGCCGGGAGAGCCAGCGCGATCAGAGCGAGGCCGAAGCCGCTTTGCCCCAGATGATGCAACAGCTCGCCGAACGACACCCGGTCGCGGTGGGAGATATCGGCCGCAATGCGATGAAGCACCGACGAGGCATAACCGCGGGCTTCGCTGCCAGCCATCATTGGTCGGATCTCCTTCCCGGGCACTCGGCTCCCAACCCGGAGGGCGCCGCTCATGCCATATTGGGATGCCGATAGGTATATTCAATTACAGCGACGCTGCGACGACGGTTCGCCTCTCAAACCGGGTGAGGCGCGAACGCCCATGTCGAACGTTGGGAAAGCCATCGGGTTCCAAATGAGACTTTCGGAGGGCCTTTCGAGAAATCTTGCGAAATCTGTGGGGCCAAAATGCTTCTAGTTATTTCCCCGATCTTTCTTGACCGTCCGGTAAAGATAATAGCGATGGCTCCTGGGCTCAGACCCACTTTCCGCGGCAGCAGGCCGGCGGACAAGCAAGAACCAAATATCTGGGGGCTGGATTGAACCTCTCTAGAAAGAAAAGCGTCGCCGAACTGATGGCGCAGGTCGGCGGCAAGTCTCTGCCGCGCACGCTCGGCGCCTTCGACCTGTTCCTGATGGGCATCGGCGTCATCATCGGCACCGGCATCTTCGTGATGACCGGCGTCGCCGCCGCGACCTACGCAGGCCCCGGCATCATCCTGTCGTTCGCCTTCTCGGCGGTGGCCTGTGCCTTCATCTGCCTGGCCTACTCGGAACTCGCCGCCGCGCTTCCGGCCGCCGGCAGCTCCTATGCCTACAGCTATGCCGCCGCTGGCGAGTTCGTGGCCTGGCTGGTCGGTTGGAACCTGATCCTGGAATACACCGTGGGCGCGTCGGCGGTGGCCGCCGGCTGGTCGGCCTATTTCGTCGGCATCCTGAAGTCTGGCGGCATCGAACTGCCGCACGCGCTGACCGCCGTGCCGCACGATGGAGGCATCGTCAATCTCCCGGCCGTGCTGATCATCGCCTTCCTGACGTTCCTGCTGGTGCTCGGGGTAAAGGAGAGCATGCGCCTGTCGCGCATTCTGGTGTTCATCAAGCTCGCCGCGATCTTCCTGTTCCTGCTGCTGGCGACGCCGCACGTCACCCCGCAGAACTGGGTGCCGTTCCTGCCCTTCGGCATGCAGGGCATCACCGCTGGCGCGGCGATCATCTTCCTCGCCTACATCGGCTTCGACTCGCTGGCGACGGCGGCCGAGGAAACGAAGAACCCGCAGCGCAACATGCCGATCGGCATCATCGGCTCGCTGGTCGCCTGCACCGTGCTCTACATGGCCGTTTCCGCCGTGCTGACCGGCGTGGTGCCCTATACCGAGCTCAACAATGCCGAGCCGGTGACCTACGCGCTGCGCAAGATCGGCTACAACTTCGGTTCGGCCATTGTCGGCGTCGGCGCCATTGCCGGCCTGACCACGGTCTGCCTGGTTCTGATCTACGCCCAGACTCGCGCCTTCTTCGCCATGGCCCGCGACGGGCTTATTCCCGAGGGCATCTGCAAGGTGCACCCCAGGTTCGGCACGCCGCACATCGCGACGATCTTCGTCGGAACGATGATCGCCCTGATCTCCGGCTTCACGCCGATCGGCATCGTCGCCGAAATGTGCAACATCGGCACGCTGTTCGCCTTCATCGTCACATCGGCCTGCGTGCTGATCCTGCGCAAGACTCATCCCGACCTGAAGCGGCCGTTCCGCTGTCCGGCGGCTTGGGTGATCGCACCGCTGGCCATCATCTGCAGCCTGATCATCATGTCCGGTCTGCCGTTCGATACCTGGGTGCGCTTCGTCGTGTGGAGCGTCATCGGCGGCGTGATCTATCTCCTTTACGGGGCTCGTCACAGCAAGCTGTCGGACAACACGGCCGTCGTCCCGGCCGAGTAAGGGTCGCCGGCATTCTCGCCGATGGCCGCTCTCGCGATTGTCATCGGCGATGATGCCGCTTCCCCTTGATGCGAATGAGAGGCGGCGGCACATAAGAGGATCACCGCACGGAGACCTCCATGCCGCCGCTTTCGATTCTCGAGCTCGCCCGCGTCACCGAAGATACCGATGCCAAGGGCGCACTCGACAACGCCCGCGACCTCGCCCGCCATGCCGAGGGCCTCGGCTACCGGCGCATCTGGGTTGCCGAGCATCACAACATGCGCGGCATCGCCAGCGCCGCCACGTCGATCGTGATCGCCCATATTGCAGCGGGCACGTCGACCATCCGCGTCGGCGCAGGCGGCATCATGCTGCCCAACCACGCCCCCTACATCATCGCCGAGCAGTTCGGCACGCTAGCTCGCCTCTATGGCAACCGCATCGACCTCGGGCTCGGGCGAGCGCCCGGCACCGACCAGATGACGCTTCGCGCCATCCGCCGCCCACACGAGGCGGCGGAGAACTTCCCCGAGGACGTCATCGAACTTCAGGCCTATTTCGAACCGGCCGCCGAGGGACAGCGACTCGAGGCGGTACCCGCCGCCGGAACGCGCATACCGCTCTGGATCCTGGGGTCGAGCCATTTCGGCGCCATGCTGGCGGCCGAACTCGGCCTGCCCTACGCCTTCGCCTCGCATTTCGCACCCGACCTGCTGCTGCCGGCGCTCGACATCTACCGCAGCCGCTTCAAGCCGTCGGCGGCGCTCGAACGCCCCTATGCCATGGTCGGCGTCAACATCATCGCCGCCGACAGCGACGAGGAAGCAAGGCGCCTGTTCACCACGCAGCAAATGTCGTTCGCCGGCATCCGACGCGGCGCACGCACTCTGGCGAAGCCGCCGATCGACGATATCGACAGCTTCTGGACAGCCGAAGAAAAAGCCGTCGTCGACCGCATGCTGGCCCGTTCGATCGTCGGGTCGCCGCAAACGGTGCGACGCGGTCTCGACGATCTCGTCGGCGAGACCGGGGCCGACGAGATCATGCTGGTGTCCGATGTCTACGATCACGCCAAGCGGCTGAAATCCATCGCGCTGATCGCCGAGGCAGCCGGCTTGGCGGTTGGCGCCACGGCAGCGGCTCTCTGACGTTCCGCCTCAGTTGAACCCCGCCACGGCGTGCGGCACGTAAGGACCTTCGAGGGCGGCGATCTCGTCGGCCGTCAGGCGAACGTCGAGCGCTGCCACGGCATCGTCGATCTGCCCAGGCTTCGACGCACCGACGATGGGGGCCGAGACCTCGGCCTTCTGAAGCACCCAGGCGAGCGCCACCTGGGCGCGCGGCAGGCCACGGGCCTTGGCAATGGCCGCCACCGCTTCGACGATCTGGCGGTCGGAGTCTTCGGTGCCGTGGTAGAGCGTCTTGCCGAAGGCATCGAGTTCCTGGCGGCGGGAGACGCTGTCCCAGTCGCGCGTCAGGCGGCCGCGCGCCAGCGGGCTCCAGGGAATGACGCCGATGCCCTCGTCGCGGCAAAGCGGCAGCATCTCGCGCTCTTCTTCGCGATAGAGCAGGTTCAGATGGTCCTGCATGGTGACGAAGCGCGTCCAGCCGTTTCGCTCGGCGACATGCAGTGCCTTGGCGAATTGCCAGGCGAACATGGAGGATGCGCCGATGTAGCGGGCCTTGCCGGCCTTCACCACGTCGTGCAGCGCCTCCATGGTCTCCTCGATCGGCGTGCCGTAGTCCCAGCGATGGATCTGGTACAGGTCGACGTAGTCGGTGCCGAGCCGCTTGAGGCTGGCGTCGATGCCGGCGAAGATCGCCTTGCGTGACAGACCCGAAGCGTTCGGCACCTTGCGCGCCTCGTTGAAGGCCAGCGGGAAGTAGATCTTGGTCGCCAGCACGATCTCGTCGCGGCGGGCGAAATCCTTGAGCGCCCGGCCGACAATCTCCTCCGACGTGCCGTCGGAGTAGCTGTTGGCGGTGTCGAAGAAGTTGATGCCGACCTCTATGGCCTGCTTGATCAGCGGCCGGCTCTGGTCTTCCGGCAAGGTCCAGGGATGGGCGCCACGCTCGGGCACGCCATAGGTCATGCAGCCGAGGCAGATGCGCGAGATATCGAGACCGGTACGGCCGAGCTTGGTGTAGTCCATCGGAATCCCCTCGATCCATGCGATTTTGCGGCAAGCCTAGCAGGTTCGGCCCCGATGGAAAAAGTGCTTGCCGGCAGGCCAGCCGTGCGCCGGAAGCTCATCGGCGGCATAGACCGAAATCATCGGCAATGGCGATTTGTCGGCCGGGTCGCGTCGCGATAAAACCGGCGTCTCAGATCGTTCGAGGACGCCATGCAGAGCTTCACCTACTGGAACACCACCCGCATCCACTTCGGCAAGGGGCAGATCGCCCGCATCTCCGAGGAAGTGCCGGCCGATGCCCGCGTGCTCGTCACCTACGGTGGAGGTTCGGTGCTGAAGAACGGCGTGATGGATCAGGTGCGGGCGGCGCTGACCGGCCGAACGGTGTTCGAGTTCGGCGGTATCGAGGCCAATCCGCATTTCGAGACGCTGGTGAAGGTGGCGGACCTCGCCCGTGCCGAGAAGATCGACTTTCTCCTGGCGGTCGGCGGCGGATCGGTGGCCGACGGCACCAAGTTCGTGGCCGCCGCCGCCCTGTTCGAGGGCGATCCTTGGGACATTCTGGTGGAGCGGGGCACCAACGTCAGGGCGGCGCTGCCGGTCGGCTGCGTCATGACGCTGCCGGCCACCGGCTCGGAAATGAACCGCAACGCCGTCATCACGCGCGCCAGCACGCAGGACAAGCTGCCGATGAACTCGGTGCATGTGATGCCGCGCTTCTCGGTACTCGATCCGGAGACCACCTTCTCGCTGCCGCCGCGCCAGACAGCCAACGGCGTCGTCGACAGCTACATGCACGTGCTGGAGCAGTATCTCACCTATCCGGTCGGCGCCAAGGTGCAGGACCGCTTTGCCGAGGGACTGCTGCTGACCATCATGGAAGACGGCCCGGCGGCGCTCAGCGAGCCGACCAACTACGCCGTTCGCGCCAACCTGATGTGGGCGTCGACCATGGCGCTCAACGACCTGCTGTCGCGTGGCGTGCCAGGCGATTGGGCGACGCACCGCATCGGCCACGAGCTGACGGGCCTTTATGGGCTCGACCATGCCGCGACGCTGGCGGTGGTGCTGCCATCGCTGCTCAAGGTGAAGCGGGCACAGAAGCGGGAGAAGCTACTGCAATATGCCGAGCGGGTGCTCGGCATCACCAGTGGCAGCGAGGACGAACGCATCGACGCCGCCATCGAGCGGACACGGGACTTCTTCGAGGCGATGGGCGTCAGGACCCGCCTCGCCGACTACGGGCTCGACGCTCGCGTCATTCCGGAGGTGGCGGACAAGCTGCGCCAGCACTGGCAGGTGCCGCTTGGCGAGCACCGCGACGTCACGCCCGAGGTTGCCTCGAAAATCCTGGAACTGGCACTTTAGGACGCCAATTATTTCCAAGATGAATCAATAGACTGGCCGGGATCCTTCACAAAACGATGGATCTCGACCCCGTTGGGAAAAAGGGCGGCTGAGACCGCCCTTTTTTTGATCACTGCAGCGGACCGATCACTTCCACATGGCCGGCATCGGTGCGGGCCTGCCGTTCCGGCCGATACATGTCCTCGAGCGTTGCGGCCGGCAGGTTGAATCTGCCGGGCGCGATGGCGCGGGCCATGTAGGCGAACTGGAACTCCGTGGTGTCCTTCAGGTCGAAAGCCACGGTGAAGCGGTCGGTCTGGTATTCGGTGTGGGCGGCGTTGTCGAGCGGGGCCAGCCAGTCGAGCGCTGCCACGTCGCCCGCGCGCACCAGCGACGGGTTGTCGATGGCAAAGCCGGCCGGCAGCGGGTCGTTCAGCACGAGACGAGCCCAGCCGGACTGCGACGTGGTGACGGAGAGCACCACCACCATGCGGTCGCCCAGCTTGACCGCCGACGGATCGATCTCGTTGCCGTCGAGGTCGTAGTAGGCGCGGGTCAGTTCATAACCGTTGCCGCCGGCAGGCTCCGGCGTCTCGGGCACGCCGGTGACCGTCACCCTGGCGTCGACGACCGACTTGCCGACGTTCTTCACCGCCAGGCCCTTTGCGATGTCTCCGGCCTCGTACTTCGCCGTGAAGACGCCGTCATGCCGGCTGCCCCCGACGTCGAGTTCGGGCTTCAAGCCATCCTTCAGCATGGCGTGGGCGGCCAGAAGCATCCATGCCTTCTCCTGCGTCGAGGTATAGGCGCTGGCCTTGTAGAGCTTGCCCACCTCGCGGCTGAGGCCCTGATAGTCGAAGCTGGACAGCTTCGATTCCGAAGCCAGCGCCAGAACGGCGGCGCCATCGCGGAGATCGGAGCCATAGTCGGCGCGCCAGACGCGCGCGCTGTCCCGGCCTTCGTCGAGCAGGTCGAGGGACGAGCGGAACGCGCCCGAGGCCTTCTGACTGTCGCCATAAAGGGCAAGTGCTGCACCGAGCTGAGCCCGGGCGAGCGGCGTCCCGAAGGAGTCCAGCTTGGTTTCGGCATAGAAGCGCAGGTCGCCGATCGACGCACGCCCGTTGCGCGCCAGCACATAGAGGGCGTAGGCGACATCCTCACCACCATCGGTGAAGTCGGACGCGTAGGCGATACGGTTCTTGAGGTCGGTCACCGCCATGTCGTAGGCGACCGGCGGCACCGTGTAGCCCTTCTCCTTGGCGCGGGTCAGGAAGTCGGTGACATAGGCGTTGAGCCACAGATCTTCCGAGCCGGGGCCCCAAAGGCCGAAGGAGCCGTCCGAACCCTGGTTGACCAGGAGCGCGTCGATGGCCTTCTGCACCCGTTCGCGCACCGGCGCCTCGCCGGCAAGACCGGCCGCCAGGATGACGTCATCGAGATAGACCAGCGGCAGCGCGCGGCTGGTGATCTGCTCGGAGCAGCCATAGGGATACTTATCGAGCGCGTGGACGAGGCCCGGCAGGTCGATGCCGGCCACCGTGCCGACCGTCAGCGTCGCAACGCCGGTCGCAGGCTTGAGACCCGCGAACATGTCGGCCGTGAGCTTCAGCTCGCCGCTTCCCGGCTTCAGCGACATGTCGCTGACCCTGGTGACGGTGGGCTCGTTGTCGCGCACGCCGAGCGTCAGCGTCTTGGTGAACACCGTGCCGTCGGGCGCCGTCAACGCGGCGGTGATGGTTTCATCGCCGACGGCCTTGCCGGTGATCGGGATCAGCACGCGGGCCTTGCCCTTCTCGGCCAGGGACACCTTGGCCTTGGCGAGCTTCTCGTCGACACCGACGAGATCGCCGGCCGCCGTCACGTCGAGCGAGAAATCGCCCGTCGGCCCTTCGACATGGGTGAAATCGAGCGCGAGCCGCGAACGATCGCCCGGTGCGAGGAAGTTCGGCAGGGAGGCTTGGATCACCACCGGGTCGCGCACCAGCACGTCGCGCGAGGCATGGCCGACGCCAGTCTTCGACCAGGCGACCGCCATCAACTTCACCGTGCCGTTGAAGTCCGGCATCTTGAAGGAGGCATGGGCGAGCCCATCGGCGCCGACCTTGGTGACGCCCTGGAAGAAGGCGACCAGCCGCTCGGTGGGGGGCGGCCCCATCAGCTTGGAAATGCCGCCGCCATCGCCGCCGGTACGGACCTCGCCCAGCGCGCCGAGCGTGGTGTCGATCAACTGGCCATAGAGGTCGCGGAACTCGATGCCGAGCCGGCGCTGGGCAAAGTACCAGTCCTCCGGCGCCGGCGCCTTGAACTCCGTGAGGTTCAGGATGCCGACATCGACGGCCGCGATGGTGACGTAGGCGTCCTCGCCGGCCTTCGCACCGTCGACCTTGACGGCAACATTGAGGTCGGTCTGCGGCCGCATGTCCATTGGCGCGTCGATGGCGACGCCCAGCAGGCGCTCGCCGGGATCGACGCCGGCCCAGGCAAGGCCGAGCGCCCGCGACGGCATCCGTTTTTCGGCGATGTCCAGCGGGCGGAGCAGCGACGCCGTCACGTAGGCGCCCGGCCCCCAGTCGGCCGTGACCGGCAGTTCGATGGTCGAGCCGCCGGCCGGCACTTCAACCGTCTTCATTGCGATCAGCCGATCGTCAACCACCGACACCACGGCCACACCGGCAAAGCGCGGCTCGATATGGGCCTTCAGCGTGTCACCGATGGCGTAGCGCGGCTTGTCCAGTGTGATCTTAAGGAGATCGGGCGTTTCCTCCGAGGTCGTCGGCACATACCAGCCGGCCTCGAAGCCGGTCGACACCGGAATGAGCGCGCCGTCGGCGCTGGTAACGGTGAGCTGGTACTCGCCCCACTCGACGCGCGCCTCGATGCGGGCCGGCTGGCCGGGCTCGACATCGAGCTTGCCGTCGGCGACGCGGGTCGAGGTCTTGATGGCGTGGTAGTCCCAGGAACCGTCGCTCTGGTACCACTGATAGTTCGTCTGCACGCGGGACAGCGTCCAGTGAAGGTCCTTGGCGCCGATCTTGGCATAATCGGCGTCGAGCACCGCGACGTCGAAGGCGGCGTTGCCGCCCTCCTCCACCGATCCGTCGAACAGCGGCTTCACGCCGATCCGCTCGTGTCCGGTGGAGACCGGCAGCGTCATGCGACGCTCGACCGGCCGGCCGTTGGTGTCGAGCACGCGAACGTGGACGGCGGCCTGCAGCGGACGGGTGGTATCCGCGACCTCCGGCGTCGCCAGCGTGACGGCGGCATCGCCATTCTCGTCGGTGCCGTCCGACTGGACGTCCTGAACGGCCGAGGTGAAATCGTCGTCGGTGAGGCCGAAGCGATAGCCCGGCGCCGAGGGGATGTCGGCCGCCGGCGTCACGTAGACCTCGCCCTCGATGGCAAGGCCGGCCGCCGGAGCGCCGTAGAGCCAGTCGGCATGCAAGGTGGCATCCACGCTTTCGCCGACGTGCAGCAGGGTTGCATCGGTCTTCAGCGCGAAGTCGATGCGCTCGGGCTGGAAGTCTTCGACCTTGAAGGTCACCTCCTGCAGCGCCTCCGCCTTCGGGTCCGTGTAGGCGGCGGCGCGCCAGGTGCCGCGCTGCGCGCCACCGGGCAGGTCGAAGGTGAGATCGCGACCACCGGCACCCTCGTCGGCGGCAAGGCGGCGAATGAACTCGTTGCCGTCGGGACGGCGCACCACCAGCGTCAGCGGCACATCGGACAGCGCCGCGGCGGCCGGGTCGCGGGCGAGCACGGTGAGGTTCACCGCCTCGCCGGGCCGATAGACTCCGCGCTCCGTGGTCATGAAGACGTCGACCGGCTTCGGCGGATCGCGCCCCTCGACGCCGCGATCGGTCAGATCGAAGGCGGCCTTCTGCAAATTGAGGAAGGCAAAGTCGCCATCCTTCGTCGCCAGCAGAAGCTGCGGCGCCGCGCCGCCGGTGCCCTTGACGAGACCGGCATCGAAGCGCGCATAGCCCTGGTCGTCGGTGGTCGCCGATCCCAGCACGTCGTTGTCGTTGGCGATCAGCTTCAGCTCGACGCCGGCAACGGCCTTGGCGTCGCCGAGACCCCTGATCACCACGTGCAGGCCGTCGTTGCCTGTCATGGTGGCGAGGCCCAGATCGGAGACCACGAACCACTGCGTGGCGTCGGCTGACCACTCTTCCTTCTTGTTGATGTCGCGGACCACCAGCGCATAGACGCCGGGCTCCAGCGTCTTGACCAGTTCGCTCACGGGAACGGCCGTGGTCACCTCACGGTTGGTGTCGCGCTTGACGGCGATCTGGCCGGACCAGATCTCGCGCCCCTCGCGGTCGGCAACGGCATCGGCGCTCCACTTGTCCAGCTGGCTCAGAAAGCGGTCCTGGCCGACGGCGTTGACGAGGTTGCGGTCGCCGATCTTCAGAACGCGAGCGTCGAGCGTATCGACGTTGACCGACACCACGGGAATGGTGGCGTTCGGCGTCTTGGGCAGCACATAGGCCTTGCCGACGAAGCGGACCGACGGATCGCGGTCGCGCACGTAGATGTCGAGGTCGACGGTCTTGTTCAGCGTCTCCTCGCCGTCCTTGGCGGGCAGTCCCTTGCGGACGGTGACGTGATAGCGGTTGCCGTACTCGACACCGGCGGCGCAGATCTGGTTGTCCTCGGCCTCGATCTCAAGTCGTTCACCGCCCTCCACGGCGAAGTAGCCGGTGATCGACGGATCGTTGCGGGCGATGGGATCGGAGAAGGCGACGCAGATGCGCGGCGTCGACGATTGGGTGTCCACCGAATTGTCGGCGACGCGGAAGCCGTGCTGGGCAATCCAGTCGTCGTAGGCCGAGCGCCAGTCGGGATCGTCCTGCAATACCAGGCGGCGGCGCAGCGTCTTGATGCCGAGATCCCAGTTCTCGCGCGTCACGAAGGAGTTGGCGAGCGAGTTGAGAGCGGCGACCTGCTCGTCGACATCCGCCGCGCGCAGATAGGCGTTGACGGCGGCAGCCGTCGATTCCTGGACGAAGGTATCGTGCCGCTCGTTGTCCTGCGGCACCAGGATCGCCTGGTCGGAATAGCGCCACCAGAGGTCGTTGCGGTCGGGATCGAGGCGGATGGCCTTGCGCAGGCTATCGGCCGCCTTGAGATTGTCACCGGCGTCGCTCGCCTTGTCGGCGGCGGCGAGCAGCTTGTCGAGCTTGCCTTCCGCCGGCTCGTCGGCGATGGCGCCTTCCAGCTTGCGGGCCTCGTCGATGTAGCTCTGGCCGATGAAGCCAAGCTCGTCCCGGCGGGTATCGGCAAGAGCGGGATCGGTCGCCTCGGAGGTGACGATTCGCCCGGCCACCGCCCCGGCGAACGTGCGGAGGTCGCCCATGGTCCCCTTCTTGAAGCACCACTGAGCCTTGGTGTTGTAGGTGAAGGCAACGCAACGGTCGTCATCGACGCAGGCGGCCTCGCAATCGCCGAGTTCGACGCCCTTCAGCGTTTCGATGTCCTCGCCGAAATAATCGGCTCCCTCGGTGATGATCGCCCGTCGTTCGGCCGCCTCGCCCGGCGTGGCGAGAACGAGTCCCGCCGAGGAAAGACACACGAGCGCGAGAAGCCGCGCCAAACGCCGAACGGACACCATGGATATTCCCCTCGGAAACCGGCAGTCGGCCGGATAATGACATCAAAGAACGGCAACTGGATGAAAACACCTACTCCAGCAATAGCGGCAGGAACGACCGTCGGCAACTCAGCCAAAGGCGAAGTTCGCGTTGTGCAAGACGATCAGGGACGCGCCTTGGCGGGATCGGCGGCGTCGACCACGCGGATGTTGACGCGCGGCGCGCCCTGCCACCAGTCGAGATCGACATGACCGGCGATGTGCACCGAGCCACCCCGGTTGGCGGCGAGGAAATCGCCGAGCGGCTGGCCGACGGCGCGGAAGGCCATGGCCTTGACGCGGGTCCCGGCCGAGGAAGCCAGCGTCAGGCGAAGGTGATTGCGGCCGGCTGTGTCGAGATAGAGCAACCGGTGAGAGGGAAAGACGAACATCGGCTCCGGCTGGGCCGAGCCGAACGGGCCCACCCGCCCGATCGCCTCGATGAGTTCGGGTGTGGCGCCGTCGGCGGTGAGAGCCGCGTCGACCTCCAGCGCCTCGGCGGCGCGCGCCATCGCCACCCCGTCGGCAACGGCGGCTGACACGAAGGCACGGAACGCGTCCACCCCGTCCGCCGCCATCGAAATGCCGGCCGCCATGGCATGTCCGCCGCCCTTGGCGATCAGGCCGCGCTCCAGCGCGAGCCGCACCACGGCGCCGAGATCGATGCCGGGGATGGAGCGGCCCGAGCCGACCGCCCCGCCCTGCCCGTCAAGCGCAATGGCAAAGGTCGGGCAGCGGTAGCGCTCCTTGAGACGGGCGGCGACAAGGCCGACGATGCCGGGATGCCAATCGGCCGAGGCCTCGACGATCACCGGCGGCGCGGTTCCGCCGAGCCGCGCGACCACCATCAGCTCGGCGGCGTCCAACGCCTCCGCCTCGAGCGCCTGCCGTTCGCGATTGAGCCGGTCGAGCTCGACGGCGATGCGGCCGGCCGCCACATGATCGTCGGATATCAGCAGGCGCGCGCCGAGACCGCTGTCGCCGATGCGGCCGCCGGCATTGATGCGCGGCCCCAGCATGAAGGCAAGATTGTAGGGCGTTGGCGGCCCGTTGAGCTTGACCACGTCGGCGAGCGCGGCGAGGCCGCGGTTGCCGCGGGCTCTCAACACGGACAATCCCTTGACGACGAACGCCCGATTGAGACCGACAAGCGGCACCACGTCGCAGATGGTACCGAGAGCCACCAGATCGAGCAGCGCCAGGAGATCGGGGGGCGTCGTACCCTGCCGGTCGAACCAGCCGCGCCGCCGAAGCTCGCGGTTGACGGCGACCAGCGTCACGAAGGTGACGCCGACGGCGGCGAGATGGCCATGCCCGGAGAGATCGTCCTGCCGGTTGGGATTGACCAGCGCCAGCGTCGGCGGCAGCTCGACGCCCGCCTGATGGTGATCGAGGGCGACCACATCGAAGCCGCGCCGTCGCGCCTCCTCGAAAGCCTCGAAGCTCGATGTGCCGCAGTCCAGCGTCACGAGCAGCGTGGCGCCACCGGCCGCCAGTTCGCCGACGGCGCGCGGATTGGGGCCGTAGCCGTCGACGAGGCGATCGGGAATGTAGATGGCCGGGTCGAGCCCCTGGCTGCGCAGATAACGGACGAAGACCGCCACCGAGGTGGCGCCGTCAACATCATAGTCGCCAAAGACGGCCACCTTCTCGCCCCGCTCGACGGCATCGGCGATGCGGCCGGCGGCAGCCTCCATGTCGGTGAACAGCGAGGGATCTGGCAGCAGCGTGCGAAGCTGCGGGTTGAGGTAAGCCTCGGCGCTCTCGGCCGCCACGTCGCGGGCGGCGAGCAGCCGGGACACCACATCCGGCAGCCCGACCTCCTGGGCAATCTGGCGCGCAAGCGCTCCACCCCGTGTATCGAGCCGGTCGCGCCACGGGCGATCAGTCGCGGACCGGGTCACGCCGAGAACGGCGCGGCACCCGGCCGGCAGGGTCGGCGGAACAGATTCGGCTGGAGCGGTCATCGCTTCTCAATAGAGCAAGCGAGGCGGCCGCGAAAGCCAAACGGCCCGCGTAACGGGCAGACCTGTCACGCGGCGCGGTGTTCGGCCGAAATCATCGCCGAGAGCTGGTCGATTATCGGATGATCGGGCCAGATCAGTCCGAGCAGGCCGGTGGCAAAGCTCGCCGGTGCCGAACCCGGCGCGGTCACCAGCCCGCCGTCGATCACGGCGCGCGGCGTCTCCACGTAAAGCGTCCCGTCGTAGTCCGGCACGTGGTCCCGCACATAATCGGCGGCGTTGCTGGTGTGGCGGCGCCCTTGAAGAACGCCCGCCCGCGCGGCGGCCAGCGTGCCGCCGCAGATTGCGCCAACCGGACGCCCAGCCGCCAGCGCGGCCCGGATCACGGGGCCGACATCCGGAGCAGCGTCGGTTTCCCACACCGACGAGCCGATCACGGCCAAAGCATCGAAGTCGTCTACGGCGAGGGTCTCCAGCGCCGCTTCCGGGGTGACGCTCAGGCCGCCCATCGACCGCACGACACGCCCGCCGGGCGTATAGTGGTCGACACGAGCTCCGAGCCAGGCCCGGGCGGCGGCGGCAAACAGACCGAGTTCCCAATCGGCGAACTCGTCGACGAGCACGATGGCGATGCGCTTGGTGGTCATGGTCCGTCCTTTCGTGAAGTGAGTGGAGGCATTGTCGCGCGTTTCAGTGTCGCTTTGCGGCAGCAGCGTGCGCTCTTGCCCCCCAGGGCGTCCTTTTCTCGGCGTTTGACGCAATTCCACCGTATAAATAACTAAGTAAATCTAACAGCACTATTCAATATCCCGCAATCAACTTGGCAACTCCAAAACAATAAAAACAACGACAAGATCCTCGTTATGAATATTTAACGCCTCACCTCAACATAGTGTCGTGCTTGCTGAATGGGACGCACCATGAGCAGAACGACCGTTACTGGCTACGCGCTGATTTTGATTGGCGGCCTTGCTTTATTGGTTCTCCTCGTGGGGAGAGAACGGAGCGATCTGGCCGACGCGAAGGTGACCTATCGGGCCGCCATGAAGGCCGATGCCGAGCCGATCCAGGAGCGCATTGGCGAGCATATCGGCGAGATCTATCGCAACATCCGGACCATCAGCTTTCTGCCCAGCGTTCGCCGCATGACGCCGACCAGCGCGACGATCAGCGACGACGCCCGGGCATCGATCCAACAGATCTACAACAACCTCGCCAGCAGCGTTGCCGTTTCCGAAGTCTATCTGATCCCGGGGCCGTTCGATCCGAGCCACGTCGACCCCGCCACCGGGAAGACCCAGGTTCCGGCCCTGATGCTCGACGAGTTGATTACCGACAGCGGCAAGCAGGCGGCCAGCGAGACTGCGGCGGCCAGCAGCGTCACTGGAGTACCCGAGGAGGAAGATCAGGAATACGCGTTGATTGCCAAGCAGATAGAGTCTTTCAAAACGCAACACTCCGATCTGGCGAACATTTCCGATTTGGCGATCCCATTGCAGTCCGGCCCCGAGGTCATCACCTGCGATAACTCGCAGATGACATCGGCAAGCGACGACAAGGGACGGTCGGGACTGGTCTTCTCCGTGCCGATCTATGGCGTCGACAAGAAGGCCAGCGGCGTCGTATCGACGGTGATCCTGTCCAACGTCATCGGCGAAATGCTGCCAAGCCCCCATTTCGCGCTGGTCAATCCCGACTACGGCTACGTTGCCCTTCCGAAGGAAGCAGGCCAGGCCAACGCGTCTCTGGAGTTTGTCAAAAAGGGCATTCCCGACCCGGCGCTCATCGCCTCCTTCGTCGTTCCGGTGACCACTGCCGACAGCGAACACCCCTGGCTGCTGTGGGTCGGCCTGCCCAATGCCGAGTTCGACGCCAGCTCCGAAGTTCGAAACATACGCAACCAGTTCTGGGGTGGCCTTGCCGCGGACATTGCCGGAATGCTGGTGGCAGCGATCATCTGGTGGCTGATCCGCCGCAACCGGGCGCGTGCGGAAGCAAGCAAGTCCAACCTTCAGCGCAAGCTGGAGGAGCAGGCCCTGGAACTCTCCGAGGCCGAGCGCCTGCGCAACGAGGAACGGCTCGGCGAAGCAACGCAGAAACGGGAAATTCTTCGAAAAATGGCGCGGGAAGTGGAGCTGTCGACCGGCTCCGGCCTCGACCGTATCATTGAGGGAGCAGAGTCCCTCGAAACCCGGACGGCCGGCATGACGAACGTCATTGGCGACGTCCGGATCGCCTCCCAGCAGATCGCCGAGGCCGCGGAACGCTCGCACCGTCTCAACGCGACCGCCGCCAATCTGTCGGATCAGGTGATCGTCGCCATCAACGCTATATCCGACGACGTGCGCAGGAGCGCGGACGCCGGTCGCTCGGCGCTATCCTCGATGGTGGCGGCCCGCTCGGCTGTCGACGATCTGTCGCGCGCCGCCGCCGACATCGATCAGATTGCCGGGACGATCGCGACCATCGCCAAGCAGACCAATCTTCTTGCCCTCAACGCCACGATCGAGTCGGCGCGCGCGGGCGAACTGGGGCGAGGCTTCGCGGTGGTCGCCGGCGAGGTCAAAGCCCTGGCGTCGCAAACGGAAAAATCGACCTTCGAGGTTACGTCGAAAATCACCGAAATCCAGAACACGACGCGCCGTGTCGCGGAAGCGCTCAGCGATGCCGGCGCCACCGTCGAAACGCTGGGCGACACGACCGTCAACATGCTTGAGCGCGTTGACGGGCAGAGAGCGACCGTCGCCGACTTCACGGAAAAGCTGCGCGAGGCGCAAACGGCCGTCGCCGACGTCGGCAGCCGGATTGGCGCCATCAACACCGCCGTTGAAAGCACCTACACGCTGTCCTCCGACGTCACCGAAGTGACCAGAACGATCGAGCACTCCTCGCAGTCGCTGCGAGACGACGTTCCGAAGATCATCAAGGAGGCCATGGAGCGGGCGGATCCTCTCTCCGCGACGGCTGCCTGATCGGCTCATGCCACCCGGATCGATGGAAAAGAAAAGGCCCGGACGAACCGGGCCTTTCCTCAATTCTCGTGGGAAGCCAGAGAGGCTCAGGCGCCCTTGACGACGCTGCGGCCGGCGTACTTGGCCTGGCTGCCCAGCTCTTCCTCGATGCGGATGAGCTGGTTGTACTTGGCGATTCTGTCCGAACGGGCCAGCGAGCCGGTCTTGATCTGACCGCAGTTGGTGGCAACCGCGAGGTCGGCGATCGTGTAGTCTTCCGTCTCGCCCGAGCGGTGGCTCATGACGGCGGTGTAACCGGCCTTGTGGGCGGTCTCGACGGCGTCGAGCGTCTCGGACAGCGAACCGATCTGGTTGACCTTGACCAGGATCGAGTTGGCCGTACCGGCCTTGATGCCCTGGACGAGGCGCTGGGTGTTGGTGACGAACAGGTCGTCGCCGACCAGCTGGCACTTGCCGCCGATCTTGTCGGTCAGCTTCTTCCAGCCGGCCCAGTCGTCTTCCGACATGCCGTCTTCGATCGTGATGATCGGGTAGTCGGCGGCCAGCTTGGCGAGGTATTCGACCTGTTCGTCGATCGAGCGGACCTTGCCTTCGCCTTCGTAGTGGTACTTGCCGTCCTTGAAGAACTCGGTCGAGGCGCAGTCGAGGCCGAGGTAGACGTCCTTGCCGGGCTTGAAGCCGGCCTTCTCGATCGAGGCAACGATGAAGTCGAGCGCTTCGACGGCTGAGCCGAGGTTCGGAGCGAAGCCGCCCTCGTCACCGACGTTGGTGTTGTGGCCGGCCTTCTTGAGGCCCGACTTCAGGGTGTGGAACACCTCGGTGCCGATACGAACGGCATCGGCGATGGAGTCGGCGCCGACCGGCAGGATCATGAACTCCTGGAAGTCGATCGGGTTGTCGGCATGGACGCCGCCGTTGACGATGTTCATCATCGGCACCGGCAGGATGTGGGCGTTCGGGCCACCGACGTAGCGGTAGAGCGGCAGGCCGGCGGCCTCGGCGGCGGCCTTGGCGACGGCGAGCGACACGCCGAGGATGGCGTTGGCGCCGAGGCGGGCCTTGTTCGGGGTGCCGTCCAGCTCGATCATGGCCTTGTCGACGGCCAGGAGATCCTCGGCATCCATGCCGGCGATCGCCTTGTAGATCTCGTCGTTGACGGCGGCGACGGCCTTGGTCACGCCCTTGCCGAGATAACGGGAGCCGCCATCGCGCAGCTCGACCGCCTCATGGGCACCGGTGGAGGCGCCCGACGGAACGGCGGCGCGGCCGAAGGAGCCGTCTTCCAGAACGACGTCGACTTCGACGGTGGGGTTGCCGCGGCTGTCGAAAATCTGGCGACCGACGATATCGATGATGGCTGTCATTGTGCGATGCACTCCCAGTTGGATTGGGGTCGAATTCCTCAGAGAACCCGAGCGTTCTATAGACCGTCAGTGTGACGCTGCAAAGATGCGAACTGGCACGGATGTCAAGATTGTAATTGGTTTAGGTGAACCGTTTGACGACAGTTCGAATCGACTTGTCCGGCCGCGTCCAGAAGACCCTTTTCGGACGGGGATTGGAAGAGGGCATGGCCGCAGCCCGGGATGGGCGGTGCTCGAAGTTGCCCTCGTTTCCGCCTCGCCATTGAACCCATGGCCCGCACCGGAGTTACAACTTTGGTCGCGGCCATCCCGCCGCGGGGGCCATTCTCCCCTTCCTTCGGCGGTGTATCGCCGGTTTTCAGCCGAACTTACAATGGGTTGAAGGCGAACTTTCTTGACCCCGCGAGGTCCTCGACCATGCTTGCCACTTCACGGCCTTCGCCGGGATCGTCGTCACGAAAAGTCGGAGAGCATCATGGCCAGTCATCGCGTCGTCGTCGTTGGAAGCGGGTTCGCCGGTCTGCAACTGGTGCTCGACCTCAAGGGCGCTCCGGTCGACATCACGCTGATCGACCGGCGCAATCACCACCTGTTCCAGCCCCTGCTCTATCAGGTGGCGACCACGCTGCTGGCCACGTCGGAAATCGCCTGGCCCGTCCGGCGTCTGTTCCGCGACCGGCCGGACGTGAAGACGATTCTCGGTCATGTCACCGGCGTAGACAGACAGGAGAAGACCGTGCGGCTGAGGGACGGCACCATCGTGCCCTACGACACGCTGGTGCTGGCCACCGGCGCCCGCCACGCCTATTTCGGCCACGACGAGTGGGAGGCCTTCGCGCCGGGCCTCAAGACGCTTGAGGATGCCACCACCATCCGGCGGCGCGTGCTGCTGGCCTTCGAACGGGCGGAACTGGAAACCGATCCCGAGACGCGGCAGGCCTTGCTCACCTTCGCCATCATCGGCGGCGGCCCGACCGGCGTCGAACTTGCCGGCATCATCGCCGAACTGGCCCATCGCACGCTGGTCGACGAGTTCCGCTCGATCGACACGCGCAGCGCCCGCATCCTGTTGATCGAGGCGGGGCCGCGCATCCTGGCGGCATTCACCCCCGATCTGTCGCAGTACGGCGCCAAGGCGCTGGAGAAGCTCGGGGTGACGGTGCGGACCGGAGTGCCGGTGACGGACATTTCCGCCGAAGGCGTCCGCGTCGGCGAGGAGTTCGTGCCGGCGAGGACGGTGCTGTGGGCGGCCGGCGTTCAGGCCTCGCGCGCCGCCGAGTGGCTCGGCGCACCGGCCGACCGGGCCGGACGGGCCATCGTCGAACGCGATCTCACCGTTCCCGGCGCGGCCGATATCTTCGTGATCGGCGATACGGCGTCGGTGACGACGGCCGATGGAAAGCCGGTGCCGGGCGTGGCGCCGGCCGCCAAGCAGCAAGGCGCCCACGTGGCGCGGGTCATCCGAAGCCGACTCGCCGGCAAGCCGGAGCCGGGGCCGTTCGCCTACCGGCACCAGGGCAACCTGGCGACCATCGGGCGCAGCGCCGCCGTCGTCGATTTCGGCCGGATCAAGCTGAAAGGCGCCATTGCCTGGTGGGTGTGGGGCATCGCCCACATCTATTTCCTGATCGGCACCCGCAGCCGCTTCGCCGTGGCCTGGAGCTGGCTGTGGATCTTCATGTCCGGCCAGCACTCCGCACGCCTCATCACCCAGAAGGAGACGCTGAAGGACGAGAACGGCCGGTAGAGAAGTTCACACGGGCTTTTCGGCCAGCACGAAGCGGGTCATGCCGGCGCCGAGCCGGTCGGTCGGGCGGCGGGTGAAGCCGAACTTCTCGTAGAAGCCTTCCTTGCCCTCGGCAGCCATCAGCCCGATCGTGGCGCCATGCGGCGCCCGCCTCAGCACCTCGTCGAGCAGCGCCTCGACGATCAGCCGGCCGACACCCTGCCCTCGAAAGTCGGGGCGAACGATGATGTCCTGCAAATAGAAGTAGAGCACGCCGTCGCCAACGACGCGGCCAAAACCGGCGACGCGGTCGCCATCGCGCGCCGCGACGCCCAACAGCCCGGCCGCCAACGCCCGCTCGGCGATGGCCGGTTCGACGGCGCCCCAGCCACAGGCGGCGCGCAGCTCCACAAACTCCTCGGCCGTCGGCGGCACGGTGGACAGTTCGATAGCCATCGATCACGCTCCTACAGATGCAAAAGGCGCCCCTTCCGGAGCGCCTTTCTTACTTCAACCCACCTCGAGCGGCTCTGTCACTCGCCGGCGATCGCCCATTCCATGGGCTCGCGGCCCTCGCGCGTCTTCTTGATGCGCTCGGCAACCAGGAAGGCAAGCTCCAGCGCCTGATCGGCGTTGAGGCGCGGATCGCAATGGCTGTGGTAGCGATCCGACAGCTGTTCGCCGGAGATGGCCACGGCGCCGCCGGTGCATTCGGTGACATCGCGCCCGGTCATCTCGATATGGATGCCACCGGGATGGGTACCCTCGGCAGCGTGCACGTCGAAGAAGGCGCCGACTTCCTTCAGGATGCGGTCGAACGGCCGCGTCTTGTAGGAATTGAGCGTGATGGTGTTGCCATGCATCGGATCGCAGGACCAGACCACCGTGCGGCCTTCGCGCTGAACCGCCCGGATGAGGCCGGGCAGATAGTCGCCCACCTTGTCGGCGCCATAGCGGGTGATCAGCGTCAGCCGGCCCGGCTCGTTGTCCGGGTTCAGCGTATCGATCAGCCGGATCAACTCGTCCGGCGCCAGCGACGGGCCGCACTTGAGGCCGATCGGGTTCTTGATGCCGCGGCAGTATTCGATATGGGCATGGCCGGGCTGGCGGGTGCGATCGCCGATCCAGATCATGTGGCCGGAGGTGCCGTACCAGTCGCCAGTGGTCGAGTCGACGCGGGTCAGCGCCTGCTCGTAACCAAGCAGCAGCGCCTCGTGGCTGGTGTAGAAATCGGTCGTCCGCATCTCCGAGACGCTTTCGGGATGAATGCCGCAGGCCCGCATGAAAGCGAGGCTCTCGGTGATGCGGTCGGCATATTCCTGATAGCGCGACGACTGCGTGCCCTTGACGAAGCCGAGCGTCCACTTGTGGACGTTGTCGAGATTGGCGTAGCCGCCGCTGGCGAAGGCGCGCAGCAGGTTCAGCGTCGCCGCCGACTGCCGGTAGGCCATTTCCTGGCGCTGCGGATCGGGAATGCGCGCTTCCGCCGTGAACTCCATGCCATTGACGATGTCGCCCCGGTAGGACGGCAGCTCGACGCCATCGATGATCTCGGTCGACTTGGAACGCGGCTTGGCGAACTGGCCGGCAATGCGGCCAACCTTCACCACCGGCTGGGCGGCGCCGTAGGTCAGCACCACCGCCATCTGCAGGAAGACGCGGAAGAAGTCGCGGATGTTGTCGGCGCCGTGCTCGGCGAAGCTCTCTGCACAGTCGCCGCCTTGCAGCAGAAAGGCTTCGCCAGCAGCCACCTTGGCAAGCGACTTCTTCAGCTTGCGGGCCTCGCCGGCAAACACCAGCGGGGGATAGCTCGCCAGACGCGCCTCGACGGCGGAAAGTGCCGCCTGATCGGGATAGAAGGGCACCTGCTCAACGGGCAAGGCACGCCAGGAATCGGGCTTCCAGGTGGTGGGCATGACGCGACTCTTCTTCTAGATGCGTCGCCCCGCGGAAACCGCCGCGGAGCAGTCCGAATTTGGCGCCTTGTACATGAGGCGCCGGTGAAGCACCACCACTAATGCGCAATGCGCAGTTGGGGTGGTGTTGAAGGCGGTGGCCCCGGTCCGCCCGGTCCGGCATCGGGGCCGGAGGCGGACGATCACTGAGCCCCAAATGCAAAAACCCCGCCTTTCGGCGGGGCTCGTTCTCGCGCTGGGCCTGTCAGTCAGACAGCTGCGGAACCGGCCACGCCGAAGCGGCATGCCACGCATAAAAGCCCATAAAGCCGTAAGAGGTCGGAACCGCGGCCCGCGAAAGCGGGGCGGTCAATGATGTCCGGATGTGCTGAGTGCGCAACATGGATATCGTCCGACGGGTCGCTTCCGCAAAGACTGCCGAAGCAAAGTTGACGGACAAGAACCATCGCGCGCCGATCACGTCAAGAAAAATCGCTTAGAGTCCGACCAAGGAAGCGTCAGATCAGCGCCAGGTCCCTCAGCGCCCGACGCATGCCTTCGGGAATCTCTCCATCGATTTCCGACTGCCGGATATCGGCGGGGGCTTCCTTGTCGGGAAGGTAACGCCAGCCCTGGAAGGCGCGACAGGGCTTGTATTCGGTGCGATGAAGCTCCGGATCGAGCACGATGCCGCAGCGGTCGATGCCGTCGCCGCCGCGCATCGGCCGCAGCTCCAGAATCCGCTGGCGGACCTGCACGATGCCCTTGATCACCCAGTAGAGCGAACCGCCGTCCAGAATCTCGTCGACGCGCTTGGGAAACATGCGCGTGACATGAATACGCTCATAGCCCTCGCCACGAGCGGCGTGAACCAGCACCTCCTCGCGGTACCACTGGTCGAGCTCCTCGACCGTTTCGACGCCGACGCAGAGCTTGATGATGTGAAGCGGCATTCCAGGTTTCCAAAACGCGGGTCCGTTCCGCCTATCATGGTTTGCGACCTCAGGCGATACAAGTCGTCGAGAGCAAGGAGCTCTCCCAAACGACCGACAGACATTCGACAGGTCGGCTGATGCATCCTACCGCCGGGCAAGCCCGGAACCTCCCCATGGGTCTGCCCGTCTGGAGGTATTGCATGAGCATCTCATCCGTCAGCTACCGGCCGACACCGGCCCTTGGCGCACCGCGCCCAAGCGAAGCCGCCGAGGCGTCGGGCCCGGACCACGATGGCGATGCGGACGACGTCGGAGCGGTTGCTCCGGCCAAGTCATCTCTCGCCACCGGCATCGGACAACTCCTGGACATGCTCGCGTAACGGGTCCTCACCGGCGTTCCCAATCGATACGCGCCCTGCCCCCGCACGGCGCGTATTTTCTTGAAGCTGGATATCCACCATTGGCGTAACTGGAAAGAGCAAGGGATGGCACGATTTCGCAGGGCCATTAACCGAGCCTTTCCGAAGCCTTCAAACCACTGATGTTTTTCAATTTTTTGCGCTTAACGCCGAGCGTCGACAGCGCCATATTACGTGTGGCGGTCCATGAAAGGTGAACCGCCAGACCATGCCAGGAGGCCGACAATGAACATTGGCAGCGCCACCCAGAGCACCCAGATCTCCACCGCCATGCGCCAAGCCGCGAGCGCGGAGAGCAAGCCGTCCGAACGGGAGCCGGATCGTGACCGCGACGATACGCTCCTGCAAGCCCAGCCCGTTCCGGCTAAGCCGATCCCGGCTGCCGTCGGCAAGGGCATGGGGCTCCTCGTCGACGTCAGCGTGTAGTGCGCACCGGCGCCCCGCCGAAGGGACCGGGCCGCACGAGGTCGACGAAGGCCGCCGCCGCTCTGCCGAAATAGCGTTCGCGGTGACGAAGGGCGTGAAAGCTGCGGCCGGGAAGCGGCGTTTCGACCTGCACCAGGGTTCCCGCCGCGAGCGCGGCGCCGACGGCCATGCGCGAAAGAACGGTGATACCCGCGCCGGCCACAACGGCGGTACGGACGGTTTCGTTCGACGGCAGTTCCAGCGCCACATCGGCTTCGGTCGCGGACAAACCGTAATGGGCCAGCACCTGTTCAAGCGCGACGCGCGTTCCGGACCCTTTTTCCCGCAACACCCAGCGAGCCGCCGCGAGACGCTCCGCCATGCCGCCGCCCGTGGCAAGCCACGGATCGGTGGGAGCGGTCACCAGCATCAGCTCGTCTTCGAACAGCCGATCGACGGCAAGACTCGGCTCGTCCACCGGCCCCTCGATGAACCCGACGAGCGCGGCGCCCTCGCGCAACCGCCCGGCGACAAACTCCGTGTTGCCGAGTTCGAGCGTAACGCGGATACCGGGATAGCTGGCGGCGAAAGCCTGGATGACGCGTGGGATCCAGTAGGTGCCGATGGTCTGGCTGGCTGCGATCGCCAACTCGCCGCGGCGGAAATCGGCCAGGTCGGACAGCACCGCCTCGCCATCGGCGGCGCGTACGAGAATGGCCCTCGCCTCGTTCAGAAAGGTACGGCCGGCGTCCGTCAACGCGATACGGCGGCCGATGCGGTCGAACAGCTTGATCGCATAGCGGCCTTCCAGCGCGGTGATGGCCGCACTGACCGCCGACTGAGTGAGGTGCAAGTCGTGCGCGGCCTGGGTCACATGCTCGCGCTCGGCGACGGCGACAAAGATACGAAGCTGTTCGAGGGTCATGTCCGGAGCCTGGAGATCATGTCAGCCTTATCAAGATCAGGCTCAGGCTGGCAATGAAAAGGCTGGCAAGCGCACCGGTCAGCGCCGGCTTCATGCCCCTCGCCTTCAGTTTGACGACACTTGTCTCGAGCCCCATGGCGGCGAGCGCCATGGTCAGCAGGAAGGTGCTGACCATGCTGGTGTCGGCTTTGAGCGGCGCGGGAATGCTGACAAGGCTGTTGACGGCAACCAGTGCGATGAAGCCGAGCACGAACAGCGGCAGGGGCGCCTTGGGGCGCTCGCCCCCCGCTTCCCCAAGAGACGGCAGGAAAGCGGCCATGGAGAAGACCATCGGCGCCAGCGTCATGACGCGCGTCAGCTTGGCGACGGTCCCGAAGTCGCCGGCCTCGCGTCCGACGGCGAAGGTTGCCGCCACCACCTGGGCGATCTCATGGATCGAGGAGCCGGCCCAAAGGCCGTAGTCGCGCGGCGCCAGATCGAGAATGCCTTGCAACAAGGGATAGGCGAACATGGCGATGGAGCCGAACACCGTGACGCAGGCGACGGCATAGGCGACGTCCTCGTCGCGGGCGTCGACCACCGAGTTGGCCGCCGCGACCGCCGAAGCGCCGCAGATCGACGTTCCCGCCGCGATGAGACGGGTGAGGCGCGGATCGGCGCCGATGAGCCGGCCGACGGAAAGAGTGAACAGGAAGGTGGCGCCGACGGCGACAAGGATGATGGCAACGCCCCGCACGCCGGTTTCGGCCACCTGAGAAAAGGTGAGCTGCACGCCGAGCAGAATGATCGCCAACCGCAACAGCCGCCGCATCGAAAAGCCGATGCCGGCGGTGAGCGCGCCGTGGGTTCCGATGGTGTTGCGGATCAGGATCCCCAGCGCAATGGCGATGATCATCGGGCTGAAATCATGGACGCCGGGCAGCATCCTGAGGCCGTAGGCAAGGCCAGCGATCGCCGCGCAGGCACCGATGCCGGGCAGTGCGCGGGCGACGGCGCCATAGGAACCAAGAAAGAGAACCGGTTTCGGCGTATCGACAGATTGTTGGAACATTTTACCCTGACGCGACCATCCATTGCGATGGATTTCCTATCGCTCAGGTGCTTCGCGCAAACCAACGCATTGTCCTGCACAAACCGTTCGCCTCGATCGAACGGTTTCGGAAAACGGTCGCTCCGTGCCGATACACTTTCGTACAGATTGAGACCGCTTCAATCGAATCCCCGGCCTCGGTCGGACCTATGCTGGCTCCGGCATACCAACTTGGGGGATTTCGATCATGAAGGGCTTTCTCGCAGGCATCGCCGTCACGATGCTGCTGCTCGCCGCGTTTCCATCTCTGGGCCGCTGGGCCACCGCACTGCCATACAGGGCGCTCGCGACACTCGGCCAGCCAACCGGAAGCGTTCCCACCGGATGGCAAGGCGCCGGCCGTGGCGGACGAACAACCTATGGCTGCCCGCGCGCCATGTCCGCCAGCTATGACGACTGACGAGAGCCGAACCGGAATCACACGGGCTGGTCGGCCCGATCGTTCTTGCTACCCGACCCGAGAATGCCGAGATCGTCCTCGGCCTTGACGCGGGCAAGACGCGCCTCCGCCTCGTCGGCCTCGCGCTGGCGTGCCCACATGGTGGCGTAAAGGCCGCCCTTGTCGATGAGTTCGGCATGCGAGCCGCGCTCTGCGATGCGCCCCTTCTCCAGCACGATGATCTCGTCGGCGTTGACCACGGTCGACAGACGGTGGGCGATGACCATGGTGGTCCGCCCCTCCGCAACCCGGTCGAGTTCGGCCTGGATCTCGCGTTCGGTGTTGGTGTCGAGCGCCGATGTCGCCTCGTCGAGGATGAGGATCGGCGGCGACTTCAGGATGGTGCGGGCGATGGCGACGCGCTGCTTCTCGCCGCCGGACAGCTTGAGGCCACGCTCGCCGACCGGCGTTTCGTAGCCACCCGGCAATCCCTCGACAAAATGGGCGATACGGGCCTGCCGCGCCGCCTCGCGCACCTCCTCGGGGTCGGCATCCGGCCGGCCGTAGCGGATGTTGTAGAAGATGGTGTCGTTGAACAGCACGGTGTCCTGGGGAACCATGCCGATGGAGGAGCGCAAGGACTCCTGCGTCACTTCGCGAACGTCCTGGCCATCGATGGTGATGCGGCCGGACGTGACGTCGTAGAAGCGGAACAAGAGCCGGGACAGCGTCGACTTGCCGGCTCCCGACGGACCGACCACCGCGACCGTCTTGCCGGCCGGGATTTCGAACGTGATGCCCTTCAGGATCTGGCGATCGGGATCATAGGCAAACTGCACGTCTTCGAAACGAACCGAACCGCCTTGCACCTTGAGCTGGCCGGCGTCGGGCGCATCGATGATCTCGGCCGGTTCGCTCAGAAGGTCGAACATCTGCTCGAGGTCGGTGACGCCCTGGCGGATCTCGCGATACATGAAGCCGATGAAGTTGAGCGGAATGCCGAGCTGCATCAACAGGGTGTTGAGCAGAACGAAGTCGCCGAGCGTCTGCGTGCCGGCCACCACTTCGTGCGCCGACATCACCATGCACAGGGCGACGCCGACGGTGAAGATCACCGCCTGCCCCATGTTGAGCCAGGACAGGGAATACCAGGTCTCGTTGGCTGCCGCTTCGTAGCGTTCCATGGCGACGTCGAAGCGGGCGGCCTCCATCTTCTCGTTGCCGAAATACTTGACCGTCTCGAAGTTCAACAGGCTGTCGACCGACTTGGTATTGGCGTCGGTGTCGCTGTCGTTCATGCGGCGGCGAATGGCGATGCGCTTGTCGGAATAGCGGATCGAGAACCAGACGTAGAGCCAGATGGTGACGCCGATCACCAGCAGATAGCTGAAGCCGAAGTTGACGACGATCACGACCGCCGACAGCGCGAACTCCAGCACCGTCGGCATGGCGTTGAGGATGGTGAAGCGAACAATGGATTCGATGCCCTTGACGCCACGGTCGATGACGCGGGTCAGGCCGCCAGTGCGCCGCTGCAGATGGAAGCGCAGCGACAGGCGGTGCATGTGGACGAAGGTCAGATTGGCAAGGCGGCGAACGGCATACTGGCTGACGTTGGAGAACAGCGCATCGCGCAGGTTGTTGAAGCCGTTCAACAAGATGCGGCCGATGTTGTAGGCCACGACCATGGCCACCGGATAGGTGAGCCACATCAGCGTCTGCTCGGGCACGTTCGCCTTGGGCGCCAGCGCGTCGGTGGCGAAGGCGTAGAGATAAGGCACGAGGACGGTGATCACCTTGGCGAGCACCAGCGCCGCCATGGACAGCACCACGCGCATCCTGAGATCGGCGCGCCCGTCCGGCCACATGTAGGGCCACAGCTGAGAAAGGGTCGTCCATAGCGACGTATCGCCGCTGATCTTGGCCTTGCCGTCGGCGCGGGGATCGACTGAGCTCATGGTCCACCGGAAAAACGTTGCTTAAAAAACCGCCCGACGCGAACGCGCCGGGCGGCTTGCCATCACTGAGATAGTCTCTTTTTCCACCGCGTGCCATGGTTGGGGCATCCGATGGCGGGAATGTTACTGACCGATCGGCCTCCAGGCGGCGTCGCCCTCCGGGATCACGAACACCTGGCCCGGATAGATCAGATCGGGATTGCGGATCTGGTCGGTGTTGGCCTGATAGATGGTCGAGTAACGGATACCCTTGCCGTAGAGGCGCTTGGCGATCATCCAGAGATTGTCGCCGCGACGAATGATCAGCGTTTCCGGCTCGGCCGGCTTGGCCTCGCCGGCCGAACCGGCGCCCGCCTGGGCGGAACCGATGCCAGAGGCCAGCGTCGGGGCGGAAAGACCATCCTCGGCGATCTGGAAGGGAACCTCGGCACGGGCGATCACCGCGCCGCCGGCACCGATCTGATCGATGCGAACAAGATGCTTGCCGGGGGCGAGTTCGACCTTGCCCTGGTAGAGCCAACGCCCCTTGTCGGCCTTGGTGTCGCCAACCGCCTTGTCGTCGACATAGAGCCGGATGACGGCACCGCTGGCGGCAGAGCCGGCGGCATAGAAGCTGTTGCCGTTCTCAAGCTCGACGGCGTCGATCGTGACGGCCGGCGCAGGCGTCGCGGCCGGTTCGACCTTCGGCGCGGTCGCGGGCTCGGCCTTCGGCACAACAGCCGGTTCGGCCTGCGGCGCGGCAGCCGGCTCGGCAGAGGCGGGAGCAGCATCGGCAGGCGCGGCATCGGCCGGAGCGGCCGCGGGCGTTTCGGCGGCCTGAGGCGCAGCCTGCGCTGTCGCCGGCTCCGAAGGCTTGGCCTCGGCGGCAGGCGTCAGCGCCGGAGTGGCGGCGGCGACAAGCATGTCGGCCGGCGGCGCGGGAATCTCGACCGTCGCCGATGCGGCAGCCGGCGTCGCAACGGGCTCGGCCGTGATCGGAGCGGCGGGCTCGGCGGTCGTTGCCGGCGTGGTCTCATTGCCGGCCGTAGCCGTCGCCGTGGCGCTGGCGGACGTCGGGGGTTCGACAGCCGGGGCAGGCGCAGCGACCGGAGCCTCGGCGGCGGCCGTCTGGGAGACGACGGCCTCGGCGGGATCGACGCCGGCATCGGCCAGCTTGGCCTGTGCCTCTTCCAGGCCGGGAACCTGCAGAACGGTCGACGGCGATCCGGGCTGGTTCAAGACGACCAGCACGTCACCGTTGCCGCCCTCGGGCACCGAGACGGCAACCGACTGCTCGGAGGAGGCAACCTTGCCGTCCTTGTCGGTCACGCGAACCGACAGATCGTGGGCGCCCGGCTTCAGCGGATCGGCGAGAACGATCGCCCAGGAACCGGCATCGTTGGCCTTGCCGTCGGCGACGATGTCCTTGCCGGACAGGATTTCCACCTTGGCGTCTGGTTCGCTCCGCCCTGCGATCACCGCGTCTCCCGTGGGTTCGACGCGGACGAGATCGAAAATCGGAACGACCGTTTCGGCAGGGCTGGCGGCAGCGACAGGAGCCGCATCGGCCTTGGCGGGGGCCGGCGTCGCAACGACATCGCTCGAGGCAGCCGCATCGGCCACCGGCGCGGGATGGCCGGCGATCTGGAGGTTGAGCTGGCGCAGCACGCTATCGAGCGCGCCTGAGAACAGACCGGCCAGAAGAATCACGATCACGCCGACGGCGCCGATCAGAATAGTGCGAAGTCTCTTGTTCATCACCCGTCCACGCCCCCGTCGGCTACACCGACAAAAACAACCGTATCGGCCGACCACCGAATGGTACCCGTCGGTCGATCCGTCCACCACCGACAGTCACGTCGGATGATCCACCGAGTCGCGACCAATCGAACACAATGATTTGAGCTACCTTCAAGGCTGCTCTTTTGTGCCGACAACGCCAAAACATGACGCGGCAGATTTTTTCATGCTTTATACTCATACGGTTAGGCTCACAAGTGCGGCTCTTTACAGGTTTCGGCCAACGGATCGAGCTTGCCGATTCCCTTGGAACCGATGCAAGAAAGCCGCACTTTTGCGCGCATTCGATGGCAGGGCGCCCACCGAGCAACCGTCGTCGTCGGCCTTCCTTTCGGCGCAGCCAGACGCTTGACGGCCGCGATACGGCGGTGCGACAAGAAAGACATGATCGAAATCAACAGCATCTGTGTGTTCTGCGGCTCGGCTAACGGCCGCAACCCGGCCTATGTGGCCGCAGCCGAACGTCTGGGCGCCGATATGGCCGCTCACGGTATCCGGCTCGTCTACGGCGGCGGCAACGTCGGCCTGATGGGAGCCACCGCCCGCGCCGTCATGGCCGCCGGCGGCCGGGTGACCGGTATCATTCCGGAGTTTCTGGTCAGCCGCGAGCGGATGCTCGACGGTGTCGACGAGTTGCATGTCGTGGCGGACATGCACACCCGCAAGCGCATGATGTTCGAAGCGGCCGACGCTTTCGTGACGCTGCCCGGCGGCATCGGCACGCTGGAAGAAGTGGTCGAACAGCTCACCTGGGCGCAGCTCGGGCAGCACAAGAAGCCGATCGTGCTCGCCGACATCGATGGTTTCTGGCAGCCGCTGGTCGGGCTGATCAACCACATGAACCGGGAAGCCTTCATCCGCGAGGGCTTCGATGTCCGGTATCATGTGGCGCGAACCGCCGCCGACATCCTGCCGACCGTGCTTGCGGCGGCCGGCAGCAATGGCGAAGTGGTCGCCGGCGACGCCGAGACCATTGCCAGGATGTAAGTCGCCTCAGGCGCCGGCGTGACCGTTCTTGAGGAGCTTGTAGGTGATCGAGTCGTCGAGGGCCTCGAACGAGGCTTCGACGATGTTCGCCGACACGCCCACCGTCGACCAGCGGCGGCCGCTCGCCCGGTCGAGGCTTTCGATCAGCACGCGCGTCACGGCGCCGGTGCCGCCGTTGAGGATGCGCACCTTGTAGTCGACCAACTCCAGGGCGGCGATCTCCGCCTGATACTTGCCGATGTCCTTGCGCAGCGCCTGATCGAGGGCGTTGACCGGGCCGTTGCCCTCGGCCACCGACATAAGGACTTCGCCATCCACCTTCACCTTGACCACCGCCTCGGTGACGACGACGCGCTCGCCGACGGCGTTGATCCGGCTCTCCACCATGGTGCGGTAGGAGATCACGTCGTAGAAATGCGGCACGTTGCCGAGGTGACGCAGTGCCAGAAGTTCGAAGGACGCGTCGGCCGCTTCGTAGGAATATCCCCGCGCCTCGCGCTCCTTGAGTTCGGACAGCAAGCCGGTCAACCGGCGATCGTCCTTGGCGTAGACGATGCCGAGCCGATCGAGTTCGGCGAAGAGATTTGAGCGGCCAGCCTGATCGGAGACCAGAAGGCGACGGCGATTGCCGACGCTATCGGGGCTGACGTGCTCGTAGGTGCGCGGGTCCTTCAGAATCGCCGACGCGTGGATGCCGGCCTTGGTGGCGAAGGCGGACAGGCCGACATAGGGCGCGTGCCGGTTGGGCGCGCGGTTGATGATCTCGTCGAATGCCCGCGACACCTGGGTCAGCGTTTTCAGTTGCTCTGCGGTCACGCCGGTATCGTAGCGGCTGGCGAACTCGTCCTTGAGGACCAGCGTCGGCAGGATGGTGGTGAGATTGGCGTTGCCGCAGCGTTCGCCGATGCCATTCAGCGTGCCCTGCACCTGCCGTACGCCGGCGCGAATGGCGGCGAGCGAGTTAGCCACGGCCTGCCCGGTGTCGTCATGGGCGTGGATGCCGAGATGATCGCCCGGTACCGATCGCACGACCGCCGTCACGATTTCCGTCACGTCATGCGGCATGGAGCCGCCGTTGGTGTCGCACAGCACCACCCAGCGGGCGCCGGCTTCGAAGGCGGTTCTGGCGCAGGCGAGCGCATAGTCGGGATTGGCCTTGTAGCCATCGAAGAAATGCTCGCAATCGACGATGGCTTCCCGGCCGGCCTTCACCGCCGCCTCGACCGACTGGCGGATGCAGTCGAGATTGTCCTCCGGCGTCGTCTTCAAGGCGATGTCGACGTGATAGTCCCAAGACTTGGCGACGAAGGTCACCGCATCGACCGGCGCGGCAAGCAGCGCGGCGACACCGGGATCGTTGGAAAGCGACACGCCGGGGCGCTTGGTCATGCCGAAGGCGGCGAAACGCGCCTTCGTCACCCGCTTTTCGGAGAAAAAGGCGTCATCGGTCGGGTTGGCGCCGGGATATCCGCCCTCGATGTAGGAAAAGCCCATCTCTTCAATGAGGCGCGCAACAATGATCTTCTCCTCGACGGAGAAGTCGATGCCCGAAGTCTGGGCACCGTCGCGCAGCGTCGTATCGTAGAGATAAAGGCGGGCCTTGTCCGTCATGATTGCGAACTCGTTTTCGGAACTGGCGAACGGCTCTCGTTCGCCTTCGGGGCTTCGGTCAGCTCACTCCGCAAAGCGGTCGGTGGCAGAGATCAGTTCGTGCAGCAGGCCCGGTTCGACCAGCGAGTGACCGGCGCCCTCGACAATGCGAAGGTCCGCTTCCGGCCACGCCTTGTGGAGGTCCCAGGCATTCTGCAGCGGCGTACACATGTCATAGCGGCCGTGGACGATGACACCCGGAATCCCCTTCAGCCTGCCGGCGTCCTCGAACAGCTGGCCGGGGCGCATCCAGCCCTCATGCACGAAGTAGTGGTTCTCGATGCGGGCGAAAGCCAGGGCGAACTCGTCGTCGATGAAGCCGGACGTCACGTCTTCATTGGGAAAGAGCGTCAGCGTCGAGCCCTCCCAAAGCGACCAGATGCGAGCGGCGGCGAGCCGGGTGGCGCGATCCTCGGACACCAGCCGGCGGCGGTATGCGGCGATCAGGTCGTGACGCTCGCCTTCGGGAATATGCTCGCGAAACGGCTCGAATTTCTCGGGATGGATCAGCGAAGCGCCATACTGGTAGAACCACTTCAGCTCGAAGTCGCGCAGGCCGAAGATGCCGCGCAGCACCAGCTCGGTGACGCGCTCGGGATGCGTCTCGGCGTAGGCGAGCGCCAGCGTCGAACCCCAGGAACCGCCGAACACCAGCCACTTGTCGACGCCGATCATCGTCCTGAGGCGTTCGATATCCTCGACGAGGTGCCAAGTGGTGTTGGCTTCGAGTGAGGCATGCGGCGTCGACCGGCCGCAGCCGCGCTGATCGAACAGGATCACATCGTATTTCGCAGGATCGAAGCAGCGCCGTTGGTTGGGCGAACAACCACCGCCCGGACCGCCGTGCAAAAAGACGGCCGGCTTGCCGCCCTTGCGGCCGACACGTTCCCAATAGACATGGTGACCGTCGCCGACATCGAGCATGCCGGTCTCAAAAGGTTCGATCTCGGGGTAGTAGCTGCGAAACTCGGTCATCGTTCAGGCTTTCGGCAGCGGCCAGACGGCGGTGTCGTGGTCGGGATGCTGGTTGGAAACGACATCGGCGACGAACTCGGCGCCTTCGAAGCCCTCGTCGGTACGAACGCGTTTCAAAGAAGCGAGGCCTTCGGTGAAGGGAAGTTCGGCCTCGACGCCATATTGGACGGTCGGCGGCAGAGCCGCCGGATCGTCGAAGGCGCCGGCGGCGATCGACGGCTCATAGCCGTCGGCCTCGTAGGTCAGCGGCGTGCCGCAATCGGCGCAGAAGGCGCGCGAGACGTGGTTGGACGAGCGATAGAGCTTGCGATTCCCGCGCGTCCATCTGACACCGCCTATCTCGAAAGCCACGAATGGCGCGAAATAATTGCCGACAGCTTTCTGGCACATGCGGCAATGGCAGATCGATACGGAAGAAACCTTGTCGGTGTCGCAGGAAAAACGGATGGCGCCACACTGGCAACCGCCGGTCAGAATGGTCATGGCGTTTCCTCCCGATGCTATGAAAAGCCTACCTCTTCAGGTCCCAACTGGTCTCGATCTCGCCGGTGTCCTTGTTCTTGCCGTCCATCAGCACCACGCCCATGGCGACGAGCTCATCGCGAATGCGGTCGCTCTCGGCGAAGTTCCTCGCCTTGCGCGCCTCGATACGGGCAGCGACCAGCGCCCTCACCTTGGCTTCGTCGATATCGGCCGCCGGACGGTGCGACGCCCAGTCCGAAGCGCTCTCACTTAGGAAGCCGAGAAGCCGCAAGGAGGCCGAGAGCGTCGCGGCATCGCCCTTGATAGCGTGCAGCTCGGCGATCGCCTTTGCCGTATTGAGATCGTCGGACAACGCCTCGATCAGTCCTTCGGAGGGCTGGCCCGGCGCTACGTCGGCGGCGATGGCGTACCATTCGTCAAGAGTCTTCCAGCCTTCCTCAAGCCCCTTGACCGTGAAGTCGATCGGCTGGCGATAGTGCGTCTTCAGCATGTTGAAGCGCAGAACTTCGCCCGGCCAGTCGTCGAGCAGTTCGCGGATGGTGAAGAAGTTGCCCAGCGACTTCGACATCTTCTCGCCTTCGACCTGCAGGAAGCCGTTGTGCATGAAGACGTTGGCCATCACGTCCTTGTGGAAGGCGCACCGCGACTGGGCGACTTCGTTCTCATGGTGCGGGAAGACGAGATCGACGCCACCGCCGTGAATGTCGAACGTTTCGCCGAGATGCTTCCAGCTCATGGCCGAGCATTCGATATGCCAGCCGGGGCGTCCCCTGCCCCACGGACTGTCCCAACCGGGCTCTTCGTTCGACGACGGCTTCCACAGAACGAAATCCATCGGGTCGCGCTTGTAGGGTGCGACTTCGACGCGGGCGCCGGCCATCATGTCGTCGAGCGAACGGCGGGCAAGCGTGCCGTAGTCCGGCATGGCCGGCACGTGGAACAGCGCGTGGCCCTCGGCGACATAGGCGAAACCACCGGCGATCAGCCGCTCGATGATGGCGATCATCTCGGCGATGTGCTCGGTGGCGCGCGGCGTCACCGTCGGCTTGAGGCAGCCGAGTTCGGACACGTCCTTTTCGAACTGGGCGTAGGTCTTCTCGGTGAGGTCGCGGATCGCCTCGACGGGCGCCACGCCGGGATAATCGCGGGCGGCCCGGGCATTGATCTTGTCGTCGACGTCGGTGATGTTGCGAACGTAGGTGACGTGCGCTTCGCCATAGAGGTGGCGCAGCAGACGGTAGAGCACGTCGAAGACGATCACCGGCCGGGCGTTGCCGATATGGGCGAAGTCGTAGACGGTGGGGCCGCAGACGTACATGCGGACGTTGCCGGCGTCGATCGGAGCGAAATCGTCCTTGCCACGCGTCAGCGTGTTGTAGAGCCTGAGTGCCAAAAGCCCGTCTCCCCTTGCCATGGAACGCGCAAACGCGAGTTACCGCCGGGCCGGCCGGGGGAAGCCATCATCCGTTCTGGTCTTCGGAAAGATCGTGACGGGGACATCCGCGGCCGGCGTGAAGCTCAGCCACAAATAATGCTAGCGGTAATGGTGATGCGCGCGTCCCGAAACATGGTCGCCGATATGCCGTGAAACGCGGTTCGCCGTCAAGGGAAGCCATAAAAAAACGCCGTCCTGCTGGGGGACGGCGTGTTTTCGAACAGCATTGGGCGTCGGCTTATTTCAGCCAGTCGCCGCACTTCAGCGCCGGCGCATCGCCCCAAGGCATGATAGGCACGGTGGAGGTCGAATTCTTCGGACTGCCCTCGATCAGCTTGTCGGAATAGACAAGATAGACCAGAACGTTGCGCTTCGCATCGCAGCCACGGACGATCTGCATCTTCTTGAAGAACAGCGAGCGGCTCTGGCGATACATATCCTCGCCCTGCTCGAACTTCTCCTTAAAGCTGATCGGGCCGACCTGACGACAGGCAAGCGAGATGTCCGATGTTTCCTCGGCAACGCCGAACATGCCGGAGACGCCGCCTTTTTCCGGCAGCGTGAAATGACAGGCGACGCCGTCCACCACGGGGTCGTCGATGGCGTAGACCGCGAGCTTGTGATCGGGCGTCAGGAAATGCCAGACCGTCGATCGCTTGAAGATCAGGTCGGGATCGTCGGACGCCGACGCGAGGGACGGAACGACAGCGGCAAGACCGAGGGCCACGAGGCCCAAAAGCGACTTCACGACATCACGCATTTTCTGGGGCATCCCGACGTTCAGCGGCATGGTCTGGCTTCGGCCGCCATGCAGGTCATATAAGCGCCCGTTGCGGCCGGCCAAGGCCGTTCAGCGAAAGACGTCCTTGCCGAGCGCGGCTTCGGCCGCGGCTTGAAGGGCATGCCCCAGCACGACATATCCCGCCGTCGAGAAGTGGAGATTGTCGTCGGCGTAATTGACGCAGGAAAGCCTCGCCGAAGCGTCGCTGTCGGCGGCTCGCGACTTTCGATATTGCCCGCAGGTGAAGGCGTCGTCGTCGATCGTCACGGCATGTACGTCAGGCAGGCGGCGGCCGAGAGCGGAGATGGCTTCGTTCACCTCCAGACGCCGATCGTCGAGAGCGCGGAAGTCGCCGCCGCGCGGCGGAATGGTCAGCACGAGAACGGGCGTCTTCGGCCACAGCGTCCGGAGCCGTTCGACGATCGTCTCGATGCCGGTCGCCACGGCGCAGGCGGGCGTGCCCGCAGCGAGATCGTTGGTGCCGATCAGAAGTGCGACCGCCGAAGGGCGAAGCGGGGAAAGGTCGGTGTTCTCCAACCGCCACAGCACGCTCGGCACCCGGTCGCCGCCCACCGCGAAATCATAGATCGACGTCGAGGGGAAGGCCGCCGGCAGGTCCGTGCGCCAGCCCGCGAACAACGAATCGCCGATCAGAACGACGTCGGCCCGTTCGGGACGGGCTGCCTGGACCTTCACGGTCTCCTTGAGGCTCGCGTAGATCAGCGTCCGCTGCGGCGTCACGGTGAGATCGATGGCAAGCGGGTCGCACCCCACCTCGTCCGCCCGAGCTTCGGGGCAAGCGAGAAGGCAGAGAACGACAGGCAGGCAAAGCCACCCCCACAACGCGCCTCCGCTTCGCCTGACCATGTGACGCTCAGCCTCCGATCGCGGCGGAAAGGCGATCCTTCACGGCCTGGGCGCCAATCAGCGGCAGGAGCGGCGCCAGCTCCGGCCCGTGGTCCAAGCCGGTCAGCGCCTTGCGTAGCGGAAGGAACAGCTCGCGCCCCTTGCGGCCGGTCTTCGCCTTCAACGCCGACGTCCATTCGCGGAAGCTATCGTCGGTCCATGGTTCCGGTGGCAGGACATCGCGCGCGACTTCAAGGAAATCGCGGTCGGCCTCGTCGACCAAGGGCGCCACCGGCCCCGTGATCAGCTTCCACCATTCGGCGGCGTCGGCAAGGCGCGTGCAGTTGCCCTTCACCGCCTGCCAGAAGGCCGGGTGAGCGGGAATGCCGAGGTCGGTCAGCCGCTTCCTGACGGTGGCAAAGTCCAGGCCGTGGACGATGCGGGCATTCAGCGTCTTGAGCTCGCTGGGGTCGAAGCGGGCCGACGAACGGGATACGGCGGCGAGGTCGAAGTCCGCCGCGAGGTCCGCCAGCGATCCTACCTTCTCCACGGCGTGCGAGGTCCCGACGTTGACCGCGAGCGAAGCCACCGCTTCCGGCTCGTAGCCCTCGGCACGCAGGGTGCGAAGCGACAGCGATCCGGTGCGCTTGGAGAACCCCTCGCCAGTGGCGTCGGTCAGCAGGTTATGGTGGGCGAATATCGGCACGGCGCCGTCCAACGCCTCGAACAGGGCAATCTGAACGCCGGTGTTGGTGATGTGGTCGCCGCCACGAATGATGTGAGTCACGGAGGTGTCGATGTCGTCGACCACCGAGGTCAGCGTATAGAGATAGGTGCCGTCCTCGCGGATCAGCACGGGATCGGACAGCGACGCGAGATCGACCGTCTCCTCGCCCCGGCAGAGGTCCTGCCAATGCACGACGTGGCGGCTCGGCGCCAGCGGATCGCCGTCGAAATTGGGCAGCAGGAAGCGCCAGTGCGGCCGTCGCCCCTCCCCTTCGAGACGGGCGCGGTCCGCGTCGGTCAGCCTCAACGCTGCCCGGTCGTAGATCGGCGGCAAGTGGCGGGCCAGCCGGCGTTTGCGGGCATACTCCAGCTCCTCGGCGGTCTCGTAGCAGGGATAGAGCAAGCCCTTGGCAACGAGATCGGCCTTGGCCGCCTGGTAACGGTCGAGCCGATCGGACTGGCGGAAAGACGCGTGCGGCCGGATGCCGAGCCAGGAAAGATCGGCCGCGATGTTGGCCGCGTATTCCTCCGTCGACCTGACACGGTCGGTATCGTCGAAGCGAAGGATGAAGTGGCCACCGGTTTTCAGCGCGAACAGCCAGTTGAACAGCGCCGGCCGGGCGTTGCCGATATGGATGTTGCCGGTCGGAGACGGAGCGAAGCGTACGACGGTGTTCATGTGCGTGGTTCTAGCCGAGACCATGAGCGAATGTCAGAGGTCTTTTCGGGAGATGAACAGATGGAGTGGGCCATCGTTGCCTTCTTCATGCCTTGCGCACCCATCGTGCGTCGCCATCCTGTTGCCAGTAGGTGACATCCGTGCCTCGATCCTTGAGCGTCTTCCACGCGGTCCTGGCTTCGATGCGCGCGGTCTCGTCGGTGCCATCGAAGATCAGCACAAGGCGCTCGTAATGCCCGGTATCCTCGGGCAGAGGCGCACGGTCGACCAGGAAGCGGACCGTGGCGCCGTTGGGCGTCTCCGGACCGGCGGCAAGGTAGACCGGCTGCAATGCCGAATGACCGTCCGCGGCGGTGCCGTGCGGCAGGAACGCGGCATCGTCGAAGGTCCAAAGGTGACTGTCGAGAGCGGCGAGTCGCTCCTGCGTGCCGGCTTCCACCACCACGCGCCAGCCGCGCTCGACCGACTTCTGCAGGAGAACCGGCAGAACCCGCTCGAGCGGCTGGCCGTCAAGGTGGTAGAAGAGGGCTTCGGTCATCGATCATTTCGCCCAACAAGCGGCAGAGGCCGGCGCATGGCGCCTGCCATCTTCCTCAACCTTCGAAGCGGGTGCGGACCAGACGGTCGAGCAAACGCACGCCGTAACCCGACGCCCAGGCGCGATTGATGTCGGTTTCGGGACTGGACATGGCGGTACCCGCGATATCGAGGTGCGCCCAGGGCGTCTCGCCGACGAAGCGCTTCAGGAACTGCGCCGCCGTGATCGAACCCGCGCTGCGGCCGCCGGAGTTCTTCATGTCGGCGAAGCGGCTGTCGATCAGCTTGTCGTATTCCGGCCCCATCGGCATGCGCCACAGGCGCTCGCCGGTATCCTCGCCAGCCTTGACGAGTTCGCCGGCCAACTGGTCGTCGTTGGAGAACAGACCGGCCATCTGCGAACCGAGCGCCACCCCGATGGCGCCGGTGAGCGTGGCGAGATTGATCATGAAGACCGGCTTGAAGCGGTCGGCCGCGTAGGTCAGCACGTCGGCAAGGACGAGGCGCCCCTCGGCATCGGTGTTGACCACCTCGATGGTCTGCCCCGACAGCGAGGTCAGAATGTCGCCGGGTCGATAGGAACCGCCGTCGGGCATGTTCTCGACGATGCCGAGAAGACCGATAGCGTTGACCTTCGCCTTGCGCCCCGCCAGCGCGCGGAACAGACCCGTGACGGCAGCCGCGCCGCCCATGTCGGCTTTCATGTCCTCCATGCCGGCCGCCGGCTTGATGGAGATGCCGCCCGAATCGAAGACGAGTCCCTTGCCGATGAACACGGCCGGGCGATCGCCATCCTTGCCGCCGTTCCACTTCATGACGACGACGCGCGGCGGCCGGACGGAGCCCTGGGCCACGGCGAGCAGAGCACCCATGCCGATCTTGCGCAGGTCCTTTTCGCCGAGGACCTCGACCTCGACGCCCAGCTTCTTCAGCTTCTCGGCCTCGGCGGCAAACTCCTGCGGTCCGAGCGCGTTCGGCGCCTCGTGGACGAGATCGCGGGCGATCACTACGCCATCGGCCACCGGCTCGACCTCGGCCCAGGCCTTCTTGAGCTTGCCGGAGTGCTCGGCGACGACGGTGACGGCAACGGGGCCGGTCGCCTCGTCCTTCTTCGCCGTCTTGTACTTGTCGAACTCGTAGGCGCGCAGGCGAAGCCCCAGCAGGAACTCGGCGCCCAGCTCGGGGCTGAGCGGTCCGCCGGAGGTTTCGAGGACCACCGTCGCGGCCTTGACCTTGAGTTCCTTCAGCTTGCCGTAGACTTGGCCTCCAAGCTTCAGCGCGGCCTTGTCATCGAATTCGGCCGCCGCCCCGACGCCGGCCAGAATCAGCCGGCCGGCCGAGAGACCGGCTGGAGCGAGGATATCAAGAAAGGAGCCGGGCTTGCCCGAAAAGCCGGTGGCCGCCACGGCTCGCTCGAACCCTCCGGTCGTCTGGCCGATCAAGGCGTTCCCAGTGGCGCCGGCCCTGTTGTCCGGATCGACGAGAATGACCACTACCGGGGCATCGGCCTCGAGCGTCTTGGAAAAGGAAAGAGAGGGAGCAGCCGCCATGATTTCTTCCTGATTGCCGGGCACCCATCAGCGAGCGCGATCCGGACATGCCGGCCGAATGTGGCGCTTGATGGGAGAGAGAGCAAGACTGGAGTTCAATCCCACTTAGCCACCACCGGCAGGTGCGGGACGACGGACCCGAAAATTTACCCTTTTCGGGAAGGAAGAATTCACTATAGGGCTGCTAGCCTCGGCTGTCCTGCCCTCGGCAGGCTCGACATGGGTTCACGATGCGGCGTTTCGGTACCTACCTTTTTTCGCGAACGCTCTACGCCTTCATCGGCGTGCTGATGACGCTCGCCGGTATCGCATGGGTGACGCAGGCGCTGCGCCGGTTCGATCTGGTCACCGCCAAGGGACAGGCAATCGCCGTCTATCTCGGCCTCACCATGCTCTCGATGCCGCGCGTCCTCGGGGTTGTCGCTCCCTTCGCGCTCGTCGTGGCTCTCGTCCTGGTGCTGCAGCGGCTTCAGGCGGACAGCGGCATCGTCGCGATCACCGCTGCCGGCGTATCGCAACGGCGCTTCGCCCTGCCCTTCGTCGGTGCTGCGCTGACGGTCTCCGTTTTCATCGCCACCCTCGCCTTCTGGCTCAACCCCACCGCCTCGCGATCTGTCTCCGACATGATGCAGACGGTGCGGGCGGATATCGTCGCCAACGTCATCCAGCCCGGCCGCTTCACCCAGGTCGACGCCGGCCTGACCTTCCACATCCGCAATCGTGACGGAGACGGATCGCTGCTCGATCTGTTCATCGTCGACGACCGCAGCCCCGAGTTCTCCTACACCTACTCTGCCAAGCGCGGCCGCGTTGCCGAGGTCATGGGGCGGTCCATGATCGTGATGGAACAGGGAACCGTCGAACGGAAGGCGAAGGACAGCGGGGCCAATACCTTCGTAACCTTCGGTTCCTACGCCTTCGACCTCAGCCAGCTCACATCGAAGGCCGGCAACGACAGTTACGGCCTGTCGGAGCGGACGCTTGGCGAACTGTTCGACATGCGCAAGACGGACGACGACCCGGGTATCATGCCCGAAATCATGAACCGCATCGCCGAGCCGATCTATCCGTTGGCGCAGACGCTCGCCGTATTTCTCTTCCTCGGCTTTCCGACCAGCAATCGCCGCGGCCAGACGCTGCCCGTGACCATGGCCATCATCGTCGGCTCGCTGGTCCGCGTGCTCGGTTTTGCCGTCATGGGCATCTCCAAGGGGGCACCGGAGATTTCCTTCATGGCCGTCGTCGCCCCGACGCTGCTGATGTCGGTCTTCGCCGCCATGATCATCGTCGGCGTCCATCCGGTGGTTTCCACCAGCTTTGCCGACAAGCTGATCGATCGCCTGAGACGGGCGATGGCCGGCAGACAGGAGGCCGCTCGATGATGGGCCGGTCGCTCGCCACCTATTTCACATTGCGTTTCGCCGGTTGGATCCTGGGCGTTTTCGTCGGCATCTTCCTGCTGGTCTTCCTGATCGATTCGATCGAGCTCCTGCGTTCCACCGGTGGCCGCAACGACATCTCGGTGCCTCTCGTCTTCGCCGCCTCGGCGTTGCGCGTGCCGGCGCTGATGGAACAGGTCCTGCCCTTCGCGGTATTGCTGGGTTCGATTGCCGCCTTCATCACGCTGTCCCGCGGCTCGGAACTGATGATCGTGCGGGCGGCGGGGCTCTCCGTCTGGCAGTTCACGCTGCCTGCCCTGGCCTTTGCCCTCGCGCTCGGCATCGCGACGTCAACGATCTATAATCCGCTCGCCACATTTGCCCGCAATCTGTCGGGCGACTTGCTGGTCGGTTCGCGCGCCAGCGTCATGACGACGCTATTTTCCGGATCGGCCACGCCAAGCTGGACGAGACAGCGCACAGGTGACGGCAATGCCGTGCTGCATACGGAAGGCATCTCGGACGGCGGCCAGACGATCCTGCAACCGATCTTCTGGGTATTCGGCGCCGACGGCATGCTCGCCGAGCGCGTCGAGGCGCGAATCGGGCAGCTCGAACCGGGACGGTGGAATCTCTCCGAGGTGACGGTTACCCAGAGCAGCGGCGTTCCCGAGCGTCACGACAGCTACTTCCTGCCAACGGCGCTGACCGCCGAGCAGGTGGCGGGGGGCCTTGGCTCGCCGGACAGCATCTCCTTCTGGCAGCTTCCCGCAGCGATCGCCCAGGCCCGCGCCTCGTCGCTGCCGGCAAACAGATTCAGCCTTCAGTATCAATCGCTCATGGCACGGCCGCTGCTGCTGGCGTCGATGGTGCTCATCGCTGCAACAGTGTCCTTGGGATTTGCACGATATGGCGGTGGCGAGAAGATGATTCTCGGTGGCGTCGTCGCCGGCTTCGTGCTTTATGTCGTCATCGAGGTTGCCCGTTCGCTGGGCAGCGAGGGACTGGTTTCACCGGTTCTCGCCGCGTGGGCGCCCTCTGTCGTGGCCATCCTGTTGGGGTCCACGGTTCTGTTGTTCCGCGAGGATGGGTGAGCGTGCGTAGATCTGTCGTATCGCAGGCATCGGAACCGAGAGCCGTTGCGCGCCTTCTGTGCGGCGTGGCGGTGTCGATCCTCGTTTTCCTGCCCGTCGGCGCTTTTGCCCAGTTCGCGGTCGACAGCTCACTGACGGGCATGATCAGCTCAGCCAAGCAGCCCAGCGCCGACGAGAAGATGATGATCGAGGCCGACACGGTGGCCTACGACATGGACGTCGATTCGGTCACGGCCACGGGGCGCGTCGTCATCTACTATCTCGATCACGTGGTTGTGGCCGACGAGGTTGTCGTCAACCGCAAGAGCAAACGCGTGACGGCAACCGGTCACGTCGAGATCACCGATCCCTCTGGCAATGTCGCCCGAGGCGACCGAATCGATCTCGACAACGACCTCGCCAACGGCATCGTCGAGGGTATCGAACTCGTTACCTCCGAGCGTGTCGCGTTCACGGCGCGGAATGCCACGCGAAGCAATGGCGACCTGACCGTCTTCAATGAAGGCACCTATCTGCCCTGCGTCGACTGCAACGGCGTGAAGGGCAAGAAGCCAATCTGGCAGATCAAAGCGAATCGCATTCTGCACAAGCAGAAGGATCAGACGATCGTCTTCGAGAATGCCACCTTCGAGTTTTTGGGCGTGCCTCTCGCCTGGGTGCCGGTGCTGTCCCTGTCCGACCCGTCGGTGAAGCAGAAGACCGGCTTCCTGATGCCGAGCATTAAGAGCAGCAAGACGCTCGGCTACTCGGTCAAGGTTCCCTATTACGTCGCTCTCGACCCGAGCTACAGCCTGACGCTGACGCCAAGCGTCTATTCGCGCCAGGGCCTGCTGTTCTCGGCAGATTGGCGGCAGCGTCTGGAGACCGGCGAGTACTCGATTACCCTTTCGGGAATCCGCCAGAGTTCCCCTGAAGCCTTTGCCGGCCGGTCCGGTGATGAGCTGTGGCGCGGCTCCGTGGAGTCGCAGGGATCGTTCTCGATCAACAAGAACTGGTCGTGGGGCTGGGAAACCGCGGTGGCGAGCGACACCACCTTCATGGACGACTACGATCTCAAGTCCGGCAACTCGGACGTCGCGGTGAACAGGCTCTACTTGACCGGGGTTCGCGACCGGAACCGCTTCGACATGACGGCCTACGGCTTCTTCGTGCAGCAGGAGGATTCGCAGACCTCCAAGCTGGCGCAGGACCATGACCTTCAGGAAAAGCAGCCGTTCGTCTATCCGGTGATCGACTACAAGGTCTATGCCAAGGATCCGGTCTGGGGCGGCGAAGCGTCCCTGACGACCAACCTCACCAACATTACCCGCACCAAGGACGACATCTACGAGATCGACAGCAACGGCAATGGCGTCCTGGATCCAGGCGAGAAGACGCGCGTGCGGGCGGCAGCCGGCACATTCGATCGCCTCAGCATCGACGCCATGTGGCGCCGCCGCATGGTCGACCAGACCGGCGGCGTGACGACGCCGTTCCTCTACTTCCGTGGCGATGCCATCTTCTCAAACCCGCACAACAGCAGCGTTCTGCCGGAGACCTCCAGCGGCATGCTGGTGCGCGGAATGCCCGCGGCGGGCTTGGAGTACAGCTATCCGGTCGCGATCACGTCGCCGATCGGCAACCAGATCATCGAGCCGATCGCCCAACTGATCGTCCGTCCGAACGAGCTGGAAGCGACCTATATCCCGAACGAAGACGCCCAGAGCCTCGTCTTCGACGCCAACAACCTGTTCGACTACGACAAGTTCTCCGGTTACGACCGCGTCGAGGGTGGCACCCGCGCCAACATCGGCGTTCGCTACTCCGGCTCCTTCAGCCACGGTTTCGGCGTTAGCGGCACCTTCGGCCAGTCGTTCCAGCTCGCGGGGGTCAACTCCTTCGCCAAGGCGACCCAGTACAGCACCGGTTCGTATTCCGGCCTCGAGTCGGACGTGTCGGACTATGTCGCGGGCCTCAGCCTGAGCACCAAGACCGGCTTCCTTGCCAGCAGCGGTGTGCGCTTCGACAACGAGAATTTCGATGTCAACCGCTTCGACGGCCAGATCCTCGGCATCGGCGGACCGCTCACCGCCGCCCTCACCTACGCCTACATCCGCTCGCAGCCCGACCTCGGCATCGACACCGATAGGTCGGAACTGCAAGCCTCCGCCAGCCTTCGGCTTTCGGAGAACTGGCGCGTGTTCGGCTCGAGCCGCTACGATCTCATCAGCGACGAGTTCGTCCGGCATGCGTTGGGCCTTGCCTACGATGCGGAAGAATTCTCGGTATCGTTCTCCTATTCGAACGACCTGACCACCACGCCGAGCGACCAGACCTTCTATCTTCGTGCGGGCTTCCGGACGCTGGGCGAGGTCGGCTCCTCATTTGGCATCGACAAATAGTGCATCCGGTTGCCGTTCGCTTCCGATTTGACGGACCATCGACTTGACAAATTCCGTTGGTAAATGCTCCGACGGTTCGGATGGCAACGGGTGGAGAAGGTAGACATGCACATCGTGACGATCGCGAGAAACATGCGGAGCGCACTGCTTGCCGCAACCATTGCTGCGGTGGTCTCGGTATCGCCCGCCGGCTTCGCCGTGATCGCGCCCGCTCAGGCGGCAAGCACCATCAAGGTGGTGGTCAACGATCAGGCGATCACCACGATGGACGTCCAGGCCCGTGGCCGCCTGCTCCAGCTCGCCATGCATCTTCCGGCTGGCGCGGCCGCCAAGGCAGCGCAGGATGAACTGATCGACGAGCAACTTCGCCTTCAGGAAGGGGCGCGGCGCGGCGTTGTGGTCAGCGAGGACGCGGTGGTTGCCGCCCTTACCAGCATCGCATCGCGCTCAAAGATGACCCTGCCCCAGTTCGAGCGTGCCCTCGGCTCGGGTGGCGTGCCCATCAAGACCTTCAAGGATCGCATCCGTGCGCAGATGGTGTGGGGACGCATAGTGCGCGCGAAGATCCAGCAGGACATCAAGACGGAGTCGGCCGACCTCATCCAGCAGATGAGAAACCGCGAGAAGAATGCCGACGCGATCACTGCCAACGACTACATGCTCCAGCGCGTGGTGTTCGCCGTGCAGAGAAGCGCCTCGCCGGCCGAGGTCAACCGCCGCAAGGCCGAGGCCGAGGCGTTGCGGGGCAAATTCCGCAGTTGCTCCGAAGGACTGGCTCTTGCCAAGGGCCTCCGGGAAGTGGCCGTCGTCAACGTCGGCCGCAAGTTGGCGAGCGAAGTGCCGCCGGCTTTGAAGGACGAACTCGAGAAAACCGCCGAAGGCCGCCTGACGTCGCCGGAGCGCTCCGACCTCGGCTTCGAGATGTATGCGATCTGCAGCAAGATCGCGGTGACCGGCGAAGCCGCCGTGGCGGCAGGTCTCGATGCCGAGGCGCTCGACAAGCGCGGCGAGGAGACATCGAAGAAGCTGACCCAGGAACTGCGGCAGAAAGCCAACATCATCTATCGCTGAGCATGGCCGATATGTCTGCGACCAAGCCGGGACTTCCCCTCGCCGTTTCGGTTGGTGAACCTGCCGGCATCGGAGCGGAAATCATTGCCAAGGCGTGGCTTCTGAGACGGGACAGGAATCTGCCGCCCTTCTATGTGGTAGGCGATCCGGTCTTCGTGCGGAGCCGCCTAGCCCGCGTAGGGCTTGCGGCTCCCCTTCAGGTGACAACCCCGGAGGCGGCGCGCGATGTCTTCGCCGACTCGCTGCCGGTGTTCGATCTGGGGCACCCGGTCGAAGACAGGCCCGGTGAATTGTCGGGCGTGACGGCGGCAGCGACGATAGCCGCGATTGAGACGGCGGTCCGTCACGTTCGGGGCGGTCGCGCAGCGGGTATCGTCACCGCTCCGATCCAGAAATCCAACCTCTATGCCGCCGGCTTCAAGTTTCCGGGCCACACCGAGTTCCTCGGCGAGCTGTCCCAGAGGCTCTGGCCCGGCGCTCTCCATGAACCGATCATGATGCTGGCCGGCCCCGAGTTGGCCACCGTGCCGGTCACCGTCCATATCGCACTACGCGACGTGCCGAAGTCGCTCACGGGCGAGATGATCGTCAAGGCCGGCCGCATCGTCGACCGCGAAATGAAAAGCAAGTTTGGTATCGCACGGCCGCGCCTTGCCGTCGCCGGCGTCAATCCGCATGCCGGAGAAGACGGGGCCATGGGGCGCGAGGATATGGAGATCGTCGCGCCGGCCGTCAGCCAGCTCAGAGCCGAAGGCGTGGACGCGCGCGGGCCGCTGCCGTCCGACACCCTGTTCCATGCCGCCGCGCGCAAGACCTATGACGTGGTGCTCGCCATGTACCACGATCAGGCCCTCATTCCGGTGAAGACCATCGCCTTCGACGAGACCGTCAACGTGACGCTCGGCCTGCCCTTCGTCCGCACCTCGCCCGACCACGGCACGGCGCTCGACATTGCCGGCCAGGGCGTGGCCGATCCGTCCAGCCTGATCGCCGCGCTCCGCATGGCCGGACGCATGGCGGCGATCGGAGCGACGGCATGAGCCAGATCGACGACCTGCCGCCATTGCGCGACGTCATCGAGCGGCACGGCCTATCGGCCTTGAAGAGCCTCGGGCAGAACTTCCTGCTCGACCTCAACCTGACAGCCCGCATCGCCCGCGCTGCCGGCAATCTGAACGGACGGACCGTGGTCGAGATCGGCCCCGGCCCCGGTGGCCTGACCCGAGCCATTCTGGCCGCCGGCGCGGCGCACGTCCACGTCGTCGAACGCGACAGACGGGCGATCGCCGCCCTTGAGGAGATTGCCGCCCATTATCCCGGCCGGCTGCACATCATCGAAGGTGACGCTCTGGAGGTGGACAGCGCCGCTCTCGGCGATGAGCCGCCGGTGATCATGGCCAACCTGCCCTACAACATTGCGACGCCACTCCTTACCGGCTGGCTTTCTCCGGCGAGCTGGCCGCCGCGCTGGACGGCGATGGTGCTGATGTTCCAGAAGGAAGTCGCCGACCGCATCACGGCTCCGGCCGGAGACGATGCCTATGGTCGCCTCGGCGTGCTCTGCGGCTGGCGCAGCTACGCCACGCAGATGTTCGACATTTCGCCCAAGGCTTTCGTGCCGCCGCCGAAAGTGACGTCGACGGTGGTGCATTTCGCGCCGCGCCCCGAGCCCCTGCCCTGCGTTCAGGCCGATCTAGAAGCCGTCACCGCGGCCGCCTTCGGCCAGCGTCGCAAGATGCTGCGGCAGAGCCTCAAGACCCTCGGTGTCGATCCTCTTGCCCTTTGCGCCGCCGCAGGCGTCGATCCGACAGCCCGTGCCGAGACGATCCCGGTCAAGGGGTTCGTCGACATTACAAACGCCTGGCAGGCGATGCGATAGGACTCAGGCCAGAAGCGTTCCGACGAAGCCCTCGATACCCTCGGCCGCGCGCGACCGGCGGCTGCGTTCGGCGCGCAGGATGGCGGTCAGGTCGGCAAAGGCCGCGTCGAGATCGTCGTTGACCACCACATAGTCGAAGTTCGACCACTCGGCGATCTCCCGTCTGGCGTTCACCAGCCGCTTCTCGATCACCTCGGGCGCATCCTCCGCCCGCCGCGTGAGCCGCGAGCGCAATTCGGCCATCGACGGCGGCAGAATGAACACCGAGACGACGTCGGACGACATCTTCTCGCGCAACTGGGCGGCGCCTTGCCAATCGATATCGAACAGCACGTCGCGCCCGGACGCCAGGGCCTCCTCCACGGGCGCCTGGGGCGTGCCGTAGTAGTTGCCGTGCACCTCGGCCCACTCCAGAAGCTCGCCACCGTCGCGCATCGACAGGAAGCGCTGCTGCGAGATGAAGTGGTAATGCACGCCATTGATCTCGCTTGGGCGGCGGTCGCGCGTCGTCACCGAAATCGACAGCGTCATGTCGCGGTCGGTATCGAGAATGTTGCGCGACAGCGTGCCCTTGCCGGCCCCGGAAGGCGACGAGATCACGAACATCAAACCGCGGCGGGGAAAGCGGACATGCCTTTGGTCGGCCATGGGACTCACTCGACGTTCTGGACCTGCTCCTTGAACTGATCGACGACCGCCTTGAGGGCGAGTCCGATCCGCGTCAGGGCCGTATCGTTGGATTTGGAGCAGAGGGTGTTGGATTCCCGGTTGAACTCCTGCGCCAGGAAGTCGAGCCGGCGGCCGACGGCGGCATCGCTCGCCATGAGTTCGCGGGCCTGGGAGATGTGAGCCTTGAGGCGGTCGATCTCCTCGCGCACATCGGCCCGGGTGGCAATGAGCGCCGCCTCGACGTGGAGGCGTTGCGGATCGATATCTTCGCGGACCAGCAACACGGCAAGTTGCTCTTCAAGGCGATCGCGGATCGCTTCCGGCGTGCGGGCCGGCAGGGCCTCCGCCTCGTCAATGAGACGGGCGACTTCGTTCACCTGGTCTCCCAGGATGCGGGCCAGGGCCACGCCCTCGGCGGCACGCGACGCCTGAAAATCGGCAAGCACCTTGCCGAACGTGGCGATGAGCTCGGCCTCGAAGGCCTTCGCGCTTTCCTCGTCCGGCGCCGCGTCGACCACCTCGACAACGCCGCGGATGGCGAGGAGGCCGTCGAGCGAAGCGTCACGAATGCCCGGCGTGCCCGAATGGCGACGCGCCACGTCGATGAGGGCGGAAAGCAGGTTCTCGTCGATACGGAAAGTCTGGATCGACGTTTCGCGCGATACCGTCAGGTTGATCGACACGTTGCCGCGCGACAGTGCCTCCGACGCCTTGCGGCGCACCGCCGCTTCCACAGCGTCGAAACCGGGCGGCAAACGCAGCCGAAGGTCGAGCCCCCGGCCATTTACCGCGCGCAATTCCCAGGCGAAACGGTTGCCTGCCGCCGAGCCGTCGAGCCGGGCAAATCCTGTCATGCTCTTGAGGGGCATGGTCTCATCTCCAGTCCTGTCCGGCTTTTACACCAGCCCGCCGAAGCGCCAAGAGAAAAATGCGGCCGGCGGCCAAGCCGCCTTGCGGCGATCGCCTTCACAGCTCCCCGCTCGTGTCATAAGTTCGGCGCCGGAACCAAGGGAGAAAGCCAATGGAATACCGTCTTCTCGGACGTTCGGGCCTCAAGGTCTCGACGCTCACCATGGGGACCATGACGTTCGGAGGCCGGGGCGCATTCGCCAAGGTCGGTGCCATCGGCCTCACCGAAGCGGCACGGCTCATCGACCTTTGCATCGATGCCGGCGTCAACCTGATCGACACGGCCGATGTCTACTCGGATGGCCTTTCCGAGGAAATCGTCGGCGATCTCATGCAGGAGCGCAAGGGCAAGGGCGTCCTGCTGGCTACCAAGGTTCGCTTTCCGATGGGCGCCGGCCCCAACGATCGGGGTCTCAGCCGCCATCACATCGTTGCCGGCTGCGAGGCCAGCCTCCGCCGCCTCAAGACCGAGACCATCGACCTCTACCAGGTTCATCAATGGGACGGCCTGACGCCGGTCGAGGAGTTCATGGAAGCGCTCGACAGTCTGGTCCGCGCCGGCAAGGTCCGCTACGTCGGCTGTTCCAACTTTTCCGCCTGGCATGTCATGAAGGCGCTCGGCGCCGCCGCGGCCGAGCATCGCCAGCGCTTCGTATCGCAACAGATCCACTACACGCTCGAGGCCCGCGAGGCGGAATACGAGCTGGTTCCGCTTTCGCTCGATCAGGGGCTCGGCATCCTGGTCTGGAGCCCCCTCGCCGGCGGTCTCCTGTCCGGCAAGCATCGCCGCAACGCCGCGCCGGAGGGCACGCGCCAGCTGGCTGGCTGGACGGAGCCCCCCATCCGCGACGAGAATCGACTCTGGACCATCGTCGACGCGCTGGTGGATATCGCAGACTCCCGCGGTGTCAGCGCGGCTCAGGTGGCGCTTGCCTGGCTGCTCGGTCGACCGGGCGTGACGTCGCTCGTGATCGGCGGCCGTACCGAGGCGCAATTTGCCGACAACCTGAAGGCCGCCGGCCTCCAGCTTTCCGAGGGCGAACGCAAACGGCTCGACGAGGTCAGCGCACTGCCCCTTCTCTACCCCTATTGGCACCAGCTTCAGACTGCCAGAGATCGACTGGGGCCGGCCGATCTCAGCTTGTTCGGGCTGACGCCCTGACCAAAACGCCACTGCGCCGCCGACGAGACTGGCTCGTCGACGGCGCAGTGCGGAAGCATCGGGTGATCTATCCCTTGCGCGGAGGCGCCGTCGACCCGCCGCTCACCAACTCGATCGGCAGTTCGACCACGCGTCCACCGGCATCGTCCGGCTTGTCGCCAAGGATGAGCTCCACCGCCGCCTCACCCTTGCCGATGGCCGGCTGATGAATGGTGGTGAGAGGCGGGTTGGAACTAGCAGCCTCCTCGATGCCGTCGAATCCGATCACCGAGAAGTCCTCGGGAACCCTGCGGCCCAGGGACTGAAGATAGGCTATGACCTGCAACGCCACGCGGTCGGATGCGCAGACGAAGGCGGTGGTGTCCGGATTGGCGGCAAGCACGGCATCGACGCCGGTCCGCACGCCATCGAATTCGGAACCAGTCTCGAATACCGGCTGGGGCGGCAGGCCAGCGGCCCTGAACGCATCGCGATAGCCGGTGAGCCGCCGACGCACCACCTCGAAAGAAGCCCGCTCGGCCCGGACATCGTCAACGAAGCCGACGCGCACTTCCTTCTCGGTCTCGAAGGTGAAGACGGCAAAATGCCTGTGGCCGAGATCCAGAAGGTGCTGGGCCGAGTCGCGAGCGCCGCGATAGTCGTCGATCCTGACGACATCGAAGCCGGGACCAACGGGGAAGTCCACCGCCACGAACGGCAGGCCGCGCTTCTTGGCCAGTTCGACCAGCGTGTTGCCTTCATTGAGGCAATTGAGAATGAAACCGTCGACGAGAGCCGTGCGGATGTTCCAGGCGGCGATCTCGTCGTCGATCGCCGACACCAGCGAAATGCCGGCGCCGCGCGCCTCGCAGGCCCTGGCGACGCCGGACAGGAACATTCGGGTGTATTGATCGTCGAAGAAGCAGTTGAGAGGGCCGATGGTCACCACGCCGATGGCGTTGACGCGTCCCGCCCTGAGCAGGCGCCCACGCGGATCAGGACCGCGATAGCCCAGGGATCGCGCCGCTTCCTCGACCCGTTCGCGCAACTGCTCCGAAACCAGGCCCGGACGGTTGAAGACGTTGGAAACCGTTCCCTGGCTGACCCCGGCGGCCCGCGCCACGTCGGCCAGTTTTACGGTCTTGTTGTGCGGAGTTGAACTTTCACCCATATGTCCGTCCGATGCACCGGGTACCCGGCTGTACTGACGAGGGACAACGGCGTCTCTCTTCCTGAGATCGCAACCGAAATCCGCACGACGCCTACCGGTCTGCAACCGGCAAGCGTCGCCCGGAAGTCCGCCACCCATGCCCCCCGGCGAGCGGCAGACCGATCAGTTCCATTGATGCGACCGATCTCGTTGAAACGATATACGCAAAACCCTTGAGAACAACAAGAAACTTGCGTTTCATAACAATTGGTCGCACCGAAGCGCCGGACTATGCATCTCGCGAACGTCGGCATCGAAGTCCCCCGGGGAAGAGCACCGGGCTCTCTCCCGAGGGGCGGACCTCAGAGGATGAAACGGCTGAGGTCGGTATTGTGCGCGAGGTCGCCGAGCGCGGCCCTGACCGCCGCGCCATCGACGGTGATCTCCTCTCCGGACCTGTCGGGGGCCGAGAAGGAGATATCGTCGAGAATGCGCTCAAGCACGGTCTGCAGGCGTCGGGCGCCGATGTTCTCGACGGTCGCGTTGACGTGGACGGCGATCTCGGCGATGGCGTCGATGGCGTCGTCGGTGAAGTTGAGCGTCACCCCTTCCGTCTGCATCAGGGCCACATACTGCTTGATCAGGCTGGCCTGCGGCTCGGTCAGGATGCGACGGAAGTCGTCCCTGTCGAGCGGCTTCAGCTCGACGCGGATCGGCAGGCGACCCTGAAGCTCGGGCAACAGGTCCGACGGCTTGGCGACGTGGAAGGCACCGGAGGCGATGAACAGGATGTGGTCGGTCTTCACCGAGCCGTGCTTGGTGGACACCGTCGTGCCTTCGATGAGCGGCAAGAGGTCGCGCTGCACGCCTTCGCGCGACACCGATCCGTCGCGGCCGTCCTTGGCGCAGATCTTGTCGATCTCGTCGAGGAAGACGATGCCGTTGTTCTCCACCGACTCGATCGCCTCGGCGATGATCTTGTCCTGGTCGATCAGCTTGTCGGCTTCCTCGGCCGTGAGCAGGTCGTGGCTGTCCTTGACGTTGACGCGGCGGGTCTTCTTCACGCCGCCCATCATCTTCTGCATCATTTCGGACAGGTTGATGACCTGCCCGCCCGGCATGCCGGGAATTTCCATGCCGCCCGGACTGCCGGTGGCGGTCAACTCGACCTCGATTTCCTTGTCGTCGAGTTCGCCCGCCCGGAGTTTCCGGCGGAAGGTGTCGCGCGTCGACGGGCTGGCCGACGTGCCGACCAGGGCATCGAGCACCCTCTCCTCGGCGGCGAGATGGGCCTTGGCCTCGACGTCTTTGCGCCTCTGCGTCCGAACGAGCGAGATGCCGACCTCAAGAAGGTCGCGAACGATCTGCTCCACGTCGCGGCCGACATAGCCGATCTCGGTGAACTTGGTGGCCTCGACCTTGACGAAGGGCGCGTTGGCGAGACGGGCGAGACGACGGGAGATTTCCGTCTTGCCGACGCCGGTGGGGCCGATCATCAGGATGTTCTTGGGCAGCACCTCCTCGCGCAGCGAGGGGTCGAGCTGAAGACGGCGCCAGCGGTTGCGGAGCGCGATGGCGACGGCGCGCTTGGCGTCCTTCTGGCCAACAATGTGGCGGTCGAGTTCGGAAACGATCTCGCGCGGCGAGAAATCGGGCATGGCTTTATCCTCGGATGGAGCAATCCGGAGTGGCGCGCGGGGGCCAGCGATCCGGAGGGATGGAACTCAGGCCTTGGGAAGGCTTTCGACGACGACGTTCTCGTTGGTGTAGATGCAGATGTCGGCGGCGATCTTCATCGCCTTGCGGGCGATGGTTTCGGCGTCTTGGCCGCTGTCGGCCAGAGCGCGCGCGGCGGCGAGCGCGTAGGTGCCGCCGGACCCGATGCCGGCAATGCCGCCTTCGGGCTCGAGAACGTCGCCGGTGCCGGTCAGCACCAGGGTGACGTTGGCGTCGGCGACGATCATCATCGCTTCGAGGCGGCGGAGATAGCGGTCGGTGCGCCAGTCCTTGGCGAGCTCGACGCAGGCGCGCATCAGTTGGCCGGGGTACTGTTCGAGCTTGGCTTCCAGCCGTTCGAACAGCGTGAAGGCGTCAGCGGTGGCTCCGGCAAAGCCGGCGATCACGTCGCCGCGCCCGAGCGGGCGCACCTTGCGCGCCGTGTGCTTGATAACGGTGGCGCCGAGCGTGACCTGACCGTCCCCGGCAATCACCACTTTCCCGTCCTTGCGGACCGTCACGATCGTGGTGCCGTACCAGGTGGACGGATTGGTATGTTCCATCATGAGATGCTCCTTGCGGCAACGGCCACCCACCCGAAGCGTGGAAACCGTCCCTGAATGACGCCTTTATGTAGGACGGAAATGCCTCTATGCAACTTGCCTCTGCGAATGCCCGCATCACGGTTCCGAAACCGTCCCGACCCTCAGGAGATCGCCCGATGAAGCTCATGGCCTTCGGCCTCGGCTATAGCGCCACGGCGGCGCTCAGCCGCCTTGCCCCGAGAGAGGCGGTCGGCACCACCCGTTCGGCGGCAAAGGCCGCCGCCTTGGCGCCGCTCGCCGAGATGCGCCTGTTCGATGGATCGCCAGAGGCGGCCGAGGCCCTGCGGCCGGCGCTCACCGGCGTCACCCACGTTCTCGTTTCCATCGCGCCGGCCGAGGGGCCGGACGGCGGCGATCGCGTCCTGCCGGTGCTTGCCGAGGCGCTTGCAGACGAGAAGTCGCTCGTCTCAATCGCCTACCTCTCGACGGTCGGCGTCTATGGCGACCATGCTGGCGCCTGGGTGGACGAGACATCGGAATGCCGGCCGAAGAGCGCACGATCCCTCGCCCGCGTGAAGGCGGAAAACGAGTGGCTGGCATTCGGCGAAACCATCGGCGCCTCGGTGGCCGTGCTGCGCCTGTCCGGCATCTACGGCCCTGGCCGCAACGGGCTTGTCAACCTCGCGGAAGGCAGCGCTCGCCGCCTCGTCAAACCGGGACAGGTGTTCAACCGCATCCATGTCGACGACATCGCCGCCGCCGTCGAGCGGGCCTTCGCGACGGGCGCCAGCGGTCTTTTCAACATAACGGACGACGAGCCGGCACCCCCGCAGGACGTCGTCGCCTACGCCGCCGAGCTGATGGGCGTGGCGCCGCCACCGGAGCAGGACTTCGAGACGGCCGAGCTGTCACCCATGGCCCGCAGCTTCTATGGCGAGAACAAGCGGGTGGCCAATCTCAAGAGCAAGTCCGAACTCGGGCTCGCCTACGCCTATCCGGACTACCGGACCGCCTTCTCGCGCATGTGGGCCGAGGGAAGCTGGCGATAGAGTTTTCCGGCTAACTCCGGTTCGCCGGAAAACTCCATCTCATTGTTAAGACGCAGGTCCGGCCGCAAAACCGGTAGCCACTTTTGCTGGGCCTGCTCTAAACGGCAAACCGCCCTGCTGCCTTGGGCAACAGGGCGGTTCCCATGATGGATCCAAGCGGCGATCAGGCGAGCGTTGCCGCCGCCTTCTGCAGCTTGTTGGCCGCGTCGTCGATCGACTGCGTCGAGCTGCTGATATCGGCCAGCGCCTTGGCGATTTCCTCGACGCCGTTCGCGGCGGTGTGCATGCTGCCGGACATGTTCTGCGTCACGGCAGCCTGTTCTTCAACGGCGGCGGCGATCGACGAGGATATGTCGTTGATGCGGGTGATGATGGAGGTGATTCCGTCGATGGACTGCACCGCCTTGGACGAGATGGTCTGCACCGCCGCGATTTCGCTGGCGATCTCGTCGGTGGCCTTCGACGTCTGGGCGGCGAGCTGCTTCACCTCCTGCGCGACGACGGCGAATCCCTTGCCCATCTCGCCGGCCCGCGCCGCCTCAATGGTGGCATTGAGGGCGAGAAGGTTGGTCTGACCGGCGATGGTGTTGATGAGCTCGACCACTTGGTCGATCTTCTGGGCCGCCGTCGCGAGACCGGACACGACCTTGGTCGCGGTATCGGCCTGCGTCACGGCATCCTGCGAGACCGATAGCGCAACGCTCACCTGGCGGCTGATTTCGCCGACCGAAGAGACGAGTTCCTCAGCGCCGGCGGCAACCGCCTGCACGTTCGAAGCAGTGACCCCCGCCGTCGAGTTGGCGCCCGCCGCCTCGGCGTTCGAGCGGGCGATCATATCGGCCACCTCGGCGAGTTCGCGGTTGATTTCGGTCTGGGCGGCCTGCCGCTTGCGCCGCCGCTCCATGACGGCAGTGATGTCGGTTGCAAACTTGGTGACGCGAACAAGCCGGCCGGCACCATCGAAGATCGGATTGTAGGTCGCCTGCAGGAAGACGTCCCGGTTTCCCTTGCCGACACGATGGAACTCGTCCGACTTGAACTGTCCGGCGCGGAGATCGTCCCAGAACTTCTTGTAGGCCGGACTGTTGCGCTCCTCGGGCGTGACGAACATCGAGTGGTGCTTGCCGACGATTTCGGAGGGCTTGTAGCCGAGCGCCTTTTCGAAGTTCTCGTTGGCCTCGATGATCGTGCCGTCGGGCTCAAAGGAAATCACGGCCTGGGCGCGGTTGATGGCGGCGATCTGCCCCTGAACCTTCACGTCCTCCAGCTTGCGATCGGTGACGTCGGTGGCGAACTTGACGACGCGGTAGACCTTGCCGGACTTGTCGATCAGCGGATTGTAGGTACCCTGAATCCAGGCGGAGCGCCCGCCCTTGGCAATACGGCGGAACTCGGCCGACATGTACCGGCCAGCCTGCAGATCGCGCCAGAAGGCAGCGTAGGCCGGGCTCTGCACCTCGGTGGGGTCGACGAACATCGAATGGTGCTTGCCGACGATCTCGGCAAGTTCGTAGCCCATGACCTTCAGAAAATTGGCGTTGGCAGTGATGATCTTACCGGCCGTGTCGAATTCGATGACCGCCAGGGAGCGGTCGAGAGCGGCAAGCACCGCAGCTTCGTGATTTGAAAAGGGCCACATGATCTTCGTTCCTACCCTATATGCCGACCTGCATCGCCAACCATTCCCCTTCGGAAGACGAAGGAACCACGCATGGCACATGCAACGATAACGGCCCAGAAACTCTGCGGTCCGGCGACCGCTACGTCATCCATTCCCTTCAGTTAATTGGTTACTGATTTACGGGAAGTTTATGCCTTGCGGAATCATCGCTAGTAAAAACTCTACTCTTGGCTGCATATTCTTGATCGGCCGCACGCCAAGTGCAACCAAGTCTATCGTAAGATACCTGCACAACGGACTGACCATCGGCAACGGCAACGGCAACGGATGCCGCCGGCCGCGTCCCGCCCACCGCAAGCCTGTTCGGCGCCATGGGACTGGCGTCCGTTCGTGGAGCCGTATAAGAAATGGGCGCATTTCAATCGTGGTGCCCCCAATGCTGAAAGCTCGCGTCATCCCCTGTCTCGACGTCAAGGACGGCCGGGTGGTCAAGGGGGTCAACTTCGTCGACCTCATCGACGCCGGCGATCCGGTCGAGGCCGCCGCCGCCTATGACGCGGCCGGCGCCGACGAACTCTGCTTCCTGGACATCACCGCCAGCCACGAGAATCGCGGCACCATCCTAGATGTGGTGCGGCGCACGGCCGAGCGCTGCTTCATGCCGGTGACGGTGGGCGGTGGGGTTCGGTCGGTCGAGGATATTCGCGAACTGCTGCTTGCCGGCGCCGACAAGGCGTCCATCATGTCGGCCGCCGTCCGCGACCGCGACCTCGTTCGTCGCGCGTCGGAGAAGTTCGGCAACCAGTGCATCGTCGTTGCCATCGACGCCAAGCGCGTGTCCTCGGACGGCAAGTCGCGCTGGGAAGTGTTCACCCATGGCGGGCGGCAGGCAACCGGCATCGATGCCGTCGAATACGCGCAGGAAGTGGTCTCGCTCGGCGCCGGAGAGATCCTGCTGACCTCGATGGACCGCGACGGCACCAAGATCGGCTTCGACCTCGAGCTGACCCGCACCATCGCCGACGCGGTATCGGTGCCGGTCATCGCTTCGGGCGGTGTCGGCACCCTGGACCATCTCGTCGAGGGGATTCGGGACGGCCACGCCGGAGCGGTGCTCGCGGCGTCGATCTTCCACTTCGGCACTTTCACCATCGGCGAGGCCAAGGCGCATCTCGCCGCGGCCGGCGTTCCCGTCCGCCTCCAGGGATGATCGGCATGGCTGACAGCACCTTCACACTTTCCGATCTCGAGACGATCGTCGCCGATCGGCTGAAGAACGGCGACGCCACCTCCTACACGCGCAAGCTGGCCGAGAAGGGCATCGCCAAGGCGGCCCAGAAACTGGGCGAGGAAGCGGTGGAAAGCGTGATCGCCGCCGTGACCGGCGACGCCGACGCGCTGACCTACGAAAGCGCCGACCTCCTCTATCATCTCGTCGTTGTGCTGGCGCTGAAGGGCGTGCCTCTCGACGACGTGCTCGCCGAGCTCAAACGCCGCACGGCGCAGTCCGGCCTGCAGGAAAAGGCCAGCCGCCCGGCCGACTGACCTCTCGACCATGGCATGCCGGCCGAGGCCGGCGGCCGATTGCCGCCATGTATCCGAGATCAGCGGATCGCCCGAGGCGATCCGGAGATGGTGACGAATGGAACAGTTCGTGCGGAAAGCGCTGTCGCCCTACGAAGTCTACACCCGCGCCGACTGGGCCGTGCTCAGGGCCGGCATGCCGCTGACGCTGACGCTCGACGACGTCATCCGCCTGCGCTCGCTCAACGACCCGGTGCAGCTCGACGAGGTGTCGGACATCTTCCTACCGCTGTCGCGGTTGCTGTCGCTCTACGTCGAATCGGCGCAAATGCTGCACTCGTCCACGCGCCGTTTCTTCGGCCGCTCGGACGCCAAGAAGCCCTTCATCATCGGCATCGCGGGCTCCGTGGCCGTCGGCAAGTCGACGACGGCGCGCATTCTGCGGGCGATGATGTCGCGCTGGCCATCGTCGCCTAAGGTCGACCTCGTCACCACCGACGGCTTCCTGTTTCCGAACGCCGTGCTGCGCGAGGAGGGCCTGATGGAGAAGAAGGGCTTTCCCGAAAGCTACGACCGGGCCGCTCTCCTCTCCTTCCTGACCGACATCAAGGCCGGCAAGCCGAACGTCTGGGCGCCGGTCTACTCCCACCTCGTCTACGACATCGTCCAGGACGAGCGCATCGTCGTCGACCAGCCCGACATTTTGATCCTCGAGGGGCTCAACGTCCTGCAGACCGGCAAACTGCCGCGCGACGGGCGGGCCATTCCCTTCGTCTCCGACTTCTTCGATTTCTCGATCTTCATCGACGCCGACGAGGCCGACCTGCAGCGCTGGTATGTCGAACGCTTCATGCGCCTGAGGCAGACCGCCTTCCGCGATCCGCAGTCGTACTTCCGCCGCTACGCCGAGATCTCGGAACAAGAGGCGCTGGACACCGCCCTCGGCCTCTGGACGCGAATCAACCTCGCCAACCTTCGCGAGAACATCCAGCCGACCCGTCTCCGGGCGGACCTCGTGCTGCGCAAAAGCACCAGCCACGCCATCGAGCAGGTCATGCTCAGGAAGCTGTGAAGGGACGGTTCAGGCCGAATAGACCCTTGCTCCGCCGATCCAGGTCGACTTGAGCTCGAAATCCGGCGTCAGCAGCAGGAAGTCTGCGTCGAGCCCCGGCGCCACCCTCCCCTTGCGGTTGCCGATGCGCATCGCCTCCGCCGGATAGACGGTGGCCATGCGAATCGCCTCGTCGAGGCCGATCTCGAAATGCTCCGCCGCGTAACGCACCGACGACAGCATGTCGATGTCGGCTCCCGCCAGCGTGCCGTCGGCAAGCGCCAGACGGCCGTCACGGCGGAAAATGGTCCGGCCGTTGAGTTCAAAGTCCGGCAGATCGGTGCCGATGGTCAGCATGGCATCGGTCACCAGGAAGATCCGCCCGGGCCCGCGCTTCGCCCGGAGCGCCACCCGTGCCGCCGCCGGATGAACATGAATCCCGTCGGCGATCAGGCCGGCGGAAATTCCGCTGTCGAGCACCGCGCCGACCATGCCCGGCGTCCGGTGGCCGAAGGGGCTCATGGCGTTGAAGAGGTGGGTCGCCGTGCTGGCGCCAGCGGCGATGTAGGCGAGCGCCGTGTGGTAGTCGCAGTCGGTATGGCCGAGGCTGACGATGGCGCCGGCCGCGGCAAGGCGGCGAACGGCCTCGACCGACGTCGACTCTGGGGCCACGGTCAGCATGGTCGGACCGGCGGAGAGCGCCCCGACGAGCTCCTTGATATCCGTCTCCTCCATCGGCCTGACGTAGGCGGCAGCGTGAACGCCCCGCTTGGCGGCGGAAAGATGCGGCCCCTCCAGATGCAACCCGAGAAAACCGGGAACGCCGGCCGCCCGCGCGGCCTTGCCGGCGGCAACCGCCTCGGAGCGAGTTTCGCGACGATCGGTGATCAGGGTCGGCAGCAGCGCCGTCGTGCCGAAATGAGCGTGGGCGGCACAGATGCGCTCGATGGTCGGGACGCTCGGCTCGTCGTTGAAGTTGATGCCGCCACCACCGTTGACCTGAAGATCGATGAAGCCCGGCACCGCGAGCAGGCCACCGGCATCGATCGTCTCGGCGCCGACCGGAACGTTGTCGGGGGCAATGAAACGACCACCCTCCACGGCAAGCTCTGCGTCGTCGTGCCACGTGTTGCCGTCGAACAGGCGAATACCACGGATGTGAAGGGCGGACATCGGAACGTCTCCTTGATGGTGACGGATCAGGACTGGGGAAGCGTCAGCTCGGCGACGAAGTCGTAGGCGTCGGCTCGGTAGAGCGACCGGGTGAATTCGACCACCCGGCCTGAAGCGAGATAGGAAATGCGCTCGATGGACAGGCCGGCATCACCGGCCTGAACGCCGAGCAAAGCCGCATCCTGTCCGCGAATGTTGCAGGCGGAGATGCGTTGCACCGCCCGGACGGGCCGATGGCCGCTCCGGGCCAGCGCCTCGTAGAGAGATCCGTCCACGGAAGCGGGGTCGGGCAGCACCTCGGCCGAAAGCGCCGCCCGTTCGAGGGCAAGCGGCAGATCGTTGGCGATCCGCAGACGTTCGAGCCGGGCGACGAGGCCGCCACCGGCCAGCCCCAGCATCATCGCCTCCTCCGGCGACGGCAGGTGGAGCCCGCGATCGAGCCAGCGGGAGCTGGCCTTGAGGCCACGCCGGGCCATGTCCTCGGTAAAGGAGGTGAGCAGCGACAGCGACTGTTCCACCCGCTCGACCGGCTTGACGACGAAGGTGCCGGACCCATGGCGGCGCACCAGAAGACCGGCCTCGACGAGATCGTCCACCGCCTTGCGGACGGTGACGCGGCTGATGCCGGCGAAGTCGGCGATCTCGCGCTCCGGCGGCAGCGCATCGCCATGCTTGAGCCGCCCGCCGCTGATGGCCGCCTCGATGGCCTGTCTCAGCTTCAGATAAAGCGGCCCCGTACCGGTCGCCTGCAACTGTTCGGGGAGCAATATGCTGGAAATGTCGCCGCTCATTGCGCGCCTCCCTCACTGCCCAGGAAGCGCCGCGCGGCAAGCGCCACCGCCCCGGCGAGAGCGTTGCCGACCGGCGACATCAGACGTGGCCGGTGACGAGCGGCAAGATAGGCGGGATAGAGCGGCGCAAGGCCGCCAAGCAGAGAGATACGGTCCACGCCGTCGTCAACGATACGATCCAGCGCCAGGTCGACAGAGGCGGCCGCCTTGGTGACGATGTCGAGCGCAACGGCATCGCCCTCCTCCGCCGCCGCAAAAACCGCCGGTGCGAAGCGGCCGAAATCGCCGGGCGTCGCCGTCCGCGCGAACTCGACCATGGGGCCGGGCGCGCCGCCGAACTCGGCAATCAACCGATGGGTGAGCGGCGAGGCCGCGATGATGCGGTCGTGGGCGAGCAGCGCCGCGGAGAGGGCCACGCGACCGAGGCTCGCCCCGGAGCCGAAATCGCCGATGACGAAGCCCCAGCCGCCGTAGGACCGCACCGCGCCGCCCAGTCTGGCAAAGAAAATCGAGCCGGTGCCGAGAATGGCCACCGCGCCGTCGCCGTCCCCTATGGCGCCTTCAAGCGCAATGAGACCGTCGGAGACCACCTCCACCCGGCCGGCAGGCAGCGAAGCCGCGACGAAGGCGGCGGTATCGCCGACGTTGCTGCCGGCAAGACCGAGCAGCACGCCCGAACGCTGGAGCGCGCCCTTGTCGAGGCCGGCGGCGGCAAGAGCCGCATCGATGGCGGTCCTGATGTTGCGGAGTGAGCCGGCTCGGTCGCTCAGAACGTTGGCCGCACCGCCGGCGCCGGTGGCAACGATGCGCCCGTCGCGGCCTGCCACAGCCGCCCGGCAGCCGGTCCCGCCCCCGTCGACGCCGATCACGAAATCCACCATTGCGGCCCTCCTCCCCCCAAAAGTACCAAAAAAATACCATTTGCCAATCGGCATATTGGTCGAGCCCTCCGCTTTTTTGGGGCTGAATACTCAACTAATTGATTTAAATCGAACAATCAACCTGACCAGCTTCTGGGAGAACCGTGCCGGTCGCAAAAGTGAATGAATTATGATTGCCCCTCTGGACAAGTGGTAGCTTTTTGGCATTATTGCCCGGGTGGGGGAATGGCACAATGACGGCAAAGCTCGGCACCGAGGATCGCGATGTCAATGCGAAGGGGTTCGACACCCTGCCGCCGACGCGGATACTCGAAGTGCTCGCCGCGGCCCAGGTGAACGCGGCGCGAAGCGTCGAAGCCGCCATTCCCGCCATTGCCAAAGCATCCGAACGCGCCGCCGCCGCATTGATGTCGGGCCATCGCCTCGTCTACATCGGCGCCGGCAGCTCCGGTCTGATGGCGCTTGCCGACTGCCTGGAACTGCCCGGCACCTACGGCATCGGCCTTAACGAGGCCATCGTCGTTCTGGCCGGCGGCCGCGACAGTCTCGTCGACATGCTGGGAACGGGCGAAGACGATGTCGAGGCGGGAGCTGCCGATCTCGCGGCCACCGGCATCGACCGGGGCGACTGCGTGATCGCCGTGTCCGCCTCCGGCTCGACGCCCTACACGGTCGCCGCCGTCCACGCCGCCAAAGAGCGTGGCGCCACGGTGATCGGCATCGCCAATAACGACGGTGCACCGCTTCTTCAGGCCGCCGACGTGGCGGTTCTGCTCAGGACGCCGCCGGAAGTGGTGTCCGGCTCGACCCGCATGGGTGCCGGTACGGCGCAGAAGATCGCCCTCAACATGCTGTCGACGCTGATGGCCGTCCACCTCGGCCATGTCCACGACGGCCACATGGTCAACGTCAGGGCCGACAACGACAAGCTCAGGGCGCGCGCCGCCCGCATCGTGTCAGACATCACCGGAATTTCGACCGACACGGCAACAGGGCTCCTGCGGGAGAGCCGTGGCTCGGTCAAGCACGCCATTCTGCTCGCCGCCGGCGCGGGAGATATCGAGGCGGCCAATGCCGCTCTCGTCGAGGCCGGCCAAAACCTGCGTCGGGCGATGTCGCTCGTCGCAAAACTATAATCGGGGTTCTCAACGCGCGTCTTCGGACGCGAGCAAAGGGAGACGGACGATGTATCGCACTACGTTGCAGGGTATCCTGCTGGCATCGAGCATCCTCGCCGGCGTCGGCACGGCCATGGCGGCCGATGTCACGCTCAACATCGAGAGCTGGCGCAACGACGACCTTCAGATCTGGCAGGAAAAGATCATTCCGGCCTTCGAGGCCAAGCATCCGGGTATCAAGGTCACCTTCTCGCCGAGCGCGCCGACCGAATACAACGCGGCGCTCAATGCCAAGCTCGACGCGGGCTCGGCCGGCGATCTCGTCGCCTGCCGGCCGTTCGACACGTCGCTCGAACTGTTCAACAAGGGCAAGCTCGAAGATCTGACGGCCCTCGAAGGCATGAAGAACTTCTCCGACGTCGCCAAGTCCGCGTGGAGCACTGACGACGGCGCGAAGACCTTCTGCGTGCCGATGGCGTCCGTCATCCATGGCTTCATCTACAACAAGGAAGCCTTCGAGAAGGTCGGCGCCGAGGTTCCGAAGACCGTCGACCAGTTCTTCGCGGTCCTCGAGAAGCTGAAGGCCGACGGCACCTACATTCCGATGGCCATGGGCACCAAGGACATGTGGGAAGCCGCCACGATGGGCTACCAGAACATCGGGCCGACCTACTGGAAGGGCGAGGAAGGCCGCAAAGCGCTGATCGCCGGCACCCAGAAGCTGACCGACGATCCGTGGGTCGAACCCTATCGCGTGCTCGCCAAGTGGAAGCCGTACCTCGGCGATGGCTTCGAGGCCCAGACCTACCCGGACAGCCAGAACCTGTTCACGCTCGGCCGCGCCGCCATCTACCCGGCCGGTTCTTGGGAAATCTCGCTGTTCAACACCGCCGGCCTGAAGCTCGGCGCCTTCCCGCCGCCGGTCGCGAAAGACGGGGATGCCTGCTACATCTCCGACCACAACGACATCGCCATGGGCCTCAACGCGGCCAGCGCCCACAAGGAGGAAGCCAAGGTGTTCCTCGAGTGGGTGGCCTCGCCCGAGTTCGCCTCGATCTACGCCAACGCGCTGCCGGGCTTCTTCAGCCTGAACTCGACGGCCGTCGAGATGAGCGATCCGCTGGCCAAAGAGTTCGTCTCCTGGCGCGAGACCTGCAAGCCGACCATCCGTTCGACCTATCAGATCCTGTCGCGCGGCACGCCCAACCTCGAGAACGAGACCTGGGCTGAATCGGCCAACGTGATCAACGGCACCGACACGCCGGAAGTCGCCGCCAAAAAGCTGCAGGACGGCCTCGACAGCTGGTACAAGCCGGCCAAGTGACGTGACACACGGCGGCGGCGCGGCTCTCCGCGCCGCCGTTCCTTCCGCCTGTCGGCCATCGCCGACCGGCCGCCGGCGCCACAGAGACTGACATGACCGACCTTGCACCCGAACAGGGCGGGGAAGCCTCGCGGCGGCGGCCGCGGCGTTGGCATATCCTCGTCTTCCTCGCCCCTGCCGTCTTCATCTACACGGCGGTGATGATCCTGCCGCTCTTCGAGACGCTGCGGCAGTCCTTCTTCAACGTCGTCGACGGCGAGCACGTCTTCGTCGGCTTTTCGAACTTCGCGACATTGTTCGGCGACCCGCGCTGGGCGGCCGACTTCTGGAACGCGCTCGGCAACAACTTCGTGTTCTTTCTGATCCACATGGCGGTGCAGAACCCGATCGGCATCGCCCTCGCCGCGCTGCTGTCGCTGCCGGGCCTGAGGTTCGCCGCCTTCTACCGCACGGCCTTCTTCCTGCCGACGCTGCTGTCCTTCGTGATCGTCGGCTTCATCTGGAAGCTGATCCTGTCGCCGATCTGGGGCGTCGCCCCATGGCTGATGGATCTCGTCGGCATGAAGGCGCTGTTCGGCCCCTGGCTCGGCAAGCCGGGTTCGGCGCTAATCGCCGTGTCGCTGGTCTCGGTGTGGCAGTTCATCGGCATTCCGATGATGCTGATCTACGCCGCGCTCCTCAACATTCCCGAGGAGGTGATCGAGGCGGCCGAGATCGACGGCATCACCGGCTGGGGGCAGTTCTTCAAGATCAAGCTGCCGCTCATCCTGCCGGCCATCGGCATCATCTCGATCCTCACCTTCGTCGGCAACTTCAACGCCTTCGACCTCGTCTACACCATGCAGGGGGCGCTGGCCGGACCGGACAAGGCGACCGACATCCTCGGCACCTTCCTTTACCGCACCTTCTTCGGCTTCCAGCTTCAGCTCGGGGACCAGTCGATGGGCGCAACCATCGCCACCATCATGTTCCTGATCATCCTGACGGGTGTCTGCATCTACCTGTTCGGCATCCAGCGGCGCATCCGCCGTTACCAGTTCTGACGGAGGGGCGGATGTCCAAGGCAAGACAATCGACGCTGCGCACCAGCCTCGTCCATGTGGCGCTGATCGCCTACACGCTGGTGGCGCTGTTTCCGGTGTTTCTCACCATCATCAACTCGTTCAAGAGCAAACAGGCGATCTTCGGCCAGCCGCTCCGCCTGCCCGGCCCGTCGACCTTCAGCCTGATCGGCTACGAGACGGTGCTGAAGCAGGGCGACTTCGTCACCTACTTCCAGAACAGCACCATCGTCACGGTCGTCTCGATCTTCCTGGTGCTGCTGTTCGGCGCCATGGCCGCCTTCGCCCTGGCTGAGTATCGCTTCCGCGGCAACACGATGATGGGGCTCTATCTTGCCATCGGCATCATGATCCCGATCCGCCTGGGCACGGTGGCGCTGTTGCAGGGCATGGTGGCGACCGGCCTCGTCAACACGCTGACCGCCCTCGTCCTCGTCTACACGGCGCAAGGGTTGCCGCTCGCCATCTTCATCCTGTCGGAGTTCATGCGGACGGTGTCGGACGACCTCAAGAACGCCGGGCGCATCGACGGCCTCAGCGAGTACTCCATCTTCTTCCGCCTGGTGCTGCCGCTCGTCCGGCCGGCCATGGCGACGGTGGCGGTCTTCACCATGATCCCCATCTGGAACGACCTGTGGTTCCCGCTGATCCTGGCACCCGGCGAAAGCACCAAGACGGTGACGCTCGGCGCGCAGCTGTTCATCGGCCAGTTCGTCACCAACTGGAACGCCGTGCTGGCGGCGCTGTCGCTCGCCATCTTCCCGGTGCTCATCCTCTACGTCATCTTCTCGCGGCAACTCATCCGCGGCATTACCTCGGGAGCGGTCAAATGACATCGCCCGTTCGGGTTCTCTCCGCCGGCCTCGGCAACATGGGCCGGAGCCACGCCCTCGCCTACCATCGCAATCCCGGCTTCGAGATCGCCGGCCTCGTCAACCGCACCAAGGTGGCGTTGCCGGACGAGCTCCGGGGCTATGAGATCGCGCCCTCCTTCCCGGAGGCGCTCAAGGCGCTCAAGCCCGACATGGCGTCGATCAGCACCTACTCGGAGAGCCACGCCGATTACGCGGTGATGGCCATGGAACAGGGTTGCCACGTCTTCGTGGAAAAGCCGCTGGCCACCACGGTGGCCGACGCGCGGCGGATCATCGACTGCGCCGTCGCCAACAAGCGCAAGCTCGTCATCGGCTACATCCTGCGCCACCACCCGTCCTGGCAGCGCTTCATCGCCGAGGCGCGGGCGCTGGGCGGCCCTTACGTGTTCCGCATGAACCTCAACCAGCAATCCTCGGGCAAGACCTGGGAGACGCACAAGGCGCTGATGAACACCACCGCACCGATCGTCGACTGCGGCGTGCACTACATCGACGTCATGTGCCAGGTGACCGACGCGGAGCCGACGGAAGTCCGGGGCATGGGCCTCCGCCTTTCCAACGAGATCGCGGCGGACATGTACAACTACGGCCACCTGCAGGTGCTGTTCTCGGACGGCTCGGTCGGCTGGTACGAGGCCGGCTGGGGGCCGATGATGTCCGAGCAGGCCTTCTTCGTGAAGGATATCATCTCGCCCAACGGCTCGGCCTCCATCGTCATGAGGGAGGGCAAGTCGGACGACGTCGACGCCCATACCCGCACCTCGACCATCCGCGTCCACAAGGCGGCGACCGGTGCCGACGGCGCCTTCCTTGCGCCCGACGTCGACCACACCATGTCCGGCGAGCCGGGTCATCAGGACCTCTGCGAGCTCGAACAGGCCTACATGCTGAAGGCGATCGTCGAGGATATCGACCTTACCCAGCACATGAACGACGCCCTGAAATCGCTGGCCGTCTGCCTCGCCGCCGACGAGAGCGTCCGCACCGGCAAGCCGATCAAATTGCAAGGATAAGCCCCGTGGGATCGCTGGAACTCAGGAACATCAGAAAGTCCTTCGGCGCGCAGGAGGTGCTGAAGGGCATCGACCTCCAGGTGAAAGACGGCGAGTTCGTCATCTTCGTCGGCCCATCCGGCTGCGGCAAGTCGACGCTGCTGCGCTCGATCGCCGGCCTTGAGGACGTCACCTCGGGCGCCGTGCGGATCAACGGTGAGGACGTGACCGTGACGCCACCGGCCAAGCGCGGCATCGCCATGGTCTTCCAGACCTACGCGCTCTACCCGCACCTCAGCGTGCGCGACAACATGTCGCTCGGTCTCAAGCAGGCCGGCACGCCGGCCGCCGAGATCGACGTCCGCGTTGCCAAGGCGACGGAGATGCTGTCGCTGGAGCCCTACCTGAAACGTCGGCCGGCCGAACTCTCGGGCGGCCAGCGGCAGCGCGTCGCCATCGGCCGCGCGCTGGTGCGCGAGCCCGAGCTGTTCCTGTTCGACGAGCCTCTCAGCAACCTCGACGCGGCGTTGCGCGTGCAGACGCGCGTCGAGATCGCCCGCCTGCATCGCCAGCTCGGCGCCACCATGATCTACGTGACGCACGACCAGGTCGAAGCCATGACGCTGGCCGACCGCATCGTCGTGCTGAACAGCGGCGTCATCGAGCAGATCGGCTCGCCGATGGAGCTCTACAATCGGCCGGCCAACCTGTTCGTCGCCGGCTTCATCGGCTCGCCGCAGATGAACTTCATCGAGGCCGCGCGCATCGGCGAGGCGGGCGCCACCATCGGCATCCGGCCGGAGCATCTGTCGGTGTCGCCCACGGAAGGCCGCTTCAAGGGCAAGGTCATCCACGCCGAACATCTCGGTGCCGACACCAATCTCTATCTTGAATCCGAGACCGCCGGCCTCGTGACCGTTCGCCTGTTCGGCGAGCACCGCTACGCCGCCGACGACATCGTCTATGCGACACCCGACCCAGCCAAGATCCACCGCTTCGACGAGAGTGGCCGAACGATCGCAAGCTGATCTCTGGAACATGCTCTTGCCAACGCCGCCTTCGGGCGGCGTTTTCGTTATTGTCGGCGCGATCCGCAATTCCGATCAAGCGGAGCGTTCGGGCTTCGGCCATCAAGGAAGCGCTCTCAGAGTCGCGAGGAAGAGATGAGCGTCCTGGAAAAGGCGATCTGGTATCTGGAACTGAACGTCGGGCGGCCGTTTACGCTCGCCGAACTCGCCGATCGCTGCGGCGCCAGTCCCTGGCATATCACGCGTCTCTTTCAGGGCAGTGTCGGCCTCGCGCCAATGAGCTACCTGAGGGCGCGGCGGCTCGCGATCGCCGCCGAGGCGCTGGCAAAAGGCGATCGGGAAATCCTGCCGATCGCCCTCGACGCCGGCTACGGCTCGCATGAAGCCTTCACCCGCGCCTTCGTCGGCTGTTTCGGCGTGCTTCCGAGTACGGTCCGACAGGCCGGGACGACAGAAACCCTCGCTTTGATGGAACCATGGACCATGCGCAAGGATATGATCATCGATATCGCCGCCCCCGATTTGCGGGAGCGCGAAGCGTTCCGGGTGATGGGTCTTTCGACCCGTTGCACCTTCGAGACCAACTCCGTCATCTCAAAGGTGTGGGGCGAGTTAGACCATCACCGGGACGACATTCCGGCGGCTGTCCCCGACGTCTACTATGGCGTCTGCTGCGACATGGAGGCCGACGGTCACTTCCGCTACGTCGCCGGCCTCGCGACCAAAGCGACGCATCTGCCCGACGGTCTCGACGCGGTGGATATTCCGGCAAGCCGCTATGCCGTCTTCAAGCACGTCGGCCACATCTCGGACTTCAACAAGACCGTCTACACCGTCTGGAACAAGGGCCTGCCCGATGCCGGTCTGACGCCGGCCAAGACGCCCGACTTCGAGCTCTACGACGACCGTTTCGATGCCGAGACCTGCGTTGGTACGGTGGAAATCTGGATCCCGGTCGCCTGAGGCGGCTCGATGGACTGCCATCCCGCCGTCCCTCCTCAGGTTACCTGTGGCGCACCGATGGCGTCCGCAGCGTGACCAGTTCCTCGGCGGCAGTGGGATGGACGGCCATGGTGCGATCGAAGTCGCGCTTGGTCGCCCCCATGGTCATGGCGATGCCGACGATCTGGATCATCTCGCCGGCATCCGGTCCCATGATGTGAACCCCGAGCACGCGATCGGTGACCGCATCGACGACCACCTTCATGAAGGTGCGCTCGTCGCGGCCGGCGAGAATGCTGCGCATCGGCCGGAACTCGGCCTTGTAGACATCCACGGCCTTGTAGGCGGCGCAGGCCGCTTCCTCGGACAGGCCGACCGTGCCGACCTCAGGCGTGGTGAAAATCGCCGTCGGGATGTTCGAGTGGTCGGCAAAGCTCTCCCGGCCGCCGAACACCGTATCGGCGAAGGCGTGCCCCTCGCGGATCGCCACCGGGGTCAGCTGCGCCCGATTGGTGACGTCGCCGACGGCGTAGATGCCGGACACCGAGGTCTCCGACAGCGCGTTGACGACGACGGCGCCATCGGGATCGAGCGTGACGCCCAGCGTCTCCAGGCCCAGCCCGGTCGTGTTCGGCTTGCGGCCGGTGGCGGCCAGAATGAGATCGGTGTCGAGGTTGGCGCCATCCATTAGCTCGACGGCGAAGCCGACCGCCGTCTTGTCGATACGCCGGACCTGCACGCCCGTTCGCACGTCGACGCCCCGCGCCCGGAGCGCGTCGGCGAGCTTGTCCCTCACCTCGCGATCGAAGCCGCGCAACACCTGCTCTCCGCGGTAAAGCACGGTGACGGCAACGCCGAGCCCGTTGAGGATGGACGCGAACTCGAGGGCGATGTAGCCGCCGCCGACGACCACGGCCTTTTCCGGCAGGGCCGGCAGGTCGAACATGTCGGTCGATGTGACGGCGTGCTCCATGCCGGGCACATCCGGCAGCACCGGGCGATTGCCGGTGGCGATCAGGATGCGGCCGGCAGTGACGGTCCTCCCCTCGGCCACGAGGCGGATTTCGTTGGGACCCGTGATGACGGCACGGTCGCGGATGATCTCCACGCCGGACCGTTCGAGATTGCCGGCATAGATGCCTTCGAGACGGGTGATCTCCCGCTCCTTGGCCGCCCTCAGCGCGTCCCAGTCGAACGACCGGTCGCCTACCGACCAGCCGAAGCCGGCCGCGTCGTTGAACTCGCCGGCGAATCGGGAGGCGTAGACCAGCAGCTTTTTCGGAACGCAGCCGCGAATGACGCAGGTGCCGCCGACGCGCGACTCTTCGGCAATAGCGACGCGCGCGCCGTAGCCGGCAGAAATGCGAGCGGCGCGGACTCCGCCGGAGCCCGCGCCGATGACGAAGAGATCATAGTCGAAGGATGCCATCACCAACCGCCATATCGAGGAACTTACGTCCTCATATCATGTCGTTGGTGCGTGTTGGCAATCGACCTGCCTCAGAAGCTGTAGCCGCGCTTGTTCAGCTCGTCGCGAGACCGGGTGAGGATCTCCGTCGACAGGGCGTCGCGCCAGATGCCGGCCGAGCGCATGGAGTCCTGAATGATAACCGGCGCAAGCTGGCCGTATTTCTCGCCGATCGGCGAGCTGAAGAAGGCGGTGATCTGCTTCAGTTCGTCTTCGCTGAACCGGCCGGCCCAGACGCGCTCAAGCTCGCGATCGAGATCGGGGCGGCGCTTGGCAAGATCGAGGGCAACGGCGCCCACGACTTCCTCGATGTCCTTGGTGGCTCCGGGATTGGAACGCTGGAACAAGGCCTTGGTCTGCTCGGCGAGCACGAGCAGGATTTCGTTGAACTGCTCGGAAGCATGGGCGGCGGCGATGGTCTCACGGGCCGCGGCGAGATGGGACTCGGTGAAGTCCTCAGACAGTGCCGGAGACGCCAGCGCGGCGATCACCATGGCCGCCGCCAGCGGGCGGCGGAGAAGGTTCAGGGTCCGGTGCATAAACAAAATCTCCGATATCGACTTCGTCGTTGGCTTCATTCGTCCAGAAGGGCAGGCCCTTGTCACGATCGGCCCCTGCGCCAGGGCGACTCCGTCACAGAATCGCCGGCGGTTTCGATCGCGCCGAAGCGCCGTCGCCCAGCCTGTGAAACCGAATTCTGGCGAAATGATGCGCCCGCCGCGATCAAGCCCCATTTCCCCCGAAACGGCCCCCGCTGGTTTGCCGCAAACTGCGCAATGTCGCAAGCCCGTTGCGCCCCGACGCGACCTTTGTTGGCCCTTTCGGTCCTGCCGGGCGGCGGATAATGCTCGCTCCGAGGCCCCGGCATGCTAAATCCCTCTCATCGTTGCAGAAGGAGCATGGAACCGCCGATGCGCCCGGTTGTCGTTTTCGATCTCGATGGCACGCTTCTCGACACCGGCCCCGATCTTCTGAGGGCCCTCAACCGAACGCTCGACGGCGAGGGTCTGGCCGGCCTCGGCCGTGCGGACGTGGCGGGTCTGTTCGGGCACGGTGCGCGGGCGCTGATCGGCGAAGGGTTCCGCCGCTCCGGACGCGTGCCGGACGATGCCCGGCTGCCCGAACTGGTCGACCGTTTCATCGCCTTCTACGGAGCGGAGATCGCGGTGGAAACGCGCCCCTATCCGGGCCTCGTCGAAGCGCTCGCCCGCCTCTCCCGGCGTGGCATCGGCCTTGCGGTCTGCACCAACAAGCGGGAGGCGCTCAGTCACGCGGTACTCAAGGGGACGGGTCTCGCGCCCCTGTTTGCGGCGGTGGTCGGCGGGGACAGCCTGCCGGAACAGAAACCGCATCCGCGGCCGCTGCTCGAGGCGATCGCCCGGGCCGGTGGCACGCCGGACGCCGCAGTGATGGTCGGCGACAGCGAAACGGACGTCGCCACCGCGCGCGCCGCCGCGCTCCCCGTCGTCGCCGTCACCTTCGGCTACGGCGGGCGCCCGGCGACCGAGTTCGGCGCCGATGCCGTCATAAGTCATTACGATGAGCTCGATGGGGCCATCGACGCGCTTCTGCCGGGTTGAGACCCTACGCTCCGGTCTCGGTGTTGGAGGCGCCGACCGGCTTCGATTCCGGCGAGCCCTGATGCCGCAGGAAGATCGACAGCACCACCAGTACGGCGGTCGACAGAAACTCCGACTGCCAGTTCTGGAAGGACTCGAACCAGAGCTGGGCATCCAGGAAATAGGCGCCGAACGACAGAAGCTCGCCACCGTGCCGGGCAGCTTCCTCGTTGGCCGCCACGTAGCTCGACCACCAGTGCAGGAAAAAGGACACCGCAAACAGGGCGGCAAGCGTGAGACCGAGTGCGTTCGAATAGAGCCAGGACAGGATGGGATGACGCCGATGCAGCGCGGGCGGCAGCTCGTCACCCGGTCGATCGGGATTGTCGGGATCGCGCGATTCCGCCGAACCGCGTTGGAACAGCATGGCCGTCAGGATGACGTAGACCGACATCTGCAAGAACTCGCTTTCCCAATTTTCGAATAGCGCCGACAGGAAAGCGCCTGTGCCGAGATAGGCAAGAAGGCCGACGGCCGGTACGTTGTGGTTCGTGAGCTCCTCATTGTAGCTGGCATGGCCGGCCAGGATCATGCCAACGGCACTGATCAGGAACATCGCCATCAGAGCGACCGTCAGCCCATTGTCCCGCAAAAAGACTCTCACGATTCCCCTCCTTCCGCCGAGCGGCGAGACGGCCTGTACCGCGCCGGAGCCGGCCCCTTGCCTCGAGACAGGTCCCGGCCGTGCAACGCCAAAAGGAAACGCCGGCTCGCTCGTTTCGTTCCGGCCGTGGCCGCCGGCCGAGTGGCGGAACCGAAGGTGTCACTCGTCCTTGAGGCCGGTCGCGGATTGCAGATGCCTGAGCAGCCAGAGAATGACGATGCCGGCAAAGCTGGCCAGCAGCGCAACCGGCCACAGGCCGAGACCGCAGGCGAGGCCTATGGCGCCGGAAAGCCACATGCTGGCGCCGGTCGTCAGCCCCTTCACGTCGCCCTTGGTGAAAACGATGACGCCGGCCGCCAGAAAGGTAATCCCAGCGGTAACCGCCTCGACCAGCCGGATCGGATCGAACCGCATCGCGGCATTCCCGTCGCCCAGCGTCTCCATCATGTAGAGGGTGATCATGCAGAAGGTGGCGACGGCCAGCCCGACCAGCATGTTGGTCCTGAGACCGGCCGGATTCTTGTGAGCGCCCCGTTCAAGCCCGATCAGGCCGCACAAAAGGGCGGCGCCAAGCGTTCTCAGCAGCAGGACCTCGATCGGCAACGGAAACTCGAAACTGAATTCGTCGGCAAGACTTTGAGGCATACCCCATCTCCCGGTTCTCCGACAAAACAAGCGCCAAAGAGGAGATTGGTTCCGGCCCTCGAGGAGAAGTAGCGGCCGAAGCAACGAGCCGAAGCGGACTGTCGGTAGCGTTTACCGCCAGCTTTGCATTCTATACCGAGCCTTTACTTGGCGTTCAGAGATGATCTGATCCATACGCGAAGATAATACCTGACCAATCCGGCATAGTTTTCGAAATAAAAACGTGATTTCCACAACGTTTACGCGAAACGACAAAAGTCTACATCTGAGAAAAATACGAATCTAGCCCCACACCCGCCGCCTGTACCGCACCAGTCCTATCGATTACGACAAAGGTAGATGCACTGAACATCGACCTTATTGTGCGGCGAATATTTTTTCGTTGTTAACTGTTGGCGACTAGACAGGGGGAAGCTGCCGCTCGGACAGCGATGTCAAAGCTGGGGGATCCAGTGAGCATTCAATCGATTAAAGTCAAGATCGTCGCGCTCTCCGTCGTCTGCCTGGTCACGACGGTCGCGGCTGTCGTTGGCTACGGCGTGTTCGCCAGCAACACGGTCAATGAGCAGACGAACACGAGCGTATCCCAACTGCTCGAGACCAAATCGCGCGAAGCCCTCCTGGGCGTCGCCACCACGCAGGCCGGAGACATCCGGGCCGAAGTGGATACGGCCTTCGCCGCCGCCCGCAACATGGCGCGCGCCTTCGAGATGATGGTCGAGGACGATCAGTCCGCGACGCCGGCGGAACTGCGTCGAGCCCAGCTCAACGCCACGCTGCTCAACGTCCTCAAGGACAATCCTCGCTTCAACGGCACCTACAGCGCGTGGGTCGCCGATGGTCTCGACGGCAACGACGCCGCATTCAAGGGCAAGGCGACCATCGGCTCGGACGACACCGGGCGCGCCCTGCCCTACTGGACGCGTGACGGCGCCGGCAAGATCGCCCTTCAGCCGCTGGTCGAGTACGACAGCCGCGAGAGCCATGGCAACGGTCTCATGAAAGGCGGCTGGTTCATCGGCCCGCAAGAGACCGGCAAGGAAAGCATCCTGGCGCCGTTGCCCTATATCGTGCAGGGCAAGGCGGTGTATCTCGCGACGATGTCGGTTCCCATCACCGTCAAGGGCAAGTTCCTGGGCGTTGCCGGTGCCGACTTCGATCTGTCGGCCATCCAGAAGCTCGCCGAAGCGGTCAACGGACAGATCTATGGTGGCAAGGGCACCGTCACGATCGTGACCGACAAGGGTCTGGTCGTCGCCTCCAGCCTCGATCCGACGGCGATCGGCGGGCCGATGTCGAAAATCGACGCGTCCTGGCAAGAGGACATGCAAACGGTCGCATCGGCCAAGCAGCTCGTGACTTACGACGAATCCAACGATCGCCTGCGCGTGTTCGCGCCGGTCCCCCTCGGCCGAACCGGCATGAACTGGTCGGTGATCATCGGAGTTCCTCGTTCCGTCGTCATGGCCGACGCCAGCATGCTCGCGACCGAAACGGCCGCAGCGCAGAGTGAGAGCACCAGCAACCAGATCCTTGTGTCGATGGTGGTCGCCTTCGCCGGCATCATCGTCATGTGGCTGGTGTCGCTATCGGTGAGCAGGCCCATTCAGCGCCTGACCGCCGCCATGGAAGGCCTTGCGGGCCGCCAGACCGGCATCGTCGTGCCCGGCACCAACCGCAAGGACGAGATCGGCGCGATGGCGCGAACCGTCGGCGTCATTCAGGACAACGCCGTCATCGACGCCAGGGAGGCCAGCGAGCAGTCCGCGGCCAATGACGCGCGGATCGCTGCCGAGCGGAAGACCGCGATGGCCAGGATGGCCGACGAATTCGAGCGGTCCGTCGGAGCGATCGTCGGTTCGGTGTCCTCGGCGTCGACCCAGTTGCAGTCGGCCGCCCAGACCCTGACCCGCAACGCCGAGGACACCTCGGTGCGCTCCTCCGAAGTCGCCCACGCCTCCGAAGAGGCTTCGGCCAACGTCAACACGGTCGCCGCGGCGTCCGAGGAGATGGCGGTCTCGGTCCAGGAGATCAGCCGGCAGGTGGCCGATAGCGCCAGGATGGCGGCAAGCGCCGTGCAGGAAGCCATCGGAACGGCCAAGACGGTGAAGGAGCTCTCCGACGCCGCCCAGCGCATCGGCGAGATCATCGACCTGATCGGCAACGTCGCCGGACAGACCAATCTTCTGGCCCTCAACGCGACGATCGAGGCGGCCCGCGCCGGAGAAGCCGGAAAGGGCTTTGCGGTGGTGGCCTCCGAGGTCAAGAACCTCGCCGACCAGACGGCGAAGGCGACGGCGCAGATCAGCGCCCAGATTTCCGGGATCCAGTCGTCCACCGAGACGGCGGTCACAGCGATCGACAGCATCTCGAAGACGATCGAGCAGATGGACCAGATCGCGGCCCTGATCGCCTCGGCGGTGGAAGAACAGGCGGCGACGACGCAAGGCATTGCCCAGAACGTCCAGAGCGCGTCGACGGGCACGGCCGGCGTTTCCCGCAACATCGCCCTGGTGACCCAGGCAGCGTCCGCGACCAGCGCCGCCGCCGAGCAGGTCCTGAGTTCCTCGGCGGAGCTGTCCCAGCAGTCGGACATGCTCAAGGTGCAGGTCAGCACCTTCCTGACGACCGTCAGAGCCGCCTGAGACCGCCCCATAGGCCAACCGACCTGCGAGAGACCGAAAGGTTTCCCGCAGGTCTTTCTTTTGCGGCGACGCTGGAAAGCGCGGCGCCGATACGCGATGATCCATCGCCGCACGCCTTGCCGAAGCGGACACACCAAGGATCCGACCGATGACTTTGAGCCAGGACGAAGTTCGTCGCTATTCTCGCCATCTGTTGCTGCGGGACGTCGGCGGTCCCGGCCAGCAGAAGCTGAAGGCGGCGAGAGTGCTGTGCGTCGGCGCCGGCGGGCTCGGTTCTCCCATCATCGAATATCTTGCCGCTGCGGGCGTCGGAACGCTCGGGCTCGTCGACGACGACGTGGTGTCGCTGTCCAATCTGCAGCGGCAAGTCGTTCACTCCACCGCCAACGTCGGCAAGCCGAAGGTGGAGAGCGCAGCCGAGCGCATCGCCGCGCTGAACCCGCATGTGACGACGGAGCTCTTTCCGGTTCGCCTCGATGGCGACAATGTCGCCGGCATCGTCGAGCGTTTCGACGTCGTCGTCGACGGAACGGACAACTTCCAGACACGCTTCCTGGTGGCGGATGCGGCCTATGCGCTCCAGAAGCCGCTGGTGACCGCGGCCGTTCAGGAGTTCTATGGGTCGGTGACGACCCTCCAGCCCTATCTGTCTGGCGACGACGGCCGCCCCCTGCCGAGTTGGCGTTGCCTGATGCCGCACGAACCGCAAGGCGACGTGCCGACATGCGCCCAGGTGGGCATTCTCGGCGCCGTGGTCGGCGTGCTCGGCACGCTTGCGGCCTGCGAGGTGCTGAAGCTCATCACCGGCGTCGGCACGCCGCTGATCGGCAGGCTGCTGATGGTCGACATCCGGGACATGCGTGTCGACAGCATCGGCTACAAGCGCCGTCCCGACACGGTGCCGCCAACCGTGAAGGGCGGACGGGCGGGCGCCGACAAGGCCCCGATGTTGGCTTCAGAGCCCTGACGCCGGTCAATCCCGATCGAGCCGGATGACCTCGACCATCTCGCCCGCCGAAATGGCGGGTGCGTGCTCCGGCCGGATGACCAGAGCATTGGCCGCCGCCATCGTCCGCATCAGCGACGAGTCCTGCTTGGCGAAGGGCGTTACGTGCAACTGCCTTTCCTTCGTCGCCAGGTGACCGCGCAGGTAATCGCGCCGCAGATCGTTGGGGCCCAGAGCCCCGTCGAGCACGGCGAGCAAGGTTTCCGGCAGCACGTCGCAGCGCCCCAGGAGGGCGCGGATCAACGGCGCCAGGAACAGAACGCCGCAGACAAGGGTCGACACCGGGTTGCCGGGAAGGCCGAGCACCTCGGCCTGTCCGACCCGACCGTGCATCAGCGGCTTGCCAGGGCGCATGGCGACCTTCCAGAAGCCGATCGCCGCGCCCTCCGCCTCAAGCGCGGCGCGGGTGTAGTCGTGGTCGCCGACCGAGGCCCCACCGATCACCACCACCACGTCGGCGCCACCATCGAGGGCAAGCCGGATGTGCCGGCGCAACATGCCGAGATCGTCGGGGGCGATGCCGAGATCGATCGGAACGCCCCCGGCTTCGGCGATCAGGTGGGCGAGCGCCACCGAAGACGATGCGACGATCTGGTGAGGCTGGAGAACGCTTCCAGGCGGCATCAGTTCGTCGCCCGAGGCGATCAGGGCGACCCGTGGTCGACGACGGACCGACAGGCTTTCGTGGTTCATGGCCGCAGCCAGCCCCAAGGTGCCGAAGCCGAGACGCACCCCGGCGTTGAGACAGACATCGCCCTCGCTGAAGTCGATCCCGCGCGCCCGGACGTAATGGCCGGACACCGGCTGCGACTTGAAACGGACGCGGTCGCCATCCCGCTCGGCCTCTTCCTGCATGACGACGCAGTCGGTCCCCGCCGGCAGCGGAGCGCCGGTGAAGATGCGGACGGCCTCCCCCGCCTGCGCGTCGGCGGCAAAGCCATGACCGGCCGCCGCCTCCCCGATGACGCGCAGCCAGACATCGCCTGCCGAGGCCGCCGAGACGGCGTAACCGTCCATCGAGGAAATGGGAACCGGCGGCTGCGTCCGGCGGGCCTTGAGATCGACGGCCAGCACCCGCCCGCCCGCGTCGCCGAGCGGCACCCGCTCGCTGCCGGTCGGACGAACGGCGGACAGGAGTTCGGTCTGGGCGGCATCCACTGAAATCAACGTCATGACAACTCCTGTCGGCGATCAGGCGAACCGTCGGGCCCCGCCTGCCAATGGCCGGATTTGCCACCACTCTTCTCGACGAGGTGGATGGCCTCGATGCGCACGCCCTTCTCGACCGCCTTGACCATGTCGTAGATCGTCAGGCAGGCGACCGAAACGGCGGTCAGCGCTTCCATCTCGACGCCCGTCTTGCCGGAGCAACGGACGGTCGCCGACACGACGATGCCGGGCAAGGCCGGGTCCGGGTCGAGCTGCAGCACGACGCCCGACAGCGCCAGCGGATGGCAGAGGGGAATGAGGTCGGCCGTCTTCTTGGCGGCCATGATGCCCGCCAGCCGCGCGGTGGCGATCACGTCGCCCTTCGGTATGCCGCCCTCGACGATCAGCGCCAGCGTCTCCGCCTTCATGACCACCCGGCCGCTGGCCGTCGCCGCCCGCTGGGTGACGTCCTTTTTTCCGACGTCGACCATATGGGCGGCGCCCTTGTCGTCCAAGTGACTGAGTCCATCCTTCATGGCGTGCTTTTCTCCAGCAACACTGAGGCTTGGGCCATTTCGCCCATCGGCTTCTCCATCGCGCCCTTCCGGTCGCAGAAGCACAGGGGACGCCCGGCATGCAACAGATTCCCGACGGTCGCTTCCACAGCGTCCTCGCCGCCGACTACGACGGCACCATAGCCGAGCATGGCAGGGTCAGCGCTGTCACGGAGGCGACACTCCGGTCGTTGCGCGAGGCCAACTTCAGGCTGATTCTGGTTTCCGGCCGGCGGCTCGGGAATATCCTTCCGATTTGCGGCGTTCTCGACCTGTTCGAAACGGTGATCCTGGAGAACGGCGCCGTGTCCTACTCTCCTCGCACCGGAACCGAGCAATTGATCGCGCCGGCAGTCGACGAGCGGTTCCTCGCCGACCTCGCGCGGGACCTTCCCGGCGAGCCGCTGTTCGTCGGTCGGTCGATGGTGGCCACCGACGCGGGCAATGCCATACGGGTCGAAACGACGATCGAGCGGGGCGGCTACGATCTCCGGACGGTTAGCTGCGGCGGTCGGGTTCTGGTGTTGCCGGCGGGCATCGACAAGGGCAGCGGCCTTTCCCATGCCCTTGCCGGCCTTGGCGCGCCGCGCGATCGCGTGGTCGCCGTCGGAGACGAGGAAAACGACATTGCCCTCTTTGAGGGATGCGGGCTGCGCGCAGCGGTCGGCACCGCATCGCCCCGGCTCAAGGCGGCCGCCGACATCGTGTTGCCGGGCGGCTGCGAGGACAGCATACGCCATCTTGCCAGCCTGCTGCTCGCCGCCGCCATTACGGGCGGCACGACGGCATGACCCGAGCATCAGGCCCGCCAGAACACCCCGCCGTCGCGACAGGGCACCCTTTCAGCGCAAGATCCGCAACTCCTCCCTGAGGCTCTCGACATCCGGAATGACGAAGGTGCGCGGCGCCGGCCGCTGGATGTCGCCCGAGCGGATGAGCTCTGCCAGAACCGTCGATACCGACTGGCGCGCCGCACCGATGGCCATGGCAAGGTCGTCGCCATGAGGGGCACCGTCGATGACGATACCCGCCGACGTCTGGCGTCCGTCATGCTCGGCCATTTCGCACAGGTAGCGGATCAGCCGATAGCGCACGCTGCGGAAGGCCATTTCGCCGACCATGGTCAGCGACCGGTTCAGCATCTTCTCGACGGCCGGCAGGATGCACATGCCGAACTCGGGATGATCGCGGGTCAGCCGCCGGAACAGGGTGCGCGGGATCACCGCCGCCTCGCCCTCCTTGCGAACCTCGACCACCATTTCCGGCTGGAGCGGCACCGCGTCGCCAGGGCCCATAGTGAACAGGGTCAGCTCCTTGCCCTCGTGCGAGGCGAAGCACCGGTAGCGACCCGATGCGACCACGAGAATGGCCTCTCCCGTCTCGTCCATCAGGTTGGCGCCATAGACCAGGTGCCCGACCTTCATCTTGCGGAGCTTGGGGCCGCCATCGGCCTGAAGCGCCTCGAGCACCACATGCGGCAGCGCATCCCTGCCGGCGGGCTCGGCCAGCACCGGCTGCTTGAGCTCGCGATCGATGGTCTTCGCCGGCTCGGCGCCGGCTTGCCCCTTGCGCGGCATCTGCATGCGGGCGAAGAAGGTCGATCCCTGCGCGGACTGCACGACGCACTCGTCGGCCGATGCCTGGCGTGTGACGCTGGCGTGCTGAACCGAGAACAACTGCCGGAAATGCATGACGCCGATGGCCGACCAGCTCAGGCCGATCAGTTCCACGGCCGTCCGGTTGGCGCCAACAAGGCGATCGCTGTCGAAGGCCAGCAGTCCCTCGCCGGGGCTGCCCAGGAGGCGCGGGTTCGAATGCAGGTGCATCTGCTCAAAGCGGCCATAGCGCCGCTCGAACAGGCGTCGCTCGATCTCGCTCGCGGCCCGCTTCAGGAGCGGCAGCGAATAGTCATGGGCGATGGAGACCGACGTCGACAGGTCGATGATGCCCGCCAAGGCACCGCAAGGGTCGATGATCGGCACCGCCGAGCAACTGATGTCGGTGTTGCCGTTGCAGAAATGCTCGGCACCGATGACGGACAGGGCGAAGCGTTCGGAAAGGGCCGTGCCGATGGCGTTGGTTCCCATCGCCTGTTCCGACCAGTCGCCGCCGGCGCACAGGCCGATCCGCTCCGCTTCGTCGCTGAACGTGTTGTCGCCCAGGCGAACCAGCACCACCCCGTTGGGATCGGTCAGCACGACCACGCCGCCGAGCGGCTGCGTCTCGCGGCAAAGCGTGACGATTTCACCCCACGCCGAAACCAGCAGTTCCTCGTTTCTCTCTCTCAGCTCCTTGAGGGCCGTCTCCGTGAGGCGCGTCTCCCGTCGGCGCGACGCCCCGTTGGCAAGGCCGTGCAGGCTGCTGCGTTCCCACGAGCGCAAGATGGGCAACGGGATGCCCTCGGGCACGATGCCGTCGGCCATGAACTTCGAGCGAACGGCCAACAGCCGCCCCTGATCGGGAAGCGGGCCGGGACGCGCATTCCGCTCGTGCCGTCCCGAAATGCTTCTGCATGTACCGCAAGCGGTTGGCCCGCCTGCCGGTATTGCGCATGTGTCGGCTTCGAGCCGCTGAGGCAGGACCATTTCAGCACCCTCCCAGGCGCGTCCACCACTGAAAAACCAGGAACGTCTCTTGCGCTTCGGGCAATCGGACTTTCCCGTCTGAGCCACGCGACCCTCGGGCCGGATTTCAGAAAAAAGTGGGCTTTCCTGTCATGAATTCAATCATAAGCCCTGCCCAACTAAATCGTTATGATCCATCAGTCGATATAACCTATAGCTATATAACGATCTCATTTTGTTTATTTCTTTCAATTCTTTAAGCGACATGCTCAACTCCCAGTACCCTACGTTTTCGACAGGGGGGAGGAGGCGGATCGACCGCTATTTCGACAGCGATGTCAATTCCGGCCGCTCGCAACGCCGGACCGATGGCCGGGTGAGATCGGAGAACCGAACGGACCTCGTCCACCGTTCGAGGATCCGATGTCACCAGTCCGACGACCATGTGCCGACCGGATCTGAACTCCACCAGGAAATCGATGACCCCGGTCACGGCGAAGATCGCGTCGTCGATGACCTCGGGACGCAGCCTTTTTCCGTCCCCCAGCGCAACCGGCTCGCCAATCCGTCCGGCAAGGCGCAGCCGACGGAGGACGGACCCGCAGCGGCATGGGCTTTCGGCTATGCTGCCGCTGTCGCCGGTACGGTAGCGGAGGAGCGGCAGCCCACGGCGACGCAAGGTGGTGATGACGATCTCCCCTTCGCTGCCGTCCGGCAGAACGCGCCCCGTATCGGCATCGACGATTTCGATGTGGAGATCCGTTTCCCGGACATGAAGGCCGTCATGAGCGTCACAGCCGAGTGCGCCACCGTACCCGGTTTCGGTCATGCCCCAGTGCTCGAAGACTTCGGTTCCCCAAATGACGGCCAGCGCCGTCCTGAAGCTCGGCGACACGCTGTCGGCACTGACCAGCGCCGTCTCGATCCGGAGCGGGGGACCGCCGTCGGCGGCCATGCAGCGGGCGGCGGCGCCGAGCGTCACCGGCATGCCGGCGATCGCGGCGGGCTGCAACTCGCGCAAGGCGGCGACGAGCGCCTCCACCGGTCCATCCACCGGCAGGGCCACGGGAATGGCTCCCATCCGGTCGAGCCCACGCATCAGGAGATCGCCGACGCTATCGGGACGTTCGGCTGGAAAGGCGATGGCCACGCAACTGCCCGGGCGAACAAGGGTCGCCATGCCGTGCTCGAAATAGGCGACGGTCGCCTCGATGTCCGCCTCGGTGAAGAACAGGCGTTTCTGCCGGCCCGACGTTCCCGAGGTCGGGATCGTCACCAGACGCACCGCGTCGCGAAGCGGCAGGGCGATGAGCGAGGGATCTCCGCGGGCAAGATCGTCGGCCGTGGTCAACGGGAACCGGTCGATGTCCTTGAGCTCGTCAAGGTGCGAGGTCTCCGGCCAGCCGGCCAGAGACCGATAGAAAGGGCTCTCGACCCGAGCCTTTCCGATGGTCTCGTTCAGGCAACGAAGCTGGTAGGCGTCGAGGTCGCGGCGTGTTGGCAACCACCCGACGCCGATCGTCCGCCCTACCCAGGCGTCGAGGGTTCCCAATCCGGTCATGTCGACGGCTCGCGATAGAGCGATCGTCCGGTGCGGTCGGTCAGGTTGAACGCACAGAACGGGATGACCCGGCCGTCCGACCTCGCCACGTGAATGTAGCACTGGCGCAGGCGGTCGAGGTCGAGCGTCCAGGCATCCTGAAAGGCCATCGCCGACAGCGACAGGCGTCGGCCCTGGCGTTCCAGAAAGGCGTCGAAGGCTTCGAGCCCAGCGGCGGGGCGCTCATCCAGCGGCGCCCTCTTCCACTGGCCTGCCACGTAGCGCTGGGCGCGGGCCACCTCCGGCGACCGCCAGGCGGCCGTATCGCAACAGCTCCCCGTCCCTTCCGTCTCCGCCGCAGGGCTGCAGCAGTCGCCGGACGCCGACTCGGGATCGGCGCAGAGGCGGCCCGACGGGTCGACGCTGAAACGGCCGCTGAAGGAGCAGAATGGATTTTCGGCCGAACCGGGATGGAAGTCTTCGAGGCGAATGCTGCCGCCCGCGTGCTCGACCAGCGCCTCCATCACCTCCGGCAACGTGATGCGCTCCCCGTCGCCCGGAACGCCCGGATTACGCCCGAAATAGGAGACGGGCTGGAAGTGCACGGCCCGCACCGTCGGCATCTCGCCCTTGGCGAAATCGACGATGGCGCCGATCTCGCCGGTATTGATGCCGGGCACCAGCGTCGGCACCAGCACGACGCCGACGCCAGCGGCGCGCGCACTGTCGATGGCGAGGCGCTTCGCCGCGAACAGGTCGCGGCCGCGCAGCCGCCGATAGACGGCATCGCTGACACCGTCGAACTGCAGGAAGACGCAGTCGAGGCCGGCGGCGGCGAGCGCGGCGAGATAGTCCGGCTCGCGCCCGATCCTGATCCCGTTGGTGTTGAGCTGGATGAAATCGAAGCCCTTGGCCCGTACCAGGGCGACGATCTCCGGCAGGTCGTCACGCACCGTGGGTTCGCCACCCGACAGCTGGATATGCACCTGGCCGCTGCCCGCCCTCAACTCGTCGAGAGCGGCGGCGATCTCACCGATCGGCATGTCGACGCCTTGCCGGCCGGCCGATGCGAAGCAGACCGGGCAGACGAGATCGCAGCGCGAGGTCACCTCGATCAACACGCAGCAGCTTTGCTGCCGGTGATCGGCGCAGAGGCCGCAATCCCTGGGGCAACCCTCGGCGATATCCGTCGCCACGCTGATCGGCGCCGACGAGGTGCGACGACTGCGGGACCAGATGTCGTAGCTGCGGAGCCCCCTCCAGACCGGCGTGACGACGCGACCATGTTCGGGACAGGTCTTGTCGAGATAGACCGTGTCGCCGACGGCGATGCGTTCGGCCGGAATGGTCTTGAGGCAGTCGGGACAGACGCTGCGCGTGCGGCCGAAGGACAAACGGACGGGGCCTGTCATTCTCCGCTCCCTGCCGGCATCGCAAGTTCGGCAAGACCGTGAGCTTCGGAGAGAGGTCCGGTCACCGCCTCCACCGCCGTGAGGACGCCGGCCACGGCGGCATGGCGACGCCGGACGCCGGCCAGCGCGGCGGGATCAGACGCGAAGGCCTTGAAAGCCGGCGCAAATCGCTGCTCGATCCCGACGAGACGCTCGCCCTTGACGAGCTTGTCGGCGAGAAACACCACGTGGCGCGGATCGACCGTCTGCCCCGGTTCGAGAGCGCATTCCATGTGAACCGCGACGATCTCGGCCACCTCGGCAAAGCCGAAGGCCGAAACGCGCCGGGCACCGGCCGCCGCGTGGTCGAGGTCGCCCTTGGCGATGTCGTGCAGGAGCGCGCCGGCAAGAACGGCGGCGCTGTCGAGAGCATGCCCCCTGGCGGCCAGCCGGGCGGCGATATCGACCGCCAGCCGCGCGACGACGCGAGAGTGGCGGCGTGTCGGCTCCGGCGTGTCGGCGGCTTCCAGCATCGCCTCGCACTCCGCCTCGTCCGGATGGAGACGATGGGGCAGCGCGGCGGCCAGACGGCGATAGTCGTCGGGGTAGTCCATGTCGCGTACGATGCCGCTGTCGATGACGGCGACCGACCGAGCCTCGCCTTGATGCCGCTCGATGACGTCGCGCAGCGTCATCTCCGGCGGCGCGGCAACAATCTCGGCGAACAGCTGGCGACTGACGAAAGGCGGATGCCCGGCACGGCCGTGAAAGGTCGGGCGAACAACGGCCGCGTCGCCGCTTCCGGCGCATGCGGCGATCCGCTCGAGGGTGGAGGCCCGAACGAGCGGCACGTCCACGGGCAGGATCATCGCCCCGTCCACCGTCTCGGGCAGCGCCGAAATCCCGGCCTTGATGCTGGACATCATGCCCTCGGCAAAAGCCGGATTGGCCACCGCCACCGCGCCACGAGCCACCGCCGCCGGGGCCACCCGTCCTGCCTCGTTGCCGACGACGACGTAGGCCGGCCCGATGGCGGCGGTTTCGATGGTCGAGAGCACATGTCCCAGAACGGTGCCGTTGCCGAAGGGCAGCAGCGGTTTCAAGGCCCCCATGCGCGACGACCAGCCGGCGGCCAGCACCAAGATGGCAATGTTCGATGGCCGAGACCTGACCGGATCGCTCACGGTTTCTCCTCCTCAGGGGGTACCGTGATGTCTACCCCATGGTCGGCGAGCGTTTCCTTGATCTTTGCCCAGGTGGCGATGATGAGAGCCGGACAGCGCTCCCGTTTCAGCCCCTCGTCGAACTTCATGATGTCCGAGCAGTTGATGCCGCCATATTGACCGGTGGCGGCGGCCGTAAACCAGCCGGCGAAATCGTCGAGCATGGCGCCAAGCTCGGGATGCGCATGCTCGCCGTCACCACCGCGCCCGGCGTAGTAGCCGATGACGCAGCATCCGGCCGACAGCGCGCCACAGTTGAAGCCCTGCCCCATGCCGAGGGCGAGACCGGACATGGCGCGGATGAGATCGGGGTCGTCGCGCCCCTGCGCTTCGAGGGCGAGGCGCATCAGGATGTGGCTGCACTTGAAATCGTCGAGCAGCAGCTCGGCGACACGGAAGGACTCCTCGCTCATTGACCTGCGCTCCCTGTCGGTTCGGCGGTCCGCTCGGCAACGAGCAGGCGATAGCGCGGCCGGTGGCGACCGGCAGAGCAATCGCGTTCGCCCCACAGCGGATCGAGCGAGCCGTAGTGAAAGATGAAACGGGCGACGAAGCCGGCAAGCACGGCCGATCTGTCCTCGTCGACGAGAAGGGTGAAACCGGCGTGCCCGATATCCTCGACGAGGCCGTCGCGCCCGTCGTCGCCCGGCCAATCGACATCGGCGAGCAGCAAGCGGCCACCGGACCTCAGCACGCGCCGCCACTCGCCGAGTGCCGCGCGCCGGTCCGCCATCTGCGAAAGACTGCATTCCGAAAGTATGGCGTCGAGGCAGGCATCGGTGAACGGCAGGCGCGCGCCATCCCCCTGGAATAGCGCCGCGTTGACGCGCGAGGCGGCAATCGCCAGCACCCGCTCGTCCCGATCGATACCGATGCCGGAGAAGCCGTGGCGCTCAAGCCAGGCAAGGCTGTCACCCGCTCCGCAGCCGACGTCGAGCACCTTCGCGCCGAGGCGAAGACCCGCCCGCTCGACCAACTCCCCGACGATCGCTCCGTCGCCCGGCCGCAGCCGTTCACCGGCGGCGCCCTCGACGCAACCACAGCCGAACAGGCCGGAGATGGGGATGGACTTCGCGGTCACTTGTCCTCCAGCGCCTGTTCGACCTTCAGCATCCTGCCCGACGCCAGTTCCTCGGAGACGTAGACGAACCCGCATGACGGGCAGCAGGGCAGTTCGACCGGAAAGGTCTGGCCAAGATAGCTCGCCTCGACCTTGCGCATTTCCAGCGGCTTGTCGCAGCGGGCGCAGACGAGATCGGGAACGCCGGATGTCGCGGTCATGGCTTCACCTCGACCTGCATGCGGTGGCCGTAGGCGCGATGAACGACGAAGCCGTCATCGACCGGCTCGTACTCGACCCAGGTCGTCATCGTGCCGATGCGGCCGGAGGCGGTATAGCGGCCGCTCGTCCTGTCTTTCAGCAGACGCCCGGTTCGCTCTGCCTCGGCGATCACCTCGGCGATATCGTCGACGAGCAGCAACTTGCGCTCGATGTCGGCGCGAACGGCGTCGGCGATGACGAGGGTGACGGGTGGAACGGGGTTGCTCATGCTTTCTCCCCACAGGTCGCGCAGAAGGCGCCGGCGCAGGCGCAACCGATTGTCGCGACGGCCGGAAAAGCCGGGGTCGGGACGCGCCGCCGGATCGTCATCACAGGGAAAGACCAGGTCAATGAGATGAAGGGCGCGTTTGCCGCGCCGGGCGAAATTGTCGCGGCACATGGCGCAGTAGGCGAGGAAATCGTCGTCGCTTTCCTCGATCCGACGGTCGACGAAGGCATTGCCGACCTCAGGGTTGGCGAAGGAAACCAGACCGCCATAACCGCAGCAGGTGGTCTTTTCGGCGCCGGTCAGTTCGCGAACCTCCGCTCCCATGGCGGCGGCGATCGACCGCACCGCCGCCTGAACGTCGTGAGCATGCCGGCTGGTGCAGGGATCATGGATGGCGAGCGGCCGGGCAACCGGCCTCGGCGCGGTAGCCTCCGGCAGGCCGGTGGCGGCGAGCTCCGTCCAGAGCGAGGAGACGGGGATGTCCGGCAGGAACTCGCCGATTTCCTTGAGACAGGTCGAGCAGGCCGTGACGATGCGTGGCCGCCCCTGCTCTTCCCAGACGGCGCGCAGATGATCGAGCACCTCCCGGTGAAGGTCCTGGCGGCCCGACCAGTGCGCCGGCGCGCCACAGCAATCGAGCATGAAGCCGACGCCGCCCGGCAGCCGATCGCAGAGATGGCGGTAGACGGCCTCGACCTGCCCCGGCGCCGACGCCGGCAACTGACAACCGGGGAAGAACAGCACGGCGCTTCGGTCGTGGCCGGGCTGATGGCGGACGAAGGCGATCTCGCCCGAACGGCTGAAGGCCATGTCGCGCAACGCGAAATCGTGATGGGACGCCGGCATGTGGCCGCGTTCGACCATGCTCCGGCGCGCATCGAGGCAGACGTCGCCCATGGCGAGGTCGTTCGGACAGAGCGTTTCGCACAGGCCGCACAGGGCGCAGCTGTCGATCATCCGGTTGGACTTGCGGTTGCCCATGATGATCGAGTCGTTGTTGTAGATCTCGCGCACCGCCCGCTTCGGGTAGGTCTTGTAGTGGGCGAGATAGGCGCACGCCCTGACGCATTCGAGGCAATGGCATGGGAAGCAGCGCGCGGCTTCCTCCATCGCCTCGGCATGACTGTAGCCAGAAATGGGATCGGATGGCTGGACGGGCGACACGTCGGCTTGACGGGCCGTATCGACGTAAAGGCAGGTGCCGGTGGCCGTATCGTCGGCGCGGTTGGCCGTCAGCGAGGCGCCCTGCAGGAAGCGATCGATGGACACCGCCGCACGACGGCCGTCGCGTACCGACAGGATGGCCGAGTAGGCTTCATCGTCACCGGTATGAAGGCAGCTGCCAAACACCGCAGGCAGCGAGGTCGCCAGCGTTATCGGATCGAGATCGAGCCGCCCCGCCGACGTGAGGCGCAGGGTCCCTGCGAAGTGGACGGCAGGGCCGGCACCGATCGCGAGAAGAACGGCATCGTGACCGGCAATGAGGTCATCAAGCGCAGGGAAACCAGCAGCCTCACCGGTCACCCTCTGCCGACAGCGAATATCGATGCCGAGCGAGGTGAGCGCGCCGAGATCGGCATCGATCGCCGACGGCGGCAATACGGAGGGATAGCCGTCGTGCCGGAGGCGCTCCAGCGGTCGGGCCTCGGCTTCGAAAACCGTAACGGCATGCCCCTTCATTGTCAGGTCGAAAGCCGCCGCAAGGCCGGCGAGCCCGGCCCCGACGACAGCAATCGTCTTGGGCTTGCGTGCTCGTTGAGCCGTGCGGCGAATTGTCGGATAGGCCTCTTCGACGAGCGCCCGTTCGAGCGCGCCGAGGCGGACAGCGCCACCAGCCTCTGCCCGGCGGCAAACGGCCTCGCAGGGATGTTCGCAAATATGGGCGATGATTGCCGGAAAGGGAACGACACGGGTGTAAAGGGCCATGGCGCCGGAAAAATCACCGGAGGCCATCTTCTCGGCCATGCCGCGCGCATCGACACGCAGCGGACAGGCGGCGGCGCATGCCGGTGGCTGTTCCTCGATGCAGAGCGCTTCCCATGCCTTGACTTGGTCGCCATCCATGGTGGTCTCGATAGGTTGTCATTGATCCGAATTGGGTACGGGCGACCCGGGAGAGGACGGGCCGCCCGCGCTTCGGGGAGTTGGGCGGGAGAGACTCCCCGTTTACGGGACCTCAGTGGTGCTGGAGATCCTTTTTGGCCGCGGCCGCTCCTGCCTGAGCCTCAAGCCCCATCTTGATCGCCTCCGGTAGAGCGGGAATGCGGAATATCCGCACGCCACAGGCGTTGTAGATGGCATTGAGGATCGCCGGATGAAGCGCTGTCAGCGGCGCTTCGCCGACACCGGCGGCACCAAAGGGACCGAGCGGGCGGGCGGTTTCGAGATAGAGGATCTCGATATCGTCCGGCACATCCTTCGGATAGGGGATGCCGCAGTCCTTGAGCGTGGTGTGCAGGTCCAGATCCTCGAAGTCCTCGGTCAGGGCAAGACCAAGACCCTGAGCAAGACCGCCATAAACCTGACCGTCGACGGTGGCCTTGTTGATGATGGTTCCAACGTCGATGGCCGTCGTCAGCTTGACCACGGTCGCCTTGCCGGTCTCCACGTCGACCTCGACCTCCGGCATGAACACTTCGTACATGTAGATCGGGAACGGGTTACCCTGGCCGGTATCGGGCGAGCAGTCGGTGCAGGCCGCCGCCACCCACTTGCCGTCGTAGGACAACGGAATGTTCTCGCTCACCATCTCCTTGTAGGTGCGATAGCCGCCATTCGGCTTCTTCATGGCGTTGAGCAGCATCTCGGCGGCGACACGGATGGCATTGCCGCAGAAGACGTTGGAGCGGCTGCCACCAGCCGGTCCGCCGTTCGGCCCGAAGGTATCGGCCATGACCAGGCCAATCTGCTCCGGCTTGACGCCGGCCACACGCAACACCTCGTGGGCCATGGTCTGAGCGGAAAGATCGGCACCCTGGCCGTGATCTTCCCAGCCCGAATGGACGATGAAGCCGGACGGCGTCATCTCGACACGAGCTTCCGAGCTGTCAGGACCGTCGAGACCGCAACCATAGATGCCGAGGGAAATACCGACACCACGCTTGGTCTCGGGAGTCGACAATTTGGCGGCCCGCTGCTTGGCTTCCAGGTATTTCGGCCGGATCAGGTCGAACAACTGCTTCAGGACCAGCACCTCGGGCTTTTGCCCGGTCGGCGTCGTCGACGTCTCGTTGTAGAGATTCTTGTAGCGGAACTCGAGCGGATCCTCGCCCATCTTCTCGGCCAGCATGTCCATGGCGATTTCGCCGGCCAGGAAGGCCTGCGGCGAGCCATAGCCACGGAAAGCCGAGCCCCAGGCGTGGTTGGTCGCCACCGTCTTGCCCTTGCCGCGAATGTTTTCAAGGTGGTAGCCGGCACCGGTGAACTGGGCCTGGCGCAGCGTCACCAGATCGCCGAATTCCGAGTAGGGGCCGTGGTCCAGCCACCAGTCGGTTTCCATGGCGGTGAGCATGCCGTTCTTGTCGCAAGCCAGACGGATGTTGATGTTGGCCGGGCTGCGCTTACCGGTATAGGTGATGTTCTGGTACTGGTCGTAGACCAGCGACACCGGCTTCTTGGTGACCAGCGCGGCAACACCGAGCAGCGCCTCCATGGTCGGCGAGAACTTGTAGCCGAAGGTACCGCCGGTGGGGTTCTGGATCAGCCGGAGCTTCTCGGGAGGAATGCCGAGGCCGGGGCAGATCATGGCGTGATGCAGGTGCACGCCGATCGACTTCGACAGGATCGTCAGCACGCCGTCGTCATCGACGAAGGCTTCGCCACAGTCCGGCTCCAGATGCAGATGCGGCTGGCGCGAGCAGTAGGTGGTGATGTCGACGACCGCGGCGGCACTGGCCATCAGCGGCTTGGTGTCGGCACCCTTGACGACGCCCTGCTCGTAATAGGCATTGGGAACGCCGGGGTGGATTTCCATGGCGTCGGGCGCCAGGGCCGCGAAACCGGACATGTAGGCCGGCAGCACTTCCAGGTCGACCTTGACCTTCTTGGCGGCGGCGCGGGCATGCTCCTCGGTATCGGCGGCGACGATGGCAATGGCATCGCCAAACTGGAAGATCTTCTCCTTGCACAGGATCGGGCGATCCCAGCCGTCGCCCTTGTTGGTCGGGAAGGTGATGAGGCCGGTGATGGCGTTCTTGCCGCCAACGTCCTTCCAGGTGATGATCCGCTCGACGCCGGGCATCTTCTCGGCTTCGGCCGTGTCGATGCCCTTGATCAGGGCGTGGCTCACCTCTGCCTGCACCAGCGCGAGGCGCAGCGTGCCGGCCGGCATCTTGAGCGCCACGTCGGCGCCGAAGTCCCAGGTGCCGGTGACCTTGGCCACCGCCGACGGACGGATGTACTCAGTGCCGAGGATGGAGCCGTCTTCCTTGGCCTTCGGCATGACATCGTAAATGGTCTTGTCGCCGCGCATGATGGCGGCGGCGTCCATCACGGAATCGATCAGCGGCTTGTAGCCGGTGCAACGGCAGAGGTTGCGGTTGCGATGGAACCAGGCGCGGACTTCCTCACGCGTCGGGGTGAGCGTCTTGTCCAGCAGAGCCTTGGCCGACATGATGAAGCCGGGCGAGCAGACGCCGCACTGGGCGCTGCCGTGGGCCATCCAGGCGATCTGCAGCGGATGCAGGTTCTCGGGCGTGCCGATGCCCTCGATGGTGACGATCTTGGAACCGGCGGTGAGCTTCTCCATCGGCGTCACGCAGGCGCGGATGGGCTTGCCGTCGATCAGTACGGTGCAGGAGCCGCACTGGCCGTCGGCACAGCAGACCTTGCAGCCCGTCAGCATCATCTGCTCGCGCAGCACGTCGGCGAGCGACCGCTTGGGGTCGGCAACGACCCAGCGCTCCACGCCGTTCACATTCACGGAAATGCGTTTCATGTCTTCCTCCTAGAGTGTTGCGTCCGTCGCAGCGTGCCCTGTCAGCTGGCGACGGAGAGAGGCTTTCCTTCCTCGGCCGTCCCGCACCAATCCATGGTTCGCGACAGCGGGCAGGCCGTGTCGGCACCTCGGATGTGGGCGATCATTTCGGCGGTCACGGAGACCGCGATCTCCTCGGGGCCCTCGGCACCGATTTCGAGGCCGACCGGCGCGCGGACGCGGGCGAACGCATCCGGCGAGAAGCCGGCGGCCACGAGGTTCCGGTAGACGGTGAGCACCTTGCGCTTGGAACCGATCATGCCGATGTAGCCGGCCGGCGTGCCGAGCGCCCAGGCAAGCGCCTCCTGGTCGAGGGCGTGGCCGCGCATGGCGATGAACACCAGCGAGGCGGCATTGGGCGACAGATGCGCCGTGGCCTCGGCGAGCGGGCCGGCGTGGGTGCCGGCGGCATTCGGGAAGCGGCCGGGATTGGCGAACTCTTCACGGTCGTCGACGACCACCGTCTCCAGCCCCAGCGTCCGGCAGATCGCCTCGGTCATCAGGCCGACGTGACCGCCGCCGAAAATGTAGACGGTGCGGCTGGGCATGATCGCCTCGATGTAGAATTGCAGGTTGCCGCCGCAGATCATGCCGAGATCGAGCGTCGGGTTCTTGTGGAGGTCGATGGCCAGCATCTGCGACAGGCCCGTCGCGATCACCTCGCGGGCGACCATGATCGCCCTGCCCTCGGCCGCGCCACCGCCGACCGTGCCGGCGATCGTGCCGTCGGCCCGCACCAGCATCTTGGCCGCCGTCGCCGAAGGCGTCGAGCCGGACTGGGTCACGATGGACACGAGCGCCGAACGGCGGCCGGCATCGCGCTCCCGGATGAGTTCCCTGTAGATATCCATGTCGTCCTCCGGCGGCCTTTCGGGCGCAGCGCTTCGGACGGCCGGCCGTCTCCATGTCTGTCCGCCGAACCCGAATCTCCTCCTCGGGGGCGGCGCCGAGCGGCGACCTGTCCATGGTGGGGAGAGTCAGCCTTCCCGAGGGTGAAATCTGTCCGGTGCAGGACTCGGGACGGGAAAATCGCTGTCGCCCTCACGACGGTTTCGGACGATTCAAATGGGTGGATGGGGATGAATTCGGCGGAAAACCGCCATTTCTGGCCTTTCGACGGAGGCGGACCGGCCCATACGTATGACCACGCAGGGAATGTGTCGCGCCGCCGGCGCATCGGTTCGGACGGCAGCCCGCCGCCGGGGTCGGACACCTCGTGTCGAGGTGCCGACCACTGGCGACAGCGGCCGATCAGCCGCCGGTCATGGGCGGAAACAGCGCGATCTCCGTCGCGCTCCCGAGCGGTTCATCCTGCTCGATGTGCAACTGGTCGACGGCGACGCGGATGGTCGACGGCGCTTCCAGCGCATAGGCGTAGGTGTCGCCGCGTTCCGCCAGCCAGGCGATCATCTCGCCGGCTGTGCGGACGCTGCCGGGCAGGCTGACGCGCTCCTCGGACAGACCGATGCGCTCGCGGACCCAGGCAAAGTAGACGAGACGGACCTCGCGGTCCGGTCTTTCCATCGCTCCCTCCGGCGTCAAGCGGCCGCGGGCGCGGCGTGGGCGGCGGCGATGTCATCGGCGAGACGGTCGAGTTCGGCGAAGGCTGCCTCGCGCGGCAATCCCTTGACCATCACCGGCTCGAAGAAGGTGGCGCCGAGCTTCGGCAGCATCGACTGGACGATGTCCGGCAGGCTGCCCTCCCAGCCGAACGAACCGATCACCGCCGCGTATTTGGCCTTGAGACCGAGCACGTTGGCGAGAAGCGCCGCGTAGGCGACGCCCGGATGCGGCCCGGACAGCACGGTGGGCGAAGCGAACACCACGGTCGACGCCTCGACGAGGCTCATGGCGAACTCGCCGGTGTCGAGATCGACGACGTTGATCGGCTTGACGCCGATGCCACGCTCGACCAGCCTGTCGGTGAGGTAGGAGACCATCAGCGCCGTGCTCTCGTACATCGACACATAGGGGATGACGACGAAGGGCTTGGGCTCGTCGGAGGTCCAGGTGCGATAGAGGTCGAGAATGAAGCCCGGGCGGGCGTAGATCGGCCCATGGCTCGGCGCGATATACGCCAGATCGAGCGCGCCGACCTTGTCGACAGCCTCCTTGGAGAAGCTGCGGTAGGGCATCATGATCTCGGCGTAGTAGCGCTTGGCCGCCGTTTCGACCCGCGCCTCGTCGTCGGCGAACAGGTCGGTGGTGGCGAGATGCGCGCCGAGGAAGTCGCAGGTGAAGACGGTGCGGGCCTCCGGCACGTAGGTGCACATGGTATCCGGCCAGTGGACCCAGGGCGTCATAAGGAACTTCAGCGTCTTGTCGCCGAGCGACAGGCTGTGGCCGTCGCCGACGGTGATGAAGGCGTCGCGGTCCACCGGCAGCGTGTCCATGATGAAGCGCTTGCACTTGGCGTTGGTCACCACCTTGGCCTCGGGGAACAGCTCCAGGACAGCCGGAATGGAGCCCGAGTGGTCCTGCTCGGCATGATTGGCGACGATGTAGTCGATGCGCTTGACGCCGGACTTCTTGAGGGCGGCGATGAACTCGGCCGTCTTTGGCGGATAGATGGTGTCGATCAGCGCCGTCTTCTCGCTGCCTTCGACGAGATAGGCGTTGTAGGTGGTGCCTTCCGGCAGCGGCACCAGTTCGTCGAACAGCTTGCGATCCCAATCGATCGCCCGGTAGGAATATATGCCGTCCGTTACCTTTTGCGGGATCATCTCCGGATACCTTTCATTTGAAGACTCGAAAAAATGGGTGAAGGGTTCAGCAGCACCCGGGCGCCGTGGCCGCGCCGCCCTCGGCGCCGACGCCGGGCGGGGAACAGTCGAACCGGCCGAAATGCACCTCTCGGCTGCCATCGACCCGGAAATGCCGGCCAAAGCGGCTCTCGCCGACCATGGCGGCCGTGTTGCCGCAGACCAGCATCGGCTTTCCGGCTATGAAGCGGTGATGATCATCGAGAACGAAGGCGTTGGGCCAGTCGGGCATAGTGCCTAGGTAGGTCGCCACCTGACCGTAGTCCTCGCAGCAATCCTCAAGGCCAGCGAGCTTGAAGGCGCGCACCGTCATCGACCAGAAGGTGGTGTCGCCGACCAGGAGTTCGGCATAGGGGTGGCCGATGGCGATGGTCCGCCTGGAGAGCAGCCGGAAATCCGCCCAGCCGGTTGCCGCCATCAGGCGCCGGAAGTCCTCGACATAGAGCGCACCGCCCAGGCATTCCCCCACCAGCAGTGGGTCGGAGGCGACGTTGGCTGGCAGGCGGCGGCTCGCAAACACATCCGAGAACAGCAGCTCGCCACCGGGCTTCAGCACCCGGTAGATCTCGGCGAACACCTTCGCCTTGTCGGGCGAGAGGTTGAGCGCGCAGTTGGAGATCACCACGTCGATCGACCCGTCGGCGATGCCGAGAGAGGCGAGATCCTCGAACCGTCCCTCGATGAAACTGACGTTGGAGGCGCGATGACCGAAGGCGCGCGCCTGCTCGGCCTGATGGGCGCGGCCCACCGCCAGTTGCTCCGGCGTCATGTCGACGCCGATGGAGCGGCCGCCCTCGCCCACGAGCGCCGACACCATGAACACGTCGCGCCCGGTGCCGCAGCCGAGGTCGAGCACCGTCAGTCCCTCGACATCGTCCGGCATGGGCGACCCGCAGCCGTAAAAGCGATTGACGACCTCCGGGTGGATCGTCTCAAGGATCGACCGCAACCGCGGCGACAGCGGCGCCGGAGAACAACAGGCGCCGGTCTTGAGGTCTGCCGTCCCGCCGAGACGGGTTCCGTAATAGTCGCGAACCACCGCCGTCACCCGATCCATCACGATCCCACTCCCTGGAGCGCCGGCATCCAGTCGAACGCCCAAACCCGGGCAAGATCATCGCGCCGGACTGTGACCGGGTCTGTCACGTAGAAGACAAAAGGCGAAAATGGCGGCCGGCGGTGGAACCGCGACCTCCCGCAAGCCAGAAAGCCTGTTCGAGTATCACACCCGCAGCCGGCCGCCAGAGAGGCCGATGTCTTGATCTGCGCTCCCACACGGGGGGTGACAACGGTGATTATCGTCGGGAAATCAACAGTGCCGTTTCGATCCACGCTCCCACGCAGGGAGCGACGCGCATCTGGCAAGCGATATCTGTTGCTGAAGTGCTGTTTCGATCCACGCTCCCACGCGGGGAGCGACGGAAATCTCGCCGCGCAAAATCTGGAAGCGCAAGGTTTCGATCCACGCTCCCACGCGGGGAGCGACCGTCAGCTCTTATCCTGTTGTGTTGACGAACAAAAGCTGGGGGGTGGCGCGAAGGACGGAGTGGCGCCTTTCAAGTGCGCCCGGCTGCCTGACGCGGGCCAACGAACACGCACGATATCAATGATCTGCCTCCGGTGCGAACCTGCCGGGGGCTTTCCGCCTCGCTTCAGGTTCGCACCGACTACGGGCATGGCGGGAGGAGAGCCGCCGCAGTTGCTCCTCATCGCCTTGCGCAAGGATGCCGCGCGCGAATGGCTCCCTATCCAATTTCAAAATGGCTCTGCTGATGCCTGCCTGAATGCCCGTACACCCTCGGCGACCGATTAACCGAGGTTCGAGACATGACCACGCCGACACCGCCTGGCCCGCCCAGCGACCGCACCCGCGTTCGCCGCTATCACTGGCTGGCCAAATACGACCGCGACACCATCAACGACATCATCGACGCCGGCATCGTGTCGCAGATCGGCTATGTCTTCCACGGTTCGCCTTTCGTCACGCCCACCTGCCACTGGCGGATCGACGACTGCGTCTACTGGCACGGGTCGGCCGCGAGCCGGATGATGAAGACGCTGGACCAGGGCGTTCCAGTCTGCTTCACCGTCACCCATCTCGATGGCGTCGTCTTCTCGCGCGCCGCCTTCAACCACAACATTCTCTATCGCTCGGTGATGGCCTTCGGCACGGCCGAACTGCTCGACGATGCCGACAAGAAGGCGGCGCTCGCCGCCTTCACCGACCGGCTGGCGCCGGGGCTCTGGGCCTATGCCCGGCCGCCGAGCGAGCGGGAATGGCGCGCCGTCAAGGTGTTCCGCCTGAAGCTCGACGAGGTCTCGGCCAAGGTCGCCTCCGGCCTGCCCGAGGAAGACGAGGCCGATTACGCCACCGACCTCTGGGCCGGGCATGTGCCGCTGACGCTGACGCAGGGGGCGCCGGTGCCCGACGCCAAGCTGAAGGCAGGCATCGACGCTCCGGACTTCGTCACGGCCTTCCGCTACGCCGGTCTGCGCTGACAACCCCGGCGCCGGGCATGGCGATGCATCCGCGACGCCATGGCACCCCCTGCCGTGGCGTTCAAACGCATCGGGGAGGTCTCGCTTTCTGTAAGCGCGATAGGCGTTGCACCCCACCGGCAATGCATGAAAATGTCTCGACGCGCCCGAGACTTCGGGCGAGAGCCATTTTGGAACTGTCAGCGGCACCAATCGAGGCGCCACTTTGGAGAGGCGCATATGCCCAAGACGGCCATCACCGGTTCGCTCGTGAGCATCGGTGTCGACAAGGAGAGCAAGACGCCGGTCTACCAGCAGATCGCCCTTGCCCTGAAGCGCGCCATCGAGACCGGCAAGCTCGCTGCCGGCTCCAAGTTGCCGTCGACGCGGGTGTTCGCCGAGGAGCTGGGCGTCTCCCGCAACACGGTGCTGAAGGTGTTCGAGGGGTTGACTGACGCCGGCCTGCTGGTCGGCCGGGTTGGCGCCGGTACCTTCGTCCGCGAGTTGGTCGATCCGTTCGCCGGGGAAATGCCGGTCGCCGATGGCGGTGAAGAGCGCCAAGCCTCCCCATTCCGCTCGCTGTCGTGGCGAGGCAAGGCGCTGGTCGCTTCGGCAACCGATGAGTTCGCCGAACGGCCGACCCCCTTCATGCCGGATCTGCCCGACCTCCGGGAGTTTCCCATCCGCAACTGGCTGCGGCTTCTCAACGAGACATCCGGCCGGCTCACCGGCCAGATCCTGGGCGAAACGTCGAATGCCGGCTACGAGCCGCTACGCCGGGCCATCGCCCAGCACCTGTCGGCTGCGCGCGGCATCCTCTGCGACTATCGCCAGGTGGTGATCACCACCGGCAGCCAGCAGGGGCTCGACCTCGTCTGCCGCATGCTGCTCGATGCCGGCGATCCCGTCTGGATCGAAGAGCCTGGCTACATCGGGACGCGCTCGATCATCAGCGCCAATGGCGGCGTCATCTGTCCGGTTCCGGTCGATGGCGAAGGTTTCCGCGTCGACGACGCCGCTGGCCAGTTCCCTGTTCCCCGCCTGGTCTGCGTCTCGCCGTCGCGCCAGTACCCGCTCGGCGCCCAGCTTGCCGTGTCCCGACGGATGGCGCTCTTGGATGTCGCGGAACGCAGCGGCGCCTTCGTCTTCGAGGACGACTACGACAGCGAGTTCCTCTATGACGGCAACGTCCTCCCGGCGATCGCAGGCAGCGACCGCACCGCGCGCACAATCTACATGGGCACGTTCTCGAAGGTGCTGCTACCGTCCTTCCGGCTCGGCTATCTCGTGGTGCCGGCCGACTTTCGGGACGCCTTCGCCCGCGCCCGCGCCGTGGTCGACCGGCATGCGTCGCTGATCGAGCAAATGGTGCTGTCCGAGTTCATGAACCGCGGCCTGTTCGCCTCGCACATCCGCCGCATGCGCGCCCTCTATCAGGCGCGGCGAAATCAGCTGCTGTCGGGAATCGAGGCGCTGTTCGGCGGCGGCTGCCGCGCCGCCACGCCCAACAGCGGCACCCATCTTCTGCTTCCGCTCAAGGCCGGATGCGACGATGTGTCCCTGGCAAGACGCGCCGCCGAACGCGGGCTCGTGCTCAGACCTCTGTCGCCCTATTTCATGACCGATCAGGCCCGACCGGGACTGCTTTTCGGCTTTTCCTCGTTCAACGAGGCCGAGATCAGCCGCGGCCTCGACTTGCTGTCGTCCTTCCGCAGCGAAATCGACGTGGAGCGCACGGGGCGCTGAAACGGAGGGGTGCACGGAAGGCGACTGGCATTGCGGCTCGACGCTGGCAAAAAAGCTATCGTTTCGATCCACGCCCCCGCACGGGGAGCGACTGCCTCCGCAGCCTGGTCGGTGCTGGCCGACAAGCTGTTTCGATCCACGCCCCCCGCACGGGGAGCGACGAGCCCGCAGCGTGGCCGGCGCCGCCTTGGCGCTGTTTCGATCCACGCCCCCCGCACGGGGAGCGACATGCTCGCCCCTATGTCAATGTCGGTTTTGTACAGTTTCGATCCACGCCCCCGCACGGGGAGCGACGGCGGGTATCCTGTCGGCGGCGTCATCGTCGTTGCGTTTCGATCCACGCCCCCGCACGCAAGCTGGTCCAACCCCGCTTCAGCACGAAAAGCGCAAGGAAAATCAAGGTCGACGCCCGCCTCGACGAGGCTGGTGGCGATCAGCCGGCAGGGCCGCCCATCCTTCAGGCGCCGGCGCACATCGGCAAGGATGCGGCGGCGGTGGACGGCATATTGGCGGGTGGTGAGGTGAATGACGCCGTCAAGCCCGGCCTCACGTGCCTCGTTGAAAAGGTCGAGCGCGTGGGCGCGGCTGTTGACGATTGTCAGGGCCTGAGGCCGCGCGGCAAGCGCCGCGACCAGCGCGCCATTGTCCATCTCGCCGACAAGTTCCAGCCGGGTGCGGCGCAGCTTCTCGCTCAGCACCGCCGGGTTCGGCGCCAGCTCGCGCCCTTCGAGACAGAGGCGGTGCGTCTTGAACGATTGATCGCCGAGCGCCGGCTGCGTCGCCGTGCAGAGCACCACGGATGTGCCGTAGTTGTTGGCCAGTTCCTTGATGGCCCGCATGATCGGGATCAGGAACGGTCGCGGCAGCGTTTGCGCCTCGTCGAGCACGATCACCGAACGGGCGATGTTGTGCAGTTTGCGACAGCGCGACGGTCGGTGCGAGAACAGGCTCTCGAACAGTTGCACGTTGGTGGTGACGACGACCGGCGCGTCCCAGTTCTCGCGCGCAAGCTTCAGCTTGTCTCGGTCGGCGCGGCATTTCTCCCCTTCCTCGTCGAGCGCCGAATGGTGTTCGAGAACAGCGTCGTCGCCGAGCACCTCGCGGAAGATGTCGGCCGTCTGGTCGATCACCGACGTGAAGGGGATGGCGTAGATGATTCGGTCGAGCCCGTGGGCACGGGCATGCTCCAGCGCGAAGGCGAGCGAGGTCAGCGTCTTGCCGCCGCCGGTCGGCACCGTCAGGGTGAACAGGCCTTGCGGGTCACCGGCGCGGGCACGGACATGGGAGAGAACGTCGGCCCGCAGCCGATTGACCGGGTTGTCGGCCGCCGAGGCTACCTTCTTCGCCATATAGGCGTCGAAGCCGGAAATGAAGCCGGGCAGCAGATCGGCCAGACCAGGCCACGTGCGGTCGATGGTCCGCCCTTCGACACGAGCGTAGAACTGCTCGGTGTCCTGGAAATCGGCGTCGGCGAGGCAGGAAAACAGCATGCGGCCGAGCATGGCGAGCGAGAAGCCCCACTCGCCGTCGGGATTGAGCTTCCTGTTCGGAGCAAGGCTTTCCAACAGAGGCGGGATGTAGCTCGTCCACGCCGGATCAAGACTACCGAGATCGAACTCGGCGAGGCGTGCATTGAGCGAGTTACCGTCGCCGGACCAGTCGGGAAGCCCGGCGTGATGGCCGGCGATGGCATAGGCCACGAGGTCGGCCATCAGCCGGTCGATCCCGGCCCAATTGCGCTTGCGGACAAGGTAGGCGCCGGCCAGCGAATGCTCGACCGACGGGCCGCCCTTGAGCCTTCGGAGGAAGCCCTCGGTCGCCTTGCCTATGTCATGGTAGCCCCCGGCAAGAAAAGCGGCGCCCTCCATGCCGAACACCGACGCCATCACACCTGCGATGCGAGCGACGGAATCGAGATGGTCGGGCAGCGTCTGCCAATCACCGCGACCGGAGTCGCCGGTGGAATGCGCGTAGTGCATTTAAACCCCCGCGAGCATCTTGAGCGCCGCACTCAATCTGCGTCAACGAGGCTGGACAGGGTTCGGTCCGTTCCGCACCGCTTACTTTGGTCGAATGCCTTGCGTACGCTTCCTGGAATCGGAGGCGAACCGTTTGGAGTTTGCCGCAGCGTCAACTTCCCGCACGAAACTGGTGCGGGGCCAAAGCGCGCGACATGTCGATCAGCTCATTGGTGGGTTTGCGAGGAGTGCCCAAAACAAAGGCCCCGCTGTCGCCAGCAGGGCCTTTTGTTGGATGGTGGTCGCTGTAGGGATTGAACCTACGACCCCCGCAGTGTGAATGCGATGCTCTCCCGCTGAGCTAAGCGACCTTGAACCAACCTACTACAGGGTACGATCGCGTTTTTCAAGGAAGCTTGCACTGGCAAAACCAAGTGCTCTTCCGCTGAGCGACGCGCCCGAACCATCGTGCGGTGGCGCGATATAAGGGTGGTCGGCGGGGCAAGTCAAGGCGTCAGGGGGACGAAAATTCAATGGCTGGGGACAGTATGGACGGGCAGGAAGTTGCCCTTCGCACCGATGAATGGCGCCCGGCCAAGGGAGCGCCCGCTTCAAAAAATTCCGCGGCGCCCGGGGGGATCTCCGGGCGCCGCGCGCAGGGCGCTGCGTAGGGGAAGCGCTCTCGACCGGGTCAGGCAGCGGTGTCGAGCAAAGTACGCAGCGAAGGATGAATGTCCGGGCTTTCCTCGGACAGGAATTTCAAAAGCGCTCTTTCATTGGCATGGATGACGCCATCGCGACCGATGCGGTCGGCCAGCCACTTCACTTCCTCGGAAGTGACCGCCTCCGCCTCGCGGATGCGCGGCTCGCCAGCTTCGATCGGCTTCGAGGATGTCTCGTCTTGCTGACGCCAGGCTGACCAGACGCCGCGCAGACCGTTGGACAGCATGTTCGACAGCATGTCGCCGAACAGCGCCGTGACGCCGCCGGACGGCGCGTCGAGCCAGGCGTCGCGGCCGAGCGTCTCCTCGCGGGACAGCAAGGTGTATCCCCGCGCGGCCATCAGGAAGGAGGCGATCGCCTTGACGAACAGGTCGGACCAGGCCGGGTCGTTGTCGGCCTCGCGGCTGCGGTCGTTGAGCTCGAACAGCACCTCCGCTTCCTCGCGGCTGATGCCGACGGAGCGTTCGTTGCCGAAGGCGTAGAGGATGGAGCGAATGCGCTCGACATCGGCGGCGGAGATCACTCCGCCCTCGCCGTCCTCGGCCCCGTTCAAGACGGAACGCGACACCTCGGCCAGCGCGAAAGCGGACAGCTCGACCGGCACCGAATCGGCGCGGCGCATGATGTTGACCAGAAGATCGATCTCGAGATCGGTGGTGATGCCGTCGGCCGACAGCACGCCGATCAGCCAGCGGGCCATCTCCTCGCTGACATGGCCACTCGGGGCAGTCTGCAAGGCGACATGGTCGGTCAGGGTCTCGATGTAGAGCTGACGGCCGGCCGCCGTCGGGAAGCCTTCCTCGGCGGCGAGACGACAGAGATGGCGGACTTCTTCCGCGTTGACCCCGCCGTCGGCATAGACGGCGGCGCGCAGGCGAACGACCGCGTCGAGCGGCGCGGCGCTGGGCGCTATCGTCCTTCCGCTGTCGGTCATGGTCTCCCGCTCCCCCGGTGGTTTGCCGTCAAAGATGACGCTACACCACAATTCCGACTTCGAGCTTAAGGGAACGGGTTAAAAAAGCATTGAAGACACATGGTTAACGAGCACATTCAAGGATTTGCGGGCCCTGGCGGCGCCTTGTCGGAGCGGACCGTCCCAGAATCGGCCGGAATATCGGCAATCGCTTCGCAACTCCGTCCCGCAAAGATCGTCGGCGTTAACCTCAGCCCCCGTCCTGTCGCTCGCGGCGCAGGCGCGCCCAATAGTCGAGGCGCTTTTTGAGCTCCCGCTCGAAGCCGCGCTCGACCGGGCGGTAGAAGGAGCGACGCCCCATCTTTTCCGGAAAATAGTCCTGACCCGAGAAGGCGTCCGGCTCGTCGTGATCGTAGCGGTAGCCGCTCCCGTAGCCCTCGCCTTTCATCAGCTTGGTCGGGGCGTTCAAGATGTGGCGCGGCGGCACGACGCTGCCGAACTCCTTGGCCGCCGCCATCGCCGTCTTGAAGGCGGTGTAGACGGCGTTGGACTTCGGCGCGGTCGCCACGTAGACGACGGCTTCGGCGATGGCGAGTTCGCCCTCGGGCGACCCCAGCATCTCGTAGGCGCCCTGGGCGGCAATGCAGACGGACAGCGCCTGGGGGTCGGCAAGGCCGATATCCTCGGCCGCCATGCGGATCACCCGGCGGATGACGTAGAGCGGGTCCTCGCCGGCATCGATCATGCGGCAGAAGTAGTAGAGGGCCGCGTCGGGGTCCGAGCCGCGCACCGACTTGTGCAGCGCCGAGATCAGGTTGTAGTGGCCGTCCTGCGCCTTGTCGTAAACCGGCGCCCGCCGCTGGACGATCTCCTGCAGCGTCTTGGCGTCGAACACCTCTCCCTCGCCGGCGGCGCGCCAGACATCCTCGGCGAGCGTCAGGGCGGCTCGGCCGTCGCCATCGGCCATGCGGACGAGCGCCGCCCTCGCCTCCTCGTCGAGCGGCAGGGGCTTGCCGGTGACCTCCTCGGCGCGGTCGAGCAACTGGCCGATCGAGGTTTCGTCATGCGGCTTGAACACCAGCACGTGGGCGCGCGACAGCAAGGCCGCGTTGAGCTCGAAGGACGGGTTTTCGGTGGTGGCGCCGATCAGCGTCACCGTTCCGTCCTCCATCACCGGCAGGAAGCTGTCCTGCTGGGCGCGGTTGAAACGGTGGATCTCGTCGATGAACAGCAGCGTGCCGCGCCCGAGCGCCCGGCGCTGACGGGCGGCTTCGAACAGCTTCTTGAGGTCGGCGACGCCGGTGAAGATCGCCGAGGCCTGCTCGAAGGCGAGGTTGGTCTCATGGGCCAGGAGGCGGGCGACGGTGGTCTTGCCCGAACCCGGCGGTCCCCAGAGAATCAGCGAACCGAGCGAGCCGGACGCCAGCATGCGGGTGATGGTGCCGCTCGGCCCGACCAGATGGTCCTGTCCCACCACCTCCGCCAGGCTGGCGGGACGCAGACGGTCGGCCAGCGGCCGGCCGGCGCGGTTGTCCGCCGTGCTGACGCCGAACAGATCGCTCATCGGAAGGCCATGCGCAGGATCTGGCCGTTGCGGTCGATGGCGACGCGCCAGAACATCGGATCGGAGCCGGCGACGGCGGCCAGCGCCTTGGTCGCGGTGATGTCGTTGCCATTGACCGACAGGATGATGTCGCCCTTCTGCAGGCCGATGCGGTCGGACGGCGAGCCGGGCGCCACGGCGGTGATGACCACGCCGGTCTGGCCGCGATAGGACAGCCCGATCTCGGCGGCGACGGCCGGCGACACGTTGGCAACCGTCGCGCCCTGGAAGGGCGAGCGGGCATCGATGGTCAGGGTCTCGCGCGGCGTCGTTTCCGGCGCCGTCATCAGCTTCACCGGCACCTCGATCAGTTTGCCGGCCCGGTTGACGGTTAGCTTGGCCACGTTGCCGACGCCCTTGGTGGCGAGGCGGTAGTTGAAGACGCGGGGATCGCTGACCTCGATGCCGTCGACGGCGACCACGAGATCGCCGGCGTCGAGACCGGCGGCCTCGGCCGGGCTCTTGCGGAGAATCGAAGTGATCAGCACGCCCGAGGGACGGTCGAGCCCGAGGCTTTCGGCGATGTCGGACGTCACCGGCTGGAGTTCGGCGCCGATCCACGGCAGTTCCACGGCAGAGCCGCCCCGCCGGGCCGAGTCGACGAACACCTTCACCATGTTGGAGGGGATGGCGAAGCCGATGCCGTTGGAGCCGCCGCCCCGGCTGAAGATGGCTGTGTTGATGCCGACGAGCTTGCCGTCGATATCGACCAGCGCGCCGCCGGAGTTGCCCGGGTTGATGGCCGCGTCGGTCTGGATGAAGAACTGGTAGTCGGAGATGCCGACCTGGCTGCGGGCCAGCGCCGAAACGATGCCCTGCGTCACGGTTTGCCCGACGCCGAAGGGATTGCCGATGGCGAGCACGAGGTCGCCGACCTGCAACTGGTCGGAATCGGCGAGCGGCAGCGTCGGCAGCGCTTCCTTGGGGTTGCGCACCTTGAGCACGGCGAGATCGAGTTGCTCATCCTTGAGCACCACGTCGCAGTCGAGCTCGCGCCGGTCGGACAGCGCCACCTTCACCTCGTCGCCGTCCTCGATGACATGGTTGTTGGTAACGATCAGGCCGGACGGGTCGACGATGACCCCGGAGCCCAGCGACTGCTGGTGCCGTTCGCGCTGCCGGCCGATGCCCGGCATGTTGTCGCCGAAGAACTGCCGAAAGAACGGATCGTCCATCAGTGGCGACGAAGCGACCTTGATGGTCTTGGTGGAGTAGACGTTGACCACGGCCGGTCCGGCCACCTTGGCCACCGGCGCGAAGGACAGCCTGACCTGCGTCTCCGACGCCGGCACGGCCCGTTCGGCAGCCACGGCCCCCAGGGACACCGAGGCGGCAAGGCCGAAAGCCAGGATGAGGCGGGACAGTCCGTTGGGTCGCATCGCATGTCTCCGGAAGCGCGGTTCCACAAGCCGTCTTTTACGCCGTCGAATATGGCAACGGAAGGACGCCCAAACAACAAGGGGCGACCCGATGGGCCGCCCCTTGCGCAACTTTCAGCGAACCAACGCCTATCAGGCGGCGGCGGTCTCGGCCTCGGCCGGCTCGGCAGCTTGGCGGGCCTTGTCGGCGGCGCCCTTGGCGGCGACATCGCGGTCGACGAACTCGATCACCGCGACCGGAGCCGAGTCGCCCTGGCGGAAGCCGGCCTTCAGCACACGCGTGTAGCCACCGGCGCGAGCCTGGTAGCGGGGGGCGAGCACGTCGAACAGCTTCTTGGCGGCGATCTCGTTGTTCTGCAGCTCGGAAGCGAGCTGACGACGAGCGGCGAGGTCGCCCTTCTTGGCGATGGTCACCAGCTTCTCGACGATCGGACGCAGGTCCTTCGCCTTCGGCAGGGTGGTGACGATCTGCTCATGCTCGACGAGCGAGATGGCGAGGTTGGCGAGCATCGCCTTGCGATGGCTCTGAGTGCGGTTGAACCGACGGCCCGCATTACCGTGACGCATGGCCTACTCCTATTTTGTCTTCGCGCGGCTCACGCCGGGCAGTTTGTTTGGAACGAGCCGGAGAGGCGTCCCCTCCGGCGAGCATGATGCTCAGTAGTTGTGGTCTTCGTAGCGCTTGGCCAGGTCTTCGATATTCTCAGGCGGCCAGTTCGGAACTTCCATGCCGAGATGCAACCCCATCTGCGCCAGCACTTCCTTGATCTCGTTGAGCGACTTGCGGCCGAAATTCGGCGTACGGAGCATCTCCGCCTCGCTCTTCTGGATCAGATCGCCGATGTAGACGATGTTGTCGTTCTTCAGGCAGTTTGCCGAACGGACCGACAGCTCGAGCTCGTCGACCTTCTTGAGCAGCGCCGGATTGAAGGCGAGCTCCGGAACGGTCTCGACCTTGGTATCCTTCTGCGGCTCTTCGAAGTTGACGAAGATCGCCAGCTGGTCCTGGAGAATGCGGGCGGCGTAGGCGACGGCATCCTCGGGCTTCACCGAACCGTCGGTCTCGACGGTCAGGGTCAGCTTGTCGAGGTCGAGATCCTGGCCCTCGCGGGTGTTCTCGACCTTGTAGGACACCTTGCGCACCGGCGAGTAGAGGCTGTCGACCGGGATCAGACCGATCGGAGCATCCTCGGGACGGTTGCGGTCGGCCGGCACGTAGCCCTTGCCGGTATCGACGGTGAACTCCATGCGGATCTCGGCGCCCTCGTCGAGGGTGCAGAGAACCAGCTCGGGGTTCAGGATCTCGATGTCGCCGACGGTCTGGATGTCGCCAGCGGTGACGACGCCCGGACCCTGCTTGCGCACGACCATCCGCTTCGGGCCCTGGCCCTGCATGCGGACAGCGATTTCCTTGATGTTGAGGATGATGTCGGTGACGTCCTCACGCACGCCGGCAATCGAGGAGAACTCGTGCAGCACGCCGTCGATCTGAACCGCCGTCACCGCTGCGCCCTGCAGCGAGGACAAGAGGACACGACGGAGCGCGTTGCCGAGCGTCAGACCGAAGCCACGCTCGAGCGGCGAAGCGACGACGGTCGCAAAGCGCTTCGGATCGCGGCTCGGGATGACCTCGAGCTTGTTCGGCTTCTTGAGCTCTTGCCAGTTCTTCTGGATGCTCACGTTGATACCCTTTCATATGAAGCGGTTCGCCGCGGGCCGCATCCCCCGCAGGGACCACCGCCTTGACGGGCCATGTCCGGTGCCAGAGCGACAGCCGGACGTTCGCGGATGAGCGTCAGACGCGGCGACGCTTACGCGGACGGCAACCGTTATGCGGGATCGGGGTAACGTCGCGGATGGAGCTCACCAGGAAACCGGCGGCCTGCAGAGCGCGCAGGGCCGACTCACGACCGGAGCCCGGACCGCAAACTTCGACTTCCAGGGTCTTGACGCCATGCTCGGACGCCTTGCGAGCGGCATCCTCGGCAGCCATCTGGGCGGCGTACGGGGTCGACTTGCGCGAACCCTTGAAGCCCATGGTACCGGCCGACGACCAGGAGATGGTGTTGCCCTGCGCGTCGGTGATGGTGATCATCGTGTTGTTGAAGGTGGAATTCACGTGGGCAATGCCGGACGTGATGTTCTTGCGTTCGCGACGGCGGACGCGGCCTGCGGCTTCCTTGGCCATGCTCTCTACTCTCTCGTTTCGATCTCGTCACCGCCGTAATGCCAGCGGCTACACCGGAGCGCATGCCTCTAGGAGAAACCCCGCGCACCGGAACGAATTGAGGAGGGGCACCCTTGCCCTTCCCCCAACGGCGAACGATCCTACCGGACCTTCCACCATGGACAAAGCGCCGACCGCGATCGCTCGCGGAGCCGGCGCCATGTCCGAACCTTTTCGCCAGACCGGCGTACGGCCGGACCGACGAAACGGAATTACTTCTTCTTGCCGGCAATCGCCTTCGCCGGGCCCTTGCGGGTACGGGCGTTGGTGTGCGTGCGCTGACCACGGACCGGCAGGCCCTTGCGGTGACGCAGGCCACGGTAGCAGCCGAGGTCCATGAGACGCTTGATGTTCATCGCGGTCTCGCGGCGGAGGTCGCCCTCGACGACGTAGTCGCGGTCGATCACTTCGCGGATCTGCAGAACTTCGGCATCCGAAAGCTCGTTGACGCGCTTGGCCGGATCGAGGCCAACCTTCTCCAGGATCTCCTCGGCGAACTTCGGGCCGATGCCATGGATATACTGCAGCGCGATCAGGGCGCGCTTGGCGGTGGGAATATTGACGCCAGCGATACGGGCCACTTCACTTCACTCCTGTCGTCGCGACCCTTTTGGATCGCTCCCTCCCCCGATCGAGCCGTGGAGGTCGGTGTCTTGACGGCGGCCCCTTGAGGTGGCGCCGGCCGGGTTAACTTATCGCGAGAACCAAAACGCACCATGAGACATGGCAAGCGCCTACGGGCCATCGCACGAAGAACCCGTGGATAGGTGGCGGTTCATAGCCGGAACCGGCCTCTCCGTCAACCTTTCGGACACGGGTTTGTCGCCGAAATCGCCGCCGGAAAGCCCGGTCGGCGACCGATCGCCCGGCTGTGGAACGCTGGTTCCTCGCCGGGCGTCCGTCTCACTCGAGGGCGGCGCGAATCGCGCCGGCAACCTCTTCAATGGGCGCCATGCCATCGACCGGCTTCAACAGGCCGCTCTTGGCATAGAAGGGCGTCAGTGCCGCCGTGAGCGCCCGGAACTCCTCGAGGCGTTTGCGGAACACCTCGGGGTTGTCGTCCTTGCGCACCGGCTGGCCGGCCGCCTTGGCCTCCTCGGCCCGGCGAACGATTCGGTCGACGAGCTTCTCGGCGTCGACCTTGAACTCGATGACCGCGTCGAGCTTGAGCTTCTTGTCGGCGAGCAGCTTGTCGAGCGCCTCGGCCTGGGCCACGGTGCGCGGAAAGCCGTCCAGCACGAAGCCGTTCTTGGCGTCGGGCTCTTCGATGCGGTCGGAGACGATGCCGATGACGATCTCGTCGGACACCAGCTGACCGGCATCCATGACGGCCTTCGCCTTCTTGCCGATCTCGGTGCCGGCGGCGACGGCAGCGCGCAGCATGTCACCCGTCGACAGCTGCACGATACCGTATCGGTCCACCAGCTTCTGCGCTTGCGTACCCTTGCCGGCGCCCGGCGGCCCGAGAAGAATCAGCCTCATCTACGCTTCCCCCGAAGTTTGCTCTTCTTGATCAGCCCCTCGTACTGATGGGCGAGGAGGTGTCCCTGGATCTGGGACACGGTATCCATGGTGACCGAGACGACGATCAGCAGCGACGTGCCGCCGAAGTAGAACGGAACACCGGTGGTGGAGATCAGGAACTCAGGCAGCAGGCAGACGACGACGAGATAGATGGCACCGAGGACGTTGATGCGGGTCAGGACATAGTCGATGTAGGAGGCGGTGCGCTCGCCCGGCCGGATGCCGGGGATGAAGCCGCCCTGCTTCTTGAGGTTCTCGGCCGTGTCGGTCGGGTTGAACACGATGGCCGTGTAGAAGAAGGCGAAGAAGACGATCATTGCCGCGTAGGACAGCATGTAGAGCGGCTGCCCGTGCGCCATCAGCGTGCCGATGGTCTGCAGCCAGCCGCCGGCGGCACCGGTGCCGGCGAAGCCGGTGATGGTGCCCGGAATCAGCAGGATCGACGAGGCGAAGATCGGCGGGATGACGCCGGAGGTGTTGAGCTTCAGCGGCAGGTGGCTCGATTCGCCCTGGAACATCTTGTTGCCGACCTGGCGCTTCGGATACTGGATCAGCAACCGGCGCTGCGCGCGCTCGAAGAAGACGATGCCACCGATGACGACCACGGCCAGCACCAGCACGGCCAGGATGATCGGTGTCGCCAGGGCGCCCTGACGGCCCAGTTCCAGCATGCCGACGAGGGCGTGCGGCAGGTTGGCGATGATGCCGGCGAAGATGATCAGCGACGTGCCCTGGCCGATGCCGCGGGAGGTGATCTGCTCGCCGAGCCACAGAAGGAACATCGTGCCGCCCATCAGCGACAGCACGGTGGAAATGACGAAGGTCGGGCCGGGGTGGAGAACGATCGAGCCCTGCCCCTGCAGACCGACGGCGATGCCGTAGGACTGCACGGCGGCCAGCAGCACCGTGAGGTAACGGGTGTACTGGTTGATCTTCTTGCGGCCGGACTCGCCTTCCTTCTTGATCGCTTCCAGCGACGGAATGACCGAGGTCAGCAGCTGGATGATGATCGAGGCGGAAATGTAGGGCATGATGCCCAGGGCGAAGATCGCCATGCGGCCGACGGCGCCGCCGGAGAACATGTTGAACAGGCCAAGAATGCCCTGGCTCTGCTGCTTGAAGGCATCGGCCAGCGCCTGAAGGTTGATGCCCGGCAGCGGGATGTAGGTGCCGAGGCGATACACCAGAAGTGCGCCAAGGGTGAACCAAATCCGCTTCTTGAGCTCTTCCGCCTTGGCGAGCGCGCCGAAATTCAGATTTGCAGCGAGTTGTTCTGCCGCAGAGGCCATGTCTCACTCCGCCCGAATGGGATCCCGGATGCGCGCCTCCTCATCGCACGGGATGAGGTTGCTCCGCCTTGTCATTGGGGCCCTGGCGCTGTCGAAACCCGAAACGCCGTCTCCCTTGCCCGGATGGCCGTCGAGGACGTCTCGACAACCGGCTCCAGTCCGTCCGCTATATAGACCCGAGTCGCGAACGAAATAAGCCCCCGGACGACACCGACCCCACGCGAGACGAAAACGTTCGCGTGAAAACGGCGCCTGCCGGGGGCTTACGCATCACTCCTTGGCGGCGGCGGCCGGAACGACCACCTTGCCACCAGCGGCCTCGATCGCCGCGACCGCAGATGCCGAAGCACCGGCGACCTGGAAGGTCAGGGCCGTCTTGATCTCGCCACCCAGCACGCGGACGCCATCGAGCGGACGGCGCAGCAGGCCGGCCGCCACAAGCGCCTCGGCAGTGACCGGGGCCTTGGCGTCGAGCTTCTTGGCATCGACGGCAGCCTGAACCTTCGTCAGGCTGATCTCGTTGAGATCGAGCGCGAAGATGTTCTTGAAGCCACGCTTCGGCAGGCGGCGATGCAGCGGCATCTGGCCGCCTTCGAAACCGGCGATGGCAACGCCCGACCGCGAGGTCTGGCCCTTGACGCCGCGACCGGCGGTCTTGCCTTTGCCAGAGCCGATACCGCGACCGACGCGCATGCGCGGCTTGTTCGCGCCTTCGTTATCCTTGAGCTCGTTGAGCTTCATTTCATCGATCCTTTCGACCGGCGGTATCTCAGGCCTCGTCCACGACGCGGACGAGGTGCTGGACCTTCGCGATCATGCCGCGAACGGACGGAGTATCCTCCAGCGTGGCGGTGCGATGCATCTTGTTGAGACCGAGGCCGATCAGCGTGGCGCGCTGGTCGGCGGGACGGCGGGAAGGGCTGTAAATCTGCTCGACCGTGACGGTCTTGCTCGACTTCTTGTTGGCCGACATGATGTTCACCTTACGAAAGCCAGTCTACGAATGGGGAGGGAGGCTGCCCTCCCCCCGTTCGATCCATCAGCCTTCGGCCGACGCCGCAGCTTCCGGGTCGATGTCGCGACGGCGCGACTGCAAGGCCGAGACCTTGAGACCACGACGGGCGGCAACCGACCGCGGGCTATCTTCGTTCGCGAGAGCGGAGAAGGTAGCGCGGATCATGTTGTAGGGGTTGGACGAGCCGAGCGACTTCGCCACCACGTCCTGGACGCCAAGCGTCTCGAACACGGCGCGCATCGGGCCACCGGCGATGATGCCGGTACCGGCCGGCGCGGTGCGCACGTAGACGCGACCGGCGCCCCAGCGACCGGCGACGTCGTGATGCAGCGTCCGGCCTTCCTTGAGCGGCACGCGCACGAGGGCACGCTTGGCGGCTTCCGTCGCCTTGCGGATGGCCTCGGGCACTTCACGCGCCTTGCCGTGGCCGTAGCCGACACGGCCCTTCTGGTCGCCAACGACGACGAGCGCGGCGAAGCCGAAGCGACGACCACCCTTCACCACCTTGGCGACGCGGTTGATATGGACCAGGCGATCGACGAACTCGCTGTCGCGCTCTTCGTTGCGATCCCGATCCCTGTTATTGCGTTCACGTTCAGCCATTGTCTTTATCTCTCTCGATCGGGACCGGCCTTAGAAGTCGAGTCCGCCCTCGCGGGCGGCATCCGCGAGCGCCTTGATGCGGCCGTGGTACAGGAACTGTCCACGATCGAAGATGACCGAAGTCACCCCCGCCGCCTTGGCGCGTTCTGCGATGAGCTTGCCGACCACGGCGGCCGCGGCCACGTTGGCCCCGGTCTTCAGAGTGTCGCGGACGTCCTTGTCGAGGGTCGACGCGGACGCCAGGGTACGACCCTGAACGTCATCGATAACCTGAGCATAGATGTGCAGCGACGAGCGATGCACGGAAAGCCGGAGGCGACCGTTGGCCGCCGCCTTGATCGCGCGGCGCACGCGGGCGCGGCGGCGATCGTTGCCGGTGAGGTGAGCCATGATCGTCCCCTTACTTCTTCTTGCCTTCCTTACGGACGATGAACTCGCCCGCGTACTTCACGCCCTTGCCCTTGTAGGGCTCCGGCGGACGGTACTTGCGGATTTCGGCGGCGACCTGCCCGACACGCTGGGCGTCGATGCCGGAGACGACGATTTCCGTCGGCTTCGGAACGACGATCGCGATGCCTTCCGGCACCGGATAGGCGATGTCATGGCTATAGCCGAGCGAAAGCTGCAAGGTCTTGCCCTGAAGCGCCGCCTTGTAGCCAACGCCGGAGATCTCGAGCTTCTTCTCGAAGCCGACCGTCACACCCTTGATCAGGTTGGCGATCTGCGTCCGGGACATGCCCCAGCTGGCGCGGGCCAGCTTGGTCTCGTCCTTGGGCTCAATCTTGATCGAACCGTCTTCCGCCTTGGTGACGTTGACGTGCTCGTTCAGATCGAATTTGAGCGTCCCCTTCGGTCCCTTGACCGAAACGGTCTGCCCAGCGATGTCGGCCGTGACCCCCGAAGGGACCGGTACAGCCTTCTTGCCAATGCGCGACATGGTATTAACCCGTTTCCAGTCGAAGGTTAGAAGACGCGGCAGAGAACTTCGCCGCCGACGTTCTGCTCGCGGGCGTCGTGGTCGGCCATAACACCGCGCGGGGTGCTGAGGATCGACACGCCGAGGCCGTTGGCAACTCGGGGCAGGTTCTTAACCGAAGCGTAAACGCGGCGGCCAGGCTTGGACACGCGCTCGATCGTACGGATGACGCCAAGGCCATCGTAGTACTTGAGTTCGATCTCGAACTCGGAGCGACCGTCGGCAGCCACTTCGGCATAACCGCGCAGAAAGCCCTCAGCGACCAGGACGTCGAGAACGTTCTTGCGCAGCTTGGAAGCCGGCGTAGACACCTTCGACATCTTGCGCATCTGGGCATTACGAATGCGGGTGAGCATATCACCCAAAGGATCGGTCATCGGCATGGGACCGCTCTCCTTACCAGCTCGACTTCACAAGGCCCGGGATGAGACCGAGCGACCCCAGCTCACGCAGGGCGATACGGCTCATCTTGAGCTTGCGATAATAAGACCGCGGACGGCCAGTGACTTCGCAGCGGTTGCGGACACGCACCGCGGACGAGTTGCGAGGAAGCTCGGCAAGCTTCAGGCGTGCCGCGAACTGCTCCTCGATCGTCAGCGACTTGTCGCTCGCGATCGCCTTGAGGGCCTCACGCTTGGCGGAGAACTGCTTCACCAGCTTCTGGCGACGCTTGTTCTTCTCGATGGCGCTCTTCTTAGCCATTTAAATCCGAACCCTTCTCGTCACTGCCGGAACGGGAAATTGAAGGCCTTGAGAAGCGCACGCGCCTCGTCGTCGGTCTTCGCCGTGGTGCAGACGATGATGTCCATGCCCCAGACCTGGTCGACCTTGTCGTACTCGATCTCGGGAAAAACGATGTGTTCCTTGATGCCCATGGCGAAGTTGCCACGTCCATCGAAGGACTTCGGGTTCAGACCACGGAAGTCACGAACGCGCGGCAGCGCGATGGTGATGAGGCGATCGAGGAACTCGTACATGCGCTGACGGCGGAGAGTCACCTTGGCGCCGATGTTCATGCCTTCGCGCAACTTGAACGTGGCGATGGAATTACGGGCCTTGGTGATCACCGGCTTCTGGCCGGCGATGAGGGTCAGGTCGCCGACGGCAGAATTGATCTTCTTGCCGTCCGCAACGGTCTCGCCGACGCCCATATTCAGGACGATCTTGTCGAGGGTCGGGACTTCCAACGCGTTCTTGTAGCCGAACTGCTCGATGAGAGCCTTGCGGATAGTCTCGTCGTAGGTGCGCTTGAGGCGCGGAATGTAGACCGCATCAGCCATCGATCACATCTCCGGAACGCTTGGCGAAGCGGACCTTGCGGCCGTCGTCGAGCAACTTGAAACCAACGCGAGTCGGCTTGCCGTCCTTGGGGTCGGCAACGGCGAGGTTCGAAAGGTCGAGCGCCGCTTCCTTGGCGACGATACCACCCTCGGACTTGGCCGACTGCTTCTGGTGATGGCGAACGATGTTGACGCCGCGGACAACAGCGCGGTTCTCGGACGGACGGACCTCGATGACCTCACCGGTCTTGCCCTTGTCCTTGCCAGCGAGAACCACGACCTTGTCGCCCTTCTTGATCTTGGCGGCCATGGTTACAGAACCTCCGGGGCGAGCGAGATGATCTTCATGTGGTTCTTGGCGCGGAGTTCGCGCGGAACCGGCCCGAAGATACGGGTCCCGATCGGCTCTTTCTGGTTGTTGATGAGAACGGCGGCATTCTTGTCGAAACGAATGACCGAACCGTCCGTACGCCGGATGTCCTTGGCCGTGCGGACCACGACCGCCTTCATCACGTCGCCCTTCTTCACGCGACCACGAGGGATGGCTTCCTTGATGGAGACGACAATGATGTCGCCCACCGAGGCATACCGCCGCTTCGCGCCGCCGAGCACTTTGATGCACATAACACGACGTGCGCCGGAATTATCCGCCACGTCGAGGTTGGTTTGCATCTGAATCATGACTTGGCCGCCTTATCTTTGATGCATGCACCCACCGGCGCCGGATGGCGCAGGCGGGCAGCGACTTTGTTTTGGAACTCGGAAAATGGGGGTACGGCGTGCCGGACCCTTCGTTTCGAGTTCATCCCAGTCCCTGGCCGTATCCGCAGCCCGGGAGGCCCGCCCCCTACCCTGCCGCCTCGTGAGGCGGCCGGAAACAAGGCCGGATGTCTCGCTTTCGCCGTCTTGTCGCGGCGCCCTCGGGCAGCCTCGACGAAACAATCCGAAACGGAACGGCATCACATGCCATCCCGTTCTGAAATCAGCGTCTGCCGCATAAGCCTCTCCGGGTCGGAAGTCAATGACCCGGGGACGCTATTTCGGGGCAAACGGCCAATGACGGCGTCCCCCGAAACGACTTTCTGCTTTGCCGGCCCCAGATGGGGCCGGAAGCAAGCCTCTCCCGCTCAGCTCTCGCTTGCGGTGGAGAGCACAACCCAGCGCTTGGTCTTCGAAATGGGCTTGCTTTCCTCGATGGAAACCAGGTCCCCGACCTTGTACTGGTTCGTCTCGTCATGCGCCTGGTAGTTCTTCGTCCGGCGCACGGTCTTCTTGAGCACCGGATGGGTGAAGCGACGCTCCACCTTAACTACGACCGTCTTGTCGGTCTTGTCGCTGACGACGACGCCTTGCAGGATGCGCTTCGGCAACTCGTCTCTCCTTAAGCGTTCGCAGTCGCGCGCTTGTCGCGCAGAACCGTCTGGATGCGGGCGATGTCGCGACGCACGACCCGCACGCGGGACGTATTGTCGAGCTGGCCCGTCGCCTTCTGGAAGCGCAGGTTGAACTGCTCTTTCTTCAGCTTGGCCATCTCGTCCTCGAGCTGGTCGGGCGTCATGGCCCGAACGTCGTTCGCCTTCATCGTTTTCTCGTCCTAACAGTAAGGCCGGTCTTCCGATCGGCACCCGCTGGCGGAGGTCAGGAACCTGCCGGGCGGGTGCCCTTGCGGATCACTCGGCGATGCGCTGAATGAAGCGCGTCTTGATCGGAAGTTTGGCCGCGCCGAGACGGAGCGCCTCGCGGGCGACCTCCTCGGGCACGCCGTCGAGCTCGAACATGATCCGGCCGGGCTTGATGCGGACGCACCAGAACTCCGGCGAACCCTTGCCCTTACCCATACGGACTTCGGTCGGCTTGGCGGTGACCGGAACGTCCGGGAACACGCGGATCCAGACGCGGCCGATACGCTTCATCTGGCGGGTGATCGCGCGGCGGGCCGCCTCGATCTGCCGCGCGGTGACGCGCTCGGGCTCCATGGCCTTGAGGCCATAGGCGCCGAAGTTCAGGTCGGTGCCGCCCTTGGACACGCCATGGATGCGGCCCTTGAACTGCTTACGGAACTTGGTGCGCTTCGGTTGAAGCATCTTCCTTCTCCCAAAACTCTAGTTAGCGCGCACCATCGGCGTCGCGGTCGCGACGGCCGCGGCCACGACCTTCACGGTCGCCACGAGGATCGCGCTCACGACGGCGGTCGCCGCCCGAACGCTCGCCGTCATTGCCACCCTCAAGCGCGCGACGCTCGGAAGCGAGCGGGTCGTGCTCCAGGATCTCGCCCTTGAACACCCAGACCTTGAGGCCGTTGGTGCCGTAGGCGGTGTGGGCGGTGGCAATGCCGTAATCGATGTCCGCGCGGAGCGTATGCAGGGGCACGCGGCCCTCGCGGTACCACTCCAGGCGGGCGATTTCGGCGCCGCCGAGACGGCCGCCGGCGTTGATGCGGATGCCCTCGGCACCGAGACGCATCGCCGACTGCACCGAACGCTTCATTGCACGGCGGAAGGCCACGCGGCGCTCGAGCTGCTGGGCGATCGACGAGGCGATGAGCGTCGCGTCGGTCTCCGGCTTGCGCACTTCAACGATATTGAGGTGCACTTCCGAGGTGGTGAACTTGGCGATCTGCTTGCGCAGCTTCTCGATGTCGGCACCCTTCTTGCCGATCACCACGCCCGGACGAGCCGAGTGGATGGTGACGCGGCACTTCTTGTGCGGACGCTCGATCACGACCTTGGACACCGCCGCCGCCTTCAGTTCCTCGAAGAGGAAGTTGCGGATGGCGAGGTCCTCATGCAGCAGGGCACCGTATTCGGACTTGCCGGCGAACCAGCGCGAGTCCCAGGTCCGGTTGATGCCGAGACGAAGACCGATCGGATTGACTTTGTGACCCATCAGGCGGTCTCCTCGACTTCGCGAACCACGATGGTGAGGTTCGCAAACGGCTTCTGGATTTGACCGACGCGACCACGAGCCCGCGGCGAGAAGCGCTTCATGACGAGGCCCTTGCTCACGAAAGCTTCCTTGACGACGAGAGCGTCGACGTCGAGGTCGTGGTTGTTCTCGGCATTGGCAATCGCCGACTCCAGCGTCTTCTTCACGTCGCCGGCGATACGCTTGCGCGAGAAGGTGAGATCGGCCAGGGCCGTGTTGACCTTCTTGCCGCGGATAAGAGCCGCGACAAGGTTGAGCTTCTGCGGCGAGACGCGAAGGTTGCGGGTCACCGCCTGCGCCTCGTTGTCGGCGAGCGTGCGTTCACGCTTCGGCTTGCCCATGGGTTACTTCCTCTTCGCCTTCTTGTCGGCGCCATGGCCATAGTAGGTACGCGTCGGCGCGAACTCGCCGAACTTGTGGCCCACCATGTCCTCATTCACGGACACCGGAATGTGCTTCTGGCCGTTGTAGACGCCGAACGTGAGTCCGACGAAATTCGGCAGGATCGTGGAGCGACGGCTCCAGATCTTGATGACTTCATTGCGTCCGCTGGCGCGACTGACTTCCGCCTTCTTGAGGAGGTAGCCGTCGACGAACGGGCCTTTCCAAACCGAACGAGTCACGGTCGTTCCTCTCTCTTACTGCGACTTCTTGCGCGCGTGGCGGCTACGGACGATGAACTTGTCCGTGGACTTGTTCGACCTCGTCTTCTTGCCCTTGGTCGGCTTGCCCCACGGGGTAACCGGATGACGGCCACCGGACGTGCGGCCTTCACCACCGCCGTGCGGATGGTCGATCGGGTTCATGGCGACGCCGCGGTTGACCGGGCGCTTGCCCAGCCAGCGATTGCGGCCGGCCTTGCCGATCGACACGTTGGCGTGGTCCGGGTTCGACACGGCGCCGATGGTGGCAAAGCAGGTGCCGAGCACCTTGCGCTGTTCACCGGAGTTGAGGCGAACCACGGTGTAACCCTGGTCGCGACCAACGATCTGCGCGTAAGAACCAGCCGAACGAGCGATCTGGCCACCCTTGCCGGGCTTCAGCTCGACATTGTGAACCAGCGTGCCGACCGGGATAGCCGACAGCTGCATCGCATTGCCGGGCTTCACGTCGGCGGCGACGGCGGCGACGACGGTGTCGCCGACGGCCAGGCGCTGCGGGGCCAGGATGTAGCTCAGCTCGCCGTCCTGATACTTGATCAGGGCGATGAAGCCAGTGCGGTTGGGATCGTACTCCAGACGCTCGACCACGGCGGTGACGCCGAGCTTGCGACGCTTGAAGTCGATGAGACGGTACGAGCGCTTGTGACCACCACCACGATGGTAGGCGGTGATACGGCCGAGGTTGTTGCGACCGCCGGTCTTGTTAAGACCCTCGGTCAGCGCCTTCACCGGCGCGCCCTTGTGAAGCTCGGAGCGATCGACGAGGACCAGCTGACGCTGGCCCGGGGTCGTCGGCTTGTAATATTTGAGTGCCATAATCGTCCTGCCGCTCGGATCAGAGGCCCGTCGTGATGTCGATCGAATGGCCCTCTTCGAGGGTCACGACCGCTTTCTTCACGTCGGACTGGGTGCCAATGATGCCCCGGAAGCGCTTCGTCTTGCCCTTCCGCACGAGCGTGTTGACGCTCTTGACCTTGACCGAGAAGAGCTGCTCGACGGCAGCCTTGATCTCGGGCTTGGTCGCGGTCTTGGCAACGTTGAAGACCACCTTGTTGTTCTCAGCCTGGATGGTCGCCTTCTCGGTGATCACCGGCGTGCGGATGATGTCGTAGTGCTTGAGACTGGTCATTTGAACCGCTCCTCGAGCGCCGACACGGCCGCCTTGGTCAAAACCAGCGTGTCACGACGCAGAATGTCGTAGACGTTGATGCCCTGCACGGGCAGCACGTCGATCTGCGGGATGGCACGGGCCGCCAGGCGGAACTGATCCTGCGGATTGGCTCCGTCGATGATCAGCGCGTTGGTGAGGCCGAGCGCGGCGAGCTTCGTCTTCAGGGCCTTCGTCTTGGCCTCGGCGGCGACCGCCTCGTCCAGGACGACGATATTGGCACCCTTGGCCTTGGCCGACAGGGCGAGCTTCAGGCCGAGGGCCCGAACCTTTTTGGGCAGGTCGTGCTCATGGCTGCGCACCACCGGACCGAAGGCCTTGCCACCACCACGGAACTGCGGGGCCGCCTTGTTGCCGTGACGGGCGCCGCCGGTGCCCTTCTGCCGATACATCTTCTTGCCGGTCTTGGTGATCTCTGTACGAGTCAGAGTCTTGTGGGTACCGGCCTGGCGCTTGGCGAGCTGCCAGCGCACGACGCGCTGCAGGATATCGGCGCGCGGATCGAGACCGAAGATCTCGTCCGAAAGCGCGACCGTCCCAGCAACAGCGCCATCGAGGGTCTTGACTTCGAGTTCCATCACTCACCTGCCTCCGCGGTCGCAGCGGGCGCCGCCTTGCGGAACTTGCCCGGGGTGGGAACACCTTCCGGAAGCTTCTTCTTGACCGCGTCGCGGACGAGAATCCAGCCGCCCTTGGCGCCGGGAACCGCGCCCTCGACCAGGATCAGACCACGATCGGCGTCGGTGCGCACGATCTTGAGGTTCTGCGTGGTCACGCGCTCGTCACCCATATGGCCGGGCATCTTCTTGTTCTTGAAGACCTTGCCGGGATCCTGACGCTGACCGGTCGAGCCCAGAACGCGGTGAGACACCGAGTTACCGTGCGTGGCGCGGCCGCCATGGAAGTTCCAGCGCTTCATCGCGCCAGCGAAGCCCTTACCGATCGAAGTGCCGGTAACGTCGACGAACTGGCCGGCAACGAAATGGTCGGCCGTCAGTTCGGCGCCCACCTCGATGAGGTTCTCGGGAGACACCCGGAACTCGGCAACCTCGCGCTTGGGCTCGACCTGCGCCACGGCAAAGTGGCCGCGCATCGCCTTCGAGACATTCTTAACCTTGACCGTACCGGCACCCAACTGGAGCGCGGTATAGCCGTTCTTTTCTTCGGTACGGTGAGCAACCACCTGGCAGTTCTCAAGCTTGAGAACCGTCACGGGAACATGCTCGCCTGCGTCGTTGTAGACGCGGGTCATGCCGACCTTCTGTGCAATGACACCTGAGCGCATAGCGTTCTCTCTCAACCCGGCTCTTGTTCTCAGAGCTTGATCTCGACGTCCACGCCGGCCGCGAGGTCGAGCTTCATCAGCGCGTCCACGGTCTGCGGGGTCGGATCGATGATGTCCAGGAGGCGCTTGTGAGTGCGCATCTCGAACTGTTCGCGGCTCTTCTTGTCGATATGGGGCGACCGGTTGACCGTGAACTTCTCGATTCGCGTCGGAAGCGGAACCGGGCCCCGGACCTGCGCGCCCGTGCGCTTGGCCGTGTTGACAATCTCGCGCGTCGAAGCATCGAGGATACGATGATCGAACGCTTTGAGACGGATACGGATATTCTGACCGTTCATTTCTCTACCTCTGGAGGAGACGTGGGCGGAGCGAGCCCCGCCCCGTATCACCTCGAAACGATCAATTACTCGACGATCGAAGCGACGACGCCGGCGCCGACAGTGCGGCCACCTTCACGGATAGCGAAGCGGAGCTTCTCTTCCATGGCGATCGGGACGATCAGCTGAACGTTCATCGTCACGTTGTCGCCGGGCATCACCATCTCGACGCCTTCGTTCAGCGTCACCACGCCGGTCACGTCCGTCGTGCGGAAGTAGAACTGCGGGCGGTAGTTGGTGAAGAACGGCGTGTGACGGCCACCCTCTTCCTTGGTCAGGATGTAGGCTTCGGCCTTGAACTTGGTGTGCGGGTTCACGGAAGCCGGCTTGCACAGGATCTGGCCGCGCTCGACGTCTTCACGCTTGGTGCCGCGCAGCAGCGCGCCGATGTTGTCGCCGGCCTGGCCCTGATCGAGCAGCTTGCGGAACATTTCAACGCCGGTCACCGTCGTCTTGGTGGTCGGACGGATGCCGACGATCTCGACTTCCTCGCCGACCTTGACGATGCCGCGCTCGACACGGCCGGTCACCACGGTGCCACGGCCGGAGATCGAGAACACGTCTTCGATCGGCATCAGGAACGGCTGGTCGATCGGACGATCCGGCTGCGGGATGTAGGCGTCGACCTGGGTCATCAGCTCGAGGATGGCGTCGTGGCCGAGGACGGGGTCGCCATTCTCGAGGGCAACGAGAGCCGAACCCTTGACGATCGGAATGTCGTCGCCGGGGAACTCGTAGGACGACAGAAGCTCGCGAACTTCCATCTCCACCAGCTCGAGCAGCTCCGGATCGTCGACCATGTCGCACTTGTTCAGGAACACGACGATGGCGGGAACGCCGACCTGACGGGCGAGCAGGATGTGCTCGCGGGTCTGCGGCATCGGGCCGTCGGCGGCAGACACGACCAGGATCGCGCCGTCCATCTGGGCGGCACCGGTGATCATGTTCTTCACGTAGTCGGCGTGGCCTGGGCAGTCGACGTGCGCATAGTGACGGTTCTGCGTCTCGTACTCGACGTGCGCCGTGTTGATCGTGATGCCGCGCGCCTTCTCTTCGGGAGCAGCGTCGATCTGGTCGTAGGCCTTGAACGTGGCGCCGCCGGTCTCGGCCAGCACCTTGGTGATCGCCGCGGTCAGCGACGTCTTGCCATGGTCAACGTGGCCGATCGTGCCGATGTTGCAGTGCGGCTTCGTCCGCGAAAACTTTTCCTTAGCCATCGGATATCTTCCTTTGTCTCGTGAAAGCGGGTGAGGTCAGCGGTCGGGAAATCAGGCGTACTTCGCCTGAACTTCCTGGGCGACCGCAGCCGGGACCTGCTCGTAGTGGTCGAACTGCATGGTGTAGCTGGCGCGTCCCTGGCTCATCGAGCGGAGCTGGTTCACGTAGCCGAACATGTTGGCGAGCGGAACGAAGGCCGAGATGACATTGGCGTTGCCGCGCATGTCCTGGCCCTGGATCTGGCCGCGACGGGAGTTGACGTCGCCGATGACGGAACCGACGTATTCTTCCGGCGAAACGATCTCGACCTTCATGATCGGCTCAAGCAGAGCCGGCGAGGCCTTTTCCATCGCTTCACGCAGAGCGGCGCGGGAGGCGATTTCGAAGGCGATGGCCGAAGAGTCCACCTCGTGATAGGCGCCGTCGATCAGCGTGACCTTGACGTCGACCACCGGGAAGCCGGCGATCGGGCCAGACGTCATCACCGAGTTCAGGCCCTTCTCGACGCCGGGGATGTATTCCTTGGGAACCACACCACCGATGATCTTGTTCTCGAAGATGAAGCCCGAACCGACTTCGCCCGGCTCGACGACAAACTTCACCTTGGCGAACTGGCCAGTACCGCCAGTCTGCTTCTTGTGGGTGTAGTCGATCTCGGTCGACTTGCGGATGGTCTCGCGATAGGCAACCTGCGGGGCGCCGACATTCACCTTGATGTTGTGCGGAGCACGACGGAGAATGTCGATCTTGATATCGAGGTGAAGCTCGCCCATGCCCTTGATGATCGTCTGCCCCGACTCCTGATCGGTGGAGACGCGGAAGGACGGATCCTCGGACGCCAGCTTCTGGAGAGCCATGGAAAGCTTCTCCTGCTCGGTCTTGGTGGCAGCCTCGACGGCCATCTCGATGACCGGCTCGGGGAATTCCATCTTCTCGAGGACGACGGGCTTCAGCGGATCGCAGAGCGTGTCGCCGGTGCGGGTGTCCTTGAGACCGACGAAGGCGACGATGTCGCCGGCGCGGGCTTCCTCGACGTCCTCACGGGTGTCGGCATGCATCTGGACCATGCGGCCGATGCGCTCGCGCTTCTCGCGGGTCGAGTTCAGAACGGTCGAACCCTTCTGCAGCACGCCCGAGTAGACGCGGGCAAAGGTCAGCACGCCATACGGATCTTCGATGATCTTGAAGGCCAGCATGGCGAGCGGCTCGTCGTCGGACGACAGGCGAACGGTCTCTTCTTCCGTCTTCGGGTCGATACCCTTGGTCGGCGGCACATCGACCGGCGACGGCAGGAAGTCGACGACGGCGTCGAGCAGCGTCTGCACACCCTTGTTCTTGAAGGCCGAGCCAGCGAGAACCGGGAACCATGCCGAAACCAGAACCGCCTTGCGGATCAGCCTCTTGAGGGTCGCCTCGTCGGGCTCGTTGCCCTCGAGGTAGGCCTCCATGGCATCGTCGTCCATTTCGACGGCGGCTTCGATCATCTCGGCACGCGCTTCCTTGGCGCGCTCAAGCATGTCGGCCGGAATGTCCGTGTCGTGGTACTTGGCGCCGAGCTGCTCGTCTTCCCACACCACCGCTCTCATGCGGATGAGGTCGACGATGCCCTTGAAGTTCGCCTCGGAACCGATCGGCAGCTGCAGCGCGACAGGACGGGCGCCGAGGCGGGTCTTGATGTCGCTCAGGCACTGGTCGAAGTTCGCGCCGGTCTTGTCCATCTTGTTGCAGAAGACGATCCGGGGAACGTGATACTTGTCGCCCTGGCGCCAAACGGTCTCGGTCTGAGGTTCGACACCCTGGTTGGAGTCGAGCACGCAGACGGCACCGTCGAGCACGCGCAGCGAACGCTCGACTTCAATGGTGAAGTCGACGTGGCCTGGGGTGTCGATGATGTTGAGGCGCTTGCCGTTCCAGAAGGTCGTGGTGGCAGCCGACGTGATGGTGATGCCACGCTCCTGCTCCTGCTCCATGTAGTCCATGGTGGCAGCGCCGTCGTGCACTTCGCCGAGCTTGTGGGACTTGCCCGAGTAATAGAGGACGCGTTCCGTCGTCGTCGTCTTGCCCGCATCGATGTGGGCCATGATGCCGAAGTTGCGGTAGTCCTCGAGCTTATGCGTACGAGCCATGTTCGTCTCCGCCTGTCCGGATTACCAGCGATAGTGCGAGAAGGCGCGGTTGGCTTCGGCCATCCGGTGCGTATCTTCGCGCTTCTTGACGGCGGTGCCGCGGTTGTTGGCGGCATCCATCAGCTCGCCCGACAGACGATCGACCATCGTCTTCTCGTTGCGACCGCGAGCGGCCGTGATCAGCCAGCGGATGGCGAGAGCCTGACGGCGCTCGGTGCGAACCTCGACCGGGACCTGGTAGGTGGCACCACCGACGCGGCGCGACCGAACTTCGATCTGCGGCATCACGTTGTGGAGCGCCTGATGGAAGGTCTGGACCGGGCTCTGGCGGGTGCGGGTCTCGATGCTGTCGAAGGCACCATAGACGATCGCTTCGGCAACCGACTTCTTGCCGTCCTGCATGATCGAATTCATGAACTTGGAAACGACGATATCACCGAACTTCGGATCGGGATTGATCTCGCGCTTCTCTGCACTGTGACGACGGGACATACTTCGTCTCCGGGTATTGCAAAATAAGACCGACCGGATCCGGCTTCCGCGCAGATCCGGCCAGGGATCACTTCGGACGCTTGGCGCCGTACTTCGAGCGGCGCTGCTTGCGGTTCTTGACGCCCTGCGTGTCGAGCACGCCGCGGAGAATGTGGTAGCGCACGCCGGGAAGGTCCTTGACGCGACCGCCACGGATCATGACGACCGAGTGCTCCTGAAGGTTATGACCTTCGCCGGGGATGTAACCGATGACCTCGTAACCGTTGGTCAGACGGACCTTGGCGACCTTACGAAGAGCCGAGTTAGGCTTCTTGGGGGTCGTCGTATAGACGCGCGTGCAAACGCCACGCTTCTGAGGGCAAGCCTCAAGATGGCGGGCCTTCTCACGGTAAACCGGCGCGACGCGCGGGTTACGGATCAACTGATTGATCGTCGGCATCCTTCACCTTCAATCCAAACGTCCGGACCTTCATGGAGACCGGAACTACACTTCCTTCAGAGCCAACCGTTGCCAGAACCAAGACAACAGGCCAGCTCCCTGACCGATTTCGCAACTCTCCGCACCCCGCCCGCACAAAACGAAGCGCGCCGATAACGTGAAATCTCACGTCCGGCGCGGCGGAAAGCAGAGGAACAATGCCAAACGGCACCGTTCGTGCGTACAACAGCTTTCACCACCAGTGGAGCGAGTAGCGTTTAACGGTGCTTGATCAAAAGTTTAAGGACCAGTGATCGATCACGCGTTACAGACCAACTCTTCAAGTGGCGCGGACACTACTCAAACAATCCCCAACCGTCAAGTCGGCGGACCAAAAAAGGCGGAAATGTCGGTTCCGTGAAGCCCCTCATACGCCCGGACGGCACGAAAGCGGGCTTTGTGTCATCGCCAGCGCAACAAATGCAATCGATGCATCGTCAAATCACTTAGGCCGGCACCCTCGACTCGGCGTCACGAGCGAATCCTCAAGCCCGCCTGGGCCGATTCAACCTGCCCGGCCCCAGAGGGAATCATCGATCGGCTCCACCACCGAAACCCGTCCTCAGTTCGCGAGGCCAACCCTGTTGCGTCCGGAGGTCTTCGCCTCATAAAGGGCGCCATCCGCCGCGAGCACAAGAGCCTCGGTTCCATCCTGGTGCGGATTGGGCTGGCTTCTCGACGCGACGCCGACACTGATGGTCACGTGACCGTAGGGCACATTGGGCTCGTGGGGCAGCTTCAGCCGTTCGACCGCCCTGCGCAGCCGCTCGGCCACCACTTCGGCGCCCCGGCGCGCCGTGTTGGGGAGGATGACGGCGAACTCCTCGCCGCCATAACGGCAGAGCATGTCGGCGTTCCGGTGGAGTTCGCGCGACATGGCCTTGGCGATGGCAATCAGGCACTGATCGCCGGCAAGGTGGCCGAGGGTGTCGTTGTAGAGCTTGAAGCGGTCGACATCGATCATGATCAGCGACAGTTCGCCGCCGACGCGCGCGATCCGGCTCTCCTCTTCGGCGATGGAGATATCGAAATAGCGGCGATTGAAGACGCCCGTGAGGTGATCCCTGAGGGCCATCTCCGTCAGCCGACCGTTGGCCTCGCGCAACTGCTCCTCCAGACCGCGCCGTTCCGTCACGTCGAAATGCGCGACGGAGACCGCCACGATGTTGCCGAGCGCATCGGCCAACGGACTGACCAAGACGGCGTAGATCTTGTCATCGATCCGAGCTTCATGGTCCGGCACCGGCTCGCCGCGGTCGAGGAGCGCGAAGTCGTCGTTCAGCTTCTCCATGCTCGCCGGATGATGGTCCGAGAGGGATTGGCCCACGGTCGACGTCAGCAGGTTGGCGTGGCGGTCGTTCATCGCCAGGAACCGGCCGCTCCTGTCGATGACGCACAAAGCCATGGGCGCTCTTGCATAGACCGTATCGAGCGGCAGAATGGAGGCCTCAAGGCTGCCGAGAGCAATGCCGCCGATCATCCGGGCGGTTCCGCGATAGCCGACAAACCCTTTGGCATCGTCAAAGATCGGCGAACCGCTGATTTCCTCCACGATGGTGATGCCATCGCCCAGGAGGAACCGGCATACCGCGCCACCGAAAGCCCTGTAGTCACCGCTACTGGAAAGCATGTTCGCATGGACCACAGCGATGTCTTCGGGATGCATGTAGTCGAAGATCGGCCTACCGATGAGCAACTCATCATATTTTGCCGGGCGACTGTCCTCCACATATGACAGCTCGCTGAGGCGCAGGTCACGATCTGCGGTCCATGCTCTAGTCTTGTAGACCATGCGTACCTCGTGGCTCGATCATTTTCATCAATACTAGGCCTGGGGCAGTCTCCATATTGTTAAATGGGTGCAGTTCGCAGCGCCTGTTCCGCGCGGCAGCCAGTTCTCCGGCGATCGAGGCACTGCGCTCGATCAAGAAAGCCCCCCTTCAGACGCGACGCATTCACCTGTTAAAGCGGCGCGTCATCTGGAGCCGACAAATGCGTCCCAACGACCGCGTCGGTTCGGTCGTATGAGGCCCTAAAAAGAAAATGCGCCCCGGCGAACCGGAGCGCATTGGTCACTGTACAGCGGTAACGGCCGGGCCCGAAGCCCGGCCAGTCCACGCTCAGTCGGCGTTCGGCGCGGCGTCGAGGGCGACAGCCGGCTCCATCGCCATGGCAACGTCGCCGCCCTCGCCGAGAGCGTCCTTGCGGCGCTCCTCGAGGATCAGCTCGTCGCGACGCATCGCCACCTGGCGGATGCGGCTCATCAGCGAGCCGGTACCGGCCGGGATCAGGCGGCCGACGATGACGTTCTCCTTGAGACCCTCGAGCGTGTCGACCTTGCCATTGACCGCCGCCTCGGTGAGGACGCGGGTGGTCTCCTGGAAGGACGCCGCCGAGATGAAGGAGCGGGTCTGCAGGCTGGCCTTGGTGATGCCGAGCAGGATCGGGTGAGCAATCGCGGGGTGCTTGCCCTCGGACGTCACCTTCTCGTTGATCTGCTCGAACTCGATGGCGTCCACCTGATCACCGCCCATCAGGTCGGTGTCGCCGCCTTCGGTGACTTCAACCTTCTGCAGCATCTGGCGAACGATCACCTCGATGTGCTTGTCGTTGATCACCACGCCCTGCAACCGGTAGACTTCCTGGATTTCGTTGACGAGGTAGGCAGCCAGTGCCTCCACGCCCTTGATCGCCAGAATGTCGTGCGGCGCCGGGTTGCCGTCGACGATGTAATCGCCCTTTTCGACCACGTCGCCTTCCTGAAGGTGGAAGTTCTTGGTCTTGGGGATCAGGTACTCGCGCGGCTCAAGGCTGGCGTCATGCGGCTCGATGAGCACACGGCGCTTGTTCTTGTAGTCGCGGCCGAAGCGGATGGTGCCATCGATCTCGGCGATGATGGCATGATCCTTCGGACGACGCGCTTCGAACAGCTCGGCAACGCGCGGCAGACCGCCGGTGATGTCGCGCGTCTTGGCGCTTTCGAGCGGGATACGGGCGAGCACGTCGCCGGCATGCACCTTCGAACCCGGCTCGACCGACAGGATGGCGTCGGGGCTGAGCAGGTAGCGAGCCTCGCCACCCTTCTGCGGCTTGCCGATCTTGCCGTTGGCGTCCTTGATGATCAGGGCCGGCTTGAGGTCCGACGTACGGGCCGAACCGCGCCAGTCGATGACGACACGCTTGGTGATGCCGGTCGCCTCGTCGGTGGTCTCGGACACCGAAGCGCCTTCGACCAGATCCTCGGAGCCGACGATGCCGTCGACGTCGGTCAGCACCGGGCGGGTGTAGGGATCCCACTCGGCAAGACGCTGGCCGCGCTTGATCTTGTCGCCATCGTCGACGTGCAGGCGCGAGCCGTAGACCACGCGATGGGTCGAACGCTCGTTGCCGGCCTCGTCGACCAGCACGACGGCGAGGTTGCGGCCCATGGCGATGAGCTTGCCCTCGCTGTCGCGCACGACGTTGCGGTTGCGGATCTTGACCGTGCCTTCGATGGTCGACTCGATGAACGAGCTGTCCACCACCTGCGCCGTGCCGCCGATGTGGAACGTGCGCATGGTGAGCTGGGTACCCGGCTCGCCGATCGACTGGGCGGCGATGACGCCGACGGCTTCACCCATGTTGACGGGCGTGCCGCGTGCGAGGTCGCGACCATAGCACTTGGCGCAGACACCGACCTTGGTGGAGCAGGTCAGCACCGAGCGGATCTTCACCGACTGGATGCCCGACTTCTCGATACGCTCGACGTCGCGCTCCTCGATCAGCTTGCCCTTCGGCACCACCACTTCGCCGGTGGCGGCGACGGTGATGTCCTCCGCGGCCGTACGGCCGAGGATACGGGCACCGAGCGTGGCGACGACCTGACCGGCATCGACGATCGCCTGCATGCGGAGGCCCTGGTCCTCGGCGCCGCAGTCGGTCTCGGTGATGATGCAGTCCTGCGCCACGTCGACGAGACGACGGGTGAGGTAACCGGAGTTGGCGGTCTTCAGGGCGGTGTCGGCCAGACCCTTACGGGCACCGTGCGTGGAGTTGAAGTACTCCATCACGCTCAGGCCTTCCTTGAAGTTCGAGATGATCGGCGTTTCGATGATCTCACCCGACGGCTTGGCCATCAGGCCGCGCATGCCGGCGAGCTGCTTCATCTGGGCCGGCGAACCACGGGCGCCCGAGTGGCTCATCATGTAGATGGAGTTCATCGGCTTGGTGCGGCCGGCGTCGTCCTTCTGCACGGCGGAGATGCGCTTCATCATCTCCTCGGCCACCTTGTCGGTGCACTTGGCCCAGGCGTCGACCACCTTGTTGTACTTCTCGCCCTGGGTGATCAGGCCGTCGGAGTACTGCTGCTCGTAGTCGTTGACCAGCGCCAGCGTCTCGCCGACGAGGTTCGCCTTGGTCTCCGGGATGACCATGTCGTCCTTGCCGAAGGAGATGCCGGCGTTGCAGGCTTCCTTGAAGCCGAGGGCCATGATCTTGTCGCAGAAGATCACCGACTCCTTCTGACCGCAGTGGCGGTAGACGGCGTCGATCATGCCCGAGATCTTCTTCTTGGTCATGAGCTCGTTGCAGAGATCGTACGGCACGTTGTGATGCTTGGGCAGCAGTTGCCCGATCATCATGCGGCCCGGCGTGGTCTCGAAAATCTTGGAGACCGGGTTGCCGTCCTTGTCGATGGTCTTGAAGCGGCCGCGCACCTTGGAGTGCAGCGTCACGGCGCCGGTGTCGAGCGCATGCTGCAGCTCGCCGAAATCGGCGAAGGCCATGCCCTCGCCCGGCTCGCCGTCGTTCATGATCGACAGGTAGTAGAGGCCGAGAACGATGTCCTGCGAGGGAACGATGATCGGCGCGCCGTTGGCCGGGTGCAGGATGTTGTTGGTCGACATCATCAGCACGCGGGCTTCGAGCTGGGCTTCGAGGCTGAGCGGCACGTGCACGGCCATCTGGTCGCCGTCGAAGTCGGCGTTGAAGGCCGAGCAGACGAGCGGGTGCAGCTGGATGGCCTTGCCCTCGATCAGGATCGGCTCGAAGGCCTGGATGCCGAGACGGTGCAGCGTCGGAGCGCGGTTCAGCATGACCGGATGCTCGCGGATGACCTCGTCGAGGATATCCCAGACTTCCGGACGCTCCTTCTCCACCAGCTTCTTGGCCTGCTTCACCGTCGAGGAGAAGCCCTTGGCGTCGAGGCGCGAGTAGATGAACGGCTTGAACAGCTCCAGCGCCATCTTCTTCGGCAGGCCGCACTGATGCAGCTTCATTTCCGGGCCGACCACGATGACCGAACGGCCGGAGTAGTCGACGCGCTTGCCCAGGAGGTTCTGGCGGAAGCGGCCCTGCTTGCCCTTCAGCATGTCGGAGAGCGACTTCAGCGGACGCTTGTTGGCGCCGGTGATGACGCGGCCGCGACGGCCGTTGTCGAACAGCGCGTCAACGGACTCCTGCAGCATGCGCTTTTCGTTGCGGATGATGATGTCCGGCGCGCGCAGCTCGATGAGGCGCTTCAGGCGGTTGTTGCGGTTGATGACGCGGCGGTAGAGGTCGTTGAGGTCGGAGGTCGCGAAGCGGCCGCCGTCCAGCGGGACCAGCGGGCGCAGGTCCGGCGGGATGACCGGGATGACGCTCATCACCATCCACTCGGGCTTGTTGCCCGACTGAATGAAGGCTTCGATGATGTTGACGCGCTTGGCGAGCTTCTTGGGCTTCAGCTCGGAGGTCGACTCGGCGATCTCCTGGCGCAGCTTCTCGGCCAGCTTGGCGAGATCGAGCGACTGCAGGAGCTCGCGAATGGCCTCGGCGCCGATCAGGGCGGTGAAGGTGTCCTCGCCATATTCCTCCTGGGCGCGCATGTAGTCCTCTTCGGTGAGGAGCTGATGCTGCTTGAGAGGCGTGAGGCCCGGCTCGGTGACGACGTAGTTTTCGAAGTAGAGGATGCGCTCCAGGTCCTTGAGCGGCATGTCGAGCAACAGGCCAATGCGGCTCGGCAACGACTTCAGGAACCAGATGTGGGCGACGGGCGCGGCCAGCTCGATATGGCCCATGCGCTCGCGGCGGACGCGCGACAGCGTGACTTCGACGCCGCACTTCTCGCAGATGACGCCCTTGTACTTCATGCGCTTGTACTTGCCGCACAAGCACTCGTAGTCCTTGATCGGCCCGAAGATGCGGGCGCAGAACAGGCCGTCGCGCTCGGGCTTGAAGGTACGATAGTTGATGGTCTCGGGCTTCTTGATCTCGCCATAGGACCAGCTGAGGATCTTCTCGGGGGAAGCGAGGGAGATCTTGATCTGGTCGAAGACCTGCACGGGAGCCTGTGCGTTGAAAAGGTTCATGACCTCTTGGTTCATCGGCTCTTCTCCTGTGATGCAGCCCGACCGCCGTCTGTCCGCCTCGCCGGCGGGGGCCACATGAAAAATTCTCGAGGCGCCACCGGCGCCGGCTGTTCCCTGTGCCTATTCGGCTCGGATCCGAGCCAAGAGAATACGCACAGGCTTCAAACTCTTGAGCATTTCCCTATCGATCGGATGGTCCATCCGATCGTGAAATGCTCGGGACACGCCGAACTGCCGGCGCTTTCGCGCCGACAGCTCAAGGCGTTTCCGTTGCTAGACGCGCCGGATCACTCCGCCGCGTCCTGAGGACGCTCGTCGCCAAGGACCGCATGTTCCTTGGAGTTGACCAGCTCGACGTTGAGGCCGAGCGACCGCATCTCCTTGACCAGCACGTTGAAGCTCTCGGGGATGCCCGACTCGAAGGCTTCGTCGCCACGGACGATCGCTTCGTAGACCTTGGTACGGCCGGCCACGTCGTCCGACTTGACCGTCAGCATCTCCTGCAGCGTGTAGGCCGCGCCGTAGGCTTCGAGCGCCCACACTTCCATTTCACCGAAGCGCTGGCCGCCGAACTGCGCCTTGCCGCCCAGCGGCTGCTGGGTCACGAGGCTGTAGGGGCCGATCGAACGGGCGTGGATCTTGTCGTCCACGAGGTGGTGGAGCTTCAGCATGTAGATGTAGCCGACGGTGACCTTGCGGTCGAAGGGCTCGCCGGTACGGCCATCGTAGAGCACCGACTGGCCGGAGGTGTTCACCCCCGCCTTGGCCAGAAGCTCGTTGATGTCCGGCTCGCGAGCGCCATCGAACACCGGCGTGGCGATCGAAATGCCCTTCTTCACCTGGTTGGCGAGCAGCAGGACCTCGTCATCGGTGTACTTGCCGATGTCTTCGGTCTTGGGCGACCCCTTGTAGGTGTCGATCACCAGCTCGCGCAGCGGCTCGATCTCGTTGTTGTGCCGGTAGGCCTCCAGCATCTCGCCGATCTTGCGGCCCATGCCGGCGCAAGCCCAGCCAAGATGGGTCTCAAGGATCTGACCGACGTTCATGCGCGAAGGCACGCCGAGCGGGTTCAGCACGATGTCGACGTGGGTACCGTCCTCAAGGAACGGCATGTCCTCCACCGGCACGATGCGCGAAACGACGCCCTTGTTGCCATGACGGCCGGCCATCTTGTCGCCCGGCTGGATCTTGCGCTTCACGGCGACGAAGATCTTGACCATCTTCATGACGCCCGGCGGCAGTTCGTCGCCGCGCTGCAGCTTCTCCACCTTGTCGATGAAGCGCTGCTCGAGCCGCTTGCGGCTCTCGTCATACTGCTTGCGCAGGGCCTCGACCTCGCCCATGGCCTGCTCGCTCTCGAGAGCGAACTGCCACCACTGCGAGCGCGGGAACTCCTCGAGCTTCTCCTGGTCGAGAACGGTGTCCTTCTTGAAGCCCTTGGGCCCGCCGACGCCGGTCTTGCCGATCAGCATGTCCATCAGGCGGCCGTAGACGTTACGGTCGAGGATGGCCTGCTCGTCGTCGCGGTCCTTGGCAAGGCGCTCGATCTCCTCGCGCTCGATCGCCATGGCGCGCTCGTCCTTCTCGACGCCGTGGCGGTTGAACACGCGCACTTCGACGATGGTTCCGGTCACGCCCGGCGGCACGCGCAGGGAGGTGTCGCGAACGTCCGAGGCCTTCTCGCCGAAGATGGCGCGCAGAAGCTTCTCTTCCGGCGTCATCGGGCTTTCGCCCTTCGGCGTGATCTTGCCGACCAGGATGTCGCCGGCCTGCACTTCGGCGCCGATGTAGACGATGCCGGCTTCGTCGAGGTTCTTGAGGGCCTCTTCCGACACGTTCGGGATGTCGCGGGTGATTTCCTCAGGGCCCAGCTTGGTGTCGCGGGCCATCACCTCGAACTCCTCGATGTGGATCGAGGTGAACACGTCCTCGGCCACGATCTTCTCGGAGAGAAGGATCGAGTCCTCGTAGTTGTAGCCGTTCCACGGCATGAACGCGACCAGCACGTTCCGGCCGAGGGCCAGATCGCCAAGGTCGGTCGACGGACCGTCGGCGATGATGTCGCCCTTGGCGACAATGTCACCGACGCGCACCAGCGGACGCTGGTTGATGCAGGTCGACTGGTTGGAGCGCTGGAACTTCATCAGGCGGTAGATGTCGACGCCGGACTTCGACGCTTCGAGATCCTCGGTGGCGCGGATGACGATACGCGTGGCGTCCACCTGATCGATGACGCCGCCGCGCTTGGCGGCGATGGCGGCACCCGAGTCACGGGCGACGACCGGCTCCATGCCGGTGCCGACGAACGGCGCCTCGGCGCGCACCAGCGGCACGGCCTGACGCTGCATGTTCGAGCCCATCAGGGCGCGGTTGGCGTCGTCGTTCTCAAGGAACGGGATCAGCGCCGCGGCGACGGAAACGACCTGCTTGGGCGACACGTCCATCAGGTCGACGCGTTCCTTGGCGACGGCGGCCGTCTCACCGGCATGGCGGGAGATGACCATGTCGTTGACGAAGTGGCCTTCCTCATCGAGGATGGCGTTCGCCTGGGCGACCGTGTACTTGCTCTCTTCCATCGCCGAGAGATAGACGACCTTGTCGGTCACCTTGCCGCCCTCGACAATGCGGTACGGGCTCTCAATGAAGCCGTACTTGTTGACGCGGGCGAAGGTAGCGAGCGAGTTGATCAGACCGATGTTCGGGCCTTCCGGCGTCTCGATCGGGCAGATGCGGCCGTAGTGCGTGGTGTGCACGTCACGGACTTCGAAGCCGGCGCGCTCGCGGGTCAGACCGCCCGGACCAAGGGCCGACAGGCGGCGCTTGTGGGTGATCTCGGAGAGCGGGTTGGTCTGGTCCATGAACTGGCTGAGCTGCGACGAGCCGAAGAACTCGCGCACAGCGGCGGCAGCCGGCTTGGCGTTGATCAGGTCCTGCGGCATGACCGTGTCGATGTCGACCGAGCTCATGCGCTCCTTGATGGCGCGCTCCATGCGCAGGAGACCGACGCGATACTGATTTTCCATCAGCTCGCCGACCGAACGGACGCGACGGTTGCCGAGGTTGTCGATGTCGTCGATCTCGCCCTTGCCGTCGCGCAGCTCCACCAGCGTCTTGATGACGGCGAGGATGTCTTCGCGGCGCAGGACGCGGACGGTGTCCGGGCACTGAAGGTCGAGGCGCATGTTCATCTTGACGCGGCCGACGGCGCTGAGGTCGTAACGCTCGGCGTCGAAGAACAGCGACTTGAACATCGCCTCGGCGGTGTCGATGGTCGGCGGCTCGCCCGGACGCATGACGCGGTAGATGTCGAACAGCGCGCTCTCGCGCAGCTCGTTCTTGTCCACGGCCAGCGTGTTGCGGATGTAGGCGCCGGTGTTGACGTGGTCGATGTCGAGGAGCGGCAGCTCGTCGATGCCGAGTTCGGCCAGCTGAGCCACCATCTTGGCGGTGATTTCTTCACCGGCTTCGACGTGGATCTCACCCGTCTGCATGTTGACGACGTCTTCGGCGATGTAGAGGCCTTCGAGCTCCTCGTCGGTCACCTTCAGGGCCTTGAGGCCCTTTTCGGCGAGCTGACGGGCGGCGCGAGCAGTCAGCTTGCGGCCAGCGCCGACCACCACTTCGCCGGTGTCGGCGTCGATCAGGTCAGCAACGGCCTTCATGCCCTTCATGCGATTGGCATCGTAAGGCATGCGCCAGCCGTCCTTGGCGCGCTCGTAGATGATCTTGTTGTAGAAGGTGTCGAGGATTTCCTCGCCGTCGAGACCGAGGGCGAACATCAGGCTCGTCACTGGAATCTTGCGGCGGCGGTCGATGCGCGCATAGACGATGTCCTTGGCGTCGAACTCGATGTCGAGCCAGGAACCGCGATAGGGGATGATGCGCGCGGCGAACAACAGCTTGCCCGACGAGTGGCTCTTGCCCTTGTCGTGGTCGAAGAACACGCCCGGCGAACGGTGCATCTGGGAGACGATGACGCGCTCGGTACCGTTGACGATGAAGGTGCCGTTGTCGGTCATGAGCGGCATGTCGCCCATGTAGACGTCCTGCTCCTTGATGTCCTTCACCGACTTGGCGCCGGTATCCTCATCGACATCGAACACGATGAGACGCAGCGTCACCTTCAGCGGCGCGGCGAAGGTCATGCCGCGCTGACGGCACTCGTCGACGTCGTACTTGGGCGCTTCGAACTCGTAGCGAACGAACTCGAGGAACGCCGTGCCGGCGAAGTCAGAAATCGGGAACACAGACTTGAAAACGGCCTGGAGGCCCTCCTCGGGACGTCCGCCCTTCGGCTCCTCCACCATGAGGAACTGGTCGTAGGACGCCTTCTGGACCTCGATCAGGTTCGGCATCTCGGCAACTTCCCGGATGTCTCCGAAGAACTTGCGGACACGCCTGCGGCCGTTGAACGTTTGCGCCATTGCTTCCCTCGTACACCGTGATCGGCAGACCGGAACCCTCTGATGCGCAACGTTTCCACGTCGCCGAAGGGCTCGGGACAAACCGACCGTCGACCGACAGGCCAAGCCTTTAGCCAATTCGATCCGATTCGGGCCAAATAAAGGCCATCTCAAAAACAACCGTTGGGCGGCCCGATTTTGTCGAGCCGCCCACCGTTAGAAATGCAAGGTCGATTACTTGACGTCGACCTTGGCGCCAGCTTCTTCAAGCTGCTTCTTGATCTTGGCGGCCTCGTCCTTGGACACGGCTTCCTTGACCGGCTTCGGAGCGCCTTCGACCAGGTCCTTGGCTTCCTTGAGGCCGAGACCGGTGATGGCACGGACTTCCTTGATCACGTTGATCTTCTTGTCGCCGGCATCGACCAGGATGACGTCGAACTCGGTCTTCTCTTCCTCGGCGGCGGCCGGAGCGGCAGCGCCACCAACGGCAGCGACGGCGACCGGAGCAGCGGCGGACACGCCCCACTTCTCTTCGAGGAGCTTCGACAGCTCGGCGGCTTCGAGGACGGTCAGGGCCGACAGTTCATCGACCAGCTTGGCAAGATCAGCCATTTCACTTCTTCCTTCAGTAACGGTTCGAACCAGATTTGTGTTTCAGGTCGAACGGCCTCACGCCGCTTCGTCCTTCTTGGCATAAGCCCCGAACACGCGGGCCAGCTGGCCCGCGGGCGCCTGCAGGACGCCTGCGATGCGGGTCGCCGGGGTATTGATCATACCCAGCAGCTTGGCGCGCAGTTCGTCCAGCGACGGCAGGCTCGCGAGAGCCTTGACGCCGTTGGCATCGAGGTTGGTCGTGCCCATCGCACCGCCCAGCACAACGAGCTTGTCGTTGATCTTGGCGTAATCGACGGTGACCTTGGACGCCGCGACCGGATCCGCCGAATAGGCGATGACGGTCGGACCTGTGAACAGGTCTGCGATGTGCTCGGCATCAGTGCCTTGAAGAGCAAGCTTGGCGAGGCGGTTCTTGGCGACCTTGACCTTGCCGCCAGCTTCCTTCATGCGGGCGCGATACGCCTGCAGGTCAGCGACGGTAAGGCCTTGGTAGTGGGACACGACGATGACGCCCGCGCCCTTGAACGAGGCGTTGAGTGCGTCGATCAGTTCCCGCTTTTCCGCTCTATCCACGGCCTGTCTCCAGATAAACGACAAGGCTGTCGCCCCATCGTCAGGTTGCTGTTGCCACGCCTTCACCCGAAAGCTTGTGCGCGGCGCTCGCGGCCTGTCCGCCAGCCTGTTCCGGTGAACCGGCATGGCTGGAGGGAAGAGTTCGAACCGGTACTCGTCATGGGAAGAACGGCGGACCGCCCTTCGGATGCATACGGATCTCACTCCCGTCTCATGCAGGCCCCGACGTCACCCAGAGACTGGGATCGGTCCGTCGGCTTAAGTCGCGGCAATGCCGGACACCTACAATCTCGGACAGGGTCGGAGACCTCCCTTGGGAACAAGCCCCTCCGGAAGCCACCGATCCCGCCGGCCGGAGCCGACGGGAAACTCATTGCTCCAACTTGGAGCGCCGACCCGAAAGGGCCGGAATTCATCGTCAGGAGGCGGCACCCAGGGAGCCGACTTCGACCTTGACGCCGGGGCCCATGGTCGAGGAGACCGACAGGCGCTGCAGATAGGTGCCCTTGGCACCCGTCGGCCGGGCCTTCTGGACGGCATCGATGAGGGCGCGCACGTTGTCGAGCAGCGCCTCGGCGGTGAACGACGCCTTGCCGACACCGGCATGGACGATACCCGCCTTCTCGACGCGGAACTCGACGGCGCCACCCTTGGACGCCTTGACGGCGGCGGCGACGTCCTGCGTCACGGTGCCCACCTTCGGGTTCGGCATCAGGCCACGCGGGCCGAGCACCTTGCCGAGACGGCCGACCAGCGGCATCATGTCCGGAGTGGCGATGCAGCGATCGAAGTTGATCTCGCCCTTCTGGATCGTCTCGACCAGTTCCTCGGCACCGACGATGTCGGCACCGGCGGCGGTCGCTTCGTCGGCCTTGAGGCCACGGGCGAACACGGCGACGCGGACGGTCTTGCCCGTGCCATGCGGCAGCTGGACGACGCCACGGACCATCTGGTCGGCATGACGGGGATCGACGCCAAGGTTGATGGCGACTTCGACGGTCTCGTCGAACTTCGCCGTGGCGCGTTCCTTGATCAGGCCGAGGGCCTCGGTCAGCGGGTAAACCTTCTTGCGATCGATGCCTTCACGGCTGGCGGCGACGCGCTTGGGAAGCTTGGCCATGTGGGTCACTCCGCGATCTGGAGGCCCATGGAGCGGGCAGAGCCCTCGACCATGAGCATGGCGGCGTCGATGGAAGCGGCGTTCATGTCGACGAGCTTCTTCTCGGCGATTTCACGCAACTGCGCCTTGGTGATGGTGCCGGCGGAGCCGGTGCCCGGCGTCTTCGAGCCCTTGTCCACACCGGCAGCCTTCTTGAGGAAGTAGCCAACCGGCGGAGTGCGGAGCTTGAAGGTGAACGAGCGGTCGGCATAGATGGTGAAGAGCACCGGGATCGGCATGCCCTTTTCCATACCCTGCGTCTGCGCGTTGAACGCCTTGCAGAATTCCATGATGTTGAGACCGCGCTGACCGAGCGCGGGGCCGATCGGGGGCGACGGGGTCGCCGAACCGGCCGCCACCTGAAGCTTCAGGTAGCCGGTGATTTTCTTCGCCATTTTCTTCTCCTCGTCGGCGCACCCGGCAGGGCCGGTCCGCCTTCAGGTTCGTGGTCGGAGGGCCATGTCCCAGCGGCGATGGCCGGGGCCCCTCTCCCACGGGGTGGGTGCCGGCCGGCGAACCGGACGGCGAACGCGGCGCCGGAAACCGGCTCCGCAAACGTGCGTCAGACCTTCTCGACCTGACCGTACTCCAGTTCGACCGGCGTGGCGCGGCCGAAGATCGACACCGCCACCTTGAGGCGGCTGCGTTCCTCGTCCACCTCTTCCACGAGGCCGGAGAAGGACGCGAACGGGCCGTCGGAAACCTTGACCTGCTCGCCGATTTCGAAACTGACGGAGGGCTTGGGCCGCTCGACGCCAACCTCGACCTGATTCATGATGCGCTCGGCCTCACGGTCGGGGATGGGAACCGGCTTGTTGTCGGACCCCAGGAAACCCGTCACCTTCGGCGTGTTCTTGATGAGGTGATAGGCCTCATCGGTCATGTCCATGCGCACCAGGACATAGCCCGGAAAGAATTTGCGCTCGGCAGCCACCTTGCGACCGCGGCGCACCTCGGTGATGCTCTCGGTCGGCACCAGAACCTGCTCGAAGAGGTGCGCGAGACCGCGCTGCTGCGCCTGCTCCTTGATGGAGTCGGCTACCTTCTTCTCGAAATTCGAGTAGGCGTGCACGATGTACCAGCGTTTTGCCATGTCGATGCTCCCCAGGCGGTCGTTCGTCAGCCGCTGAGGCCGAGCAGCAACCCGACACCCCAGTTCATGATCATGTCGGCGACAAGAAAGAAGATCGCCGCGAGGATGGCCATGATGAACACCATGGTCGTCGTGATCGCAGTCTCGCGCCGCGTCGGCCATGTGACCTTGCCGGCCTCGGTCCGAACCTGCTGCAGAAACTCAAGGGGGTTAGACTTGGCCATACATCCACTCATGACGGTCGGGGGCGCGGGCCCCCCCGCCACGAGATAGGAACCGTTATCTATAGCGTTCGACAGGTCCACGCAAGAGGGAAATGGCAGGGGCAGCAGGGCTCGAACCCGCGACCTGCGGTTTTGGAGACCGCCGCTCTACCAACTGAGCTATACCCCTAGACTTCCACTCGCGGACGCCAGTCCGTTCGCTTATAGCCGAACCGGCTTCCGGATCAAGCACCAAAAACTCGGTGCGCCCTTCTTACCGATTCCTGCCGGCGGAGCAAGCCCCGCACGGCAATTTCTTTGTCTCCCGAATGGCTTGGCTGTGGATCAGCCCGGAAATCCGGGGATTCCGGCGGCCGAGGCCGCCGGATAAGCATTGTCACTCGACGATCGAAGCGACGACGCCGGCGCCGACAGTGCGGCCACCTTCACGGATAGCGAAGCGGAGCTTCTCTTCCATGGCGATCGGAACGATCAGCTGAACGTTCATCGTCACGTTGTCGCCGGGCATCACCATCTCGACGCCTTCGTTCAGCGTCACCACGCCGGTCACGTCCGTCGTGCGGAAGTAGAACTGCGGGCGGTAGTTGGTGAAGAACGGCGTGTGACGGCCACCCTCTTCCTTGGTCAGGATGTAGGCTTCGGCCTTGAACTTGGTGTGCGGGTTCACGGAAGCCGGCTTGCACAGGATCTGGCCGCGCTCGACGTCTTCACGCTTGGTGCCGCGCAGCAGCGCGCCGATGTTGTCGCCGGCCTGGCCCTGATCGAGCAGCTTGCGGAACATTTCAACGCCGGTCACGGTCGTCTTGGTGGTCGGACGGATGCCGACGATCTCGACTTCCTCGCCGACCTTGACGATGCCGCGCTCGACACGGCCGGTCACCACGGTGCCACGACCGGAGATCGAGAACACGTCTTCGATCGGCATCAGGAACGGCTGGTCGATCGGACGGTCCGGCTGCGGGATGTAGGCGTCGACCTGGGTCATCAGCTCGAGGATGGCGTCGTGGCCGAGCTTCGGATCGCCATTCTCGAGGGCAACGAGAGCCGAACCCTTGACGATCGGAATGTCGTCGCCGGGGAACTCGTAGGACGACAGAAGCTCGCGAACTTCCATCTCGACCAGCTCGAGCAGCTCCGGATCGTCGACCATGTCGCACTTGTTCAGGAACACGACGATGGCGGGAACGCCGACCTGACGGGCGAGCAGGATGTGCTCGCGGGTCTGCGGCATCGGGCCGTCGGCGGCAGACACGACCAGGATCGCGCCGTCCATCTGGGCAGCACCGGTGATCATGTTCTTCACGTAGTCGGCGTGGCCTGGGCAGTCGACGTGCGCATAGTGACGGTTCTGCGTCTCGTACTCGACGTGCGCCGTGTTGATCGTGATGCCGCGCGCCTTCTCTTCGGGAGCAGCGTCGATCTGGTCGTAGGCCTTGAACGTGGCGCCGCCGGTCTCGGCCAGCACCTTGGTGATCGCCGCGGTCAGCGACGTCTTGCCATGGTCAACGTGGCCGATCGTGCCGATGTTGCAGTGCGGCTTCGTCCGCGAAAACTTTTCCTTAGCCATCGCTTCGTCTCTCTCGAAAGGTTTGATGGGGCCTTTTCGTGCGCTGCCCCCGAACCGGGGGGCGGCCGGTCGGCGGCTCGAATAGTGCCTTTCAACGCAAGGTTCAAGCCCTGAATGACGCCGCTCTCCCCGCAAAGAGCAATCGGCGCCAAGGCTGAGCCATATGGACCGCTTTCCTCGAAATTTCAAGCTCGCCACAGGACTAAAGGGAGTCTTGTCGCACACGGGCTCGGCGGCGGAGGTCGACCGCGGGGAGGACGCTCCCGCGCCGACGACAATGACGGCTGACGTGCTCGGTCTTGCCCCTTTTACATGAACGCGTTTATCATTAACACGATAAATAACTAGTTCTTAATGGTGAACCCGTTTAGCTGGTTCGGAAGAGAGCCGGCGCCCGGAGCTGCACCAGAGCCCACTCGAATTTCGGAAGGTTTGATGAAACGACAGCTCGCTCTGTTTTTCTCCCGGGTCGTCGCATCCTCCCTGGCAATGGTCGTTGCCCTCTCCGCGATCGGCGCGTTTCTGGTGTGGGTCACTCGCTCGGTCGATCGCGAGGATATCGAGCGACAGGCCGAGATCGCCGGCTACGCCCTCAGGGAAATCCGCAGCAACCTCGCGCACAATCAGGAGAGCTCCACCTTCTGGGATGAGGCCGTCGAAAGAACCGCAGCAGGCGGCAACGAAGACTGGATCGACGACAACCTCGGCAGCTGGATGCATACGTTCTTCGGCATCGACGAGGCCTACATCCTCGATGGCCGGGATCTGCCGGTCTATGCCTTCGCCGAGACGGAGCTGAAGTCGCCCGCCTTCTTCGAGTCGCGTCGCGACCTGCTGCGCCCTTATCTGCAAGCGCTGCGATCGAAGCTGGCGAGCGGAGAGAGTCCGGCCAGGGAAAGCACGGAGGAGTCCATCGGCATCACGGACTATGCTTATGTTGCCGGGCACCCCGCCATCGTCAGCCTGAAACCCATCATGTCGGACACGGGACGGGTTGAACAGCCGCTCTCCACCATAAGCCTTCACATCGTCGTTCAGTATCTCGAAGGCGCCATCATCGACAAGATCGGTCAGGCGCACGTTCTCACAGACCTGAAGTACGTGCCCACCAGCGAGCGCAAGTCCGGAACCGCCTCCGTGGCGTTGACCAGCGACGCCGGCGACGTGGCCATCGAGTTCCACTGGAAGCCCTTCGAACCCGGTCGGCAACTGCTGACATCCCTTTCGCCGGTGCTGGTGCTGATGGGCTCGGCACTCTTGGCCGGCACGCTCATCATCTCGACGGCCTCCTATCGGCGCAAGCTGGACCGGACCAGGAACGACGAGCACATCCGCTATCTGGCCTCCCACGACCCGCTTACCGGCCTTCACAATCGCTCGGCCTACGAACGGGCGGCCGATGAACTGATCGAACAGTTCTCCTACCACCAACAGTCCGACCCTCTCGCCTTCCTGTTCATGGACCTCGACCGCTTCAAGCAGGTCAACGACATCCTGGGGCACCAGGTGGGCGACGCCGTTCTGGTGGAGTTCGCCCGGCGGATGACCGAGATCCTGCCCGCCAATGCGCCGATCTACCGCGTCGGCGGCGACGAGTTCGCCGCCCTGATCCCCAATCGGACGCGCCGCGAGATCGAGGCCCTGTGCGGCCGGATCATCGAAAGTCTGGCCGAGCCGATGGAGATCGGCGGGCGGCGCGCCTTCGTCGGTGTGTCCATCGGCGTGTCCATGGCACCCTACGACGGCACCGACCGGCAGGAGCTCAACCGCAAGGCCGACGTCGCCCTCTACCATGCCAAGACGGCCGGGCGCCGGCGCTTCTCGATCTTCGGCACGCAGATGGACGACGCCATACAGAACCGGGCCGCCATCGAATCCGAGCTTCGCGAGGCGCTCCGGACGAAGGCGGCGCTGTCCGTCGTCTACCAGCCGAAATATGCCGGCGATGGCAGCCGGATGCTGGGCACGGAAGCGCTCGTTCGCTGGGACCACCCGGACCGGGGGGCCATTCCGCCCTCGCTGTTCATTCCCATCGCCGAGGAGGCCGGCTTCATTGCCGATTTGGGCCTGTGGGTGCTGGAGATCGCCTGCCGAGATGCGATCGGCTGGCCCGTCGACCACTTGGCGGTCAACGTGTCTCCCGTCCAGCTATGCGCCATCGGCTTTGCCGAAACCGTGCTGGCCACGCTTCGGAAGCTGGACTTTCCGCCCACCCGGCTCGAACTCGAGATCACGGAAACGGATTTTGCCGGCACCGAGGAAGTCGGCATGCTGAACATCAAGGCGCTGAACGCGGCGGGCATCGCCATCGCCATCGACGACTTCGGCACGGGTTCCTCGACCTTCGAGCGCCTGAGGGACATCGACTTCGACCGCATCAAGATCGACCAGAGCTTCGTGAAGTCCATCACCGAATCCGAGGGCGACGCGGAAATCGTGCGCGCGATGATCTCCATGGCGCATGCCAAGGGCCTCAAGACGACGGCGGAGGGCGTCGAGACGGCCGAGCAGAGAGAGGTCCTGCGCTCCTTCGGCTGCGACGAGCTTCAGGGTTACCTTCTCGGACGGCCGATGCCGGCCCATCAACTGTCCGAGGTTCTGAACGCCGCCGAGACCGCTGCCCTCTAGAGTTTTTCCGGTGAACTCGGGTTCGCCGGAAATAGCTCTATCTCCTTTTTAAGACGCAGTTCCGGACGCAAAACCGGTACCCACTTTTGCTGGAACCACTCTGGAGAAAGGCGCCACCGCCTCCCCTGCCCGGCTGGCCGCCCACGCCAGCCGCGAACGCACGCGCTCACCGAAATCTCCTCCGAACGTGATCACATAGGCCATTTACTCCCGGTCTAGGTAATATACTTATTCAAACGCAACGGACTGGCAGTTCAGCAAAGACGCACCGCCGCCGCCTCGGGCCTCGGACGACGAGCCGCCGAAATCCGCGAGGGTTTTCCGGAGAATGACTATGCAGATCGGAATGATGGGACTGGGCCGGATGGGCTACAACATGGCCCGGCGGCTGATGGCGAGCGGCCACGAGGTGGTGGCCTACGACCTCAACCGCGACAGCGTCGCCGCCCTTGAGGCGGAAGGCGCCGTCGCTGCCACCTCGGTGGACGATCTGGTGGCGAAGCTGAAGCCGCCACGCGCCGTATGGCTCATGCTGCCCGCCGCCGTCACCGACGGCGCCGTCCGCGACCTTTCGACGCGCCTGTCGCCCGACGACATCGTCATCGACGGCGGCAACTCCAACTATCGCAACGCCGTCGATTTGGCCGGCGAACTGGCCACGGCCAGAATTCATCTGCTCGACGTCGGCACGTCCGGCGGCGTGTGGGGCGCCGAGCGCGGCTACTGCCTGATGATCGGCGGCGACGCCGACGCCGTGGCCCGGCTGGACCCGATCTTCTCGGCGCTGGCGCCCGGCGGCGACCCGTCGTTCGGCACCGCCGAGCGCGGCTATCTTCATTGCGGCCCGGCCGGCGCCGGCCACTTCGTCAAGATGATCCACAACGGCATCGAGTACGGCATGATGGCCGCCTATGCCGAGGGGCTGAACATCCTGAAATCGGCCAATGCCGGCGCCGTTGCGCGCAAGGCCGACGCCGAGACCAGCCCGCTCGACGAGCCGCAATACTACCGCTACGACTTCGACGTGGCCGCCATCACCGAGGTGTGGCGACATGCCAGCGTCATCAGTTCGTGGTTGCTCGACCTGACGGCGTCGGCGCTGGCCGCCGACCCGGACCTCGCCTCCTACCAGGGACACGTCTCCGACTCCGGCGAGGGGCGCTGGACGCTGAAGGCGGCCATCGACACCAGCGTGCCGGTTCCGGTGCTGTCGTCGGCGCTGTTCAGCCGCTTCGCGTCGCGCGGCAACGACGAGTTCGCCAACAAGGTGCTGTCCGCCATGCGGCAGGCCTTCGGCGGCCATGTCGAAAAGCTCAAGGAGGGGCAGTGACATGCCGAGAGCCATCAAGGAAGCCCGCAACGGCCGGTCGGACGCGCTGGTCATCTTCGGCGCCACCGGCGACCTCGCCCGCAAAATGATCTTTCCCTCGCTGTACCAGATGGTGCGGCGCGGCAACCTCAACGAACCCATCGTCGGCGTCGCCCGCGAAGGCTGGAGCGTCGAGAAGCTCCTGGAACGGGCGCGCGATGCCATCGCGGCGAGCTGCGGCGCCATCGACGAGCCGACCTTCGCCAAGTTCGCCGGCCTGATGCGCTTCGTCCCCGGCGACTACCAGGACCCGACGACCTTCACGCGCCTCGGCGAGGCACTGTCGGACCGGCGGCGGGTGCTCTACTACCTCGCCATTCCGCCCTCGATGTTCGCCTCGGTGACCGCCGGCCTCAAGCAGGCCAACCTGTCGGCCGGGGCAAGGCTGATGGTCGAGAAGCCCTTCGGGCGCGATCTAGCGTCGGCGCAGGAACTCAACCGCGTCCTGCACGTGGTCTTCAAGGAGGACGACCTCTTCCGCATCGACCACTACCTCGGCAAGGAAGCCATCCAGAACCTTCTCTACTTCCGCTTCGCCAACTCGTTCCTCGAACCCTTGTGGAACCGCAACTACATCGACAGCGTCCAGATCACCATGGCCGAGAACTTCGGCGTCGAGGGGCGCGGCCGTTTCTACGAGGAGGTCGGGGCGCTGCGCGACGTGGTGCAGAACCACCTCGTCAACGTGCTGCTGCTGCTCGCCACCGAGCCGCCGGTCAACGCCCTCTCCGACGACCTGATCGACGAAAAGGTGCAGGTGCTGAAGGCCATCCGGCCTCTTGAGGAGCGCGACGTCGTCAGGGGCCAGTTCGAAGGCTATCGCAACGAGCCGGGCGTCGCGCCCAATTCGCGGGTGGAGACCTTCGCGGCCGTGCGCCTTTACGTCGACACGTGGCGCTGGCAGGGCGTGCCCTTCTACATCCGGGCCGGCAAGAACCTGCCGGTACGCGCCACCGAGGTGGTGGTCCGCTTCAAGCGGCCGCCGCTGGAGGTGTTCGACCCGCTCCGGCCGGGCGAGGCCAACTACATGCGCTTCCGCCTGGGGCCGGAGGTTTCGATCGGCCTCGGCGCCCGCCGCAAGGCCAACGGCGGCAACATGATCGGCGAGGCGGTGGAGCTCACCGCCGTCAGCGACGGCATGGACAACATGCTGCCCTACGAGCGGCTGATCGGCGACGCCATGAACGGCCGCCGCCAGCTGTTCACCCGCGAGGACATGGCCGAACTCGCCTGGCAGATCGTCGAGCCGGTGCTCGAGGCGAGTACCGCGCCCTCCTTCTACAAGCCCGGCACCTGGGGGCCGAAGGAAGCCATGGCCGGCTTCGAGCCGGCCGGTGGCTGGGTCGACCCGCAGACCTGACCGAGACACCGGATCGGCGCGACAAGCCGATCCGGCTTTCCGGCAGTCATTTCCGTTCCGCGTGATCTGGACTCATCCAGATCAGGCGGGTTTTGGCTTGACCGGCCGGCGCCCGATCGGGCGCTTCGCTTGCCTCTGGTTCGCCCAGAAGGTCGAAACCAGAGGGAAGCGGTGTTCAGTTGTAGAGCCGGAGAGAAATGACCAGCGACTGCGGCAAAGGGGTCCACAGCCCCGATCGCAGGCCGGCCGTCCGCAGGGCGGCAGCGGTCCAGGTGTTGCAGCCGATCAGGATGTTGAACAGGCCCCTGGCTTCGAAGAAGCGGTCATGGGCTCCGTAACCGGCGCCCGGGATCGCCGCCACGACGCCGGTGTCCGAGGCGAAGCTGCCGGCGACAAAGGCGATCAGCCTCGCAAGGCTCTTGTCATCCACATCGAAGGCCGCGACGCCGGGCTGAGACCCAAGGGCCTCTCCCGCGACGTCGACATGCAGCACCGAACGATCGACGGTCAGGGCGCGCAAAACCGGCAGCGGTTTCAGGTCGGCCCAGGTCGGCGTTTCGAGATAGAAGGCGCGGCCGCCCCAGCCGACGATCAGCCATCGCGCCTCCGGGTGCCCGACGGGAACGCCCGCCTCTGCGAGAAAGGGAAACGCTGCCCGCGTCGCGTCATCGAGCGGGATGGCGATATCGGTGTGGATCGGCCCGGAGAGCACGAGGATGCGCCGTAGCAGGGCGGAACCGGGAAACGCCTCCACCGGTGCGACAAGCGGCCGCGGAATTACGGCCCCGCCGACCAGAAGGAGCAGAAGCAGCAGCAGGCCGCCAAAGGCAAACCGAACGGATCTCATGAAGCCTCGTCTTGCGCTGTCCGGTTCCCTGGGGTGACCAACGCCGCGCCAGCCCATTTCTCAGCAGGCCCGGCGATCAGGTTCAGGCCAGCTCGACGCGATTGCGACCATTCGCCTTGGCGCGATAGAGCGCGGCATCGACGCGCTTGAACAGAGCGGTGGCGGTCTCGCCGAGGGCGACCTCGCCGACGCCAATGCTGACGGAGAGCCCATCCACCGCCGGCCTGGCCGCGCTGACGGCGCCACGGATGTCGTTTGCCAGCGCCGTGGCCAACGCCAGCGCCGTTCCCGGCAGCAGAACGGCGAACTCCTCCCCGCCCCAGCGGGCGACACAATCGGATTGGCGGGAGCGGAGCCGCAGGGTGTCGGCCACGAGGCGCAGCATGTCGTCGCCGGCATTATGACCATGCCGATCGTTGAGCTGCTTGAAGTGGTCGATGTCGATCACCATCAGCGAGTAGGGATTGCCGGCGGCGGTGTGACGCTTTTCCGAGGCCTTCAGGACGATCTCGAAATGCCGCCTGTTGCGCAGACCGGTCAGCGGATCGGTCAGGGCGGCGTCCTCCAGACGCGCCTCCAGGAGCTTGCGGTCGGTGATGTCCAGAAGCACGCCGTTGAACACGACGTCGCCGTTGGGCTGGCGGCGCGTCCTGGCCCGGCCGAGCAGCCATTTGCCGTCGTCCCCGCCGTTGATCTGGAATTCGCGCTCCCAGGAGTGGAGCCGGAAGGCGGATCGCTTGAGGCTGCGCAACAGGCCGATCCAGGTGGACCGCGTCAGCAGGGAGGACAACACGTCGGTCGACGTCGGATCGTCATTGCCGCCGATACCGAGGAAGCTCTTCGCCGCTCCGTTGAAATAGGTGACCTCGAACCTGCCGCTCGGCGGCAGCACGGCCTGAAACACGACGCCGGGGATGGCATCTATGAGGTCGGCGACCTGCTCCTCGCGCTCGCGCTCGCGCGTCAGGTCGGTGAAGCTCAGCACGGCGCCCTTCACCTGATCGCCGACACGGATGGGGCTTGCCACGAGCCTGACGGGAAACGGCGTGCCGTCCGCCCTGCGCATGACGCTTTCCAGTCTCTGCACGGCCGTTCCGTTGGCGGCGGCCTGCAGAACGCGATGCGCCTCGCCCTCCACCGGATGGTCGGCCCCGCCGAGAAAGCGATGGATGCCGAGCTTGATGACTTCGCTTTCGTGGCGGAAGCCGAAGGCCCTGACCGCCTCGGGATTGACGAAGGTGAACATGCCCTGGTCGTCGATGCCGCAAACGCCGATGCTGACGCTTTCGAGAAGCAGCCGGTTGAACTGCTCCGCCTCGATCACCTGGGTGACGTCCTGGACGATGCAGAGCAGCAGCTTCTGGTCCATGAGCTGGACGGGGCCCGCGTAGACCTGCACGTCACGCACCGTTCCATCGGCCAGACGGTGGCGGAAGCGCTGCGGATAGTGCCCGCCCGACCAGGAGGAGATCTCCCGCATGACGGTCAGCACCGATCGGCCAAGGGTGTTGATGTCCCAGACGTGAAGCTGCCTGAACTCCTCGCGGCTGTAGCCGTAGAACTCCAGTGCCTTCCTGTTGGCGTCGACGATGGCCCCATCGTTCTCGGGATCGATCAGGACGATCGGCGCCGAGTTGGTTCCGAACAGCGTGTCGAAGAGAATGCAGCGGGTTTCGTTCTTGGTCGGGCAGCGCAACAGCATTCCGCTACACTCGGGCTTGGCACAGCTGGAGGCCAGATCCCGCGCCTCCGTAGGAGACAAGTGTCGCTCGTCCATCGCCGAACCTCACAACCAGGGATCAGCACGCGCCGCCCTGCGGCCAATAATTGGCGTCCAACAGCTCTCAACTTAACCAAGAAACTCTTAAATTTCCATATGTTGCGGATCACTTCGCCGTTTTCGGGCGCATGGCGGCCTTGCCGTTTCGGCGCAGCACCGCCGGCGACTCCCACCTGGGCAGGCGGGCGCCGGTGGCTGCCTTGAAAGGCACCTCCCGGTGCCGTGAGGGGGATTGGGCGGCGGGCGCCCGCTTAGAGGCGAGCCGTTCAAATCGCGAACACGGAAACGCGACCAGTCATCAAATCCACCGCCCGCAAGTGTCATCCCAAGGCCATTTGAGCGTGAACGGTGGCGACCTAAATGACAGTCATCGGCAGCGAACAAAACCTCCCCGCTGCCAGCCACGAAACAAGACGCTGATAAAGAAACTGGAGTTTTGAAATGAAGACCTCCCTCATTGCCTCGCTCGCCTTCGCCGCCGTTCTGATCCCCTCGCTCGCCAGCGCTGGCTCGCTCACCTTCGATCCGGCCGCCGGCTCCAACGATCCCAACTTCGTTGCCGCCCCGCTCAACGTGAACAGCGCCAACGCGCTTGCCGCCAAGGCTGATGCCGCCCGCTATGCCGAGGCCGCGCAGGCCACGAAGTCCGACGCAGTCATCGGCACCCATGGTTCGGCCACCGGCGCCAGCGTGGTGACGACCTTCGACCCGGCGGCCCGCGACAACAACCCGCAGTTCAGCAGCAATGTCGTGATCGACAACCCGGCCAACGCCGAGGCTGCCAAGGCCGACGCCGCCCGCTATCCGAAGCCGGTCTTCTACCGCAACGCCAGCGAGGAAGCCGAACACAACCTCCGCGGCTGATCTCGATCTAGGAGATAGCCCGGATGAGGGAGGGGCCGGCCGTAGACTCCAGCGGCCGGCCATCCCCCAGCCCGATCGGAACAACACTGGAGTCACAGCAAATCGGCTGCCCGCGAGGGCGGCCGATTTCGTATTTGTGGCCATGCGGAAACGTTCTTCATCCCAGGCATGATCCGGATACGACAAAGCGCCCGAACCGGTCAGGTATCGAGCGCTGGACGTCGTCGTGATCGATGGCGGCGATAGGGCCGCCGTGCCGTCAGAAGCCGAGGTTGCGGTTGCGGCGGGTGAGGTTGCGCTCGCGGGCTTCGAGATCGTAGCGGTCGCCGGCTTCGTAGATGTAGGCCAGTTCCATCTCTTCGACGCTCGGAACGCGGAGGGCCTTGGCAGCACGCTTGAGGGTGGCGAACATTTCGGTTTTCCTTCTTTCCTGACCGGAGGTTTCCGGCCTCTTTTCTCTTCTCTCTTGACGCCCTCACTATAGGCCCGGAAGCATCCGCCACCTAATCGCAAGTTCTGAAGGTCATTTTCAGATTATCTATAGTGATCCGCCCTGGCCGCATGTCTGCTCTGCACTGGCGCATGGGGCACCACATCAACCGACATGGCGCCGCAGGTCTTCAAAACGACAAAGCGCCCGAACCGGTCAGGTCGAGCGCTCAACGTCGTATCGGGGCTTGCTGGCTGTCGTCCGATCCTCAGAGGCCGAGGGTCCGGTTGAGGTTGCGGCGGCCGAGGGTGCGCTCGCGGGCTTCGAGGTCGTAACGGTCGCCGGCTTCGTTCAGGTAGGCCATGTCGCGTTCGGCTTGGGTGGGAACGCGGAGGAGCTTGGCGGTACGCTTGAGGGTGGCGAACATTTCAGTTTTCCTTCTTTCAGACCGGAGGTTTCCGGCCTCTTTCTCTCATCTCTTTGACACCCTCAATATAGGCCCGGGAGCCCCTGCGACCTAATCGCAAGTTCTGAAGGGTGGTTTCAGAATCTTTGTCGTCGGTCATCCGTGATCGCGACATGGGTAATTTTGCATACCGACCATTGCCATTGTTGAGCGTTTATGCAGACGATACGGCGTCGACAAGTGCCCTCGGGGAAGGCCGATCATGACGAAATCTCTATTTGGCGCCGTTGTTTTCTCAATCCTTGCGTTTCAGGTCTCCATTGCATCCGCTGGGGGTTGCGGAGACATGAAGCCGCCCTCGCCGGCCACGAACATTCCGACCGGCGTCCGATTCACCAACGATACCCAGTATACGGTTCGCATCTATTGGACGGACTTCGATGGGCAACTGAGGGACTACGGCCTGGTTCAGCCCGAAGAGTCGGTCGGCTTCAAGACTTATGTGCATCACCGCTGGTATGCGGAACTCTACATGTCGGACGAGGCTCTCTGCGCCGGCCCGATTTCAGCCCCCGACACCGAAACCTGCGACATGCGCCTCATGTTCGATGGAGAACGGGGGATGATCGACATGGACGGCGGTTATTGCGATTACTGATCGGGCGCGGCAATTGAACCAGCCAGTCCTCGGTCGCTTCACGAAGCACCGCACAAAGACAAAGCGCCCGAACCGGTCAGGTCGAGCGCTCAACGTCGTATCGGGGCTTGCTGCCGTCCGGTCCTCAGAGACCGAGGGTCCGGTTGAGGTTGCGGCGGCCGAGGGTCCGCTCGCGAGCTTCGAGGTCGTAACGGTCGCCGGCCTCGTTCAGGTAGGCCATGTCGCGTTCGGCCTGGCTGGGAATGCGGAGGAGCTTGGCGGTACGCTTCAGGGTGGCGAACATTTCGGTTTTCCTTCTTTCAGACCGGAGGTTTCCGGCCTCTTTCTCTCATCTCTTTGACGCCCTCAATATAGGCGAGGAAGGGCTTGCGACCTAATCGCAAGTTCTGAAGGGCGGTTTCAGAATCTCTTTGGAGAGAGGGTGCGCGGGATCGCTTCCCCAGCGCGCCCCTTGCCGCCATCCCGCGCATCGGCCGACGTCGCCATGGCGCGCCAGAGCATCATTCGACCGGAGTGAAGCGAGGATCGACAAGACGACGCTTCGCAAGCAAGGCCTTGGAGCGCCGATCTCTTTCACTCAGATCGAACGGCGCTCCATGGGCCTCTTTGTGTGTTCGTCCACAGCGCGTCCTATGCTTTTGTCAGATCTCGATACAAAACCGTCCTTGGGACACCTGTCATTCAAATCCTTTTTTACATTGATTTGGCGTTACACGAGGGGTATGAGCCTAATCTGAAGCATCTTCTTTGATTTGGAGAGATTCTAGTGAATGAATACGACAATCTGACTACCCTCGATATAGCCGCGAGTATCGTTTCTGCCTATGTGGGCAACAACTCCCTGCCGACACCGGAACTGCCGGCGCTCATCGCCAGCGTTCACGCCGCCCTCGTTCGGGTCCGTGGCGGCTTGACCACCGGCGAGAACCAGGAGGCTCCGGCCGAGCCGGCCAAACCCGCCGTTCCGGTCAAGAAGTCGATCACGCCGGATTTCCTCATCTGCCTTGAGGACGGGAAGAAGTTCAAGTCGCTGAAGCGCCATCTTCGCACCCACTACGACATGTCGCCGGACGAGTACCGAGCGAAGTGGAACCTGCCGAGCGATTACCCGATGGTCGCGCCAAGTTATGCCGAGGCGCGCTCCAACCTCGCCAAGCAGATGGGCCTCGGCCAGCAGCGCAAGCGCCCCGCCTGACCTTTCGGCAGCAGGACCGCCAAAGCCCCGCCCTCACCGGCGGGGCTTTGTCTATCGATCGGCTCCCCTTATCCGCCCATGGCCGGAAGCATCGCCTTCGGCGGCACCCTCCGCGCCTCCGGCGGCACCACCCGCTCCGTCTTTCCTTCCAACAGCCGCCGGTAGCGCCATAGCGCGCCGCGCGCCTTCGCCCACTCGTCCAGGGCCAGCGCTCGCAGCTGGGGTGGCGATGGCGGGAAGGAAAGGTTCGGCCTGTCTTCGAGGATGGCCACCTCGCCCCGGATCCAGCGCTTGCCAGCGGCAGCGACCGCCCAGGCCGGCACATCTTCGAGGGCGGTCTCATAGGCCGTGGAGCGAGCGTCCAGGACGGCTTCGCTGATGTTGCCCGCGGGGAACACGGCAAGGAGCCTCGCGGCCTCCTGAAGTGCCATCATCGAGTCGGGCTTGGCCTCGGCGAGCAACGCAACCTCATCCACCAACCGCGACAAGATCGATCGTTCGTCCTCCGTAAGCGCCCGGCTCAGTGTCGGGGTCCGGCTCGCCGCCTCCTGTGGTCGCAAGGTGCGCTCCAGCTCGGCGAGCGAATGCGGCAAGGATAGCGTCTTGAGGCGAAGTTGCGGCAGGACGGGACGTTCGGAAAGAGCGGGACTGTTGGGCAAGGGTAGCCTCCGGTTCGGGTTTCAGACGGTTGTCGCGGGCCTGGTAGACGGCCTCGGTGAAATAGCTCCAGGACCGGATGCTCGACGGTCGAGCCCGGCTGCATCGAGCTCTGATCGTCGGCAGAATGTCGGCCTGGAAGTCGCAGCCGTTGGCGATCCAGTTCATCGGCTCGGACAGGACGATGAGCCCCGGCGCCGAGGCCAGTTCGGCCAGCGCCCTCCCTGCCGCATCGGCCAGCCCCCGACCCAGCGTTTCGCCATTCGGCTCCGAAATCGATCCGAGCGTCGGCCCAGACGTCGGGATCGAGGCCGACACCGGCTCAGATCCCGGTTCTGAAACGTCGTCGCGCACCTCGTCCGGTGTGGTCCGGGGGGATATAGGGGGGTGTTTGGGGGTGTGGGGGAAAGAGGGGGGACGGGGGGTGTCGCGGGACTGCCCCGTGACCGTCGCGTGACCGTCACGCATCCTGTCCCGCTCCCTTTCACGCTCCCGGCGCTTGCGCTCGGTCGCCCTGGCGCGACGCTCGGTCTCGACGGCGCTCCCCTCCTCGATGGCCCGGACGGCGATGACGATGGCGTCGAGGGGCGCACCGGCGGCGGCCATCTGTTCGATCAGGCCGGCAATGATCATCGCCCGCCCTCGCTTGCCCGAATCCGCATGTCCGCCTCCCGTCCCAATGGAAATTTGCACACCGTTGCAAGGGGTTCTCGCCCGAGCGGTGTTGTCCATTCATACGGGATGAGGGTTGGCGTACTCGAATGCGGGGAGATTGGCCTCGGTGGCGCGAAGGGGATGACCTCGCAACTGGCGGGCGGCCATCCTCACGCAGGCACGGACCTCAGGACGAGACCTGAGCGTGGGTGTCGGGTGCCTTTGAGCGGATATGGCTGCCGGCTGAAAAGGCGCGGGGAGTGTGATCTCCCAATCGCCCCGGCGCTCCCCGCAGCACCAGGGCGATGAACAGGCCAAACCTACCACATCGTCGGCACATCGGCGCGGTTGGCCGGGTCGGCCCAGTAGAGCGAAGGAAGGCAGCGGGAGAGATAGCCGAACTCGCTGCTGCAATGCTGGAGCAGCCCGAGGGCGACGGCGTCGGGAACGACATGCCCATGCGCCGGGCCGAGCAGGAAGCAACTCCGGAGCACAGCGCCGAATGGCGTGTCGCGCACCACGTGGACCATGGCGCCTTGCAGCGGATCGCCCGCCGCATCGAGCTCCACGTCGTCGCCGAAACCGATCCGCGCGATCACGGCGAGGGACGCGTCGCCCCTGTTGCAGGCCGCATCGTAGGCTCCGGGTGAGAAAGCCTCGCGCGGGTCGTGGAAGCGGATGACGGCGGCCACCGGCGGGATGTCGCCAAGGCTCTCGACGGCGCGGATCGTCGCGCCGACGTAGCTCTGCCCCTTCCGCCACTGCGCGTCCCAGCCCCGATGCTCGACGTGATCGACCGGGTGCCACATCAGAAGATGCTCATTGGTTTCGAACTCCTTGAACCACCAGTCGAGCATCCGGCCCTTGCAGTTGGGCAGGTCGGTACGAACGGCCACCCTGACCACGCCGCTCGGCAGCCGCTCGATGCCGGACTCGATACGCAGGGGCGCCGGGACGAGCATTGCGTCGAGCGCGCCAGCGGCTATACCAAAAGTGTCGGGAAACAAGGACATCTCCAATCTCCGATAATTAGGAAACGATTTTCGTTTCCTAATTATAGGTAGGTCCGAGGGGTGGCGCTGTCAAGCTTCGAAAGGGAACCGCGATGGAAAGCGAGCAACGGGGTCGTGGCCGGCCAAGCGTTCCCGACGCGGTGGTGCGGCGGAACATCGTCGAGGCGGCGCAGAGGCTTCTGTCGAGCGGCGGCGCGGCGGCGATGACCATGGAGCGTGTCGCCGCGGAGGCCGGCATTGCCAAGAAGACGCTCTACCGCTTCGCCAGTGATCGAGCCGCCCTGATCGGCTTGCTGGTGGGCAGCTGGATCGAGCCGATCTTCCGCGGTTTCGAAGTCGGCCCTGAGGGCGAAGATGCCCCGGCAGCCCTCACGCGTTTCCTCGGCGACATCGCCGGCGCCGTGCTCAGCCCGAACGCCGTTGGTCTCTACCGCATGCTGGCGAGCGACGCCGATCTCAGGGCTCGGTTTCTTCCGGCCTACAACGAGAACGGCATCGAGCGCTCCCGCGCCGAACTCGCCCGCTGGCTCACCCGCAAGACCGAAACCGGCGAACTCCGCCTCCCGATCGCCGCCGAGCGTGCGGCCGACCTCATGCTCTCGGCCGTCATCGCCGAGCCCCTGCGCAAGATCATCCTCGGCGAGATCGAACCGCTGCCCGCCTCCGACATCAGCCCGCGCATCGCCGACGCCGTGCGCCTCGCAACCCACGGGCGGACCGGGACGCCGACAGCGATAGGCTGACGCCGGCAAGATACGCCGCCTCGATCTCGCAGGCCCGCAGTGAGGCAGCGGCGATCAGTCCGAGATCACGCGACGGCAGGGAAGCGCTGCGGGAGGTACGGGGGAGTTGGCCAGTGCCCTGCCCGCGGCTTCCTTCAACTCGCCAGCCAAGGTTTGGTGGTCGAGCGTTGTGCCATCCGGCTCCGAAATCGCCCCAGAAACCGGCATCGAGACCGACAGTGGCTCAGATCCCGGCTCTGAGGCCATGCCGCGCCCGTCCGGTATAACCTGGGGCATATAGGGTGAAAGAGGGAACGGGGCCTACGATGGTGATGGCACGCAGCCCGATGATCGAATTTCAGCGTCGGGCAGCCCCCGCTTGGCCTCTAGCAACGACCGCGGAAAGCCTCTCGGTTTCACTCCCGCACGGCGAGATCTCGGACCGCCGAACAGCCCCGACTCCTGAGATGCAAGCGCGCCCCAAGGTCAAGCCCCTCTTCGCCAAACTTGAGGACTGGAGGCACATCGCCACGCGCTACGACCGATGCGCCCACACCTTCTTTTCGGCCATATGTATCCCAGTGGCCGTCATCGTCTGGCTCCGATCAATGAGTTCTCATCCTAGATCTCAAGCCTCACCGACCGCGGCGACACCACCAGAATGGTGTCGTAACCCAGGCGCTGATCCGGCGTTATCAAGCTGCGCAGCGTCGCCGACAGCGCGGTGGTCATTTCCGCTTCCAGCGCCTGACGGCTCCGTATCTGCGAGCGCTTGTTGGCGGGATAGGTCGACAGATCCCGCACGGGCTTCGTCCTGGGCAGGCGGAACACAAAGCGAGACATGCGCTCACCTTGGGATTCCTCCCAGAACTGATCGTAATCGGCCAGTATACGCTTTCTGAGCCCCTGGTAGCCGGCGAACACGTGCCCTTCGTTCGAGGTCGCGTAAATGCTTTCCAGTCGCAGGGCGTTCGCGATCTCCTGAGCCGCCAGCAAAAGAGCCGCTTTCGGTCGCAGACCCCGCAGCGCTTTGGTCGCCGATCGAGCCCGATCGAGCCCTTCGTCTCTAGAAAAGCCCTTCATGATGCCGATCCACAGGCAAGGGGTCTCTCCCACAAGACCGAGATGTTGGGGCTTGACGATCGCCAGGCCCATTGCTGCCGTCGGCGCCCCATCGAATGACAAGGTAAGGCCCCACTCGCTTTCGCGATAAAAGCCAGCGGCGGCGCCGAGGCTGATGGTCACCACGCCACGCTCGGTGTTGAGCTGCAGAAGCGTTACCGTCGAAAGATGGATCTGCTCGACCGCCGCGGGCGACAGCCTCTCCTCGATCGTCTGATAGTGGGTGAGAATGGCATCCGCACGCGCCGATGCCCGCAAGCGGCGCGTCAGATAGGGACGGATGGGCTTATCGGCAATGTCAGGCCGGGCTGAAAGGATGCGCTGCAGCAGCGGGGTGCTCATGCCGCGCTCAAGCTTTCGGACAATGCGACCGAACACGATCCGACGCGCATGATACTTCGTCCAGACTCGGACGTGCCCCCAGACAAACTGCAGCCACCTTGGCACGGCCCGACGAACAGAATGCTTCATAATGTCACGGTTTGTTTCTACTGTCAGACTCATAATTTGCGAAAAAGCAATCTAAAGTTGAAACATGCGCGTTTTACACAAACAACCCAGGCTTTTAACGAGACACGTAATAAACTTCCATCGAATTTTCTGACCGCTCCACAGGGCAACCCCAACGCGGACCAGGAATGGCGATAAAGGAGTCCGCCCTGCGCGGTGAAGCGGCAGCATCTTTTCACCTGCAAATCAAAGCAATCAGTCTCGATGATCGAGACGGCGTGCGTTCGATAGCAGCGAGCAATACGCATCTGCTACGGTGAACGAAGTTTATGATCTCAGTAGTTGCAGCCCCCTCTACCCAGAGAAACGCGGCATCAACCACGATTCGCCCTATAGTCGCACGTTGTACGTTGCGCAAGGCGAGCCGATCGGCAAGAACCGTATCCGGTTACACACCGATACAATCGGACAGTTTCTGGGGGGAGATCCGTGAAGCTGGAGCGGGTGAAGGGAATCGAACCCTCGTATTCAGCTTGGAAGGCTGCTGCTCTACCATTGAGCTACACCCGCTTCGAGGCGCGATGTTTAGGGAGACGCGGCCGGCTTGTCAACGGCGGAGGGCGGACGCGATGGCCGAGATCATCGCGTGAACCACCTGAGGATCGGCGCGGCGGCCGGTGTGGTTGAGGCGGATGAGCCGGTCCGCTCCGGCGCCGACGCCGAGGGAGAACTCGGGATCGGCCTCCCTGAGGCTTTCAAGCAAGGACGCGGCGTCGATATCGGCGGGCGGGGCGAAGGCGGTGACGAGGTGGGAGGCGTCCGCCGGCCCGGCCCAGGCCGTGAGGCCCAGCGCCTCCAGGCCGTCGCGGGCGGCCGCAGCGGCTTCGGCGTGGCGGCCGACGATGGCCTCGATGCCCTCGGCTTCGACGCGATCAAGCGCAGCGTCAAGCGCCCAGAGTTCCAGCGGAGACGGCGTGCCCGGCAGTGCGCCGCGCCCGGCATCGAGCCACAGGCGTTTCTGGTCGACGAGCGACAGCGCCGAGGTCTGCGGCGCGTCCGTCCGGTCGATGTCCGCCCAGGCGCGCTGGGAGACGGCGACGGCCGAGACACCGGCCGGCCCGGCCAGCGCCTTCTGCGGCCCGGCGACGACGACATCGGCGCCCATCCTGTCGGCGGCGAAGGCGTGGCCGCCCAGCGAGGCGACCGCATCGACCACGGTGACGACGGCGCGCTCGCGGGCGAGACGGAGGATGGCCTCAAGCGGATTGCGAATGCCGCTGGCCGATTCCGCGTGCACCAGCGCCAAGAGCCCGGCGTCGGGGTGGGCGTCGAGCGCCGCCGCCACCGCCCGCGCGCTGACCGGCCGCGCCGCTTCGGCGCGAATCTCCACCACGCTGGCGCCGGCCCGGCGCAGCCAGCGGCCGAACCAGACGCCGTAAGGGCTGGTGATGATGTTGATAGCCTTGACGCCGGGGCGGCCGAGACTCGCCGCCACCGCCTCGAGCGCCACCACAGCCTCGGCCTGAATGAGCAGCACGTCGCCCGAGGTGCCGATCAGTTTGGCGAAGCGGTCGGCGAGGCTGGCGACGCGCTCGACCGGGAACGGCGGCGGATCCAGGAGAATGGCGGGATCGAAGGTGCTCATGCTGGCTTTCCATTGAGGCGCGGCACCGCGCCGATCAGGTCTTTCAGGACGCCCGAGGATGGCGCGGCGATGACGCTGGCCGCCGGTCCCTCCTCGACGATGCGGCCCTCGGCCATCACCGCGATACGGTGCGAAACAGCGCGCACCACTGCGAGGTCGTGCGAGATGAAGAGGTAGCCGACGCCGGTTTCCCGCTGCAGGTCGACGAGAAGCTCCAGGATACGACCGCGCACCGACACGTCGAGCGCCGACACCGCCTCGTCCAGGATCATGAGGCGCGGCCGCACGGCGATGGCGCGGGCGATGGCCACCCGCTGGCGCTGCCCGCCGGAAATCTCGCGGATCGACCGCCCCCCGAGATCGGACGGCAGGCCGACGCGATCGATGAGGCGCGCCACCTCGCCGGGCCGTTCGGCCTTGGGTACCACGGCATGAATGCGCAGCGCATCAGAGAGAACGCCGCCGACGGTGGCGCGCGGGTTGAAGGCGGCGAGCGGGTCCTGGAACACCATCTGCAAATGCCGGCGGGCGGCGCGCAGGCGGCCGCCCTCCAGCGCCAGCCAATCGTCGCCCATGAAAGCGATGGAGCCAGCCTCCGGCGCCACGAGACGGGTCAGGACGCGCGCCAGCGTCGATTTGCCGCAGCCCGAGCCCCCCACCAGCCCCAGCGTCTCGCCGGGTGCGATGGCGAGCGACACGCCACCCAGCGCGGCAACGCGGCGGTCACCGCTCGTGAAGGTCCGGCGAAGGTCACGGGCGACGAGAAGCGGCCCGGTCATGGCGTGCCTCCCACCAGCGACGGCGTCGCAAGGTCGATGTGGGCGGCGATCAGGGCCGCCGTCTCCACCGCCCGGGGCGCCGCGACCACCTGGGCTGCCGGCCCCACCTCGACGAGGCGTCCCCCGGCCATCACCGCCACGCGGTCGGCGATGCCGGCGGCGAGCGCCAAGTCGTGGGTGACGAAGGCCAGCGTCATGCCGTCGGCGCGCACCAGCTCGACCAGCAGCTCGACGATGGCCGCCTGCACCAGCACGTCGAGCGCCGAGGTCACCTCGTCGGCGATCAGAAGGCGCGGTCGGGCGGCGATGGCGGCGGCGATCGCCACGCGCTGGCGCTGGCCGCCGGACAGCTGATGCGGATAGGCGCGGGCGATGCGCTCGGGCGCGGGCAAATGGACGCGGCCGAGAAGCCGCACCGCTTCCGTCTCGGCGGCGCGGCGGTCGAGCCCGAGGTGTCGGCGGGCGCCCTCCCCCACCTGCTCGCCGAGGGGCAGCACCGGATTGAGGCTGGAGCCGGGATCCTGGAACACGTAGCCGATGTCGCGGCCGGCGCGCGGCGCACCGTCGAGGCCGGGCCAGTCGATACGGCCGGCAACGCGCGTCCGCTCCGGCAGCAGGCCGGCGACGGCTCGGGCGAGCGTCGACTTGCCCGAGCCGCTTTCGCCGATGATCGCCAGGATCTCGCCTGCCTCGACGTCGAGCGATAGGCCGGACAATGCCGACCGAGGGGCGCGGCGATAGGTGACCGAGAGGTCGGCGATGGTCGCAAGCGCTGTCACGGCCGCCCTCCCCGCCCCAGCGCTTCGCCGGCCGCCTCGCTGACGAGGTAGACGCCGAGCACGGCGGCGACGAGGCCGATGCCGGGTATCACCGACAGGAACGGCGCGGCGCGCAGCACGTTGCGCCCCTCCGAGATCATCGAGCCCCAGGTGACGACGTTGGGATCGCCCAAGCCAAGGAAGGACAGCGCCGCTTCGGTGAGGATGGCGGCGGCGACGATGACGGCGGCGAGCGCCAGCACCGGCGGCAGTGCGTTGGGCAGGATCTCCTTGAAGGCGATCTCCAGGGGATGCATGCCGATGACGCGGGCGGCCGCCACATAGTCGCGCTCGCGGATGGAGAGCACCTCGGCGCGCACGAGGCGGGCCGGCTGCGCCCAGGCGCTGAGCGCGATGGCGAGGATGACCGTGCCGAGCGAGCCGCCGGCAACCGACACGAAGGCGAGCGCCAGCAGGAAGCCGGGCACGATCTGGAAGGCGTCGACGACGCGCATCAGCGCCTCGTCGACGAGCTTGCCGGCGAACCCGGCGATGGTGCCGACGATGGAGCCGATCAGTACCGCGGCGGCGGCGGCGGCGAGGCCGACGATCAGCGAGGTGCGGGCGCCGTGCAGCAGGCCGGCCAGCACGTCGCGGCCGAGACGGTCGGTTCCGAAGGGTAGCGCCGGATCCGTGAAGGGCGGCAGCAGCGCCGGACCGGCGATGCGCAAGGGATCGCCGGGCGACAGCCACGGGGCGAGCAGCGCCGTGGCGGCGATGACGCCGAGCAGGACCATGCCGAGGGCACCGGTGGGGCTGGAAACGAGGCGGCGCAGGAAGCTCATCCCGTGGCCTCCGAGGCACCGATGCGCGGGTCGAGCACGGCGTAGACGAGATCCACGGCAAGGTTGACCAGGATCACCAGCACCGCCGACGTCAGAATGATGCCGATCAGGAGCGGCGCGTCGCGGCCGGCCACCGCCTCCTGCGCGAGGCGCCCGAAGCCGGGAATGGCGAACACGCTCTCGATCACCACCGATCCCCCCAGCATGCCAGCCGATTGCAGACCGAGCACGGTGACGAGCGGCAACAGCGCGGCGCGTGCCACGTGCCGCCAGACGATGCGGCGGCGCGTGAGCCCCTTGGCGCGGGCCGCCAGCACGAAGTCCTGCCGCCAGATCTCGGCCATGGCCGAGCGCATCACGCGGAGAAACAGAGCGAGGTAGATGAAGCCGAGGGCGGCCACCGGCAGAGCCAGGTGGCGAGCGATGTCGACGGCGCGGGCAAGGCCGTGCTTGCCGGAGGCGATGGTCTCGATGCCGGCGATGGGCAGCCAGCGGAGCGACACCGAGAACACCAGTACCAGAACGAGCCCCAGCCAGAAGCCGGGAATGGCGTAGAGCGTCAGCGCGCCGATGGAGAGCGCCCGGTCGCGGAACGAGCCGGGGCGGCTGCCAGCGACGACGCCGAGTAGCGAGCCGAGGCCGAAGGACAGCGCGGTGGCCGAGCCCATCAGAAGGAGCGTCGTCGGCAGACGCTCGGCGATGAGCGCCAGCACCGGCCGGTCGAAGGCAACGGACCAGCCGAGATCGAGCCGGCCGAGCGCCGCGATGTAGAGAAAGAGGCGCGAGAGGAGCGACTGGTCGAGGCCGTATTGGGCGCGCAGGCTGGCGGCCAAAGCCGCGTCGCCACCACCGGCGGAGAGCAGATAGGCGTCGACGGCGTCGCCCGGCGCCGCCTCAAGCATCAGAAATGTGGCGACCACGACGATCAGCAGCACGGGAAAGGCGCTGATGGCCCGCCGCCTGACGAGGGTCAGGGCGCGACGCACGCTTCAAGTCTCCCGGCTGCCTTGCGGCGTAAAGACGCAGCATCTGGAATAGCTTCCTTGAAAGGCCGCCGGCAGTCCGAAAGCAAGGAAAAATAATCTCTTTGCTGGCGGCGGAGTGCCGGTGGTGTTGCGCGCCGGCAAACGGACTTTTTGCTTCGGAGGCCACGGTAGCTATGCGCCGAGGCCCAGTAGAGGGTATCGAAGATCCGTTGCTGGAGGGCCTTGTCGCAGGATTTTCCCGTCGATTTCGTCGTGGTGCAGCGCTCCGAGGATGCCCCCGGAGCTTGGTAACGCCGGAATGGATGATATCGAGCTTCTAGCGGCAATATCCTCAAAATCAACGAGGCAATTAAGGCGATGATCGAACGCGGAAAGCGTTCGAAGGAAGCGTCGTGGGTCACAGAGTCACCGAAGACTAGCGTCTAGCTCCTCGCTTTTTTTAGCTTTTCCGCCCTCTCCGCGACTTCACTACGCCTTTCTAGGTGGACACCGTCGAAGGAAAGAAAATGGCCGAGTACATGCAGCCAAAGCGGGATAACGAGTAGGTAATCTGGCGCGCAGCCGAGCGTGTTGGAGGCGTAGTTGTATGCTTGAGCTTGCGGGAGGAGTTTCCCAGGCGGCTCGTCACCCGCGATTCGCTTTGTTGCACCTTCCCAACCCGCGCATCTGTCAGCGTAATCCTGTTGTTCAGATATTTGCGCGAGGATTTTGTAGTAGCGACTCTGAAGGAGTTGATGATCACGTGCTCGACTTCCAGGGGAATAGACGAGCTGGGCTGCTCCAACTGTCGCTGCGGCGAAAGCAAGTACTGGGGTAAGCCAAGAGGGGACAACCGAGAACAACTTGCCCAGGTCGGCCGCTGCGCTTGTTCCCAGAATGATAACGAGAAAATTGAATAACCGGTCGAGGGCCTCAAGCCGACGCCGACGCGCCGTATGGTAAAGCGCGTTCCAAAGAGCATCGAAGCGGATTTTATGCACCCGCAGATCGAGTTCGGAAGTCTCTGGTTCGCTTTCCGCGATATCGGCCCGCGTCTCTTCGTCGGCCATTTATTTCATGCGCCTGGCTTTTTCGACGATTTTGGCGGCGGAGGCGCCTCTCTCGGCGCCTGCATTCTGGTTCCCGGTGTGGACGCACCTTCATCAAAGGTTCTGATGGGCCTCTTCGGAATGTTGAGGTCAGGCTTGGGTTGCGGCCTGTCCGGCTTTTTCTCTGTCATTTTCGTCTCTCAATGACGCCCTGGGAAAACGGACCGCGGCGGCAGAAATGTACCCACGCAATCCCCGGTAACTATCGCACCAAATGCGTGCACTGGGAACCATTTCACATTCCTAATTACTTGGGTTTTGCACCGCGCAATTTACGAAGGCCGGTAATGGAAAAGCTGGGCGTCTGCCTTCCCCTGGACCGTGATCGACAACCGCGAGAATTACGAGGTCTAGGACGCAACCGGTCACCGGGCAGATTTCTGTGTCAGCTTGACCGCCGATGGCGACGCCAGAATCTCTACGCCCAATACAGATTTGCCCTACCGCACCGGCATCCATCAGCACGGCGCAGTCGATCGGTATGAAACCCTGATCTTCTTTATGACCGAGAATAAAATGGTGCCGGCGGAGAGGATTGAACTCCCGACCTTCGGTTTACAAAACCGCTGCACTACCGCTGTGCTACGCCGGCGCGGGTTTTCGAATAGCCGAAGGCACGGTCCGGTGCAACCCTGACCGCGCCCCTTCTGTGTCTCAGCCGAGCGCCTTGCGGACCAGATAGAGCGATAGCACGGCGGCGTTGGAGACGTTGAGGCTCTTGATTTCGCCGGGCATGTCGATGCGGGCGAGCACGTCGCAGAGTTCGCGGGTGCGCTGGCGCAGGCCCTTGCCCTCGGCGCCAAGCACCAAACAGACCGGCGCCGCAAGGCGCACCTCGTCGAGCGGTTCGGGCGCTTCCGAATCGAGGCCGACCACGGTGAAGCCGGCCGCCTTCATTTCCTCCAGCGTGTCGCCGAGATTGCGGACGGTGGTCACCGGCACCACGTCGAGCGCGCCGGAGGCCGATTTGGCCAGCACACCGGATTCGGCGGCGCTGTGGCGCGTCGTGGTCAGCACGGCGTCGACCGCGAAGGCGGTGGCCGAGCGCAGGATGGCGCCGACGTTGTGCGGATCGGTGACCTGGTCGAGCGCCAACACTACGCGCGCACCGGCCATTTCCAGCGTGGTCAGCGGCTTGAGCGGCTGGACCTCCAGCGCACAACCTTGGTGAACGGCCTCGGACCCAAGCAGCCGGTCGAGCACGTAGGGAGATGCCTCCTCGGCGGCGATCGGCAGCTTGCCCTCGGGGAAGCGCTCGGCAAGACGAGCCTGGGCATTGCGCGTGGCGAGGAGGCGCACGGCGACGCGGCGCGGATTCTTCAGCGCGAACTCCACCGTGTGGAGGCCGTAGAGCCACAGCGCCTCGCCGGCCTCGCGCTCGCGCTTGGGACGGGGGCGGAAGTCGCGGGGGCCGGATTTGCCGTCAGGCCGGCCCTGCGGGCGGCCGGGACGTCTAGGCGGGCGCTTGGAAGAAGAGGAGGTATCGTCGGACATGCGGCGCTTATAGCCGCGACGCCCTTCCCGCGCCAGTGGCCCCGCCTTTTCTTCAGTATCGGTCACCGATGGCTCCCACGGCGTTCCCGGCTTCCGTCCGCGCCCAACTGCATTGTCGACAAAACAATCGAGCCATGGGGTTGACAGCGCCCGGCATGGTCGCCATAAGAGCGCCCGTTCAGCCAACGCCTTCGGGCTCCGGCGGAGCGGGATGGGAGAATGTCCCGAGCGGCAAAGGGGGCGGACTGTAAATCCGCTGGCTAGGCCTTCGTAGGTTCGAGTCCTACTTCTCCCACCATCTCTTTCCTGCATGTCCATGGGTTTGGGTGTCCGTGTCGCAGCCTCACGGGTACGCGAAAAGGCCGCCGAAGCGTTTTCCATCGTCGACGGCGAGTTTCTCGGTCGTGCTCAATCGGCCCTGAGCTGTGGCCAGTGGCCAATCGTAAGCGCCCGCAAGAGCCACTCCACCGGGCCATAGCGGAACCGTGCGAGCCACCATTGGCTGGCCAGGAGCTGCGCTCCGAAAAGGGCGGCCGCGATGGCCAACGTCGCCGCCAGGCCGAGATGGCCGATCAGGCCCAGGCCGTAGCCGTGGAAGATCAGGGCGCACAGCGCCGATTGCCCGAGATAGTTGGACAAGGCCATCCGCCCGGCGCTCGCCAGATAGCCGCGACACCGTTCGATCCGGCCCGAATCGAAGGCCATCATCATGGCGGCGATGACGGCGGCGGTCAGGAAGGGCGAGGTCAGGATGGAGAGTGCCAGACAGGCGGTTTCGAGCGATGTGCCAGCTAGGAACTGCGTGGCATAGGCGTAGGCGAGGTTGCCCGGCAAGCCGACCGCCACGCCCAGCACGGCCGCGCGGCGCAGGTACGGCCCGTAGAAGTCGCGGTTTTGCAGCAGTTTCCGTCGTCCCGCGACGAAGCCGACAAGGAACATCGCCAGGGCGCAGGGCGCCTGCAGGAGCAGCAGCAAAGGCAGGAACGACCGGATGTCTAGGAGGTGCTGGCTTATGATGGCGGAAGGACTGCCGGCATAGGCGGCCAGTGCGATCTCTACATGCTGCGCCACCAGCATCGAATCGTCCTGTGCGGGGGCGTTCCACTGAAGAAGCGCCAGGCCGGACCACAGGGCCGCCGTCGCGACGATCAGCGAGGCTGCCAGGACGATCTTCGCCCGATCGCTCAGCCCCCGCAGCACGAGCAGCAACAGGCCGAGGACGGCATAGGTCGTCAGTATGTCGCCGTAATAGAGAACGACGGCGTGAAAGGCGCCGATGGCGAACAGCCCAGCCTGCCGACGCAGCATGCGCGGCAGAAAGGCCGCGCCCGCCTTTTCGGCCGACTGCATTTGAAGCGTGACGCTGTAGCCGAACAGGAACGAGAACAGGAGATAGAACTTCAGCTCGAAGATGGCCGAGATCAGAAAGGCCAGCACAGTATCGAGGGGTGCCCGGCCACTGGGCGGCTGAATACCGGTGCCGTAATAGGCGGACGAGAAGGCGAGGATGTTGACGAGCAGTATTCCGAACAAGGCGAAACCGCGCAGCGCGTCGATGTTGGTGATGCGACTGCTGTCAGTCATTGCCGGAACTCCCGCTCAAGCGAAGCGTCTCGCCAAGGATTTTCCGAAGCGACGCGCGCTCCCGGGATGGGTCGAAGCCCGTATCGACGGAGGCGCGGCTGAAGATGCCGTCCGTCATCATCATGAGGAAGCGGACGGCGTGCTCGGTCGGCACGACGGGATCGGCCTGCCCTCGCGCGATGGCCTCGGTCAGGATCGCCGTCAGCCCCTCGGCAAGCAGCTTGTCGCCGGCGTCGTTCAGCGCCCGGACGTCTTCATCGCGCGCGGCCTCGGCGACAGTTTCCATGACGAGCCGCCGCTCATCGGGCGATGAGGCCAAGTGCAGGATGATATCGAGAAAGTCGAGCAGAGACGACGACAGGTCCCGCTGCTGTGACAAGCTGTCGAGATAAGCGGCCGTTTCCTGCAACTGGTCTTCGACCACGGCGAGAACGATCGCCCGCTTGGTCGGAAAATAGTGAAACAGCTTGCCCGAGCTGGTGCCTGCCTCCGCGCAGATGGCCTCGGTGCTGGTCTTGTGAAAGCCGTGCCTGGCAAAGCAGGCCTTGGCCGCCTGAAGAACGGCTCGCCGTTGCGCGGCATGTTTTTCGGGATCGACGGTTCGCATGATGCTCCTATTAATAAAGCGCGCACTCTGTTTATTAATTGCTCATGGCATGGCCGTCAATGTCTCGCAAGCCCCGGTCTCATCGCTCGGTCGCAACCAAGTGGCCCCTCTCCGCGTTGAAGGCAGGGACGACTTTCAAGGAGGCGACGATGAGACTTCGCATCATGATCACGTTGCTGATCTACCTGATCGTGCAGGGTGTCCTGTTCGGCATCGGCATGGTCATCGTCATGGCGACCCCGCTGGAGGAGCAGGCGGAGGTTTATGTGCCCTGGGTGGTCGGCCTGACCTTCATCATCGCCGTGCCCGTGGCGCTGGGCATTGCGCCGCGCATGGAAGCCTGGCGCGAGCTGCGCAGCCGCAGGCGCTCGGAAGAGCCGAGGATATAGCGATCCATCGAGCGAGGGGCCGAACCGCGCAAGGCTCGGCCGGCCTTTCTCAGATGTTCGATCCAGCGTCGAGGCTGCCGTAGCTCGTCTTGGCGAGCTTCATCAGCGTGTCGCGCGGCAGGTTGCCCACCAGCACGCAGCCGAGCGTTTCGGCTTGCCAGGAGACTGCCGTAAGGTCGCCCTTGGTGGTGAAGCGCATGGCCGTCTCGCCGCCGGCCTGGGGCACGACATAGAGGGTGACGCGGGCGCCCTCGCCGTTCTCGTACATCAGGAGCGCCGCCGCGCTCTGCGCCGCCGGCAACAGGCGGCCGCCCACCAGCGAGAAGCCCTCGGACGCGAGATCGGGGATGATCAGGCTGCGGTCGAGGCGCTTGGACAGCCACTTGGTGAGATGTGCGCCCTCCTCGCCGCTCACTTCCACCGGATGGAGCACCTCCGGCGCGTAAAGCGCATGGGCGGCCTCCGCCTCGCTCACCAGCGTCATTTCCGACGCCGCCGGCATGACGAGGCCACGACCGACCCAGCCGCCACCGGCGCCGAGCACCACGAGCGCCAGCGCGGCGGCCATGGACATGGCGATGCGGCTCAGCCGCCTGCGCCTGTCGGCGACAAGCCGCCAAGTTGCCAGACGGGCCGGCGGCCGTTCGTCGGCGACATGGCCGTAGAGCGCCTGCAATGTCGCGGCCTGGGCCTGCCATGCGGCGACGCGCTCCCGGTCGCCCGAATCGTCGGCGAGATGGGCCTCGACCATCGCCTGCCGTTCCGGCGTCAGCTGGCCGTCGACATAGGCGTTGAGGTCGGCCTCGGTGATGGTGTCGTCGTCTCTCATTTCACCGACCTCAGTTTCGGTCCCTGTCCGTCCACCATGGCGCGAAGGGCCTCGCGCGCCCTGGAGATGCGCGACATCAGCGTGCCCTGGGGGATGTCGAGGGCACTGGCTGCCTCGGCATAGCTCATTCCCTCCAGCGCGACGAGAAGCAAGGCTTCGCGCTGCTCGGCCGGAAGCCGCTGAAGCGCGGCGGCCGTTTCAGCCAGCGCCAGCCGTGCGCCCTGCGTTGCCGGCGTGGCCGGCTCGAAGGGCAGGACGTCCAGCGTTTCCTGTTCGAGCGAGCCGCGCTGGCGGCGGCGGTCGTTGCGGTAGAGGTTGATCATGATCTTGAAAAGCCAGGGGCGGAGCGGGCCGGTCGGCCGCCACAGGCTCTGCTTGGCAATCGCGCGTTCGAGACAGTCCTGGACGAGATCGTCGGCCCGGTCGGTGTTGCGGGTGAGCGCCCTTGCGTAGCGTCGCAAGGCCGGCACCAGCGTTTCGAGGTCGTCCAGGAAGCCCGGCATAATTGGCGCTTACTCCTTGGCGAGGTGCCAGACGCCGCCCATTCCATCGCCGTGAACGTCGCCCGGCTTCTTGTCGCCCTGCCAGAGGTAGAGCGGCATGCCCTTGAACGCCCACTGCTGCGCGCCATCCTTGCGCGTCACCAGCGAGAAGTCATCGGCGGCCTTGGCGCCTGCAGCGGCCGTCACCGGCGGCCACTTGACGGCGCAATCGCCATAGCAGTTGGAGACGCCGGCGGCATCCTTGTCGAAGGTATAGAGCGACATGCCCTTGGCGTCGGTCAGAACCTCACCCTTGGCGGTGTCCATCGTCTTGATGGCGCCGGAGGCATAGTCCTCGGCGAAGGCCGGCACGGTGGCGGTGGCAAGGCCGGCGAGCAGTGCGGAAACGATCAGCTTGTTCATGGGGTAACTCCTCGGGAGACGCAGGGACCCAGCTCCCGAAGACAACAACACGCCCCGATACGTTTTATTCCGTAGGCCCCGTCTTTTTTTTGCGGGACGGCTTCCGCCCCTCATGCGACGGGCCGCCAGCCGTCGCCTGCGCGTTCCAGCAGCGGCGTCGCCAGCGAGCCGACGACACGATCGGGCCAGACGGGTGACAGGTCGGCGAGGGCCGCGCGCCAGCGGTCGGTCTGCAGCATGGCGGCGCCGACCGCCACCGGCTCGACGCCGACGGCCGCCATCAGGCTGAGGCCGGCGACGATCGAGGTGCCGGAGGAAATCACGTCGTCGACGAGCGCCACCCGCCGTCCCTTCAGAAGCGGCAACATGCGCGGGTCGACGTAGAGGCGCTTCACATGGTGGGTGGTGACCGAGCTCATCGGCACCGACAGTTCCTCGACGTACCAGAACTTGCGCGACGTACCGCACGGGACATAGCGGGAATGGCCGAGCCGCTCGGCAACGGCGGCGGCCAGCGTCAGGCCCAGCGTCGGCAGGCCGACCACCACGTCGGGTGCGTGCTGCCTGAGCCGGGCCGCGAGATCGTCCGCCAGCGCCGACAGCACCTCAAAGCTCGCCTGATTGACGATCAGCGAGGCCAGCCCGTGCCGGCCGTCGGCAAGCGCCCGGATCGGCAGGAGAAGCCGCCGGCCATCGGCGAGGCGGGCGGGATAGGCGTCCGAGAGCGGACCGCCGTCGTCAGGGGTGCCGGCCGGATCGATGGTCTGCCAGAAGTCGTGCGGTTGCATGGAGAGCCCCGATTGATGCCTTCGATGTAGTGCCAAGCGGCCTCAAGGGAAAGCATCATGTGGCGTGTGGAGGACGAGATCATTTCGGAAAGAATTGGCGCCGATGACGACAGATCCTGCCGCTTTGGCCCAATATGGCGTCACAAATCGGTCTCCCGCGAAAAATAGTTCTCCGAGCCGTTGCCGCCAGCAAATTCATCCCTGTAACATCCGCTCGCGCGGATCGACAGTGACAGCACGATCGCATCCGCGACGGTTCGATCGCCGAAGCTTTCGCCGGAGCTACCCATGACCTTTGCCGTCCTTTCCCGCCGTGGCCTGATCAAGGCCTCCCTGCTCCTCGCCGCCTCGACGGCGCTGTCGACCACCCGCCTCATGGCACAGGAGAAGACGCGCCTGGTGGTGGCCGCCGACAGCGAGCCGAAGAACCTCAACCCGGCGGTCGTCGCCTCCAACGGCGTGTTCTTCCTGTCGAGCAAGGTGATCGAGCCTCTGGCCGAGGCATCCTTCGACGGCGAGAACGGCCTTGCGCCGCGCCTCGCGCTGTCCTGGGAGGGCGCCGACGACGGCCTCTCCATCACCTTCAAGCTGCGCGAGGGCGTCGTCTGGCACGATGGCCAGCCCTTCACCTCCGCCGACGTCGCCTTCTCGGCGCTGGAGGTGTGGAAGCCGCTGCAGAACCTCGGACGTTCGGTGTTCGCCCACCTCGAGGCCGTCGATACGCCGGACGATCACACCGCCGTCTTCAAGTTCTCAAAGCCGACGCCGATCCAGCTCATCCGCAACGCGCTGCCGGCCGTCACCGCCGTGCTGCCCAAGCACGTCTTCGCCGGTACCGACCTCAAGGCGGCGCCGACCGTCGACAAGCTGATCGGCACCGGCCCCTTCAAGTTCACCGAGTACAAGCCCGGCGAATATTACCTGTTGTCGAAGAACGAAACCTACTGGGAGAAGGGCGAGCCGAAGGTGGACGAGATCGTCTTCCGCGTGCTGCCCGACCGGGCCGGCGCCGGCGCGGCGCTGGAAGCGGAAGAAGTTCATCTCGCCGCCTTCTCGGCCGTGCCTCTGGCCGACCTCGACCGCATTTCCAAGGTGCCGGGCATCAAGGTGATCTCCAAGGGATACGAGGCGCTGACCTACCAGCTCGTCGTCGAGATCAATCACCGCCGCAAGGAACTTGCCGATCTCAAGGTGCGTCAGGCCATCGCCCACGCCATCGACAGGGACTTCGTGGTCAAGACCATCTTCCTCGGCTACGCGGCGACGGCGACCGGCCCGGTGCCGAAGAACGCGCCGGAGTTCTACACCGGGGACGTGCCGACCTACGAGTTCAGCGTCGACAAGGCCAACGCACTGCTCGACGAGGCCGGCTACAAGCGGGGCGACGATGGCACGCGCTTCCAGCTGAAGCTGCTGCCGGCGCCCTATTTCAATGAGACGCGCCAGTTCGGCGACTATCTCAGGCAGGCGCTCGCCGCCGTAGGCATCGACGCGGTGATCGTCAACAACGACGCCGCCGGCCATCAGAAGGCGGTCTACACCGACCACACGTTCGATCTGGCCGTGGCGCCGCCGGTATTCCGTGGCGATCCGGCGATCTCCACCACCATCCTGGTCCGCTCGGGAACGCCCGACGGCGTGCCCTTCTCCAACCAGGGCGGCTACGCCAACGCCGAGCTCGACGCGCTGATCGACAAGGCGGCCGAGACGGTGGATACCGCCGCCCGCACCGAGCTCTACAAGGAGTTCCAGAAACAAGTGGCCGCCGACCTGCCGCTGATCAACGTCGCCGAGTGGGGCTTCATCACCGTGGCGCGCGACAGTGTCGAGAACGTCGCCAGCAACCCGCGCTGGGCGGTATCCAACTGGGCCGACGTGGCTCTCAAGAGCTGATTTGATACAGGGGCGCCTCGCAGATGGGGCGCCCTACCCGCCCGTCGTGTTCATGTGCCGCCCCTTGACCGAGGGGATGCCGGTGCGGTCGATGACGAAGTCATGGCCGCGCGGCTTGTGGGCGATGGCCCGGAGGATCGCCGCGTCGAGCAGGTCGTCGCCTTCCGAGGCGCGGAGCGGCGCGCGGAGGTCGACCTTGTCCTCCTGCCCCAGGCACATGTAGACGGTGCCGGTACAGGTGACGCGCACCCGATTGCAGCTTTCGCAGAAATTGTGGGTCATCGGCGTGATGAAGCCGAGCCGGCCGCCGGTTTCGCGCACCGTCACGTAACGAGCCGGGCCGCCGGTGCGGTAAGCCGTGTCGTCGAGCGTGAAGCGGCGGGCGAGAGTGGCCCGAACCTCGGTCAGCGGCAGGTATTGCGACAGGCGGTCGCCGTCGATCTCGCCGAGCGGCATGGTCTCGATCAGCGTCATGTCGAAGCCGCGCCCATGCGCCCAGGCCAGCATGTCGGCCAGATCGAACTCGTTGACCTCCCTCAGCGCCACCGTGTTGATCTTGACCTTCAGGCCGGCGCGCACCGCCGCATCGATGCCGGCGAGCACCTTGTCGAGGTTGCCGGTGCGGGTGACAGCGCGAAACTTCTCCGCATCGAGGGTGTCGAGCGACACGTTGATGCGGCGCACGCCGCACTCGGCCAGCTCGTCGGCAAAACGGGTCAGCTGCGAGCCGTTGGTGGTCAGCGTCACCTCGTCGAGACTACCGTCATCGAGATAGGTCTTCAGCGAGCGGAACAGCGCCATGATGCCGCGTCGGACCAGCGGCTCGCCGCCGGAGACGCGAATGCGGCGCACGCCGCGCCGGATGAAGGCGGCGCACAGGCGGTCGAGTTCTTCCAGCGTCAGCAGGTCGCCGTGCGGCAGAAACGTCATGTCGCCGGACATGCAGTAGACGCAACGGAAGTCGCAGCGGTCCGTCACCGAGACACGCAGGTAGTCGACGCGCCGGCCGAACGGATCGATCAGGTTGGAAACGGACTGCATAAGGCGGCGCTCACCTCGAACCCGGCACGACCGGGGTGTCGAGGATAGCCCAACCGGCCGGCCGAGAAAACCTCCAACTGGCGCTCATGTTTCACGATGCTTTGATGCGCCGAGCCTGGGCGATGTTCGCCCATGTCTTCCAAGACAGACGTCCCAGTTGAGTGTCGCGCGAGCGCAAGAGCCTGGATCGAAATTCGCTGGGGCGCGGCAAATGGCGACGAGCGCGAGAACCGGAGCGCAGCGGACCTAATGTCCGTGAGCACCGGAAGCGCAGCACTCTATGCCAAGGGCATCCGTCCGAAAAGTTGCAGACTTTTCGGATCAGACGGATGCCCAGGGATGCCCGCCCCAGTAGAGTTTCGGCTAGGCTCTCAGAGCTGCTTGTCCTTGTCGAGCTGAATATAGGACAGCGGCAGGGCCGTGGTGTACTTGATCTGCTCCATGGCGAAGGCCGAGGAGACATCGGAGATGTCGATCTTGGCGATCAGCCGCTTGTAGAAGGCGTCGTAGGCCTCGATGTCCGGCACCACCACGCGCAGGAGATAGTCGACCTGACCGCTCATGCGGTAGAACTCGACCACCTCGGGAAACTCGCGGATCAGTTCGGCGAAGCGGCGAAGCCACTCCTCCGAGTGCTGGTTGGTGACGATGGAGACGAACACCGTCACCTTGGTGTTCACCGACTTGGGGTCGAGCAGCGCCACGCGGCGCAGGATGACGCCGTCTTCCTCGAGCTTCTGGATGCGCCGCCAGCAGGGAGTCGTCGACAGGCCCACTCTTTTGGCCACCTCGGCCACCGGAATGGTGGCGTCCTCCTGGAGGATCGATAGAATTTTCCTGTCCAGCCGGTCCAGCATGATCGTGCGCCTATCTACGTCTGAAATGGCTTTCTATTTTGCAAGCCAATGTGACGCCAAATAAGAAATTTTTTCCCACTTTTGTCAAGTGCTGCCCGGTTACGGCGGGTTCCCTTCCGGTTTCGCATACCACTTGTTAACCATATCAACACACCGGGCGTTAGGGAAAATCAGGCTTAAGTGTGGCCAAACAATTGGCTGGAAGTTGACGTCAAGCATGATCCTGGGCTCGGACCAGTCGCAGACCGCTCGCCTGGAGCAGAACAGGCAACGATCGATGCGTCGCCGCGAAGTGACGCGCGCGGTCCGGGACGTGCGTGAGCGCCTGTCGTCGGACTCCGGCACACGTCCGGCCTTCGACTACGAGATCCTGCTGGAGTACGCCCGCAACCGCCTGTCGAGCTGGTTGCCGGTCGGCCTGCTCATCCTGGCGCTCGGCGGCACCGCCGCCTACTGGATGACCTACCAGTACGTCGCGATCTGGGCCGGCGCGGTGTTCATCGCCCATACGCTGATCGGCCTCACCGCCCGGCGCTTCAGCCAGACGCCGGCCGGCTCGGTGAACCTCAAGTACTGGCGCCGGCAGTTCCTGATCGCCGAGGCGCTGTTCGGTCTCGTCTTCTCCTCGCTGTTCTTCCTGCCGGGCGCCATCTTCGGCGGCACGGGCACCTTCGCCTTCGGCGCATTGCTCACCGCCATCGCCGTGCTGGCCATGGTGGCGAGCAACCTGCCGCGCGCCGTGGTGTTCAGCACGCTGCCGATCGCCATCGGCGGCGCCCTGAAGCTTGCCATGGGCCGGGGCTTCGTCGACTATTCGATGGCCAGCTTCCTGGTGCTGGCGGAAGTCTTCTTCGTGCTGCTCGCCTACCGCCTCTACGAGTCGACGCTGACGATGATGGAGTTCCGCGTCGAGAAGGACGCGCTGATCGTCGAGCTGGAACAGGCCAAGGTCATTTCCGACGAGAGCCGCCGCCGGGCCGAGGAAGCCAATCTCGCCAAGTCGCGCTTCCTCGCCACCATGAGCCATGAGCTCCGCACCCCGCTCAACGCCATCCTCGGCTTCTCCGAGATCATGATGAACGAGGTGTTCGGGCCGGTCGGCAACGAACACTACAAGGGATATGCTGCCGATATTCACACCTCGGGCCAGCACCTTCTCAAGCTGATCAACGAAATTCTCGACCTGTCGCGCATCGAGGCCGGCCGCTACCAGATCAACGAGGAAGCGGTGACGCTGTCCTTCCTCGCCGAGGAATGCCACCACCTGCTGAAGCTGAAGGCCAAGTCGAAGAACCTGACCATCACCGAGCAGTTCGAGCCCGACCTGCCAAAGATCTGGGCCGACGAGCGGGCGGTGCGGCAGATCATCCTCAACCTGCTGTCCAACGCGGTGAAGTTCACCCAGCCCGGCGGCGAAATCCTCATCCGCCTCGGCTGGACGGCGGGCGGCGGACAGTATGTGTCGGTGCGCGACAACGGCCCCGGCATCCCCGAAAGCGAAATCCCCATCGTGCTCCAGGCCTTCGGCCAGGGCTCGCTCGCCATCCAGACCGCCGAGCAGGGTACCGGCCTCGGCCTGCCCATTTGCGTTGCGCTGATGCAGATGCACGACGGCACTCTCGACCTTCAGTCCAAGCTGCGCGAGGGAACCGAGGTCACCATCATCTTCCCGCCGTCACGCGTCATGGAAGTGATGCCGCCCATCGAGGAAGGCACGTCGGGGCGCGGAAAGCGGCCGGGGCAGCGCCGCTACGGCTGAAGCCGAACCGGGTCCGACAAAACCGGCTGCCACTTTCGCCGGAGTTGACCTGAGAACCATTCCGAAAAGCATTTCAATCGGCTATCACTGCTTTCCAAACGGGAAACAGTCGCGCCATGGATGACCTTCTGCTTTTTGCCGCCCTCATCGTCTTTACGATCCTCGTCGGTTCGGTGCTCGGCATCGTCGCCTTCGCCAGAACCCGCGAGCTGCGGCAACGCATAGAGCTGCTGGAGTTCGCATTGCGCGCCGCCCGGACGTCCGAGCCGGTCGCCGAGGCGGCGCCCGCCGCCGCTTCCGAAGCCGCAGCCGAGGCCGCTCCGGCCGAAGACGCTCCCGAAGCCCCCTCCCCGCCCCCCGAAACGCCGGATGCGGTCGGCGACGTCGAAAGCCCGGAAGAGACGGCGCCGCCGGTCGAGGGCGAACCGATCGCCGCCCGCACCTCGCTGGAAGAGAAGATCGGCAGCCGCTGGGCCGTCTGGGTCGGTGGACTGGCGCTCGGGCTCGGCGGCATCTTCCTCGTGCGCTACTCGATCGAGGCCGGCCTGCTCGGACCGGCGGCGCGAGTGCTGCTCGGTCTCGTCTTCTCCGGCCTGCTGCTGGCCGGCGGCGAGTGGCTGCGCCGCTCCGGCTTCGCCGAGGCGGATGGCCCGGCGCGGCGCGCCTATGTGCCCGGCGTGCTGGCCGCCGCCGGCGCGGTGTCGGCCTTCGCCTCGGTCTATGCCGCCTACGGCCTCTATGGCCTGATCGGGCCGGCCTTCGCCTTCATCGCCCTCGGCGCCGTCGGCGTGGCGACGTTGACCCTGGCGCTCAGGCATGGACCGGCGCTGGCCGCGCTCGGCCTGCTCGCCGCCTATGCGACGCCGATTCTCGTGTCCAGCGGCGAGCCGGCGCTGCTGCCGCTGGTGATCTATCTCGCCGTGGTCTCCGCCGCCACCTATGGCGTTGCCCGCCTGCGCCTGTGGCGTTGGCTCGCCGTATCGGCGACGGCCGCCAACATCCTGTGGTCGCTGCTGCTGTCGGTCACCGTAGTGAGCATCGGGCATGCCGCCGACCAGCTCTACGTTGCCGCCCATTTCCTGATATCGCTGCTGCTCGCCGCCGTGGTCTTCGTCACCAGCCACGCGCCGCGCGACCGCACGGCGGATGTCGCCTTCGACAGGACGGCGCTCGCCGTCCTCAGCCTGTTCGCGCTGCCGCTTCTTGCCTTCGTCGCCGCCGCCGGAACGGGCGCGCTCACCGTCACGCTCATCGCCATCATGGCGCTCGTGCTGATGGCGCTCGCCTCGGAGTGGCCGGCGGCGCGCGGCCTCGCGGTGACGGCGCTCGTCGTCACCCTCCTCGCCTACGGCCTTCTCAACGTGACGGTGTCCAACATCGTCATCGATCCGGTCACCGGGCAACCGACCGTCGCCGACTTTGGCGACCTCCTGGCCTCGCCCGCCGGCAGCGACTATCTCGGCATCGGCATCCTGCTCGGGGTGATCCTGACCGTGGCGGGCCTTGCCGGCGCCATCGCCGCGCGCGGCCGGCCGCAGCTTGCCGTGGCCGGCGCCTTCGCGGCGCCGGGGCTGATCGCCTTCGCCTATCTCAACACCAGTCGCGATCTCTCGGCCTCTCCGGCCTTCGCCGTCGCGGCGCTGGTGGCGGCCGTCTATCTCGCCTCCGTTACCGAATATCTCGGCCGTCGCCTCGCGGTCGACGCCAAGGGGCGCGACGGCGCCATCGCCGCCTATGCTGTCGGCTGCATCACCGCGCTAGGCGCGGCGCTGACCATCGCCTTCGAGCGGGGCATGCTGACCGTTTCGCTGGCGCTGCTGGTCGCCGGCATCGCCTGGGTCGAGACACGACGCCCGGTGGCCGCGCTGCGCCCAACCGCGCTGGCCGTGGCCGCCGTGGTGATCGCCCGTGTCGTCTGGGACCCACGCATCGTCGGCGACGATCTCGGCACGACGATCCTGTTCAATCCTCTTCTCTACGGCTACGGCGTGCCGACGCTGTGCTTTGCCTACGCCGCCTGGCGCTTCGGCCGCACGCCGGACGATCCACGCCCCGTGCCGATCTTCGAGGCGCTCGCCGTCGTCTTCACGGCGCTGACGGCAACGATCGAAGTCCATCACGCCATGAACGGCGGCGACCTGTTCGCCCCGGTGTCGAGCCTTGCCGAGCAAAGCCTCCTCACCATGGTGATGATGGCCATCTCGCTTGGCCTCAACTGGCTCGGCGCCCGCCGGCCGTCGCCGGTGATGATCTGGGGCGTGCCGCTGTTCGGCGGCTTCGGCCTGATCATGGCGGCCATCGGCCTCCTCATCGTCAACAACCCCGTGCTTTCGGGCGAGCCGATCGATGGCGGTGCCTTCGACGGCAAGCTGCTTCTCGGCTATCTCGGGCCGGCCGTCATGGCCCTTCTGATTGCCGGACTGGCCCGCCGCCGCAAGGATCTGCCCCGCTACGCCGTGCCCATCGCCGCCACGGTCGGCGGCCTGCTGGTCGCCATGTGGGCAACGCTGGCCGTTCGCGCCGGCTGGCACAGCGGCAATCTCGGCTGGGGCGGGGTGGAGGAAGGCGAGCTCTACGCCTACTCGGCCGTCTGGCTGGTACTCGGCCTCGTCGTCCTCACCGTCGGCTTCGTTGCCGCAAGCCGGACGGTGCGCACGGTGGCGGCGGTGATCGTCGCCGGTGTGGTGGCTAAGGTGTTCCTGATCGACACTTCCGGCCTCACCGGCCCGCTCAGGGCGCTGTCGTTCATCGGCCTCGGCGGCGTGCTGGTGGCGATCGGCCTTGCCTACCAGACGGTGCTGAGGCGCCAGCGGAAAAGCTTGCCGGAGGGCTGAGGCGGACGTACCTTCTCGGCCCGTTCAACGAGTCCCATCGCCATGGTCCCCACGCTGCCGCTCAGGCATCTGCGCCGCCTCGCCGGCATGAAGCAGTCGCACGTTGCCGACCTGATGGGCGTCACCCAGCCGACGGTGTCGCGCTGGGAAAACGGCAGCCTGCCACTGACCATGGAGCAGGCGCGTGCCTTGCAGGCAATTTTCGCGGCGCGGCCCGACCCGGCGCAGGACGCGGCGCTGAAGCGGCTGGTGGAGACGTCGACCAGCCCGGTCCATCTCATCTGCGACCGTACGCACCGGCTGCTCGCCGCCTCCCACGCGCGCGCCGCCGACTGGCGGGTCGATCTCGACGACTATCTGGGACGGTCGCTGCTGGTCTATGCCTCCGACGAGATCCTGGCGGCGGAGGCCCGCCTCAAGGACATGGGCTGGTACGAGGACCGGCTCGGATCGCTCGCCTTCGACACCGGCGCCAACGGCGACCCCGACATTCCCATTCGGCCCGGCCCGATGCTGTGGGAACGCGTGCGGCTTTCGGACGGCTCGTCCGGCCGGCTCGTCACCTCCTTCTACGACCGCTCCGCATAATTCATGCGTGGAATCCGGCGTGACGCGTTGCTAGCCGTCGTCCAAAAGGACTGACGACAATGAACGGACGCTGGCCGACGATTATTCTTCTCTGGTTCATCGGGGTGCTGGCCGCAGCCCAGCTCGGCAAGATGGCGGCGCTGATGCCGGCGATCCGCGCCGACCTCGGCCTCTCCCTGTCGAGCGCCGGTCTGATGGTGTCGCTGATCGAGGCGGGCGGCGCCAGCCTCGGCGCCATCGCCGGCATTCTGGCCGCGCGCTTCTCCGGCCGCGCCGTTCTGGCCGCCGGATCGATTCTGGTGGCAACGGCCGGTCTCGCCGGAGCGGCGGCGCCCGACGCGGCGCTGCTTTATGCCGCCCGTCTCATCGAAAGCATCGGTTACCTGATGGTGGTCATCGCCGCGCCGAGCCTGATCGCCATGGCAGCCGGCCGGGCCAGCGCCACGGCGCTCGCCCTCTGGAGTACCTTCGTGCCGGTGGGCATCGCCGCCGGCACCATCCTGTCCGGCCTTGCCGCCAGCCTGATCGACTGGCGCGTGATCCTCGTCTTCTGGGCGCTCGCCGTGCTGGTGACCCTGCCCGGAACCTTCCACCTGCCGACCATGGCCGAGCACCGCCAGACCGGCTTCGCGGTGCCGCCGGCCACCATATGGGCGCTCGCCCTGGGTTTCGGCTTCTACACGACGCTGGAAGTCGGCGTACTCGGCATGCTGCCGGCCTATCTTTCGGAAGCCTGGGGCTTTTCGATCGCCACTGCCGGCGTCGTCACCGGCGTCACCTCGGCCGCGACGATTGCCGGAAGCTTCGCGGCAGCGCGTCTCATCGGGGCCGGCGAAGGAGCGCGGCGGCCGTTGATGCTGATCGCCATCGGCCTCGCTCTGCCAGCGGGGCTGTTCTTCGTCGGCTTTCCGGGCAATGGTCTTGCGACCCAGCTGTCGGCTTCGGCCGTCGCGGCAGCCGTGATCGCCGCCAACGCCATCTCCGGCCTTGTTGCCGCCGTTGCCTTCGCCCGGCTTCCGGCGCTGTTGCGCAGGAGCGGCGCGGCGCTGTCGCTGGTCACCGCCTCCAACGGCGTGTTCGCCCAGTTCGGCGCGGCGGGATCGTTGATCGGCCCGCCGCTGGTCGGTTACGTGGCGAGCCACTGGGGCTGGTCGACGGTAGCGCCGGTGGTGGCTGCGCTGTCGGTGTTGTCGCTCGCCGGCTTTGCGCTCGGAGAGCGACTTGCCGGAAAGAGCTGAGGGGCGGTTACGCCAGCAGGTGCTCGCGCAGGATCAGGCAACCCAGGCCGATCAGCACGAGGCCGCCGACCACCTCGGCCGACCGGCCGAACCTGTTGCCGATCAACCGCCCCATCATCACGCCGCCGGCCGACATCAGGAAGGTGGTGGCGCCGATCGCCGCCACGATGACGACGATGTTGGCCTTGACGAAGGCGAGCGAGACGCCGACGGCCATGGCGTCGATGGAGGTGCCTATGGCGGTCATCACCAGTGTCACCGGGGTACCGATGAAGCTTGTTTCGGGCGCGCCCTCCTCTTCGGCCCGGAAGGCGAGGAGAACCATGCGGCCGCCGACCAGCGTCAGAAGTCCGAAGGCCAGCCAGTGGTCGAAGCTCGCCACGTAGGAACTGGCGGCCGCGCCAGCCGCCCAGCCGACCAGCGGCGTGATCATCTGAACGATGGCAAAGACCGCGCCGACCAAAATCGCATCGCAGAAACGGCACTGACGCCGCAGGCTGGCGCCGCCGCCGACCGAAGCGAGCAGGCTGTCGATGGACATGCCCACGGCGAGCACGGCGATGGAGATCGGAGACATCGGCGGGTACCAGTCGAGCACAGAACCGGATGGCGTCGTCACATCTCGCCCGTAAGATGGCGCCACCACGGTCTTGCCGGACCTTTCGGCCGACCGCGCCACGCAATGAGTGCGAGCATGTTGACGCGGTCCCGTCTCAAGCGACGGTGGCTACTCCCCGATGAGGTTCGGATACCGGCCACCGCCCACAAAATCAAGCAATTTCAAATACTTATGTGATAATGACATTCATTTGCAACTGGGCGATCATTGTCCGATGATGGCTATCGCCTTGGCAATACTGCCCTTCTCAATTCGGGCATCCGTGCATGGTGCGGCATGTGGGTGCCAGCCTTGCGACAGGCGAATGGCACCCATGCCGGAAGCGGCCAACGGCGGCGGACCGCCGTCGGCCAGCCGGTCATTTCTCCAGGCGGGAGATCAGGCTCGACGTGTCCCACCGGTTGCCGCCGGAGGCCTGGACGTCGGCGTAGAACTGGTCGACCAGGGCGGTGAGCGGCAGGCGGGCACCGGTCCGCCGCGCCTCGTCGAGCACGATGCCGAGATCCTTGCGCATCCAGTCGACGGCAAAGCCGAAGTCGAACTTGCCGGCCGTCATGGTCTGCCAGCGATTCTCCATCTGCCAGCTCTGGGCGGCTCCCTTGGAGATGGCGGCGATGGTCTTCTCGACGTCGAGGCCGGACGACTTGGCAAAGTGGATGGCTTCGGCAAGGCCCTGCACGACGCCGGCGATGCAGATCTGGTTGACCATCTTGGCGAGCTGCCCCGAGCCCGACGCGCCCAGGTGGACGATCATCTTGGCGTAGGACTGCATCACCGGCTCGGCGGCGGCGAAGCTCCGGTCATTGCCGCCGACCATAATGGTCAGCGCGCCGTTTTCGGCTCCGGCCTGACCGCCGGACACCGGCGCATCGAGAAAATCGAGGCCGAGAGCGACGGCCTTTTCCTGCAGTTCGCGGGCGACGCCGGCCGATGCCGTGGTGTGATCGACGAAGATGGCGCCGGCCTTCATGCCGGCAAAGGCGCCATCCGGACCGAGCACGACGGACCTGAGATCGTCGTCGTTGCCGACGCAGGCAAACACGAAATCGGCGCCCGCCGCCGCCTCGCGCGGCGTCGGCGCGGCGCGTCCGCCGAACGCGTTGACCCAGGCGTTCGCCTTGGCGCCGGTCCGGTTGTAGACGGTCACCTCGTGCCCGCCCCGCGTCCGGAGGTGACCCGCCATCGGGTAGCCCATCACGCCGAGCCCGAGAAATACGACCTTTGCCATCATGAACCTCATCTATCCATTTGCAGTGTTTTCGCTTATTGTTGCAGGCGCTTGTTCCTGCCGCATCTATCAAATGACGCGGCGGCAAACCAGATGGCGGCGATGCCGCGGCGCGGGGAACCCTTTCGCCGCTGACGCGTTGAAGTCACCGACAGGACCAGTTTTGGAGGCAGTCATGAAAGTTCTCGCTATCGCAGTTACCGTGCTGGCACTCGGGCTCGGCGCCTGTGCCAACCAGACGCCCACCCAGCAGCGCGTCACCACCGGCGCTGCCGTCGGCGCGCTCGGCGGCGCGGCGGTCGGCGCCATTGCCGGCGGCGGCAAGGGAGCCATTATCGGCACTGCCATCGGCGGCATCGGCGGCGCAGCCATCGCCGGCGCCACGGCGCCGCGCGAAGACTGCATCGCCTACGATCGCTACGGCCGCCCCTATCGCACGGCCTGCCGCTGATCCAACCTGGGCGGCTCTCGTCGCCCACGACCTTCCAAGTTCGCAAGGCCCGGAGCACCCGCTTCGGGCCTTGTCGTTTGCGGCCCCGGAGCCTTCGCCGCCGGGGGTGCCCTATCGCTTGAGATGGCGGGTGAGCCGGCGCTCCATCATTTCCCACAGGCGGCGCAGCACCTCCACCGTGATGAGATAGATCACCGCCGCCCAGATGTAGATCTGCAGATCGTAGGTCTTGGAGAAGGCGTAGCGGGTCTGGCCCATCAGATCGAGCACGGTGATGATCGAGGCGATGGCCGACGCCTTGATCATCAGGATCACCTCGTTGCCGTATGGCCGCAGAGCGGTGATCAGCGCCTGCGGCAGCACGATCTTGAACATGGTGACGAAGGGACGGAGACCGAGCGAGTCGGCCGCCTGCCACTGTCCCGAGGGGACGGACCGGATGGCCCCCGCCAGGATTTCGGCCTGATAGGCGGCAGTGTTGAGCGAGAAGGTCAGCACGGCGCAGAAATAGGCGTCGCGGAAGAACACCCAGAGTCCCACCGACTTCAACGCGTCGGTGAACTGGCCGGCGCCGTAGTAGACCAGGAAGGTCTGGGCCAGCAGCGGCGTGCCACGGAAGAAATACGAGTATCCGAAGGCGATGCCGCCGATGATGGGGTTGGTCGACAGGCGCCCGGCGGCCACCGGTATCGAGATCAGCGCGCCAAGCACGATCGACATCACCACGAGCTGCAACGTCACCCCGATGCCGCTCAGGATGCGCGGGCCGTATTTCGCCACCTTCGCGGGATCGTAGCCAACCACCAGCATGTAGACGATGGAGAGGCCCAGGAGAATCCACAGCACCATCAGGATGAGGCCGGTGAAGCGTGCGCCGGTCCAGCGGCGGCGGGCGGCGGCCGGCGGCCGTTCGGTGGAGGGAGCGTCGACGTAGGTCATCAGCGCCTCCCCTGCCCGCGCTCGGCCCAGACCGACACACGGCGAAGACCGAACGAGGAAATGATCGACATGACGAGGTAGAGCGAACAGGCCACGAAGAAGAAGAAGAAGGCCTGCTTGGTGACGCCGACCGCGATGTTGGTATTCCTCAGGAGATCGGTGAGACCAATCACGGACACCAGCGAGGTATCCTTGAGGAGGTTGAGCCAGAGGTTGGACAGGCCCGGCAGCGCGAGGCGGATAAGCTGCGGCAGGATGACCAGCAGCATGGTGCGGGACCGCGACAGGCCGAGGGCGTAGGCTCCCTCATATTGGCCGAGGGTGATGCCCTTGAAGGCCGACAGGAAAACCTCGCTGGCGTAGGAGGAGAACACCAGCGCCAGCGCGATCATGCCGGCGAGATAGCTGTTGACCTCGAAGGCGTGGCCGAACAGCAGGCGCCAGAGCGCCGATAGCGCCATCTGGCCGCCGTAGTAGATGAGGAACAGCGTCAGAAGTTCGGGAAGGCCGCGAAAGATCGTCGTGTAGACATTGGCGGCGTTGCGCAGAAGCGGTTCGGACGAGTTCTTGGCGACGGCGATCAGAAATCCGATGAGCAGGCCGAGCGGCAAGGTGGCCAGCGCAAGCGTCACCGTCACCAGTACGCCGTTTGCCAGTTCGTCGCCCCAGCCGCTGTCGCCGAAAGACAGCAGTTCCATGTAGTTGGCCATCCGGCCCGTCTCCCCGTCCACGCCTCTATCGTGCCGGCCTTCCCGACCCGCGCGATCCGTCGCCTGCAACAAGCGCGGGACTGCCCTTCAGAAAGCAAGTCCCGCGCCGTTTCATTCGATCACCCTGATCGTTCCGACTCAGCCGCCGTAGACGTCGAAGTCGAAGTACTTCTTGTTGATCTCCTGGTACTTGCCATTGGCGCGGATCGCCTTGATGGCAGCCGAGAACATGTCGCGCAGGTCGGTGTCTTCCTTGCGCACGCCGATGCCGGCGCCGGGGCCGTGGATCTCGAGGACCGGCTTGATGGTGCCGACCAGCTTGCAGCAGGCGCCGGCTTCGGTCTTCAGCCACTCCGAGAGGACGACGACGTCGTCGTTGGCGGCGTCGAGGCGGCCGTTGGCGAGATCGAGCTTGTACTCATCGGCGGTCGGATAGGACTTGAGCTCGCTCTGGGTCAGCACCTTCTCGACATAGTCGGCGTGCATGGTCGACACTTGGGCGCCGATGGTCTTGCCGGCGAGATCTTCCGGCGTGACGCCCTTGATGTCGGTGTCCTTGGGGGCGACGATGGCCGGCGGCGTGTTGTAGTACTTCTCGGAGAAGTCGATGACCTTCTTGCGCTCCTCGGTGGCCGACATGGAGGCGATGATGGCGTCGAACTTGCCGGCGAGCAGCGCCGGGATCATGCCGTCCCAATCCTGGGCGACGACCTCGCACTCCACCTTCATCTCCTCGCAGAGCGCCAGCGCGATATCGACGTCGAAGCCCTTCATCTTGCCGTCGGTGTCGACGTAGTTGAAGGGCGGATAGGCGCCTTCGGTGCCGATGACGACCTTCTTCCACTCCTTGGCCGCCGCGCCGCCGAGCGACAGCGCAAGCAAGGCCGCGGCGGTGACGAGTGTCTTGGCAAACTTCATGATTGTCCCCTCTGAACCCCTATGACAAGGCCGTTGGCGTGCGGCGCGCACAATCGCCCGTGGCGACCGACGCTGCCGACCGACAGCCCCCTGTTCGTTTCCGGCGCCGCCGCCTTAGGAGTTGTCTCCTTGGTTGAACCGGCTTCTGCGCCCAAACCTTCCGACGAACCGACGCCTGCCTAAACCTTGTGCTGACGGCGATCCGCCCGCATCTTCATCTTATTCCGCGACCGGATGCAACGGGGGACATTATTGCGCCGGCTGGGATTCTGCACGCCGGGAGGATCACGGACGAACGGAGCCGATCATTTTCTCGGCGAAGGCGAGATCATCGGGCGTGTTGATGTTGAAGAACGGATCGACGGCCTTGCCGCCCACGTGAACCGGCGCGAAGCGGATGCCCCGCGTTCGTTCGCCGGCGAGAAACGCCCCCACCCGCCGCTCCGGTCCGCCGGCAAGAAACGCCTCAAGCCGGGCAGCCACCGACAGCGGCCAGAGGGCACAGAGCGGCGCCCTGCCCGCCGGCCCCTCGGCGAAGGCGATGGTGTCCGCGTCGATGAGGCCCGCTGCGAGACGGTCCGCCAGGTCCGAGGGCAGGAACGGTAGGTCGACGGGCGCGGTCAGGAGGTGGGTCGGACCGGACGACAGAGCGGACGCATGGGCGAGGCCGGCGAGAACGCCGGCAAGCGGCCCTTCGAACGTCGGCGTACCGTCGCGCACGACCGGAAGGTCGAGACCGGAAAAGTCGACGCCGGGCGGCGGATTGACGGCGAGATCGACCACCTGGGGCGAGAGAGTCGCAGCCACGCGGGCGAGCAGCGTGGCGCCGGCAAGTTCGACCAGGGCCTTGGGCGTGCCTCCGCCCATGCGGCTCGAACGCCCTCCGGCGAGGATGAGACCGGCAAACATCGTCATGCCGCGATTGAAAGGCATCCGGGGAAACCGAACAAGCCCTCGAAGTCGTCCGCATGCTTGCCCTACCGCAAATTCACTCCCGATCGTCCGCTTTATGGATTAGGTAAGATCCAAACAATTCGGAGCACGCCATGCCAAACCTCAAGGAACAGGTCGCAGCCGCCCTCAGCAAGATCACCATGCCGGGGACCGGCAAGGATATCGTGGCGGCCGGCGCCGTCTCGGACATCTACGAGAAGGACGGCAAGGTGATGCTGTCGATCTCGGTGCCAGCCGACAAGGCCTCGCGATTCGAGCCGATCCGCGCCGCGGCGGAAGCGGCGGTGAAATCCGTCCCCGGCGTCGTCAAGGCCACGGTGGCGCTGACCGCCGAGGTGGCGCCCGGCAGCACGCCGCCCAAGGCGGCGCCCTCCCATGATCATGGCCATGGGCACTCCCACGCCATGCCGGCCAAGAACGGCATTCCCGGCGTGAAGTCGATCATCGCCGTCGCCTCGGGCAAGGGCGGCGTCGGCAAGTCGACCACCGCCGTCAACTTCGCGCTGGCGCTCTCGGCGCGCGGCCTGAAGGTCGGCATTCTCGACGCCGACATCTATGGCCCATCGGTGCCGCGCCTGATGGGCCTGTCGGGCGACAAGCCGGAGGTCAATGAGGACCGCACGCTGGTGCCGCTCGAGAACTACGGCCTCAAGGTGATGTCGATCGGCTTCCTGGTCGACGAAGAAACGCCGATGATCTGGCGCGCGCCGATGGCGGTCTCCGCGCTGACGCAGATGCTGCGCGAAAGCGCCTGGGGCGAGCTCGACGTTCTCGTCGTCGACATGCCGCCCGGCACCGGCGACGTGCAGCTGACCATGGCCCAGCAGGTGCCGCTGACCGGGGCCGTCATCGTGTCGACGCCGCAGGATCTCGCCCTGCTCGACGCGCGGCGCGGCGTCGCCATGTTCCAGAAGGTCGAGGTGCCCGTGCTCGGCATCGTCGAGAACATGGCCTATTTCATCTGCCCCAACTGCGGCACCAACCACGACATCTTCGGCCATGGCGGCGCCGCGCAGGAAGCGCGCCGCATCGGCGTGCCCTTCCTCGGCGAAGTGCCGCTGGAGATGAAGATCCGCGAGACGTCGGACGCCGGCCTGCCGGTGGTGGCGACCGAGCCGAACGGCCCGCACGCCGAATCCTATCTGGCGATCGCCGGGCGCGTTCTCGACACGCTTGCCGGCAAGCCGGAGCGGGCCGCCCCGCGCATCGTCATCGAGTAAGATCGGCCGACCAACGAGAGATCAGGGCGCCTCCGCCAGCCGGCAGGGCGCCCTTTCCTTTCTAGAGTATCCATCGATCGATGAATCGAATGTGAAATGACGTTGGGCTGCGAGTCTGATTCAAAGTTCTCCTCACAGGAGGGAGAACGATGGCCAGAGCGCTGAGCGACGATTTGCGATCCCGGGTTTTGCAGGCTGCCGCCTGACGGGCTTTCCGCTCGTCAGGCGGCAGCCCGGTTTGGGGTTGGCGTATCGACTGCGATCCGCTGGATCGGTCGGGCGAAGCTGGGCGAGCGTTCGGCACGAGCGCAGGGCTGGCGTCGAGGCTCTCGCCTCGATCCACACGAGAGCTTCGTGGTCGAGATGATCGAAGCGCAGAAAGACATCACGCTCAACGAGATGGTTGCCCGCCTCGCCAATGAGGTTGGCCTTCAGATCGGCCGCGGTGCCTTGAGTATTTGGCTCGGCCGTCGCGGCTGGACGTTCAAAAAAGACCGCCCATGCACTGGAATAGGAGCGGGCAGATCTCCTGAAGCGACGTCAGGCATGGTTCGATGGCCAGCCCGACCTTGATCCGGCGCGCCTCGCCTTTATCGATGAGACAGGCCTTTCAACAAAGATGTCGCGTCTTCGCGGGCGGTCTCTGCGCGGCGAGCGTTGCCGGGCAGCCATTCCCCATGATCATTGGAAGACCACCACTTTTGTCGGCGCCTTGCGCCTCAACGGCATGACCGCGCTACTGGTTCTCGACGGAGCCATGAACGGCGTTGCCTTCCGAGCCTATGTCGAACAAGTGCTGGTGCCGACGTTGTCGCGCAGAGACGTCGTGGTGATGGACAACCTGCCCGCCCACAAGACCGAGGGCATCCGCCAGGCCATTGAGCAGATCGGCGCTGAGCTGCATTACCTGCCGCCCTATAGTCCCGACTTCAACCCCATCGAAATGGCCTTCTCCAAGCTAAAGGCCGTTCTCAGGGGAAAGGCCGAGCGAACCGTAAGCGCACTGTGGGATGCCGTCGGCGACGCCACCCCACTCTTCACGTCCGATGAGTGCGCTCACTACTTCGCAGCAGCCGGATATGAACCGGATTAAGCCGGACGCGCTCTAAGAGAACAGCCTGCTCATCCATACGATCTCCTAAAAGAACTTCGATTCAGCAACCGCACCTCTCCGTTACAGCTAATTGAGTAACAACTCTAGAGGAGATTTAGGTGTATCCTCACAAGACGCTAGGGGGAGGATGCTCACATGTCTTATGTGTGTCGGGTTTGCTGCGGAGAGAGAGAAAAGAATACCTACACCGCAAAAGAGATGATGTTTGGTTTTGGCAATGAATTTTCTTATGTACAGTGTGCGAACTGCGAAAGTTTACAGATTTGCGAAATTCTATCACAAGATGAAATTAAAAAATTTTACCCAGATACGTACTATTCATTTATATCAACTCCCGATAAAACTGATTCATATAAAGAAAAAGCCAGACGATTGGCTCGACATCATCGAGATAAATCATATTTTTCTTTCGATATATCAGGATATATATTTAGATTGATGAAACCCAATGCATTTATAGAGACGATTGCAAAAACAGGAATAAGTATTGAAAGCAAAATTCTGGACGTTGGATGCGGAAATGGAAAATTACTAAACCATCTTCGCACCATTGGATTCAAGAATCTTATCGGTGTAGACCCGTTTGCCCCTTGTGACTTCAAAACAAATGCTGGTGTTGAAATAAAAAGATCGTATGTTTCGCAGTTGAACGAAACATACGACCTAATCATGTACCATCATTCGTTTGAGCATGTGCCAGACCCGTTCATTGAACTAAAAAGTGTCGCTGAAAGACTTAATTCAGGGGGAGCCTGTCTCATCCGCATCCCGACACCATCTTCGGAAGCGTGGGAAAAATACGGTACCAAATGGGTTCAGCTCGACGCCCCCAGGCACTTTACGCTTATATCTCGCAAAGGAATTGAGTTATTGGCTGGAAGATGTGGATTGAGCCTGCGGTCCCTCGTGGACGACGGAGCGGGCTGGGTATTTTCGGCAAGTGAACTGTATCTTAGAGGGGTGCCGTTAGTAAAGCAGCGGGTTGAGATGTTCTTTACTGTTGAGCAGTTGTCTATATTTGACAGCCAAGCCCGCAAAGCCAATGATATCGGTCGAGGCGATCAAATCGCAGTCATCTTTAGCAAGCCTTGACCCTCACGCCCTTTCAACGATCGGAATCGGCTAGGAGACCGTCGAAACCGCCGTCAAGGTGCTGAAGGGCGAGAAGTTCGTCAAAATCATTAACCGGTACGACAAGTCGAACACCGATGCCCCGGAGGTCGTCGCCATTTTATACAACTGATGCTCATTCTTGGGTGAATTCCGGAGCGCGGCGCTCGTTCGGCACCGCGCCGTTTGAGTTTGCTGCGTCGGCGCGTCGGCGGTCACCACCCGTATCCCTCCAAGCCGTTGGTCGGACACACTTTCCGGTTCGAAAGGTGGCGCCGTTCCGTGCCAAACTCTGGCTTTGCCAGCGCCTGCTCGAGGAGTATTTGATCCCATGCTTTGATGGTACACTCCTCTCATACCGGTTTCGTCAGATGCTGACTCACGGTCTATGCAAATCAGTTTGTCTCTGATTCCCTCCTCGTTGGGGGAGGATTGATGATGCCGAGCAAACTGATCATTCGGACGGATATCAGCGTGGAGACGCTGCGTCGGCGGGCGCGACTTGAATGGGATGGCAGGGTTGCAGCTCGGCTTCTGGCAATCGCCAACGCCCTTGACGGCATGAGCCGTGCCGAGGCGGCGAGAGCGGCTGGGATGGACCGGCAGGCATTGCGCGACTGGGTGATCCGCTTCAACGCTGAAGGGATCGCCGGCCTTTGCGATCGCAAGCGCTCTGGTCCGAAGCCGCTTTTGGACGAAGGCCAGCAGGCGGTCTTGCGGACCATGGTCCTGCGCGGTCCCGATCCGGATCGCGACGGCGTTTCGGCCTGGCGCCTGGATCGACATCTGTCGCCTCTGCGAGGAGCGCTTCGGCGTGACCTACTCGGTCAGCGGCATGTTCGATCTTCTGAAGGGTCTCGACCCTCAGCTGGCAGAAGAGCCGGCCGCGTCACCCTCAGGCCGATGCCGCCGCCCAGAAGGCGTTCAAAAAGGGGGGCTCGCCAAAGCTGTGAAGCGCATCGCCAAGCGGCACGAAGGCAAACAGATTCAGCTCTGGCTCCAGGACGAAGCCCGTGTCGGACAGAAAGGACGCAACGCCCATGTCTGGTTCGAGAAGGGCGCCCGACCGGTCATGCGCACCGACAAGCGCTTCAAATCTGTCTACATCTACGGCGCCATCCATCCCGGCACCGATGACGCCTTCGCTCTGATCCTACCCAGAGCCGATACCGAGATGATGCGCCTCGACTTCGATACCTTCGCACAAAGCCTGCCCGCCGATGTCCGTGTCGTGCTGGTACTCGACAAGGCCGGATGGCGCGTCACCGAGCGGCTCAAACCACCAGACAACATCAGCCTCGTTCACCTGCCGGCCTACTCCCCCGAGCTCAACCCGGTCGAACGTCTCTGGCTCTACCTCAAGGAGCGCTTCCTTTCCCACCGAATCTTCAACGACCAGCACGCCATCGTCGAAGCCTGCGCAAAGGCTTGGAACGACCTAAAGACGGAAACGGGGCGCATCGCTTTGCTCACCGACTACCCCTACATCAGAAAGGTCAGGACCTAACAGAACTGGTATCACATGGTTGGAGGGGTGCGCTATGGGCAGGATTTTTCATGGATGCACCACAAAGACAGAGGTATTCTGTCGAGCGATACTGCATAGTCAAGAGAGACTGAGGGTTCTGGCGAAGCGCCATGGGATCACCACGAAGACCATGGCGAAGTGAAAGAAGCGCAATTCCGTCGCTGATCTACTGACCGGACCGAGGACGCCCTCCTCAACCGTTCTGACAGTCGAAAAGGAGACCGTCATTGTCGCCTTCTGCCGGCACACGCGGCTGCCGCTCGACGACTGTCTATTAGCTACAGCCCACGATCCCGACGCTCACGTGATCGCCCCATCATCGCTCTCTGCTGCGCCAAGCCTCAGCCGCCTGCATGAAATCAATGGCGGGAAGCCTCCCGAGGCCAAGTAAAGAGCTGTCCGATCGGCTACTTCCATATCATCTCCAAGCTGCAGACGGCGGAGGGCAAGTTTTACCTCAAAGTCGGCATCGATCGAGCTTCGAAGTTAGCCTCCGTCCAAGTGGTCGACAAGGAGAGCATAGCTCCCGCGGCACCTTTCTGGACGGCTCCGGTCGGCGCCGTTCCTTATAAAATCTACGTCGTCCTGACCGAAAACGGCATCCAGATCGCCGGTCTACCGAAGAACCGGTCGGGGCCGACCGCCACATGGTGTAGCCTGCCCTTCGAATACGCCTGCCGAGAACACGGCATCTGGCACCGGCTGACGAAGCCAAAGCATCCCTGAATAAGCGGACAGCGCCGCACGCTTAAAGAGGCGACCGTCAACCGCTACACTTTCACTATGATTATCACGACTAGCTCAGGATCACCTGCAGAGCTTGGCCACTGCCTACAACTTCGAGCGCCATCTCTGGACACTAAAAGGCCCTCCCCCTCCGAGTTCATCAGCAAATGCTGAACGAGCGAGCCACAAAGGTTCAGGCTCGATCCAAACCACAAAATGCTGAGACTGAACACCTAGACCGCCCGGCTGGCGAGCGACTGATGCCGCACGCGCTCGCGGTAGAAGATGTAGATGCCGGAGCCGACGACGATGGCGATGCCGAGCAGAGTGACAAGATCCGGCACGTCGCCCCAGATGATCCAGCCGAGCCCGATGGCGAAGGGAATGGTGGAGTAGCGGAACTGGGCGACCAGAGATATGTCGCCGTGCCGCATGGCGTCGATCGAGAACTGAACGCCGAAAATGCAGGTGAGGCCGGCGATTACGATCAGGCCGAACTGCATGAGCGTCATCGCCTGCCAGACTTCCGTCGCCGACAGGAGGCCGCAGGCGATGGTGACCACGACCTGGGTGACCAGCGTCACCACCGCCGAGTTGGTCTCCGGGGCGATGAAGCGGGTCGACAGCTCGCGGACGGTGACGAAGGCCACCGACAGGAGGGGCAGCAGCGCCCAGCTGTTGAAGCCCTCGGGGCCGGGGCGGACGATGATCAGGATGCCGCAGAAGCCGACGACCACCGACATCCAGCGCCGCCAGCCGACGACCTCGCCCAGGACGAGGGCGCCGGCCGCCGTGATGGCCAGCGGCGCCCCTTGCGAGATGGCCGATGCATTGGCGATCGGCAGATGCACCAGACCGGACAGGTAGACCACCGTCGCAAAGCCCTCGCAGATGGAGCGCGTGATGACGAAGCGCGACGTCTGCGTTCTCACGCTCGGCAGCAGCCCCATCCGCCAGACCACGACGAACACGACGACAGTCGCAATGAAGGACCGGATGAAAAGCACCTCGCCGATCGGCAAGTCGTCCGCCACCGCTTTGACGATGGTGTCGTTGATGAGAAAGAACAGGCAACAGAGCAGCATCGCAACGATGCCGCGCAGCGTCTCGCGGAAATCGGTCATGGGGTGAGGTTTGCCTTTGGAGCGTCGATTCGGCGCACTATCGTTCATGGAACGATTCACGGCAAGCCGATCGTTCTCAGGCGGTCTCGGAGACCGGTCTCAGAGATCGCGAACCGCCACCACCGTTCGTCCGGCAATGCCGCCGTCGACGATCCGGCAGGCGGCGTCGATCGCGTCAGGCAACCCGATCACCCGCGTCATGGCGGCGAGGCGGTCGCGATCGACGTTGTCGGCAAGCCGGTTCCAGATCGCCTCGCGGCGCGCCGTCGGTATGCGGACGCTGTCGACGCCGACAAGGCTGACGCCGCGCAGGATGAACGGTGCGACGCTGGCCGGAAGGTCCATGCCGGCGGCGTTGCCACAGGCGACCGCCGCGCCACCCGGCTTCAGCATCGACAGCACATGGGCGAGCATGGTCGAGCCCACCGTATCGAGGGCTGCAGTCCAGCGTTCGCGGGCAAGCGGCTTCACCGCTCCGGCAAACGGCTCGCGGCCGATCACCTCGGACGCGCCGAGCCGCTGCAGTCGCTCGGTTTCCTCCGACCGGCCCGTCACCGCGGTGACGCTCCACCCCTCCTGCGCCAGCAGCATGACCGCCAGGGAGCCGACGCCGCCGGCCGCGCCCGTCACGACGACCGGACCGTCGACCGGGGTGAGGCCGAGACGATGAAGTCTGTCGAGCCCTGCGGCGACGGTGAGGCCGGCGGTGCCGAGCGCCATCGCGTCCACCGGCGATAGCGTCGCGGGCCGGCGGACCAGCCAGTCGCCCGAGACGCGCATCCTCTCGCTCCAGCCGCCGAGATGCGTCTCGCCAATGCCCCAGCCGGTCAGGATCACCTCGTCACCCGGTTGCCAACGCGGATCGTCCGAGCCCGTCACGGTGGCGGCGACGTCGACGCCGGGCACCATCGGCCAGCGGCGCACCACCGGTAGGCGACCCGTCACGGCGAGGCCATCCTTGAAATTCACCGCCGAGGCGCGCACCGCCAGCATCACGTTGCCGTCCATCAGGTCGGCCTCGGCGAGGCGCCCGAACCGCGCCTTAGTTCGTCCGTCCCCATCCCGATCGAGCAGCACCGCGGCGAAGTCCGTCATAGTCCGTCCTTTCCTTTTCATCTCCGCCGTTTACCACGACGGCGACTTCGCCAGTACCCTCAAACTGTTCAGAGATCGACGTTTTTCCCGGATTTCCGCCACTGGCGACCTATCGGCCGTACGGCATTAACGGCTTCTCAAGGTTAATCGGGCAGCATCGTGCAAGGGAGCAGTTTCGTCTCCGTCGCCGTTTGTCACAGTCCTGTTCCCGCCGGAGGCCGTCAGTCCATGCGTCGCGTTCCTCGTACCAGAGTCCGGCCCGGACACGGGCGCGTCGGGCTCGCCGCCGCAGGCGCGTTGTTCGTCGTCGCGGTCGCCTTCCCCACGTCCATCGCCTATCAGGATATCGCCAGTCTCGTCGTCGATTCCATCAGTCCCCAGACGCGCTGGGCGGTGACGCTCGGCGTCGGCCCCGGCGGCGAAAGCACGGTGGTCGCCCCCCGCCTCGGCGACGTCAAGGACGGCTCGGCCCGTCTCGAGATGAACGGCGGCTCCATCGTCATCGAAGGCATGGGCGACGTCATCACCGGCGCGGTCGGCAGCTCCGCCTTCGTGCCCGACGAGGACCGCATCGACCGCAGCTGGAAGGGCGACCTTCCGATGTCGATCACCACGCCGTCGACCGAGCGCGGCTTTTCCGCCGGGTCGCTGACGCTCGGCGACGCCGGCCGCCTGACGCCGCCCGCCGTGCTTCCGACCATGGCGTTCTCGGCGTCCTCGGCGCCGCTGTCGGTTCTGGCGATATCGCGCTTCATCGGTCCCAAGCCGACCACCGCCGTTGCTGATCTCGCGCCGATCCCCCTGCCGCTGCACAAGCCCGACCAGACCATGCTGGTGGCTGCGAGCTACCCGTCGCGCGCCTACGCTCCGGCCGAAACCGGCGCAGCCGCCTCGGCGCTGCTGGCCGCCTATGCGCCCGACAGCTCGGTGGTGAGCCAGGACATGTTCGCCTCGCTGTTCGCCATGCCGGGCGACAAGCCGGCACCACCGCCGCCGGTCGTCCGCCCCGGCGACCACTGGTGGGCCGCCAACCCGCTGCCGGCCAGCGTCTGGGACGACGGCGAGCAGAAGTGCCTTGCTGAGGCGATCTACTTCGAAAGCCGATCGGAGCCGCGCAAGGGCCAGATCGCCGTGGCCCAGGTGGTGCTCAACCGCGTCAAGAACCCGGCCTATCCGGACACCATCTGCAAGGTGGTCTACCAGAACCGCGACAAGTACAACGAATGCCAGTTCTCGTTCGCCTGTGACGGCCGGCGCGACGTCATCTACGACAAGGTCGCCTGGCGGCGGGCGCAGCAGGTGGCCGGCGAGGTGACCAGCGGCGCGGCGTGGCTCGACGACGTGGGCACGGCGACCCACTATCATGCCACCTACGTGCGGCCGAACTGGGCGAGCGTGTTCACCAAGAAAGCCAAGATCGGCCTGCACGTGTTCTACCAGACCATCAATGGTGGCTGGAGCTGAGCGACCGCGCCGGGCTGCGGGCTTTTTCGCCGCGATCCCTCGTGTCGTTCCGTCTTCCTGCGCGTCTATTCGGGGATGACATTTTTCCCCGAACCGACTAATCAGACGCAGCATTGCAAGACGACCGGCGACAGGCCGGGAGACCCGAGGACCACCATGCCCGATCTTCTCATCGAACTCTTCTCCGAAGAGATTCCCGCCCGCATGCAGGCGAAGGCCGCCGACGATCTCAAGGCTCTGGTGACGAACGGTCTGGTGGACGCCGGCCTCACCTACGAAAGCGCCGGCGCCTTCGCGACGCCGCGCCGCCTTGCCCTCACCGTTCACGGCCTCAACACCCGCTCGCCGGACATCCGCGAAGAGAAGAAGGGCCCGCGCACCGACGCGCCGGCCGGCGCCATCCAGGGCTTCCTGCGCGGCGCCGGGCTCGACGACATCGCCAAGGCGCGCGTCGTGTCCGATCCGAAGAAGGGCGATTTCTACGTCGCCGACCTCGTCAAACCCGGCCGCACGGCCGAGGCGATCATCGCCGAGCTGATGCCGCAGGTCGTTCGCGGCTTCCCCTGGCCGAAGTCGCAGCGCTGGGGTTCGGGCACGCTGCGCTGGGTGCGCCCCCTGCATTCGATCGTCTGCACCTTCGGCCCCGAGACCGAAGAGCCGGTGGTCATCGACTTCGAGGTGGATGGCATCCGCTCCGGCAACGTCACCTACGGCCACCGCTTCCTTGCCCCCGAGGCGATCAAGGTGAAGCGCTTTTCCGACTACGTCGAGAAGCTTGAAAAGGCCAAGGTGGTGCTCGATCCGGCCCGCCGGCACGACATCATCCTCGCCGACGCTCGCAACCTCGCCTTCGCCGCCGGCCTCGAACTGGTCGAGGACGAAGGCCTGCTCAACGAAGTGGCCGGCCTCGTCGAATGGCCGGTCGTGCTGATGGGCGCCTTCGATCCCGCCTTCCTCGACGTGCCGGACGAGGTGATCCGCGCCACCATCCGCGCCAACCAGAAGTGTTTCGTGCTGAAGGACCCGAAGACGGGCCGCCTCGCCAACCGCTTCATCCTGACGTCCAACATGGCCGCGAAAGATGGCGGCGCCACCATCATCGCCGGCAACGAGCGCGTCATCCGCGCCCGCCTGTCGGACGCCAAGTTCTTCTGGGACGGCGACCTCGCCATTCCGCTTCAGACGCTGGTGCCCAAGCTCGAAGGCATCACCTTCCACGAGAAGCTCGGTAGCCAGGGCGATCGCGTGCGCCGCATCGTGGCGCTGGCCCGTGAGATCGCGCCGCTGGTCGGTGCCGATGCCGACAAGGCGGCCCGCGCCGCCCTGCTGGCCAAGGCGGACCTGCTGACGGGCGTCGTCGGCGAGTTCCCCGAGGTGCAGGGTCTGATGGGTCGCTACTACGCCACCCATGCCGGCGAAGACGCCGCCGTTGCCGCCGCTATCGAGGAGCACTGGAAGCCGCAGGGCCCGTCCGACCGCGTGCCGACGGCGCCGGTGTCCATCACTGTAGCGCTGGCCGACAAGCTCGACACGCTGGTCGGCTTCTGGGCCATCGACGAGAAGCCGACGGGCAGCAAGGACCCGTTCGCGCTGCGCCGCGCCGCGCTGGGCGTCATCCGCATCATTCTCGACAACGGCGTGCGCCTGCCGCTCAACGCCTACGCCAGCAAGACGCCCGATCTGCTCAACTTCTTCGCCGACCGGCTGAAGGTGCAGCTCCGCGAACAGGGCAACCGGTTCGACCTCGTCGACGCCGTCTTTGCCCTCGGTGGCCAGGACGACCTCCTGCTCATCGTCAAGCGCGTCGAGGCGCTGGGTGCCCTGCTCGCCACCGACGACGGCAAGAACCTCCTGGCCGGCTACAAGCGCGCCGCCAACATTCTGAAGGCCGAGGAGAAGAAGGGCACCACCGTCGCCGACGCCGTCGACGCCAACCTGTTCAAGGAAGCCGAGGAAAAGGCCCTTGCCGCCGCCATCGAGACGGCCGCCCAGGCAGCCCACGATGCCGTCGCCGCCGAGAACTTCGAAGGCGCCATGAAGGCTCTCGCCACGCTGCGCGCGCCGGTCGACGCCTTCTTCGACAAGGTGCTGGTCAACGACGCCGACGAACGCGTGCGCGCCAACCGCCTCGCCCTTCTGACGGTGCTGCGCGACGCCTGCCATCAGGTGGCGGACTTCTCGAAGATCGAAGGCTGACCGGTAAATTAGTCAGACAATACAAGCCGCTTGCCCTCTGGGCGGGCGGCTTTTTCGTTCGCGCGCGGAACCAAATCAACTTGAAATCGTTACGAATCTCGATTTGCTTCTTTTTGCGCGCATATTTCGCGAAAAGGCTTGGCATATACGACTTTCGGCGTATTCTGATTTCAACATCTTCGCCAACCGGATGAGCGCTGTTGACCTTTTCGCTGTTCTCTCCGCATGATCGCCTTGCCTCCCTCCTCCTGCCCCATTCGGGCGCCTGCGTCTGCTCCGCCGACGGTAGCCACGATTTTTCCCACCTCCTGCGGGTGTGGAAGAACGCGACCATGATCTGCGACAACGAGGGCGGCGATACCGAGATCCTGGCGGCGGCCGTGTTGCTCCACGACTGCGTCGCGGTCGAGAAGAACTCGCCGGACCGTCCTCGGGCTTCGCGCCTGTCGGCCGTAAAGGCGCGCGAGATCCTGTCCGGCATCGGTTGGGAGGCTGAGCGGCGCGAGAAGGTGGCGCATGCCATCGAGGCGCACAGCTTCTCCGGCGGCATCGAGCCGACGACGCTGGAGGCGCGCATCGTTCAGGATGCCGACCGACTGGACGCCATCGGCATGATCGGCGCGGCGCGCTGTTTCTATGTCGCGGGTCGGCTCAACAACCACCTTTACGATGCCGGCGACCCTTCCGCGGAGGAACGGCCGCTCAACGACAGCCGTTTTGCGCTCGACCACTTCATGACCAAGCTGTTCAAGCTCTGCGAGGGCTTCAAGACGGCAACCGGCCGCCGGCTGGCCGCCGAACGGCATGCGCGATTGCAGCGCTTCTACGATGATCTTCTGGAAGAGATCTGAACAGGGACGCGGCGCGCCTCCCTGGAGCATGTCCGGCGTCCCCTGGTTCGCCAACACGCTCTATTTCATTGTTGTCACGCAACACCGATGCCGCTCTACAGCAGCCCCTTGAGCCGCATCAGCCCGAGCGCGGCAACCGTTGTCGCGTCGCGAATGGTGCCATCCGCGACCATGGCCTCGACCTCGGCCAGCGGAACAGCACGCGAGACCAGATCGGCCTCCTCGGCTTCCAGCGCCGTTTCGCCCTGCACCAAATCCTCCGCCAGGAAGATGTGATAGCGCTGCGACGAGTAGCCGTAGGCGAGGAACAGATCGCCGACCCTCGTCATCTTGCCGGCGATGATGCCGGTTTCCTCGGAGAGCTCGGCCCGGGCGACCTCTTCGGGGGCCACGTCCGGCCGCGTTTCCCACGAGCCTTGCGGCAGCTCCCAGTAGCGGCCGGCGACGGGATAGCGATACTGCTCAACGAGATGGATCAGGCCGCGCGCCCGGTCGACGGCGGCGATGACCACGAAGTCGGGCTTCTCCACCACGCCATAGATGCCGCGCGAGCCATCGGGCCGCTCGATGGCGTCCTCGCGGACGCGCATCCAGCGGTTCTCGTAGACGATACGGCTATCGATGGTGCGCACCACCGCAGGAGCCCGTTGGGCGAACTCTGGCTCGCCAACACGCTCCTGCCCTTTGTCGTCAGGCAATTCGGGCCGCAAAACCGGTTCCCACTTTTGCTGAATTGCCTCAGATCAGGCCGTGTTCGGCCATCCAGGCGGAGGTGATCGCGGCCTGACTGCGCGAGGTGATCTTCAGCGTTTCCAGGATCTTGCCGACATGCGCCTTGACGGTCGCCTCGGAGATGCCGAGCTGATAGGCGATCTGCTTGTTGAGCAGGCCGTCGCCGAGGAGCTGGAACACCTTGAGCTGCTGCGGCGACAGCTCGGCCACCAGCGCGGACCGTTCCAGGACCGCCTGCGACACTGCCGAGTTGTCGGCGCCCACCTCGATGATGGTGCCGCCGTCGAGCACGGTCTCGATGGCCGCCGCCAGCATATCCTCCGAGGATCGCTTGCCGATGAAGGCCCGACAGCCGAGATCGAGACAGCCCTGCGCCAACTCTTCGCCGGAGTTGGAGGAATAGACGATCACGAAGGCCTTGGGGGCCAGCGAGCGAACGTGCTTGATCGTGTCGAGGCCGCGCATGCCGGGCATGACGAGGTCGGTGATGACCAGCGTGTTGTCTCCGGTGTCGAGAACGGCGTCGGCGAGCTCGTCATAGCTGGTCGCGAGAATCGGCTGTTTGAAACCGAAGCGCTTCTTCAGGATGCGCACCACCGCCGACTGGATGATCGGATGGTCCTCGGCAACGATCGCCGTCCAATTCTGGCCGACGTCGGCCGGCTGTGCGTCTTCTACCCGCTCGTTCATCAATCCCACCCTACCCGCTGGAACGAAATGACCATTACATGTTCGGATAATTGGGTCCCCCCGCTCCCTCCGGGACCGCCCAATCGATGTTCTGGTTGGGGTCCTTGATATCACAAGTTTTGCAGTGAACACAGTTTGTGGCATTGATTACATAACGAGGTCCGGTATTTGGCTCGTTTATCCACTCGTACACGCCAGCCGGGCAGTAGCGGGCGGACGGACCGCCGAAAACATCATGTTCCGATATCTTCTGAAGGTCCGGATCCAGCAGCCTGAGGTGCACGGGCTGGTTCTCCTCATGGGCGGTGCCCGACAGGAAAACCGATGACAGCCGGTCGAAGGTGAGCTTGCCGTCCGGCTTGGGATAGGCGATCGGCTGGAAGCCGCGCGCCGGCTTCAGGCAGTCGGCATCGGCCTTGCCATGGCCGAGCGTGCCGAAGGGCGAGACGCCGAACAAAGTCTCCATCCACATGTCCAGGCCGCCGAGACCGATACCCAGAAGCGTGCCGAAGCGCGACCACAGCGGCTTGACGTTGCGCACCCGCTTCAAGTCCTTGCCGATGGCGGACGCCCGCCAGCCGGCTTCGTAGGATGCCAGCTCGTCGCCGGTCCGGCCGGCGGCGATGGCTTCGACGACCGAGTCGGCGGCGAGGATGCCCGAGTGGACGGCGTTGTGGCTGCCCTTGATGCGCGGCACGTTCATGAAGCCGGCCGAACAGCCGATCAGCGCGCCACCGGGGAAGCAGAGCTTGGGCACCGACTGCCAACCGCCCTCGGTGAGGGCGCGCGCGCCATAGGAAATGCGCTTGCCGCCCTCGAACGTGTCGCGGATGAGCGGATGCGTCTTGAAGCGCTGGAACTCCTCGAAGGGAGACAGGTACGGGTTCTCGTAGTTGAGATGAACGACGAAGCCGACGGCCACCTGGTTGTTTTCGAGGTGGTAGAGAAACGAACCGCCGCCGGTACCGCCACCGAGCGGCCAACCGAAGGAGTGCTGGACAAGGCCGGGCTTCGCCTTGTCGGGCGCGACCTCCCAAAGCTCCTTGATGCCGAGGCCGAACTTCTGCGGCTCCCTGCCCTCGTCGAGCTGGTAGCGCTCGATCAGCTTCTTGGACAGCGATCCTCGCGCGCCCTCGGCGAACAGCGTGTACTTGGCGAGCAGCGCCATGCCGCGCTGGTAGTTGGGGCCTGGCGCGCCGTCCTTCTTTACGCCCATGTCGCCGGTGGCGACGCCGATCACCCTGCCATCGTCGTCGTACAGCACCTCGGCGGCGGCGAAGCCCGGATAGATCTCGACGCCAAGCGCCTCGGCCTTCTGGGCCAACCAGCGGCAGACGTTGCCCAACGACACGGCATAGGCACCGTGATTGGTCATCAGCGGCGGCATCAGCATGCTCGGCAGGCGAACGCCGAATGTCTTGAACAGAAAGAAGAAGCGGTCGTCGGTGACGGGCGTCTTGAAGGGTGTATCCGGGTCATCGCGCCAGTCGGGGATGAGCGCCGATATGCCGGAGGTGTCGACCACCGCGCCCGAAAGAATGTGAGCGCCGACCTCCGACCCCTTTTCGAGCACCAGAACCGAGATATCCTGCCCGGTTTCGGCGGCGCGCTGCTTGATGCGGATGGCGGCGGCGAGGCCGGCCGGACCGGCGCCGACGATCACCACGTCGAATTCCATGGACTCGCGCTCGGGCAGCTCGGTGGTCATGAATGTCTCTCTTTTCGGGCAGCGGATCGCATGTCGTGTGCATCATCCGCGCCAAGGCCGCCCGGCAACGCCTGGGGGAAAACACGGATCATGCCCACCGCAGCCCTTCAACCACGATCCGTTGACGCGATCAAACGCTTTCGGGGCGGGGTTTGACCGCCTTGGGTGGGGTGCGGCGTTTCCTCGCCGGCCGTCCTGCTCTATAGAAAGGCCATGCCGTCCGATCCGACGTCCCTTCCTCCCGGCTTCGATGCCGCCGCGACCCTTCTCGAATGGTATTCGGCGATGGGCGTCGACGTGACTCTGGCCGACGCGCCGCTCGACCGGTTCGAGGAAAGCGCCAAGGCCAGGGCGGCAGCCGAGAGCCAGGCGGCGCGGCGGCAGGCAGCGCCGGTGCCGCGCGGCCCGATGCCGGCCATCGATCTGTCGCCGCAGGGCGCAGTGGCCCGGCCGGCCATCGCATCGGGCCAGACGGCCCAGGTGCCGACCGAAGCCACGGTGATGCAGGCGCGCGCCGCCGCCCAATCGGCCAAGACGCTCGACGAGTTGAAAGCCCTGATCCAGGCCTTCGACGGCTGCAATCTCAAGCTCACGGCGAAAAACACGGTGTTCGCCGATGGCAATCCCACCGCCAAGCTGATGCTGATCGGCGAGGCGCCCGGCCGGGACGAGGATATCGAGGGACGCCCCTTCGTCGGCCGCTCGGGCCAGTTGCTCGATCGCATGCTGAATGCCATCGGCTACAGCCGCAGCAACAACGCCTATATCGCCAACGTCATCTACTGGCGGCCGCCGGGCAACCGCGACCCTTCCGACGTGGAGATCGCCATCTGCCGGCCGTTCATCCTGAGGCAGATCGAGCTGATCGATCCGGAGCTGATCGTCTTCCTGGGCGCGCAGCCGGCCAAGGCGTTGCTTGGCGGCGACGCCGTGAAGCAAGGCATCAACAAGCTGCGCGGACGCTGGTGCGAACTGGAGATCGGAACCAAGCGCTTCAAGGCGCTGCCGACCTTCCACCCTGCCTATCTTCTGAGGACGCCGATCAAGAAGCGCGAAGCCTGGCGCGATTTCCTGACGGCCAAGGTCTTTCTCGAAAACGGCGGCATGCTGCCGCCGGCCTGATACCGTTTCCGTCTGGTTTCGACCTTTCGGGCGGAACCTGACGGACGCGGAAGCGCCCGACCGGGCGCTGGCCGGTCAGGCCGAAACTCGCTTGAGCCGCCCGTTTTGAACCGCCCGTTTTGAGCCGGACGAGTCCGGATCAAGCGGAACGAATATGAGACGAGAAAAGGGCGGCAACCCCGTCGAGGTCACCGCCCTTCCTGTCGATATCGACGAAAACTCAGTGCAGCAGCTTGCCCGCGACCGAGGCGACGCGCGCGCCATAGGCACGAGCCGTTTCAAGGTCGCCGGATGGGATCTCGTTGGCGCCGGCATCGGACGGCGTCGAGACCAGGAGGCCAACGGAGCCACCGAGGCTGTTGACGTCATCGCGCGTGGACGCCTTGGTGTTCGACGGCATCAGGCCGAGGCTCACCCAGATGCCGCCGTGCTGCGAGGCCAGCGTCTGCAGGCCGATCAGCGTCACCTGCTTGTCGCCGTTGAGGCTGGCCGAGTTGGTGAAGCCGCCGAACACCTTGTCCTGCCACTTGCGCGTGAACCAGGCCTTGGAGGTGGCATCGGCGAATTTCTTGAACTGCCAGCTCGAGTTGCCCATGTAGGTCGGCGTGCCGAAGATGATGGCATCGGCCGAATCCAGCTTGGCCCAGTCCGCTTCGTTGACGTTGCCCTCGGCATCGATGGGAATCAGCTCGGCACCGGCGCCGGCGGCGACTTCCTTGGCGACGACTTCCGTGTGTCCGTATCCCGAGTGGTAGACGATTGCGACCTTGGCCATATCAAACCTGTTCCTTGTCGGGGTGACGACCCCGTCATTCGATGAGCGCCCTTAGGCGCGTGACTGGTGCAATCCGGAGGGCTCGCGGCGCCAAACGCGCAGCGCAACGCCATCAAGCAACCTGTTAAAAGTGCTTAATCCGAATTGCGAATATAGGAATAGTTTCGAGATGGTCGGGCTTCAAGAGAAGCCATGCTCCGGCGCGGTCAACACATTGTCAATCAAGCGTGAACAAAGCAGCCGGCTAGCCGGCAATGCTCGGCTCCGAATGCAGACATGAGGAAAAAGGCCAGTCGGTCTGTAAGCCGGGTTCTGTGAGCGGTTTCCCGCCCGACGACCATTCATCTGGGACGTCCGTCGCCGAACGCCTCGTGCAACCAACCCGGACGACTGACCCGGAAACGGGCTGGGCCGAAGCCCGCGTCATCCCTATTCGGTCTTGCTCCCGGTGGGGTTTGCCCTGCCGGTCCCGTTACCGGGCCCGCGGTGGTCTCTTACACCACCTTTTCACCCTTACCCCGGCGCACCGGGGCGGTTCGATCTCTGTGGCACTTTCCCTGAGGTCGCCCTCGCCGGGCGTTACCCGGCACCGTGTTTCCGTGGAGCCCGGACTTTCCTCCCGGACGGGCTTTCGCCCCTTGTCCGCGCGGTCGTCCAACCGACTGGCGGGAGCCGTGTGGCATGCCCCCGCCGGAAGGTCAAGCTTGGTTCTCTCAGCCTCAGTCGCTGGCAGGCCTCCGGCCTTTGGCTTTCGCGCTGCGCGCGGGCACCGCTTGGCGCCGGAAGCCGCAAGAAGCGGCTTCGGTTATCAGCCTCAATCGCCGGCAGCGCTCCGCGCCTTGGCTTTCGCGCTGCGCGCGGGCGCCGCTTGGCGCCGGAAGCCGCAAGACGCGGCATCGGTTATCAGCCTCAGTCGCCGGCAGCGCTCCGCGCCTTGGCTTTCGCGCTGCGCGCAGGCGCCGCTTGGCGCCGGAAGCCGCAAGACGCGGCTTCGGTTATCAGCCTCAATCGCCGGCAGGCCTCCGGCCTTTGGCTTTCGCGCTGCGCGCGGGCGCCGCTTGGCGCCGGAAGCCGCAAGACGCGGCTTCAGAGCGAGGCGACGTAGGTGGTCACTTCCGAGCAGTAGGCGCGGGACGTGCGGTTCATGCGCGTCGCGCCGTGGCCGGCGTTGTAGCGGAGAATGGTGCCGCAGGTATCGCCGCCGGCCAGCTTGTAGGCGCCGGCCAGGTAGGCCATGCCCCACTTGAGATTGGTTTCGACGTCGTAGAGGCCGGCAGCGGTGCCGGAATAGCCGAGACCACGGGCGGTCTGCGGCTTGATCTGCATGAGGCCGATCTCGCCGTGGCGACCACGCGCCTTGGGATTGAAGCGGCTCTCGTGGCGGATCACCGCTTCGGCCAATTCGGGCGGCAGGCCGGCGGCCTTGGCATGGGCGGCGATGCGGCCGCGCAGGGCGGCGCTTGCCCCTCCCTTCGGAGCGGAGGTGTCGAACGTCTCGGTCGTGACGGTGTCGGTCTTGGCCTTGGTGCCGAACAGCAGTTCGTAGATGTTGTCGGGCTTGCCGTCGTCGGCAACGGTGGCGGCGGCTGGCACATCGGCCTTGCCGGAGCGTGCGGTGTCGGCCATGGCCGGCGGAACGAAGATGCCGAAAAGAATGGTGGCAGCTGCAAACGTCTTGATCGGGGTCATGCGGTCTCTATTCCATTGCCCTCCCAGCGGTGGGCAAGGAACTGACCGACAAATCGGGCCATGCAGGGCCGCCAATGTGGCGCATGGCAGCCATGCAGCCGCGAAATGGTCCCGATCTTGGCCGCATTGATCGCGCAGCCGGCGAAGCTTCAGGACGCCCGGGACGCCTCGAAAACGGCGGCGACGCGCGCCAGCGTATCGAGCGTCGACGCGTCCGCCCGGCCGTCGATGAGCGCCGGCCGCCAGTGGCGCTGAAAGGCGCGAACGGCCGTCTCGGTGGTGTCATCGAAGACGCCGCTCGGCGGCACGTCGAAGCCGACATCGGCGAGAAGCGTCTGCAACTCCAGGACCTTGCCACCCTCCTCGCCGAGTGCCGGAGCGTCCCCGTGGTCGAGCGGAGCAGACGGTACCCAAAGGCCGATGCCAAAGGCGGCGCACCATTCCCAAGGGAACAGTTCGCCCGGATCTTCCTTGCGGTCAGGGGCCACATCCGAGTGGGCGAGCACCTGGTGCGGAGGGATGAAGTGGCGGGCGAAGATCGACCGGCAAAGCCCGATTACCGCCTCAATCTGCCGGTCCGGAAACGGACGATAACCGAACTCGTGACCGGGATTGGCGATCTCGATGCCGATGGACCGCGAGTTGAGATCGGTGAGGCCCCGCCAGAAGGAGCGACCGGCGTGCCAGGCACGGCGGCTCTCGTCGACCAGTTGGAAGACGCGGCCGTCCTCGAACACCACGTAGTGGCTGGAGACCTGCGAGCGCGGGTCACACAGCCAGTCGCGGGCGCCCTCCTCCGAGCGCATGCCGGTGTAGTGCAGAACCAGATGATCGATGGCGCTTCCCGGCGGCCTGTGCCCGGAGTTGGGCGAGGACCAAGCGCGATCGATGTCATGTGGGCTCATTGCGGGGGCTGCAGCTTCATCCACGAGAGCGTCGGATAGTCGTAGAGCGCACCGGTCCGCCCGTCGGTCGCCTCCAGGATGGAGACGATGTGGGGCGCAAGGTCGGCCGGGGTTGCGAGCGTGTCCGGGTCCTCGCCGGGCATGGCCTGGGCGCGCATGCGCGTCCGAAGCGGTCCGGGGTTGAGGAGGTTGACGGCAATGCCGAAGTTCTTGACTTCCTCGGCATAGGCCAGGGCGAGTGCGTTGAGCGCCGCCTTCGAGGAGGCGTAGAGCCCCCAGAACGGAGCGCCCTTCCAGGCGGCGGCCGATGAAATGAACAGGCAGCGGCCGGCCGGCGACTGGCGAAGGAGCGGATCGAAAGAGCGGATCAGCCGGTAATTGGCCGTGACGTTGACGGCGAAGGCCTGATCCCACTTCTTCGGGTCGATGTGCCCGACGGGCGCCAGGCCGCCCAGAAGGCCGGCATTGCCGAGGAGCGCGTCGATACGGCCGAAACGTTGGTTGAGAGCGGCGCCCAGCTCGTCGATGCGGGCGGGGTCGGCAAGATCGAGCGGCACCAGCGACGCCGATCCGCCGACATCGCGGATGGCGTCGTCGAGTTCCTCGAGCCCGCCCTGAGTGCGAGCGACGGCGACGACATGCCATCCGGCGCGACCAAGCGCCAGGGCTGCCTCGTAACCGATGCCGCGCGAGGCGCCGGTCACAACAACGATGCGTTTTTCGGTCACCCTCTTCCCCTCAGGTGCGCGGTCAGCCGGCGTCGGCCAGAAGCGAAAGCTGCCGCACCGGGCCGGAACCGGAGGCGTCGGTCAGCGCGGTCGGGTATTCGCCGGTAAAGCAGGCGTCGCAGTACTGCGGCATCTCGTTGTCGCGGGCGGCGGACCCGACGGCGCGGTAGAGGCCATCGATCGACAGGAAGCCGAGGCTGTCCACCTGGATGTAGCGCGTCATCTCCTCGATCGACATGCGCGACGCCAGGAGCTTGCCCTTTTCCGGCGTGTCGACGCCGTAGAAGCAGGAATCGGTGGTCGGCGGCGAGGCGATGCGCATGTGCACTTCCGCCGCGCCGGCCTCGCGCATCATCTGCACGATCTTGAGCGACGTGGTGCCGCGCACGATGCTGTCGTCGACCAGAACGATGCGCTTGCCCTCGATCACCGTGCGGTTGGCGTTGTGCTTCAGCTTGACGCCCATGTGGCGGATGGTGTCGGTCGGCGAGATGAAGGTGCGGCCGACGTAGTGATTGCGGATGATGCCGAAATCGAAGGGGATGCCGGACGCCTCGGCGAAACCGATGGCCGCCGGGGTGCCGCTGTCGGGGACGGGGATCACCACGTCGGCATCGGCCGGCGTCTCCCGAGCCAGCTCGGCGCCGATGCGCTTCCGCACCTGATAGACCGACGTGCCGGCGTAGACCGAGTCCGGCCGGGCGAAATAGACATACTCGAAGATGCAGAAGCGCGACGGCCGCCGGTCGAACGGACGCAGGCTTTCGATGCCGCGCTCGGTGATCACCACCATTTCGCCCGGCTCGATCTCGCGCACGAAATGGGCGCCGATGATATCGAGGGCGCAGGTCTCGGAGGCGAGAATGGCCGCGCCGTCGAGATCGCCGAGAATCAGGGGACGGATGCCGAACGGATCGCGGCAGCCGATCATCTTCTCCTGGCTCATGCAGACGATGGAATAGGCGCCTTCGACGGTGCGCAGCGCGTCGACCACCTTGTCGACCAGCGCCGCCTTCTGGCTGGTGGCCACCAGATGCAGAATGGTTTCGGTATCCGAGGTCGACTGGAAGATGGCTCCCCGGCGCTGCAAATCGCGCTGGATGGTCATGGCGTTGGTCAGGTTGCCGTTGTGGGCGAGCGCGAAGCCGCCGGCCGACAGCTCGGCGTAAAGCGGCTGAACGTTCCTGAGGCCGGAGCCGCCGGTGGTGGAATAGCGGGTGTGGCCGATCGCCCGGTCGCCCGGCAGGCGGGCAAGCACCTTGGCCTTGGTGAAGTTGTCGCCGACGAGGCCGATATGCCGCTCGGTATAGAACTCCTTGCCGTCGAAGGTGGTGATGCCGGCCGCCTCCTGGCCGCGATGCTGCAGGGCGTGCAGGCCCAGCGCCGCGAGCGCCGAGGCGTTTTCCACGCCGAACACGCCGAACACGCCGCATTCCTCGTGGAAACGGTCGTCATCGTCGGCGGCAGCGAATGGGCTGAGGGTGAAATCGTCCATGGTCGGCCTACCCACTTTCGAGATTTCATCTGATCCCGGCGGCTTGCTTCGCAAGGCCGGGGATGCCGAAAAATCCGGCGTCAGGCGGGACTTTCCGAGAGGCAAAAGCAAAAGCCGACTCGATCAGCCGGATTCCGCATCGGCGGCGCGCGAACCCGTCGAGAGGACGTGGACGCCCGAAGACCATCGCGCAGGCAGGCATATAATGCATTCGGCGCTGTGTTCAAAACGTCAAATGCGCCGGACGGATCCGACGCATTCGCATATCGTTGCCAAAAGGCGGCTCATGGCTTGGGCGACGTGGTCGACTGGATGAGCTGATCGAGACCGTTCTGCTCGCCCTGCCGGTAGGCGCCGTCATTGGGAGCCGGGGCCGCGCCAGGGGCAGCACCACCGGGCGCCGCATCGTCGGCTGGCGGCTGCGCGTCCTCGCCATCGGGAACGGCGGATCCGTCGTCGACGCTCGGGTTCTGGAACTGGTCGAGGATCTGCTTTTCGGGATCTTCGGGCAGCGCCGCCATCAACTGGGCGCCGAGGGCGTTGAGCAAGGGCCGCGACTTCGCCTGCGCCACCCAGGCCGGCTGCGAGGCCTCGTCATGGATGAACCAGTTGAAGAACAGCATGCCGACGACGACGAGGAGCAGTCCGCGCGCCGCGCCGAACACAAACCCCAGCGTGCGGTCGAGCGGCCCGATGCGGCTGTCGAGCACGTAGTCGGAGATGCGCATGGTGATGAAGCTGACGATGATCAGCGTCAGCACGAAGACGCCGCCGGCCGACGCCACCAGCGCCAGCTGCTTCTGCGAAATATGCGGCTGAACGAACGGCAGGACGTCGTCGTAGAGCAGGAACGCGGCGATGGCGGCGGCGACCCAGGCGGCGATCGACAGCACCTCGCGCACGAAGCCACGGATCATGGCGAGCAACGCCGAGATCAGCATGACCACAATGAGGATCCCGTCGAGTAGCGTAATCGACATCTCTGCCCCTTTGGCGCCTGAAGCCCGGCCCCTGATTCCTTCACGCCGTTACCGAATTAACGGTAATGGCCCCAACTCGCAAATTCAATCAACGACGGCAACGACATGAAGCATCGGCTCGCTTATCCACGCTGCTCTCGGCGTGGCGTGCCGGCGCCATCGGCCGCGATGCGCGTGACGAGATCGACGAGTTGGGCGACGGCCGCCCGCTTCAGCCCGTTCGGCGCCTCGCCGCTGGTCAGCTTCGGCCCCACGGCCCGAACGAAGCCCAGCTTCTCGGCCTCCTTGAGTCGGGAAGCGGCATGAGCTACCGGCCGGACGGCGCCCGACAGGCTGACCTCGCCGAAGTAGACGCAATCGTGCCCGAGCGGCGTCCCCGCCAGCGAGGAGACCAGCGCCGCGGCGACGGCGAGATCGGCCGCGGGCTCCTGGATGCGGAGCCCACCCGCCACGGCGAGGTAGACGTCGTGCTGGCCGAAGCGCACGCCGCAGTGAGCCTCCAGCACGGCGAGGATCATGGCAAGGCGGCTGCCGTCCCATCCGACGACGGCGCGGCGCGGCGTTCCGAGCGAGGTCGGCGCCACCAGCGCCTGGATCTCGACGAGCATGGGCCGCGTGCCCTCCATGCCGGCGAAGACGGCGGCGCCAGCCGACGAGCCGTCGCGCTCGCCCATGAACAGTTCCGACGGGTTCGGCACCTCGCGCAAACCGCCGCCGGTCATCTCGAAAACGCCGATCTCGTCGGTGGGGCCGAAACGGTTCTTGACCGAACGCAGCACGCGGAAATGTCGGGCGCCGTCGCCCTCGAAATAGAGCACGGCATCGACCATGTGCTCGACGACGCGCGGACCGGCGATGGAACCGTCCTTGGTGACGTGGCCGACGAGTACGACCGTGGCGCCGCTTTCCTTGGCGTAGCGGACCATCGCCTGGGCAGCCGTGCGCACCTGCGTCACGGTGCCGGGACCGGATTCTACCACCTCCGTCCACAGCGTCTGGATGGAGTCGATGACCACTAGGTCCGGCGCCGGGCCGTTGGCCAGCGTCGTCAGGATGTCCTCGACGGAGGTTTCGGCGGCGAGCGCCACCGGCGCATCGGAAAGGCCCAGCCGTTCGGCCCTGAGGCGCACCTGCGCCACGGCCTCTTCGCCGGAGACGTAGACGACGCGCGCGCCCTTGCGGGCCAGCGTCGCCGCCGCCTGGATGAGCAGTGTCGACTTGCCGATGCCGGGATCGCCACCGACAAGCAGGGCGGAGCCGCGCACGAAGCCGCCACCCGTGACGCGGTCGAGTTCGGCGATGCCCGATTCGAGGCGCGGGGTCTGGGCGATCTCGCCCGAGAGCTCCACCAGCGGAACGACGCGCCCCTTGCGCATCGGCCTGCCCTTCTGACCGAAGACGGCCGAACCGATACCGACGCCGCCCCCGACCTCCTCGACGAAGGAGTTCCAGGCGCCGCACGCCTCGCACTTGCCCACCCAGCGCGGGCTGACGGCGCCGCAGGATTGGCAGACGAATTGAGTGGTGCGCTTGGCCATGACGTCTCCGGTACCGACCTCCGTCCGCGATAGTTGCGGAGAGGGTTGACGAAACATGACCGAACGTTCCTGTTTTGTCCACATAAAAACATCGTCACATCGTGCAAGGCAGAGAAAAACACGCATCTCGGCAAGGGGTTGGGCGCGGTGCCCGCCGCGGGGCGCGACAAAGGTCGCAGGGCGCTCCGACGCCTTAGTTTTGTCGCCATTAGCCAACAAACAACGCTTCTAGCGTATGTGTTCTCCCGTAGCCGGGAGCCAAGGATCCACCATGAACCCGACCAAGACCATGATCGCCGATGCCCTCCGTCGCTTCCAGATCGAGGCCACGCCGGCCTGGAGGAGCCTCGCCGTCGGCGGCGACGCGCCCGAACTCGATCGCATCGAAACGCATTCCAACACGATCAGCACCGTCGACTGCCTGTTCGACGGCAACGCCACCATCGTCCTGAAGGGTGAGCGCGCCCTGTCGGCGCGCATCTTCGGCCGCTTCGACTCCCGCCGCGCCGAGGTCGAGCGGATCATCATCGCCGCCTGATCGCCAAAGGAAAAGCCGACCGGCGGGCCTTCGCCGATCGGCTTCTCAATGGCTGGACTGCGCCTTCAGATCACGCCGGCCACAATGGCGACGACGAACAGAAATGCCGCGCAGACGACGAGGGTGTTGAGGCTACGGGTTAGGCTCATCGCGGGTCTCCTTCGTGTCTTCACGACCAGCCGGTTGCCGAATGCATCGTCTTCCGGACGGTCGCTGAAACAGAACGTTTCAACCTGTTCATGAGCTCCGCCATCGGCGGAACCGTTGTTCATGCGGCCGCCGCGTCATTGCGAAGCCGCCCACCCAAGCGATCGGGCTTGAAGGAATTCTTAATCACCTCTTGCCGAAGCGCAACCAATTTCAGTCTCACCGCCATGCGTAATAAGGCGATGGTGTTCTAACCGCCTGCCACAAAAACGGAATTTCTTTCCATTTACCGTGGCTCCGCGTCGCAGCCGTGGAAAACCATGCCCGGATCCACCGGAAAACGGCGGACTCAGGTCGTGAAAAGGTAGTTCCGGATCTCGGACGCCTGATGCTCGATGTCGGCCACCCGATGCTTGACGACGTCGCCGATCGACACCATGCCCACCAGTTTTCCGTCCTCCACCACCGGCAGATGGCGGAAGCGGCCAGCGGTCATCATGTCCATGAGATCCTCGACGATATCATCGCGCGTGCAGGTGCTGACCTTGCGCGTCATATGCGCGGTCGCGAGCTCTTCAAGGACGCGCGAGCCATGCAGCGCCAGAGACGCGACGATGTCGCGTTCCGACAGAATGCCGATGACGTGGCGTTCGTCGTCGACGAAAATCAGCGCGCCGATCCTGTTGCCGGCCAATCGCGCCACCGCCTGCCCGAGCGTCATCGACCGGTCGCCGGTGACCACGTCTTCGCCCTTGACGGACAGAATCTGTCTGACGGTTGTCATCTCCATCCCTCCAGCTTGTTCCGTGACGAGGAGGCCGCCTATTGTTCGGCGGTCTTTCCCCGTCGTCCCTTGAACAGGATGGAGTGAATTGAAGGGTATGGCAAGGTAGATCTAAGGATTTTCCCTTAGCCGGCACGATCGGTGACGGTCGGCCGAGGATCGAACAAGGAAAACAGCAGGATGCCGACAATATAGCCGAGCGCGTTCTGCAACAGCGCCCGACCGTCGAGGCCGGAAGAGGCATAGAGAATGGCGAAAAGCGCGTTGGCGGCGAAGATGAAACCGAGCAGTTGCAGCACGCGGACGTTCGACCACATCTCGACGATGCCGAGGGCCGGCTGACGCCACGCGTCGCCGCCCATGGTCAGGATGCCGGCGAGCCCGGCCGAGTAAATGAAGCGGATGGCGGCGCCAAGCAGGGCCGCGACCACGAAATTCGGACCGAGCAGGACCGTCTCTCCGCTTCCGGTCAACAGCCAGAACAAGCCGGCACCGATGGCGGCGGCCGCCGCCGTGAAGAGAACGAAGCGCCAGGGCCCGAACCGGCGCGCCACCGCCGTGCCAAAGGCGGCCAGCCAAAGCATGTCGAAGATCAGGCTCTGCAAGGTGGGACTGAGGAAGACGTATGTGAAGGGGCTCCACAGGCCGGCCGCCCAGCCGCCCGGAAACCCGTCGCCCGTGGTCAGGTAATGATAGCGCATCGGGGTGAAGCAGAACGTGAGGAGGAAGGTCGCCGCCCCGTCGCCGCTGAGGTACCACGTCCGGCCAATGAAAATGCCGGCGGACAGCAGGATGAAGACCATGATCACCCGCGGCAGGTTGAACATGGGCTCGTGGTTGTCGTTGTCACCTTGCATCGCGGCTTCCCCAACGCCCGCCTTGCCGCGAGCCACGACAGCGCTTTATCGCAAAGGCGGAAGGCGTGCCAGTGCGTCGTCAAAAAGAGACAGCGGGCGCCGGCCAGTGCCGCGATGAGGCAGGCACCCGGGGGATCAGGGAATCACTAAAAAGGCAATCACGGCGGTAACCAATCGTAAACCTCGATTGCCGCGAAACGCGGCCCTCCGGTAACCAAGGCTGCCCAGCGGCGTTAACCCCGTACCACTGCTCGCTTTTACCCTCAAAAGGCCGGAAAACGGCCATTCAAGGGGCCGTCGCGTGTCAGCGTCCGGTCCCCGCCGACGACAGAAGATTGGGGACAACGGGCCTCTCCTGGCACGAGGCCTGCTCTGTGGGCGTCAGGTTGGGTTAGGACGGATTGCCCGTGTGCCGAAATGGCATGGCGCTTCGTCCACCCCAGGCGGTTCAAGCCTGGTTGGTCTGGTCTTGCGGGGATTTCGATGAAAAGCGTCGTCGCGCGTTCACTTTATGACTATTGGACGAACCTGCGCGGCCATCGGGCGGCGCCGGAGCGCAACGAAGTGGAGCCGGCGGCCATCCGCGGCATTCTGGGCGACACTTTCATTCTCGAGGCGCTCGATCGCCATAACTATTCCTTCCGCCTTGCCGGCACGCGCATCTGCGCCGCCTATGGCCGCGAGCTGAAGGGGCGCAACGTGCTCGACTTCTGGTCGGGCAAGGACCGGGAATCCATTGCCTGCCTGCTGGCGGCCGTGGTCGAGGACGGCGCCGCCGCCGTATTCGGGCTCAATGCCACCAACGACCGCGGCCAGATCATGCCGGTGGAGGTCATGTTCCTGCCGCTTCGGCACCAGGGGCAGAACCACACGCGCATCCTGGGCTGCTTTGCGCCCATGGACCAACCCTATTGGCTCGGCCTCTATCCGGTGGTCCGCCAGCCTCTGCAGAGCCTCAGGCTGATCTGGCCGGACGAGAAGCCCGCCTTCCTGCTCACCAGCGAAAAGGTCGACGGCACGCATGCGCGCGCGCCGGTACGCCACGAGCCACCGGCGCTCAGCATCGACCGCCGTCGTCCCGCGCCGCACATGCTGCCGGGGCGAACCTTCCGTCACTTCCGGGTGATCGAAGGCGGTCGGGCCGACTGAACACGTCAGTAGAACCGGCCACTAAACTCAATCTTAAGGTTGGATGCGTAGCGTTGCGCACTGAGCGGCCGCGTCTGGCCGACCAGTGGAAAGCGGCATGGCAACCCTCGCGGCTCCGACGCCTCCTCGTGCGAGCAAATTTCCCAAGCCGGAACGTCGGCGGTTTCAGCGCGTCAAGATCGATGTGCTCGGCCGCTTCATGTTGCCCAACCGCAATGAGTATCCCTGCCAGGTTCAGGACATGTCGCCCGGCGGCGCGGCCCTGATCGCTCCGGTTTCCGGCGAGCTCGGACAAAGGGTTGTCGCCTATATCGACCACGTCGGCCGCATCGAGGGGCAGATCACGCGCCTGTTCGAAGGCGGATTTGCCATGACGGTGAACGCCACGGCCGGCAAGCGCGAGAGGCTCGCCGCCCAACTGACTTGGCTCGCCAACCGCGACACCCTGAGCCTGCCCGAGGACCGCCGCCACGAGCGTATCACGCCGCAGCGGCCGTTCTCGAACCTGGTGCTGCCCGACGGCCAGGAAAGCCGCTGCAAGATCATCGACGTGTCCCTGTCCGGCGCGGCCATCGCCACCAGCGCCAAACCGCCGCTCGGTACCTCGATCACGCTCGGTCGCATGCGCGCACGCGTGGTCCGCCATTTCGGCGACGGCATTGCCGTGGAATTCGCGATGCTGCAGTCCGAGGACATGCTGAAGAACAACCTCTGACGGGAAGGCGAGCCTCCGCCGCCCTCCCCGTTTTCTCTTCGATAACCACGCCGCGATTTCCGCACCGTCCGGCCGCCTTTCGACCGGACCGATGACGGCCCGTCCGCGCCTCGCGCGAACCCGGTACCGTCCCTCTTTTCCCCCCGTCACCAGATCGACCTGTGCCATTGGCGAACACATGCGCCTGGCAAGGTTAATGCAGCGTCCCTGATCGGCCGTGCCGAAGTCGGACAGGTTCCCGGAACCCGGCCCATGCGGGGGCAACCCATCGACCGTTGATGCGTTAACAGCTGAGCCGGAGCGTAGATCCATGGTGGATAGAAAGTAAATATCCCCACAGATAACAATATAAACAAACCCTAAAACAAGATCAAAATTTTCGTAAACAGATCATTTCCTCGATAAGTCCGTTTTGAATCTGCGATTTCACGTGACCGAAAAACAAGTGTGCCATTCTCCTGACAACAACAGGGAGACGTCACGACGATGAAAAAGATCGCGACGCTAAAGACAACGGCTCTATTGGCTTTTGCTTTGCTTGCCAGCAATACTGCGATGGCGGCGGAAAGACTGATGAGCACCCACGGCGCCGCGGCTCCGCCTGTCGGCTATGTGCAGTTCTGCGCCACCTACCCCGCGGATTGCCGGGCCGCGCGAGACATCGATCAGGTCGTTTCCCTCACCCAGGCGGTGTGGAACCAGCTGAACCAGATCAACACGGCGGTCAACACCGCCGTCCTGCCGGCCACCGACATGGAGATCTACGGCGTCCTGGAACACTGGGACTACCCCAAGCTGGCGGGCGATTGCGAAGACTACGTCCTGGAGAAGCGGCGGGAACTGATCCGCTCGGGCTGGCCGCAAAGCGCGCTGCTGATCACGGTCGTGCGTGACGAGACCGGCTCGGGTCATGCCGTCCTGACGGCCCGGACCAATCGGGGCGACGTGGTGCTCGACAACAAGACCGACAAGATTCTCGTGTGGGCCGACACGCCCTACACCTACCTGAAACGCCAATCGACACGCGATCCCAATGCCTGGGACCTCATCGAGGACGCTCGGACCTCGCTGGTCGGCTCCTTGAAGTGATCCAAGCCGGCTTTGACGTCGCCGCGTCCCCCGGGACACGGCGACGTTTCGATTCTATCCCGATCGAAAACGTTACCGGTGCCTCGCTCGGCTGTAAGGCCGACGTCAGTCCGCCGCGACGATTTCCTCAAGAAATTTTACTAGAGCAAAAACAACCTCAGATTTTACGAGTTTACATGTGAAGGGCCCAGCATTTCGCGCATGACGCAAAACGCCGTCACATGGTGGGCGCCTACAGGGTTGATATTTCCCGCAAAATCACCGTTTCTAAAATCCTACCAGAAAGTTCCTCATTTGATAATTTGTTCACCATATCGCTCGCTTTATTTCTCATAGTTATATTTACTCGCTAAAATTACCATCTACAATCGGACTACCTCATCGTAGCCGACTGAACGGCTCTGACTCGCCTTGTGTTTCCGTACAGTTGACGATTTATTGTCAGTGAAGGCACCTCTCGCGTCGAGGTGAACTGAGCCATGCACAATACAAGTCAGAATGATTCAGGTGACGACGGAAACGCTGTTATTCCGTTGTTGGTTCACGATCTCTGCCGAACGGTCCGGGCGCTCTCCCACGAACAGCGTCTGGCCATCCTGGTGTATATTTCCCACAAGGAGTGCTCGGTTGGAGAGCTTGAGCGGAAGCTGGACCTTCCGCAACCTGCGGTATCACAACAGCTCGCCCGCCTCAGGTCCGACGGCTTGGTTTTGACCCGCCGCGAGGGACGGACCATCTACTACTGTGCTCACCGCCAGCGCCTCGGCGATTTTCTGGCCGGACTGAACCGCCTGCTCGTCTGATCCGGTCCCGGCCGACGACGTTTTCCACTACCTTCGCACGAACACCACGCGAAAACCGCGCGAAGCGTCTCTTCGCGCGGCTTGCGCTTTTCACATATCGACAACCGTCACTTCAGGGCGGCGTCGGTGATCTCGTGCGTCCAGGCGCCGTCCGGCTTCTTGGTGATGATCTTCTGGTCGAGCACCGCCTTCTCCGTGCGGGCGTAGGCCGCCTCGTCGAGGACGCCGTTGGAGTCGCCCAGAAGCTTGGCGACTTCCTTGATCATGTAGAGCTGGTGCTCCTTGGTCTGGGCGCCGGTGGTGTCGTTCTCGATCACGATGTCGGCGGCCTCTTCGGGATTGTCCTTGGCATAGGACCAGCCCTTCATCGAAGCGCGGACGAAGCGGACGAGCTTGTCCTTGAAGGCGGCGTCCTTGAGGCTCGGCTCGAGTACGTAGAGGCCATCTTCGAGCAGGTTGTCGCCCATCTCCGTATAGGAGAAGACGGTGAGCTTTTCGGGCGTGTAGCCGGCGTCGTAGGCCTGACCGAGTTCGTTGTAGGTCATGACGTGAATGCAATCGGCCTGCTTCTGGATGAGCGGCTGCACGTCGAAGCTCTGCTGCAGAACCTTGACGCCATCGGCGCCGCCCTCGGTCTTGAGGCCGTACTTGTTCATCAGCGCGAAGAACGGCACCTCATTGCCATAGAACCAGACGCCGATGGTGTGGCCCTTGAAGTCCTCCACCTTCTTGATCGGGCTGTCGACCGGGCAGATGATCTCAAGGCCGGCGTTCTTGTAGGGCTGGGCGACGTTGACCAGCGGCACGCCCTTTTCGCGGGCGGCGAGCGCGGCGCCCATCCAGTCGACGATCACGTCGGCGCCACCACCGGCGATGATCTGCTCGGGGGCGATGTTGGGGCCGCCGGGCTTGATGTCGACGTCGAGCCCCTCGGCCTCGTAATAGCCCTTGTCCTTGGCGACGAAATAGCCGGCGAACTGGGCTTGCGTCACCCATTTCAGCTGCAGCGTCAGCTTGTCGGCGGCTTCGGCACTGAACGCCGTCAGCGCCATGGCGCCGGCCAGCGCCAGCTTGGTCACGGTGTTGGTCATGTCGTTCCCCTTTTTTGATTGCCGGCGGCGGTTGCCGTCGCCGGTTTCACCTCTGCCCTTTGCGGACAGACGGATGCCAGAAGGTCACGCGCCGTTCGAAAAGCGCGATGACGCCGTAGAAGACCGACCCGAGGATGGCCGCGACGCCGATTTCCGCCCAGACCATGGAGGTGTTCATGCGGCCCATTTCGGTGGAGATGCGGAAGCCGACGCCATAGGTCGGCGCGCCGAAGAACTCGGCGACGATGGCACCGATCAGCGCCAGGGTGGAGTTGATCTTCAGCGCGTTGAAGATGAAGGGCCAGGCGGCCGGCAGGCGCAGGCGGCGCATCTCGTCGCCCCATGTCGCGGCGTAGGTGCGCATCAGGTCGCGCTCCATGTGGCCGGCGGCGGCAAGGCCCGCCTCGGTGTTGACCAGCATGGGGAAGAAGGTCATCAGCACGATGACCGCCGCCTTGGACTGCCAGTCGAAGCCGAACCACATGACGGCGATCGGCGCGACGCCGACGATGGGCAGCGCCGACACGAAGTTGCCGAGCGGCAGCAGGCCACGCTTCAGGAAGCCGGAGCGGTTGATGACGAGAGCGGCCAGAAACCCCAGGCCGCAGCCGACGACGTAGCCCGACAGCACCGACTTCACGAAGGTCTGCACCACGTCTTCCCAGAGCGTCGGCAGCGCGTTCGCGGCGGCGTAGAGGATGACGGACGGCGCCGGCAGCAGGATTTCCGGAACGCCGAAGCCGCGCGTCACCAGTTCCCACTCGGCGATGAGCATGACGCCGAACAGCAGCGGCACCGCGAGATCGGAAAAGCGGCGCGCCGCCGGCACCTTCTCGCCGAGATGGACGAGGTAGACGCAGAGCCAGGAGATGCCGAGCGCGACGAGGAGAATGGCGATCAACAGGAGAGGAAGCATCAGGCTGCCCTCCGCTCGGGACGAGAACCCATCAGGTGCATGACGAGGCGTTCCGACCACCCGACCACCAGCACCAGCAGGCCGGCCAGGAAGGCCGCCGCGAACAGGGCCGCCCAGATCTGGATAGTCTGGCCGTAGTAGGAGCCCGACAGGAGACGCGCCCCGAGACCGGCCACCGCGCCGGTCGGCAATTCGCCGACGATGGCGCCGATCAGGGATATGGCGATGCCGACCTTGAGCGAGGCGAACAGGAAGGGCACCGAGGCCGGCCAGCGCAGCTTGGTGAACACCTGGAAATCGTCGGCGTTGTAGGTGCGCATCAGGTCGAGATGGATGGCTTCCGGCGACCGCAGCCCCTTCACCATGCCGACCACCACCGGGAAGAAGGACAGATAGGTGGAGATCAGCGCCTTGGGCAGCAGGCCGGAGATGCCGATTGCGTTGAGCACGACGATCAGCATGGGGGCGACGGCGAGGATCGGCACCGTCTGGCTGGCGATGATCCAGGGCATCAGCGACTTGTCCATCACCTTCTGATGGACGATGCCGATGGCGAGCAGGATGCCGAGCAGCGTGCCGAGCAGGAAGCCGAGCAGCGTCGCCGACAGCGTCACCCAGCCGTGGTAGACGAGGCTGCGCTTGGAGGCGACCGACAGGCCGGCCGTGCTCCGCCACAACTCGGCGATCACCTGATGCGGCGCCGGCAGCAGCGGCTTGTCGAGCGCCCACGACTTCAGCCAGATCTCGGAGGGCGTGAATGCCAGCCCCTTGAGCTCAGCTTCGGCGATGACCATGGAGTGGTTCATGAACAAGGCCGCGACGTACCAGAGCGCCACGAGGACGGCGAGCACCGTCAACACCGGACCGACGCTTTCCTTCATGAAGGACGGCTTCTTCATGCGGCAGCCCTCCCCGGCCGCGAGGCGAGATCAGTCGTCATAGCTGTGCCCCGCTCTCAGGCCGTCGCGCACCCGCTGCGCGATCCTCAGGAATTCCGGCGTTTCGCGGATGTCGAGCGGCCGGGGGCCGCGCGGCAGATCGCTCTCGACGATGTCGTGGATGCGGCCGGGGCGCGGGCTCATCACCACGATCCTGGTGGAGAGATAGACCGCCTCGGGGATGGAGTGTGTGACGAAGACCACCGTCTTCCTGGTCTTGGCCCACAGCTGGAGCAGTTGCTCGTTGAGGTGATCGCGGACGATCTCGTCGAGGGCGCCGAAGGGCTCGTCCATCAGGAGAAGGTCCGGCTCGACGGCCAGCGCGCGGGCGATGGAGGCGCGCTGCTGCATGCCGCCGGACAGTTGCCAGGGGTACTTCTTCTCGAAACCGGTGAGGTTGACCAGGGCGAGGTTGCGCGCGATGCGCTCTTCCTGCTGGGCGCGGGTAAGCCCCATGATCTCCAGCGGCAGCGCCACGTTGCGGGCGATGGTTCGCCAGGGATAGAGGGCCGGCGCCTGGAAGACATAACCATAGGCGCGATCGAGGCGGGCCAGCTCCGGCGTGGTGCCATTGACGGAGATCGAACCGCCGGTCGGCCGTTCGAGATCGGCGATGACGCGCAGCAGCGTCGTCTTGCCGCAGCCCGAGGGACCGATGAACGAGACGAAGTCGCCCTTGGCGATCTTGAGGTCGATGTTGGAGAGCGCCTGCACCGGCCCGTCGCCGGTCTCGAAAGTCAGGGATAGCGCCTCGATGTCGATGACGTTCATGCTTGCCGGCACCCCGAGCATCCGCCCGAAAAGTTGCAGACTTTTCGGAGTGACCGGATGCGTGAAGATGAAAACCGAAGCGGAAGTCCCTGCTGCTCGATCGACTTCGCCCCACTCGAATTCGGAGACAAGCGTCCCCTCGGCCGGTCGCGCCATGCGACCACCTGTCCGCCGCCCCGCTTTCCCGGGACGGCACGTCCAATCATGCAAATCCTTGCCCGGTGGACGCCCACGCCGCCTGCCACCGGCCTTATCCAGCCGGAATCAAAGCAAGAAGCGGGCCGACCGGGCCATCGTTCAGACGCCAGTCACCGGAATGCCGGCGCGTTCGATGCGCCGCGGCGACACGAGTTCCTTCCACTGGCTGAGCGCCTTGGCCACCGCCGTGAACGGCTTGCGCGGCACGAACTTGCCGTGCCCTTCCTCGGTCTTCATGGTCGCTTCCTCGACCACGACCTTGCCGCGCGACAGCGTGAAGCGCGGCAGGCCGACCACCTCGTAGCCATCGAACACATTGTATTCGATCACCGACTGCTGGGTCCTCGGCGAGATGACCTTCGACCGCTTGGGATCCCAGACGACGAGATCGGCATCGGCCCCCACCAGCACAGCGCCCTTCTTCGGGTACATGTTGAGGATCTTGGCGCTGTTGGTGGACGTGACGGCGACGAACTCGTTCATCGTCAGGCGGCCAGTGCGCACGCCGTAGGTCCAGAGCAGCGGCATGCGGTCTTCAAGGCCGCCGGTGCCGTTGGGGATCTTGCGGAAATCGCCGAGGCCGGTGCGCTTCTGGGCGATAGTGAAGGTGCAATGGTCGGTGGCGACGCAGCTCAGGGAGCCGGCGGCGAGGCCTGCCCACAGGCTGTCCTGATGCAGCTTGTTACGGAACGGCGGGCTCATCACGCGGACGGCCGAATGGTCCCAGTCGGGGTTGCGGTATTCGCTGTCGTCGAGCAGCAGATGCTGGATCAGCGGCTCGCCATAGACGCGCATGCCCTTCTGGCGGGCACGACGGATCGCCTCGTGCGCCTGCTCGCAGGACGTATGGACGACATAGAGCGGCGCGCCGGCCATATCGGCCAGCATGATGGCGCGGTTGGTCGCTTCACCCTCAACCTCAGGCGGGCGCGAGTAGGCATGCGCCTCCGGGCCGGTGTTGCCCTCGGCGTAGAGCTTGGCCTGCATCTGGGCGACGACGTCGCCGTTCTCGGCGTGCACCATCGGCAAGCCACCGAGTTCGGCAAGCCGTTGGAACGACGAGAACATCTCGTCGTCGTCGACCATCAGCGAGCCCTTGTAGGCCATGAAGTGCTTGAAGGAGTTGATGCCCTTTTCCTCAATGACCACCTTCATCTCGTCGAAGACGGTCTTGTTCCAGGACGTCACGCACATGTGGAAGGAATAGTCGCTGTTGGCGCGGCTCGCCCGGTTGTGCCAGCTCTGCAGCGCGCTCAGCATCGACTCGTCGGGGCGCGGGGTGATGAAGTCCACCACCATGGTGGTGCCGCCGGCGAGGCCCGCCCGCGTGCCGCTGTCGAAGTCGTCGGCCGAGTAGGTGCCCATGAAGGGCATTTCGAGGTGGGTATGGGGGTCGATGCCGCCGGGCATGATGTAGCAGCCCGTGGCGTCAAGCACCTCGTCGCCCTTGAGATCGGGGCCGATCGCCACGATGCGCTCGCCTTCGATCAGGACGTCGGCTTCGTACGTCAGATCGGCGGTGACGATGGTTCCACCCTTGATGACCTTCGACATGGTTCAACCCTCGTTGGACGGTTCGCCCGTCAGCTTTCTTGTCATGAACAGACTGTGTGGGTTCGCGGTGTAGTCGGCAAAGGGGCCACATTCGGCGTACCCGAGCCGACGATACATCGCCACCGCCTCCGTGTTGAGCGGTCCGGTTTCAAGATAGAGCCATTTCAAGCCATTCTCCGCCGCCATCGCCTCGAGGCGGGCCATGATGCGGCGGCCAAGCCCCAGACCGCGCGCCGCATCCGACACGAAGATACGCTTCAGCTCGCCCGTGGCGTCGCCGAACCGCTTCAGGGCGCCGCAGCCCTCGGCCACACCGTCCCGCCGCGCCACGACAAAGCTGATGTCGGGCGACTTCAGGCCGGCGATGTCGGTGCCGAAATGCCCTTCCGGCGGATAGCGCTCCAGCGAGTAGGCGTCGGATGCCTCGATCAGGGCCACGACGTCGGGCCGATCGGGGGCTTCCACCGCAATGTCGTGCAGCACACCCGTCATCAGGCGACGATCTCCGCGGTTTCCAGCACGGCATGCAGCAGCACGTCCGCGCCCGCCGCCGCCCATTCCTGGGTGATCTTCTCGTCCTCGTTATGGGAGAGGCCATCGACACAGGGGCACATGATCATGGTGGCCGGCGCCACCTTGGCCGCCCAGCAGGCATCATGGCCGGCGCCAGAGACGAGGTTCATATGGCTGTAGCCGAGCTTCTCGGTAACGGTACGGACGCGGGAGACCAGCGTCGGATCGAAGGTGACGGGGTCGAAGTGGCCGACCACCTCGACGGCGCACTTGACGCCCAAAGGGTCGCAGAGCTTGGGCGCCTCGGCCTCGATGATCGCCCGCATGCGGTCGAGCTTGGCCTGCTCGGGCGATCGGATGTCGACGGTGAAGATCACCGCACCCGGCAGCACGTTGCGCGAGTTGGGCGAGAACTTCACCTGGCCGACGCCGCCCACGGCATTAGGCTGGCTGTCCATCGCCACCTTCTGCACCAGTTCGAAGATGCGCGCCATGGCGAGACCGGCGTTGACGCGCATGTCCATCGGCGTCGAGCCGGTGTGCGCTTCCTTGCCGGTCAGCGTGAACTCCAGCCACCAGAGGCCCTGGCAGTGGGTAACGACGCCGATCTGCTTGTCCTCGGCCTCGAGAATGGGGCCCTGCTCGATGTGGTATTCGAAGTAGGCGTGCATCTTGCGCGCGCCCACCTCTTCCTCGCCGAGCCAGCCGATGCGCTTCAGTTCGTCGCCGAACACCTTGCCGTCGAGATCCTTGCGCGAGTAGGCGTAGTCGAGCGTGTGGACGCCGGCGAAGACGCCGGACGCCAGCATGGCCGGCGCGAACCTGCCGCCCTCCTCGTTGGTCCAGTTGACGACGACGATCGGATGCTTGGTCTTGACGCCGAGGTCGTTGAGCGAGCGGATGACTTCGAGGGCACCCAGCACGCCGAGCACGCCGTCGTACTTGCCGCCGGTCGGCTGGGTGTCGAGATGGCTGCCGACATAGACCGGCAAGGCATCGGGATCGGTGCCGGGCCGGGTGAAGAACATCGTACCGATCTTGTCGATGCCGAGCGTCATGCCGGCCGCTTCGCCCCAGGCCTTGAACAGCGCCCTGCCCTTGGCATCGGCGTCGGTCAACGTCTGCCTGTTGCAGCCGCCCCGCAGTCCCGGACCGGTCGTCGCCATTTCCTCAAGGCTGTCCCACAGCCGCGCCCCATTGACCCGCAAATTGTCGGTCGGCGTCGTCATCGTGTTCCCCTGATCGCGAGGGCAAAGCCGATTGAGCCGCCCCGACATCCCCGGCCTTCCTGCCGTCCTTCGCGGGCGGCGGATCGGCAAAACTTTTACCAATTGATAAACACATAGTCGGAGTTGCCCCCGAATTGGTCAAGGGTGATTTTTGGGCAACGCAACGCCAGAAAGCCTCAGTTTTCGGCGAATCCCAAAAACCTGCCGCAGGCTGCGGCAGGTGCCTGACCGCTCCGGGGCAACCGCCCGCGAAAGCTTCATAACACGGTGGCCGCCACCAGCAGAAAGGCAGCATAGGTGGCGTTGAAGACCAGCAGAAGATGGAATCCGTGCACCAGAATGTGGTGGACCGAAGCGGGCTGCCGCTCCACGAGGCGGGCACTCCACAGCGCCAGCAGCAGGAACGCCCCGACCAGCGACGCGGCGAACCGCCGCGACAGCCCGCAAAAGGCTGCCATCAAGATGGTAATGGCCGTCACCGGCGTCATGAACTGTGCTCCGACCTGCCGCTTGGTTGCGACAGAGTCGATCGCAGGCTGGGCCGAAAAATGGCAAACGGGCAATCAGGTATGTGGGCGCCGCTCACTTTGTCGCGACTTGCGGCCAACCGTTCGCCAGCCCATCCGAAGTGCGGGCGAGCCGGCGTGCGCAGGGAGACCGATCACATCGGCTCGGCTTCCATGTATCCGATGGAACTGCCGGCCGCGTCGAGCACGATGGCGATCTTACCAACTCCCGGAACCGCCCAGGGGCCGCGCAAGACCTTCCCACCGGCCGGCTCTACCTTGCCGACCGTGGCGTCGATGTCGTCGACGGCGACATAGGGAAACCAGTCGCGCGAGCCGGGCTGGCTCTCCGGCCACTCGAAAAGTCCGGCAACCGGATTTTCCTGCCCCTCCACGAAGGCCAGAGCGTAAATTCCGTTCTCGCCCATGTCGGCGTCGGTAAAGGTCCAGCCGAGGGCCGCGCCATAGAAGGCCTTGGCGGCGGCGACATCCGGGGTCATCAGCTCGTTCCAGCAGAAGTTGCCGTGCTTTGTCATGGTTTCCTCCTGTCATTTATCACTACAGAACGTAACGTGAACCAGATATTCGCCGGTTGCAATCACAATAATCGATTTCAATGACAAAACGCCGGCCGGGGAGCCCTCCCCCCGACCGGCGTCGCTCATGAACGGCTTGCCTGCCGCGCTCAGGCCAGCGTCTTCAGCACGTCGGCGATCACCGACACCAGGTAGTCGATCTCGGCCTTGCTGACGATCAGCGGCGGCGACAGGGCGATGATGTCGCCGGTGGTGCGCATCATCACGCCCTTTTCGTAGGCGCTCAGGAAGGCGGCAAAGGCGCGTTTGGTTGGTTCACCCTCGATCGGCCTGAGCTCGATGGCACCGACAAGACCGATGTTGCGGATGTCGATGACGTGCGGCAGCCCCTTCAGCGAGTGCAGCGCGTCCTCGAAGTACTGAGCGAGCTCGGGGCCGCGATTGAGGAGCCCCTCGTTCGCATAGATGTCGAGCGTCGCCATCGAGGCGGCGCAGGCAACCGGATGGGCCGAGTAGGTGTAGCCGTGGAACAGTTCGATGGCATGCTCCGGCCCGGTCATGAAGGCGTCGTAGATCTCCGAGGAGCAGAACACGCCGCCCATCGGGATGACGCCGTTGGTGATGCCCTTCGCCGTGGCGACCATGTCCGGCACCACACCGAAGTAATCGACGGCGAACGGCGTTCCCAGGCGACCGAAACCGGTGATCACCTCGTCGAAGATCAGCAGGATGTCGTGCTTGGTGCAGATATCGCGCAGCCGCTCGAGATAGCCCTTGGGCGGCACCAGCACGCCGGTCGAGCCCGACATCGGCTCGACGATGACGGCGGCGATGTTGGAGGCGTCGTGCAGGTAGATGATGCGCTCGAGCTCCTCGGCGAACTCAGCGCCATATTCCGGCTGGCCGCGCGAATAGGCGTTGCGCTCGATATCGTGGGTGTGGCGCATGTGGTCGACGCCGGTGAGCAGCGAGCCGAAGAACTTGCGGTTGGTGGGAATGCCGCCGACCGAGATGCCGCCGAAGTTGACGCCATGATACCCGCGCTCGCGACCGATGAGGCGCGTCTTGGTGCCCTTGCCGCGCGCCCGCTGATAGGCGAGCGCGATCTTCAGCGCCGTTTCCACCGACTCAGAACCGGAGTTGGTGAAGAACACGTGGTCGAGCGGCTTCGGCATCATTGAGGTCAGCCGCGCCGCCAGCTCGAACGCCTTGGGATGGCCCATCTGGAACGCGGGTGCATAGTCGAGCTCGCCAACCTGCGATGCCACCGCCTCGACGATCTCACGACGGCCATGGCCGGCATTGACGCACCAGAGACCGGCGGCCGCGTCGAGCAGCTTCCGGCCCTCGACGGTGGTGTAATACATTCCGGAGGCCGAGGCGAGCAGGCGCGGCGCCTTCTTGAACTGCCGGTTGGCGGTGAACGGCATCCAGAAGGCTTCGAGGTTGTTGGGAACGGGAACGTTCATGAAAATCTCCGAGCGAGGCGGACGGCGAAGCCTGAATAGCGGTCGAGCAACGTCCGGATCGACACGTAGATAACGACATGCCCGTTTCCTGAACAAGCAGTTATCTTGTGCAGATCGCACCCCTTGCAAATGCAGGCGGTTTGTGTCGACCTGTTCGGGAAAATGAACAACTAAACAGTGGAAAATGGCATGACGCTCGATCTCGGCGGCAAGCTCAGACGGTTTCGCGAGGCGCGTGGCCTGTCGCAGCGCGAGTTGGCGCGGCGGGCAGGCATCTCGAACGCCACCGTGAGCCAGATCGAGTCCAACACCATCAGCCCGTCGGTCGGCGCGCTGAAGCGCATCCTCGACGCCCTGCCGGTGCCGATGGCCGACTTCTTCGCCGAGGACCAACCGGCGGCCGAGCAGATCTTCTTCAAGGCCGACGACCTGATGGAGATCGGCCGGGGCGGCGTGTCCTACCGGCAGGTGGGGCGCGACCTCTCGGGCAAGGCGCTGCAGATCCTGTCGGAGCGCTACGAAGTGGGCGGCAGTTCCGGCCGCATCCATCTGCGCCATGAAGGAGAGGAAGGCGGCATCGTGCTGAAGGGGCAGTTGGAGGTGATCGTCGGCGACAAGCGGCAGGTGCTCGGCCCCGGCGAGGCCTACTACTTCAAGAGCAACGAGCCCCACCGCTTCCGCAACGTCGGCGACGACATCTGCGAAGTGATTTCGGTCTGCACGCCGCCAAGCTTCTGACCATTTGGACAAAATCATCCACCGCAACCAGCGTTTTGCCGCCGATCCGGGCTTGCCGAACTTCGGGAATGCGTGGACATTCGCGCCATGAGTTACGACACAGCGACCGACAGTCAGGATCTGGCCCGCGCGCGCGGCTCCAAGAAGCGGACGCGCATTCAGGCGGAGAATGAGGAACGCATCCTCGATGCGGCGCTGGAGGTGTTTTCGCGCTACGGGTTCCGAGGCGCCACGGTCGACCAGATCGCCGAGAAGGCCGGCATGTCCAAGCCGAACCTTCTCTACTACTTCCGCCGCAAGCACGACCTCTACACGGCGGTGCTGACTCGCACGCTCGACATGTGGCTCACCCCGTTCGGCGAGATGGCCGAGGAGGGCGATCCCGAGACCGAGCTTACCGGCTATATCCGCCAGAAGCTGGAGGCATCGCGCGACTTTCCGCAGGAAAGCCGGCTGTTCATCGGCGAAGTGCTGCTCGGCGCACCGCACCTCGACGGCGTGCTCCGGACCGACCTCAAGTCGATCGTCGAAGAAAAGGCCGAGGTCATCCGCCGCTGGATCAAGGACGGCAAGCTTATCGACGTCGACCCCGTGCATCTCATCTTCATGATCTGGGCGACGACGCAGCACTACGCCGACTTCGACGCACAGATCCGCTCGGTTCTCGGCCGGGGCGTCGAAGATCCCGCCACCTTCCGCGCCGCCTCGGATACGGTGATCGGCGTGCTGATGCGCGGCATACTTCCGACGCGCGACTGAGCGGGATCGGCGCGTCCGCCGGGCGAGTCATCCCACCGCTGGCGCCGGATCGCTGCCCTATGGCTTCGTGAAGACGGAGGCGTGGCTTCGCCAGACGGCCGGACGATCGGCGGCGACAAGACCGGCGGCCTCCGCCAACGCGCACTCCTCGGCAAACGATGCTTCGGAAACGTGGCCGGCCGGCTCGGCGAGAAGCAGCCTTGCGCCGGACTTCATGGCCGACGCCGCCTCCTTGAAGAAACCAGCGACGTCGCCGAGTTCATGAACGACGGCAAAGGCCAGAACGAAATCGATCTCGCCGAGAAGATCGCCAACGCCGAGGCTACTGTCGCGACCGAGGCGCATGTCGATCCGCGTCTCCAACCCCGCCGATCTAGCGCGGCGTCCCAGCGCGGTCAGCATGCGCGGCTCGATGTCGACCACGTGCACCTTGCCGGTTGGCCCGACGAGACGGGCCAGTTCCAGCGTGAAATAGCCCATGCCCGGCCCGGGCTCCAGCACGCGGAACCCCGGTCTCACATAGGGGTCCAACAGTCGGGCCGGATGCTGAACCAGCCTGCGCAACGGATTGAGCAAGAAATAGCCAAGGTACCAAGGACAACGATGCGGCATTTGCTTCTCCCCCCATTCGACGACGAGCCTATGGCCCGTCTGTCGGTGTCCATCAAATGGGGGGAGCGCCACGGCGCCACCACGTCGCCGCCGCTCCGGATCATTGCGTAGGTTCGAGCCGGATTCACTCGGCCGCGACGGCCGAGGGATTGTTCGGGTGGGTCGTCCAATTGGCATACTGGGCCGACACCACCTTGCCGGTACGCGGATCGACCGAACCGGGCGCCATGGGCTCCATGGTGATGCAGCCATCGACCGGACAGACGTTGACGCAGAGATTGCAGCCGACGCACTCCTCGTCCTTCACCTCGAAATGCCTGACACCATCGACCAGATGGGTGATCGCCTGATGCGAGGTGTCCTCGCAGGCGATATGGCAGCGGCCGCACTTGATGCAGAGATCCTGGTCGATCCTGGCCTTGGCGATGTAGTTGAGGTTGAGATACTTCCAATCGGAAATGTTCTTGACGGCGAGACCACGGAAATCCTCGATGGTGGAGAAGCCATGGCCGTCCATGTACTTCTTCATGCCGTCGATCATTTCCTCGACGATCTTGAAGCCGTAGGTCATCACTGCCGTGCAGACCTGCACGGTGCCGCAGCCGAGGGCGATGTACTCCGCCGCGTCGCGCCATGTCTCGATGCCGCCGATGCCGGAAATCGGCAGACCGTAGGTTTCCGGGTCACGGGCGATCTCACCGACCATGTTGAGGGCGATGGGCTTCACGGCCGGTCCGCAATAGCCGCCGTGGCTGCCCTTGCCATCGATGGTCGGCACCGGGGCGAAGCTGTCGAGATCGACGGCGACGATGGAGTTGATGGTATTGATCAGCGACACCGCGTCCGCCCCGCCCTTCCTGGCGGCACGGGCCGGATAGCGGATGTCGGTGATATTGGGCGTCAGCTTGACGATGACCGGCATGCGCGTCGCCGCCTTGCACCAGCGGGCGACCATCTCGATGTACTCGGGCACCTGCCCCACCGCCGAGCCCATGCCGCGCTCGCTCATGCCATGCGGACAGCCGAAGTTGAGTTCGATGCCGTCGGCGCCGGTCTCCTCGACGCGGGCGACGATCGAGTTCCAGTTCCGCTCCTCGCACGGCACCATCAGCGAGACGACAAGCGCCCGGTCGGGCCAAGCCTTCTTCACCTCGGCGATCTCGCGAAGGTTCAGCTCCAGGGGGCGATCGGTGATCAGCTCGATGTTGTTGAGACCGGCGAGGCGACGCTCGCCGGCGTGGATGGCGCCATAGCGCGGGCCGTTGACGTTGACGACAGCGGGGTCCTCGCCGAGCGTCTTCCAGACCACGCCGCCCCAACCGGCGCGGAAGGCGCGCTCGACATTATACTTCTTGTCGGTGGGCGGTGCCGAGGCAAGCCAGAAGGGGTTCGGCGACTTGATGCCGAGGAAGTTGGTGCGGAGATCGGCCATGTCGGGACTCCTTTAGTTCAGGCGGAAAGACTGACGTGGATGGACAGGGCGGCACGCTTGCCGTGATCGACGGCCTGGACGGTGAGATCCTCACCGCCGCGCACGCAGTCGCCGCCGGCCCAAACATTGGCGAGCGAGGTGCGCATATCCCCATCGACCGCGATGCGGCCACCATCCAGCGCCACGGTCTCTCCGCTTTCGACGGGTCCGGAAACGAAGGTCTGGCCGATCGCCTTCATCACCTGGTCGGCGGCAAGGCGCATGCTTCGGCCGGTGCCGGTCAGGCGCCCCGAAGCGTCGAGGGCCGTCCGCTCGAAGTCGACGGCGGCGACGGCGTTGCCTTCCGACACCACCTGCCTGGGCGCCACCCAATGCAGGATGCGCACGCCGTTCACCTGGGCCAGCTCCTGCTCGTAGCGGCTGGCGCCCATCTCGGACGGCCCGCGCCGATAGGCGATGGTCACCTCGTCGGCGCCGAGCTTCTTGGCCTGCACGGCGGCATCCACCGCCGTCATGCCGCCGCCGATGACGACGACACGAGCGCCGACCTCGATGGCCGACTTGTCCTGCGACTGCCGGAGATCCTCGATCCAGCGGACGGCATCGACGACACCGGCGCTCTCCTCGCCCTCGACGCCGAGGGCGTTGACGGCCTGAAGACCGAGGCCGAGGAAAACGGCATCGTAGCTTGATCTGAGGTCCGCCAGCGTGAAATCGCGGCCGAGCGCCTTGCCGCTTTCGACGGCGATGCCGCCAACGCCGAGCACGAAATCCACCTCGCGCTGGGCAAAGTCGTCGGTGGCCTTGTAGGCGGCGATGCCGAACTCGTTAAGCCCGCCGGCCTTGCCGCGCGCCTCGAAGATCGTCACGTCGTGCCCCTTGAGCGCCAGCTCGTGAGCACAGGCGAGACCCGACGGACCGCCCCCCACGACGGCAACCTTGCGGCCGGTGGCCGGCGCGCGAATGCCATAGGCGGAGTGACGTTCGAGATAGTGATCGGTGGAGTGGCGCTGGAGAAGACCGATGCGCACCGGCTTCTCCTCGGCAACGTTGCGGACGCAGGCTTCCTCGCACAGCGTCTCCGTGGGACAGACGCGGGCGCACATGCCGCCGAGAATGTTGGATGCAAAGATCGTCTCGGCGGCCCCTTCGACGTTGCCGGTTCCGATCTTTCGAATGAAGAGCGGGATGTCGATCGAAGTCGGGCAAGCATTGGTGCAAGGCGCATCGAAGCAAAAATAGCAGCGGTCGCTTTCGACAACCGCTTCATGCGCGCTGAGCGGAGGATGAACGTCGGAGAAATTCTTACCGTAATCGGCCGCCGCGAGGCGTCCCGCAGAAATGTCCGGCATGGATGTTGGTCCCGTGGCTGGTGCACAGTAACGACGAAGACAAAACGCTCCCGTTCACCGGATAGGCCGGTTCGGCGCATCCGATGTCCTTGATCCAACCGTAGTTCAAGGCGCTCAAAATCAGCCCGAACCGGATCTTTCGATTGCTTTGTCCGCTATTCCCCGGCGGTTTTTCTCCGCCTTCTGTTTCCTTGATCTTTCGGTAAAAAAATAGAGGGGTCAAGGCGCAAATTTGAGCAGAAAGCCGGGGACGGAGCCTCTTCGATAAGCGCGCGGAATGGAGCGCGCCCAATCCTGGATGCGGAGATATCGTTCAAGTCGCGGGAGGACATGCCGGGCGACACTCGTATGTCGGATGGGGACGCCACGAAGACGCAACGCTGCGGCAAACGGGCATGCTGCTTACCGGAAGCAGTTTGATTGGCATCAGGACAAAAAAAGAGGGCTTGCGCCCTCTAGTTGTTTGGACCGCTAGTCCGCGAAACCGCGGAAAGGGGCTACTAACCCCGCGACGAGTTGAGCCAGCAACGTTGTCGCAATTTTTATGATAGCGCGTCGCTCGCAATCTTCCAGCGTCAAAAGGTGTCGTGCCCCTATTTTCGCCTACAACAAAGCAGAAACATTCAAATCTCCATACAAGTGCGACTTCCTTGCAACAGACCACATTTCAGCGTCCCAGCGCTGCATATTTCATTTATATCATTGATATATAATAGCTTTATCTACATCACAGCCTGTCTGCATACTAGGAACCATTCCTAAGTAGGCATTAATGCCGACCTATCCACGTCGTTCGCGTCGCACTGGAGCACCGGTTGTGATGCTCCAGCGCGACACATGCTTAATTGGGTGCGTGCCATTGGACGATCATCGAAGGCAGCCCTCCTATTGGGCGTCCCCCTTGAAACGAACTAAACCCTGGATAGCATTCTCGATGATCACATGGCCGGCATCCGCCGACAACGACATGATCGATTCGGGATGGAACTGTACGGCGGCAAAGGGTTCGCTTCGGTGCTCGATGGCCATGATCACCCCATCGTCGGTGTCCGCCGTCACGCGGAACGCATCGGGCAACAGGGCCCGGTCGGCGTGGAGCGAGTGGTAGCGACCGATGACGATCTCGGACGGCAATCCCTTAAACAGCAAAGAGTTCGGGGACACCGCGATCTTCGACGGTTTGCCGTGATAGGGGATCGCGAGCTGCGCCAACTTGCCGCCGAAGGCCTCCACCATCGCCTGAAGGCCGAGACAGACGCCGAACACCGGAAGACCGAGCTGGCGCGCCGCCGCGATCGTCCGCGCGCACTGGAAATCGGACGGGTTTCCAGGCCCGGGCGACATGACGAGGAGATCGGGCTTCTCGGCAGCGATCAGAGCCGTATCGATGCCTTTTCCCTTGGAGGCACGCAGCGTCTTCACCTCGGCGCCGGTCTGCCGGAAATAGTTGGCCAGCGTGTGGACGAAACTGTCTTCGTGGTCGACCAGAACGATGCGCGTGCCCGAGCCGATCGCCTCACGCGCCACCGACGCGGCGGCGACCGGGGCGGTTCCGGCCTCGCGGATGGCGGCAATCAGCGCCGAAGCCTTGAGTTCGGTTTCCTTCTCCTCGTCCTCGGGCACCGAGTCATAGAGCAGCGTCGCGCCGGCGCGCACCTCGGCGATGCCGTCCTTGAGGCGGATCGTCCGGAGCGTCAGGCCGGTGTTGACGTCGCCGTTCATCAGGAAGGCGCCGACGGCTCCACCGTACCAGGCACGGCAGCTCTTCTCGTTGTCCTCGATGAACTGCATGGCCCACAGCTTGGGCGCGCCGGTCACCGTCACCGCCCAGGCGTGGCTCAGGAAGGCATCGAGACCATCCATGCCATCGCGCAGCCGACCCTCGATGTGGTCGACGGTATGAATGAGGCGCGAGTACATCTCGATCTGGCGGCGGCCGATGACGCGCACAGATCCCGGCTCGCAGATGCGGCTCTTGTCGTTGCGATCGACGTCCGAGCACATGGTCAGTTCGGCTTCGTCCTTCTTGGAGTTGAGCAGAATGCGGATCTGCTCCTCGTCCTCGATGGCGTTGCGGCCGCGCCGGATGGTGCCCGAGATCGGGCAGGTTTCGACGCGCTTGCCGTTGGTGACGCGCACGAACATCTCGGGGCTGGCGCCGATCAGATACTCGGACGCACCGAGATTGAACATGAAGCCGAAGGGCGCCGGATTGATCTGCTGCAGGCGGCGGGCGATGGCCGACGGCGGCGAGGACGGCTTCTCGTAGAACACCTGGCCCGGCACCACCTCGAAGAGGTCGCCGCGCTTGAAATACTCCACCGCCTTGCTGACGGATGCCGCGTATTCGCCGGGCTGGTGATCGCCGCGTCCCGGATCGCGGTCAGCCTCCTTGAAGGGCTGCGGTGCGCCGTCGCGCGGCAGGCCGACGGTCAGCCGCCCCTCGACGACGAAGTCGTAGGAATAGACGGTGGCGGCGGCACGGTGGTGGTCGACAACGACGATCTCGTCGGGGAAATAGAGCACGAGGTCGCGCTGATCGTCGGGCCGCGGCAGCTTGAAGTCGACGCTGTCGAACTGGAAGGCGAGATCGTAGCCGAAGGCGCCCCAGAGGCCGAGCTTGTCGTCCTCGGGCGTCGCAAACTTTGCGATGATGCGGCGAAGCACGGAGAAGACCGAGGGCTGGCGCGAACGATCTTCCTCGGCAAAACCACCTTCGGGCGTGGTCACCTCAAGCGAGATCAGCGCATCGTCGACGCTGAGGGAAAGAAGATCCGGGCCGCGCACGGCAGCGACGAAAGCGGGGAGAAGAATGCGGCCGCGTGCGTTGAGCGCCTCGATGGTCACCTTTCGACCACGGGCGGTGATTGCCACCGGCGGGTCGACAAACGCGATGTCCCAGCGCGAGTAGCGGCCCGGGAACTCGTAGTTGGACGACAGCACGGCGCCGCGCCGCGTATCGAGCTTGTCGAAATAGCCAGATATCGCCGTCTTGTAGTGGTCGGGTCGGGCGCTACGCGCCACCTCCACACCGCCGGCCGTGACGAAGGATTCTCTTTTGCCGGACAAGCCGGCCTCGGTTTCGCTGTTGACCATCGCAATCTCCCCTGTCGCCACTCAGAGAGACCGCCTAGGACACCTCAACAAAAAGGGCCGGTCCGGTCTCCCGGAGCAGCCCTCGCTCATTTCGTCCCATCTGGACACACCGCGTCGGCCGCTCTCTTTAAGAGAAGCGCCACCACCACGAAGCGTTCAGGGCGACAAAACCGTTCATGCCTTCTCCCATAGGCGAAGCGCGCGAGCTTGTAAAGAAGATCAACATCGCGAGACATTCGCAAAGAGGAGTTTGCATTTCCGCCGTTCGATCTTACAACCCTTGCATCGCCGGCCATCGTCGGCCACCCGATTTCGGCGTTTTGCGCCGCATGCTTCGACAATAGGTTGCGCCCGTGTCCCAGGAATCCTCCCCCATCATTCGTCTCGCCGACTACAAGCCCACCCCTTACGCCATCGACAAGGTCGACCTCGACTTCGACCTGACGACCGAAGCGACCCTGGTGGCCACGACGCTGGCCATCTCGCCGCGCGCCGGCACCTTCGGCGAGCCGCTCGTCCTCAATGGCGACGAACTGACCCTCGTTCGCGTGGTGATCGACGGCAAGGACCTGTCGGAGGACGAGTATGAGGCCAGCCCAAGCCAGTTGACCGTCAAGGTACCGCCCAACGGCGCCTTCCATCTGGAGATGACGACGCGTCTCGATCCGGCGGCCAACACCAAGCTGATGGGCCTCTATCGCTCGTCCGGCACCTGGTGCACCCAGTGCGAGGCCGAAGGCTTCCGCCGCATCACCTATTATTACGACCGGCCGGACGTGCTCAGCGTGTTCACGGTGAAGATCACCGCGCCGAAAACCGAGGCGCCGATCCTTCTTTCCAACGGCAACCCGGTGTCGTCGGGCGACCTCGATGACGGCAAGCACTTCGCCGTCTGGCACGATCCCTGGCCGAAGCCGAGCTATCTGTTCGCGCTGGTCGCCGGCGACCTCGACGCCTTCGAGGGCGACTTCACGACGATGAACGGCCGCAAGGTGAAGCTCGCCGTCTACGTCGAGAAGGGCAACGCGCCGAAGGCGGCCTATGCCATGGACTCGCTCAAGCGCTCCATGAAGTGGGACGAGGATGTGTTCGGCCGCGAGTATGATCTCGACGTGTTCAACGTGGTGGCCGTGTCCGACTTCAACATGGGCGCGATGGAGAACAAGGGCCTCAACGTCTTCAACGACAAATACGTGCTGGCCGATCCGGAGATCGCCACCGACGCCGACTATGCCGGCATCGAGGCGGTGATCGCCCACGAATATTTCCACAACTGGACCGGCGACCGCATCACCTGTCGCGACTGGTTCCAGCTCTGCCTCAAGGAAGGCCTCACCGTCTTCCGCGACCAGGAGTTTTCGTCCGACATGCGCTCGCGGGCGGTGAAGCGCATCTCTGACGCCCGCCTGCTCAGGAGCCAGCAGTTCCCCGAGGACGGCGGCCCGCTCGCCCATCCGGTGCGCCCCGAGCAGTACAAGGAAATCAACAACTTCTACACGGCGACCGTCTACGAGAAGGGCGCCGAGGTGATCCGCATGCTGAAGACGCTGATCGGCGGCGACGCCTTCGCGCGCGGCATGGATCTCTATTTCAGCCGGCATGACGGCGAAGCCGCCACCATCGAGCAGTTCATCGCCTGCTTCGCCGAGGCATCTGGCCGCGATCTCGAACCCTTCATGGTCTGGTACCGGGAAGCCGGCACGCCGGTCGTCACCGTCGAGGAGAGTTGGGACGAGGCGTCGCGGCGCTTCACCCTGACGCTGACGCAGGAGACGCCGGCGACGCCCGGCCAGCAGACGAAGAAGCCGCGCGTCATTCCGGTGCGCTTCGGCCTCGTCGGCCCCGATGGCGGGGACATGCGGCCGTCGAGCATCGCCGGGGCCGAGGTGAACGGCGACACGCTGATCCTGACGCAGCCCTCGCATACCGTCACCTTCGAGAGGCTGGCGTCGCGCCCGGTGCCGTCGCTGTTCCGCGGCTTCTCGGCGCCGGTCAAGGTGCGGCAATCGCTCTCGTCCGCCGACCTCATCTTCCTGCTCGCCAACGACACCGACAGCTTCAACCGCTGGCAGGCCGGCACGACGCTGGCCATGACGGCGCTGGTCAAGGCAACGCAACAGGTGCGCGCCGGGCAGGCACCCAGCTTCGAGCTGGCGCCGATCGACGCGCTCGGCGCCCTTCTCGACGGTCCAGCCCTGGATGCCGCCTTCAAGGCACTGCTGATCGCCGTCCCCAGCGAGAACGACGTCGCCCGCGAAGTGGCCGAGAATGTCGATCCGGACGCGGTGGCGACCGCCCACCAGGCCTATCGGCGCACCATCGCCGACCGGCTCGGAGCGCGCCTCCAGGCGATCGTCGAAGCCGACGCCGCCGCTGCCGGGCAGCCTTACGTGCCGGATGCGGCCGGCGCCGGCCGCCGGGCGCTTGCCAACACGGCGCTCGATCTCCTGTCGATCACCGGCTCGCACGAGACCATGGCGCTGGTGCGCCGGCGTTTCGAGACGGCGACCAACATGACCGACCGCATGGCGGCCCTGACGATCCTCGTCCATCGCGGAGACGCGGGCGCCGAGGCGGCGCTTGCCACCTTCTTCGAGCGCTTCGGCAATGTGCCCCTGGTCGTCGACAAGTGGCTGTCGGCGCAGGCGTCGGCACCGCTCCCCAACACGCTTGACAAGGTCATGGCGCTGACGCAGCACCCGGCCTTCTCCTTCGGCAACCCGAACCGCGTGCGCGCCCTGGTCGGTGCCTTCGCCACCTCGAACCCCACCCAGTTCGGGCGGGCGGACGGCAAGGGCTTCGGCTTCGTCTCGAACATCATCTCGCGGCTCGATGCGGCCAACCCGCAGCTCGCCGCACGGCTGCTCGTCACCTTCCGGTCCTGGCGTTCCTATGAACCGAAGCGGCGGGCCCTCGCCGAAACGGCCCTGCGCTCGATCCAGATCAAGGAGCAGCTGTCGCGCGACGTCGCCGACATCCTGGAGCGGACCCTGGCCTGACGGCCGTTTTTCCCAGACATCCCCTCCCCCATATCTCCTGTGGAGGAGGGCCGGGAGGGGATGACAAACCGAAAGGATGCGCGCTTGACACCTCGAATCCTGCCACCGGATTCGGCAGGAATGTCACACGGCACCCCATTCGGCCGCGACGATTCAAAAAGAAGATTCAACGCTCGTTAACCTATGGACAGAGCGATTCCCGATGATTCAAACTGCCCGTGATTCGGGGGTTGTTTCGCGTTCCCCAACAACATGCGGCGGCGGGGCAACGACATGGCGGGCAACGACCTCGGTCGAGGGTCGGGAACGTGGAAGGCGCGCTTTTTTGGCGACGCCGACACGGAGAGGCTTATCAAGGGACACGCTGGCCTTCTCGTCCGCCCCTCCTATCTCCGCCTTCTCCAGGCCGAGCCGCTGTTTCGGCGCTCGATCCCCGTCCTGATCTCCGCGTTCCTGCTGGTGGGCGGCATCTTTCACGTCTCCAATCTTCTGCAGCAGCGAACAGACACCTATCGCTCGGCCTCCGACATGGTGGCGCTCCTGGCCGAGGCGCTGGACGCCGATCTCTCGGTTCATCCCTCGCTCGAAAAGGCCGACGGCGGATATGTCGGCGTGATGCGGGCCGCCTTGCGGGACAGCCTGCCGCCATCGGCGACCAGCGACGGACGCGTCATCGTGTTCGCCTCCACCGACGGTACCATCCGGGCCACCGCCCCCGAGGGGGCGTTCGTCGGTGACGGCACGGTCGCGGACCTGTTCGGCGCCGATCAGCCGATGCTGGTGTTCGGCAAGCGCGCCGGCGTGCTGGACGTGACGCTTTCCAACGGCACAGAAGCCCTCGCCACCGTGCGCAACCTCGCGGGGGATCGCGGCACCGTCGCCGTCTACCAACCGCTGGCGCAGGTCTATGTCGGCTGGCGGCACGACGTGACCATGACGGCCGTGCTGTTCGTCGGTACGTCCCTGATCCTGATCGCGGTTGTCTACGCCTTCTTCGCCCAGATGAGCCGGGCGCGCGAGGCCGACCGCATCTACAACGCCACGCAGGCGCGCGTCGACACCGCGCTGCGGCGCGGCCGATGCGGCCTCTGGGACTGGGATCTCGCACGGGGCCGGCTGTTCTGGTCGCCCTCCATGTACGTCATCCTCGGCATGGAGCCCAACTCCGACCTGATGGGTTTCAACGACCTGCAGGGCATGATCCATCCCGATGACGTCGACCTTTACGAACTGGCCAAGGAAGTGCTGGAAACCGGCCAGCCCTCCGTCGATCTGGAGTTCCGCATTCGCCACGCCGGTGGCGAGTGGGTCTGGCTCAGGATGCGCGCCGAGGTGGTTCGCGACCGCGACGGCTCGCATCATCTCATCGGCATCACCGTCGACGTCACCGAGCAGAAGACCCTCGCCCAGGAGAACGCCACCGCTGCCATCCGCCTGCGCGACGGCATCGACACCATCTCCGAAGCCTTCGTCATCTGGGACTCGGAAAACCGCCTTGTCATGTGCAACTCAAAATACCAGAGCCTGCACCAGTTGCCCGACAGCGTCGCCCGACCGGGGACGCCCTACGCCGAGGTCATGGCGGCGGCCCGCCAGCCCAAGGTGTCGAGCGAGGGCCTGCGCTACTCGATGACCGGCGGCGAACGCTCCTACGAGGCGCGGCTCGACGACGGGCGCTGGCTGCAGATCAACGAACGGCGGACCAAGGACGGCGGGTTCGTCTCGGTCGGTACCGACATTACTCAGCTGAAGCGCCACGAAGAGAACCTCCTCGAAAGCGAACGGCAGCTGATGGCGACCGTCGCCGACCTTCGCCAGCACCGCCACAAGATGCAGCTTCAGACGACCCAGTTGGTCGAGCTGGCTGAGAAATACGCCGAGGAGAAGGCCCGCGCCGAGGCGGCCAACCGGGCGAAGTCGGAATTCCTGGCTTCGATGAGCCATGAGCTCAGGACGCCGCTCAACGCCATCATCGGTTTCTCGGACATCATGATGTCCGGCATGTTCGGCGATCTCGGCTCGGAGAAGTACACCGACTACTGCCGCGACATCCACGACAGCGGCATCTACCTGCTCAACGTGATCTCCGACATCCTGGACATGTCCAAGATCGAGGCCGGCCGGGTCAATCTCACGCTCGAGTCGGTGGTGGTCGACGAGGTTCTCGGCGAGTGCGTGCGCATCATGTCGTCGCAGGCCGAGAACCGGCAGATCATCCTCGCCACCGATTTCGAGGCCGCCGAGCCCTTGGTGGCCGATCGCCGCGCCGTCAAGCAGGTGGCGCTCAACCTCTTGTCCAACGCGCTGAAGTTCACGCCGGCCTCCGGCACGGTGACGGTGCGGACGCGGCAACTCGGCGACAACGTCCTGTTCTCGGTGAGCGACACCGGCATCGGCATTCCCGCCGGCTCGCTGGACCAGATCGCCAAGCCTTTCGTGCAGGTGGAAAACCAGCTGACGCGCAAGCACCCCGGTTCCGGTCTCGGTCTCGCCATCGCCCAATCGCTGGTGGCGTTGCACGGCGGCCAGATGACGATCGAGTCGGTGGAGGGGTCGGGGACGACGGTCACCATATCGATGCCGCGCATTGCAGCACCAACGGCGAGCGACGGCACCGCCGCGGTGGCGACATCGCAGGCCGGCTCAGCCGTTGCGACCGCCTATCCGCGCGTCGTCGCCGCGCCCGGCGTGTTCACCGAGCCACGGCGCACGGTTCACTGACGCTCAGCCTGCGCGCCGCACCACCGGCCCGACGATCTCCACGAAAGCCTCGCGCACGGCCGACTGACGCTCGCGCAGCTCGGCCTCTAGCTGGAGAAGCGAAGGGGCAGACGCGACGCGGCAGAGCACGTCATGAACGCCGCGCGGCGCCTCGACCACCGAAGCCTTCACCGGCAGCGTGAGACGCTGGGCCTGCGTCAGGTCGCCGAACAGGCGAATGGCCGGCAGCAGCACGTCGCGATGGGCGGGCGTCAGCAGGTCGTGCGTCGCCGCCGACAGCAGGACCGCCTCCGTGTTGCGCAGGCGGATCGCCGGCTCCCGCCAGTCGTTGACGAGGCGCAGCGTCTGGGCAATGAACTCCAGGTCGACGAGGCCGCCCGGCGCCCGCTTGAGGTTCCACGGGTCGGTCGAGCCCTTCTCCTGCTCCAGTCGGGCTCGCATGTCGGCCGCATCGGCAAGCACCTTTTGGGGATCGCGCTGCCGGCACAGCGTCTCGGCGATCACCCGTTCCGCCTCCAGGCCGAGATCGCCCGTCGATGACACGACGCGGGCACGCGTCAGCGCCATGTGCTCCCAGGTCCACGCCTCTTCCAGCTGATAGCGCTCGAACGCGTCGATGCGGGTGGCGAGCGGCCCGGCGTTGCCCGACGGGCGCAGACGGAAATCGACGTCATAGAGCGTGCCCTCGGCGGTCGGCGCGGTGATCGCCGTGACGAGGCGCTGGGTCAGCCGGGCGTAGTACTGGTTGGGGGAGATCGGGCGGCGACCGTCGCTCTGCAGCGCGTCGCGGTCGTGATCATAGAGCAGGATCAGATCGAGATCCGAGGCCGCGGTCAGCTCCTCGCTGCCGAGCTTGCCCATGGCGAGCAGCGCCACGCGCCCGCCCGGCACCCGGCCATGCTGAGCTTCAAGTTCGGCCGCCGTTGCCGCCAGGACGCGTTCGAGCAACAAGTCGGCGAGCCGCGAGAAGCTGCGGCCAAGCTGGCGGGCGGCGGCGGTGCCGGTGATGACGCGGACGCCGATCAGGAACTTCTGTTCCTGGGCGAAGATCCGGGCGCGGTCGAGGATATCCTCGTAGCCACTCGCCTCGCCGAAGAAGGCGTCGAGCCGGCGCGTCAGTTCCTCCCGGCCGGGCAGCGTGCCGAAGAACTGCGGTTCGAGTAGAGCGTCCACCACGTGCGGCCGCCGGGCGACCGTTTCAGCCAGATAGGGCGAGTTGCCCATCACCATGGCGAGCAGCGTCACCAGCGACTGGTTGGAGGACAGCAGCGAGAACAGCTGGACGCCGGCCGGCAGGCGGGCGAGGAAATGGTCGAAGGCGATCAGCGCGGCATCCGGCGCTTCGGTTTCGGAGAAGGCGATGATGAGGCGCGGCGTGATCTCGGTCAGAAGCTCGCGGGCCCGGGACGACCGCATAGCCGGGTAGCGGCCGAAGTGCCAGGAGGCGACAATGCGGATGGCATCTTCCGGCCGGGCGAAGCCGAGCTGGGTGAAGGTGTCGAGCGTGCCGGGGTCGATGTCGTTGCCAGTGAACACCATGTTGCCGTGCTGCGAGGAAAGGTCGGCCTCCTCCTCGAACAGCTCGGAATACTGGTCGCTGACGGCAACCAGCCACGCCCTCAGCGTAGCGGCGAAGGCTTCCGTCTCCGCGTAGCCCATCAGGTGGGCGATGCGGGCCAGCCCCTCGGCATCATCGGGCAGCGTGTGCGTCTGCTCGTCGTTCAGCATCTGGACGCGATGCTCGACGCGGCGCAGGAACCGATAGGCCTCCGCCAGAAGATCGCGAGCCGGTTCGTCGAGCCAGCCCTGAACCACCAGGGCATCCAACATGGCCAGCGTCTGCCGGCCGCGCAGGTCGACGTTGCGGCCACCGGCGATGAGCTGCTGCGTCTGCACGAAGAACTCGATCTCGCGGATGCCGCCACGGCCCAGCTTGACGTTGTGGCCGGCGACGGCGATCTCGCCATGCCCCTTGTGGGCGTGAATCTGCCGCTTGATCGAATGGATGTCGCGGATGGCGGCGTAATCCAGATACTTGCGCCAGACATAGGGCTTGAGCTCGGCCAGAAAGCGCTCGCCGGCCGCGATGTCGCCGGCCGCCGGCCGCGCCTTGATCATGGCCGCCCGTTCCCAGTTCTGGCCGGCGCTCTCGTAGTAGATCAGCGCCGCCGTCGTCGACATGGCGACCGGCGTCGCACCGGCGTCGGGCCTGAGCCGCAGATCGGTGCGGAACACGTAGCCGTCAGCGGTACGCTCCTGAAGGGTGGCGACGAGGCGACGGGTCAGGCGGACGAACAGCGTCGTCAGATCGTCCTTGTCGGCCGCCGGCACCACGGCGGGATCGAAGAAGACGATGAGGTCGATGTCCGAGGAATAGTTGAGCTCGAAGGCACCCTGCTTTCCCATGGCCAGCACGATCCAGCCCGAGCCCTTCTCCGGTTCGGAGCGGTCGGGCAGGCTCAACTTGCCGGCTGCGTCGGCTTCGAGCAGGAGAAAGCGGATGGCGGCCGAGAGGCTGGCGTCGGCGAGGCGCGTGAGGGCGCCCGTCACCTCCATGACGTCCCAGAGATCGGCGATGTCGGCCAAGGCTATGGCGAGCGCCGCCTCCGCCTTGACGCGGCGGAGGCGTCGACGCAGCGACGCCTCGTCGGCGACGGGTTCGGACAGGGAGGCGATCAGGCTCGCGACGTGCGCCGCCGGATCGCTTGAAAGAACGCGGGTCAGACGCTCGCCATCGCGCAGCGCCGCCTCGCGCAGATGGGCGCTGTTGGAGGCGGCGGCAAGCACCAGGTCACGGGCGGCCGGTGCGCCGGCAAACACCGAGGCCAGCGCCTCGCCGCCCGGCCCGGCCAGGCAATCGTCGAGCAGCGAGCCGGCGATCGCGGCATCCGGGCCGATGGGGGGAACGATGGTGACGCGGTCCTTGAGCGCGCCGTCAGTCCGCTGCGTCATGCCTTCTTCCATCCCCTTGCCCACTCCCGCCGTCCCGTCGTGCCCTGCCCCGGTATCAGCCGCCAGCCGAGCAAGTCTTCTCGCAAGCGGCTCCGGCGAAACGGATACGCGAACCAGCTTATCGTCTTGTTCTGGCATAAATCCTAACGCGTGCCGCGATACACTTTAGGGCACTCTTCCGTCTGATCGGCTCAGACCGGCGCTCTCGACGCGCGTTGAATCGGCAAGTGTAGGCTGACCTTGAGGCCGGGGCCGGCGTCGCCGAGCGTCACGCGGCCACCATGCAGATGCGCCACCGCCGCCACCAGCGACAGACCGAGCCCGGATCCCTGCCGGCTGCGGGCGTCATCGAGGCGACCGAAGCGCGACAGCGCCTTTTGCCTGTCGGCCTCGGCAATGCCCGGGCCGTCGTCGGTCACGGTCAGACAGAGATCATCGCCCTCGATGGCGCCGGCCAGCGCGATCGAGGGCCCGTTTTCGCCCTCGGACCGGCCATACTTGATGGCGTTGTCGATCAGGTTGGACAGGGCCTGACTCAGGAGCGTGCGGTTGCCGCTCAGCGGCAGCGGCCTCGTCGTTTCGAGCGCGAGACGGCCACCGACGTCTTCCACCACCGGTTCGTAAAGCTCGACGATCTCGTCGAGAATGTCGGCTGCGTCGAGCGGCTCGAAACTGTCCCCCGAGGAGCCGGCCTCCATGCGGGCGATCTTCAGAAGGGCATCGAAGATGCGGATGAGGTTGTCCGCCTCTTCCATGGCCGACGTGATGGCCTCGCGATAGTCCTCAACCTCGCCGCCGCGCCGCAAGGTTTCCTCCAGGCGGCCGCGAAGGCGGTTGAGCGGCGTCTTGAGATCGTGGGCGATGTTGTCGGACACTTCCTGCAAGCCGGTCATCAAGGCCTCGATGCGGTCGAGCATCTCGTTGAGGCTCAGGGCGAGATTGTCGAACTCGTCGTTCGAGCCCTTGACGGCGAGGCGATGGGTGAGATCACCGGACATCAGCCGGCGCGACGTCTCGGCCATATTCTCGACGCGCTTGAGGACGGAGCGCCCGACGAAAAACCAGGAGACGAAGCCCGTCACCACGATGACGATGATGGCGTAGCGGGACGCCTCGAAGATCAGTGAGCGGAGCTGGCCGATCTCGCTGATGTCGCGGCCGACCAGTAGCTTGAACCCGCCGGGCAGGCCGAACACGCGCACGATCGCCTCGTAACGGCGGCTGGCATCGCCATCGAGGCGCTGGTAGGTGACCGACGTGGTGTCGCCGTCCGACAAGCCGAGGATGGACAGCGGCGGATCGGCGACATTGCCGACCACGGTGCGGCCGGAGGAGTCGGCGACGAGATAGAGGCTGGCGCCGGGGCGGCGGCTGCGCAGATCGACGGCGCTGACCAGTTGGCGAAGGCCGCCACGCTCGTACTGGTCGGACAGCGAGTTGATTTCGCTGTCGATGGTGTCGCTGATCTGCGAGTCGAGCAGTTCGGCCGTGTTGTTGGTGATATAGGCGGTCAGGAACAGCGTCAGGCCGGAAAAGACGACGAGATAGACCAGCGACAGCTTGAACGCAGTCGTTCGGATCAGCCGCCCGAGCGCGCCCATGTGGCCTCCCCGCCCCTCTCGGGGCCGGCCTCTCGGATCATGTAGCCGGCACCGCGCACGGTGTGCAGCAGCGGCTTGTCGAAGCCCTTGTCGATCTTGCCGCGCAAGCGAGACACATGAACGTCGATGACGTTGGTCTGCGGATCGAAATGATAATCCCAGACGTTTTCGAGCAGCATGGTGCGGGTGACCACCTGTCCGGCGTTGCGCATCAGATACTCGAGCAGGCGGAACTCGCGCGGCTGCAAGGGTATCTCCGTGTCGGCGCGCGTCACGGTATGCGACAGACGGTCGAGCACGAGGTCGCCGACGCGATAGGTCGTTTCCACTTCGGCCGGCCGGTTGCGACGGGCCAGCGCTTCGACGCGGGCCAGCAGCTCCGTGAAGGCATAGGGCTTGGTGAGGTAGTCGTCGCCGCCGGCCTTGAGGCCGCGAACGCGGTCGTCCACCTGGCCCAGCGCCGACAGGACGAGAACGGGCGTCTGATCGCCGCGCCGGCGCATGCCTTCGATGATGGAGAGACCGTCGCGCTTGGGCAGCATGCGATCGACGATCAGTACGTCGAAGCCGCCCTCTTCGGCCATGAAGGCACCGGCCTCGCCATCGGCCGCGTGTTCGGCGACATGCCCGACCTCGTCCAGTGCCTTGACGAGATAGGCCGCCGCTTCCCTGTCGTCCTCGATCACCAGAATGCGCATGTCACCTTGCCCCGCAAAGGTGGTCGTCGACAGACGTTTAGCGCCGGCACGAACCGGCGCAAGGAAAAAGAATACCGGCGGGCGCCGAGCCCGCCGGTACCGGTTGGAGATCAGACCTCACTTCCCCAGGGGGAGGGCGAGGAAGCGAACGCTGTCTCCGGATTTCACGCGCAGCAGGATGGCCTTCTTGCCGGCCTTCTCAGCGCCGGAAATCGCCTTCGACACATCTTTCGGGCCTTCGATGGTCTGGCCGCCGGCCTGAAGGATGATGTCACCCTGGCGCAGACCGCGCTCGGACCCCTTGCCGCTCGGATCGAGATCGGTGATGACGGCGCCGCTGTCGCCGGCACCCACGGCATCGGCGGGAGCGAGCGTCAATCCGTAGTCGTCGAGCGAGGTGTGCTCATCGGAGCCGCCACCGCTTTGCTGCGACGTCGCCACCTGCTCGTTCGGCAGCTCGCCGAGGTCGACCTTGACGGTCTCTTCCTTGCCGTCGCGCCACAGGGTGACGTCGACCACCGTCTTCGGCGGGAAAGCGGCGATCTTGCGGGCCAGATCCTTGGCGTCATCGACCGGCTGGCCGTTGACGGAGAGGATGGTGTCGCCCGCCTTGATGCCCGCCTTGCTGGCCGGCGAGTCGGTCTGCGGCTCTGTCACCAGCGCACCGCGCGCCTTGTCGAGGCCGATGGAGCTGGCGATCTCGTCGGTCACCGGCTGGATCTGCACGCCAAGCCAGCCGCGAACCACCTTGCCGTGGTCCATCAGCGAGGCGACCACCTGTTGCGCCGTCCGCGCCGGAATGGCGAACCCGATGCCGACCGAACCGCCCGACGGCGAGTAGATGGCGGTGTTGACGCCGATCACCTCGCCACCGGCGTTGAAGGCCGGACCGCCGGAATTGCCCTTGTTGATCGGCGCGTCGATCTGCAGGAAGTCGTCATAGGGACCAGCGCCGATGTCGCGGCCACGCGCCGAGATGATGCCGGCCGTCACCGTGCCGCCGAGGCCGAAGGGATTGCCCACGGCCACCACCCAGTCGCCGACGCGCGACTCGTTCGCCGCGAAGGAGACGTGCGGGAAGTCCTTGCCGTCGGTCACCTTGACCAGGGCCAGGTCGGTCTTGGGATCGGTACCGATCACCTTGGCGTCATGTTCGGTGCCGTTGTCGGTCACCACCTTCACGTCGGTGGCGTTCTCCACCACGTGATTGTTGGTGACGACGTAGCCGTCGGCCGAAATGAAGAAACCGGAGCCCTGGGCTAGGCCGTAGCGGTGCTGCGGACTGCGATCACGACCACCGGGCATGCCCGGCATGCCGAAGCGCTTGAAGAAGTCGTAGAACGGGCTGTCGGGCGTCAGGCCGGGCGGCAGACCGTCGTTGGCGCTGTCGCCCTGTCCGACAGTCTCGTCGGTCTTGACGCGGATGGAGACGACGGCCGGCTGCACGCGCTGAACCATGTCGGCGAAGGAAAACACCGCCGGGGTCTGGGGCTGCGACAGGTTCTGGGCCTGGGCCGTGTTGCCGAAGATGAGGGAGGTCTCGCCGGCGACGATGCCGCCGAGAGCCAGGGCGAAAACTGAGCCCAGCATAAGAGCCTTGACGCGGGATTTGGTCGGCTTGTCGGAAGTCCTGAGCATGGGAGAAACTCCAGGGGATGAACTCGGGAACCGGCTATCGATCCGGTTTGTATGGCGTCATATAGCGCCGCCGAGCCTAACCTGAAGATTGCGACCGCATTAAACTTTTGTAAGAATGACTGCCGAAAAGTCGCCTTATTTCAAAGCTTTGGCGACTCATCCCCTTCTTGCGACAGCGCTTTCAGCGCCGCCTCTTCCTCGGCGGAGAGGCTTTCGAGGCCCGCAATGGCGGATCGCCGCCGGAAGGCGAGAAACAGCCCCGCTCCGGCCATGAGCAGCAAGAGGGGTGGCAAACCCCACAAAAGAAGGCCAACGCCGTGGGCGCGCGGCCGGAGCAGCACGAACTCGCCGTAGCGGGCAACGAGAAAGTCGCGCACCGCATCGTCGCTGTCACCGGCGGCGATACGTTCCCGAACGATGATCCTCAGGTCCTTGGCAAGCTGGGCATCGGAGGCGTCGATCGACTGATTCTGGCAAACAAGGCAGCGCAGCTCCTCGGAGATCGCGCGGGCGCGCTGTTCGAGCGCCGGATCGGCCAACCGCTCGGACGGATCGGCGGCAACGGCCGGACCGACGAGCGCGACAAGAAGCGAAAGGATGGCAAGAAGGCGCATCGGAACTCCTCTGTCACTCGGCGGGGGCCACGGGAACTGCCCGTCGGGCCGGCTTCGGCGCACCGACGCGCAGACGCCGATCGGCCAGCGACAAGGCGCCACCTGCCATCATGACCAGCGCGCCGAGCCAGATCAGCGTCACCAGCGGCTTGTCCCACATGCGCACCACCACCGAGCCGGTCTCGCTGCCTTCGCTGCCGAGCGTCACGTAAAACTGCGACAGGCCGTGCGTGCGGATGCCGGCCTCCGTGGTCGGCATCTGCCGCGCCGTGTAGAACCGCCGCGACGGCTCGATGACGAAGCGCACGACCCCGCCCTCCCGGACCGTCATGGTGGCGACGAGCTCGGAGTAGTTCGGTCCGCCCGCGTTGCGCAGCCCATCGAAGGTGACGGAATAGGCGCCGACGGTGGCGGTGTCGCCCGGCTTCATCTCCACGATGGTCTCGCTCTGGAAGGCCGAGGTCGCCACGATGCCGAGCAGCGTCACGCCAAGGCCGGCATGGGCGAACGCCGTGCCGAAAGCCGAGCGCGGCAACCCGGCGAGGCGCCGGAGTCCGACCGAAAGCCCAGCCTCCAGAAAGCGGGCGCGCGTCCAAAGCTCGGCAAAGGCGCCGACCAGCACCCAGACGGCGACGCCGAGGCCGAACAGGGCGACGATGTGCGTTTCCCCCTTCATCCAGGCGGTGGCGATGGCGACCAGCGCGGCAATGGCGAACACCGCCCACAGGCGTTCCAGCGCGCCGAGCAGGTCGCCGCGCTTCCAGGCGAGCAGCGGCCCGAGCGGCACCACCAGCAGCGTTGCGCCGAACAGCGGCCCGAACACGGTATTGAAATACGGCGCGCCGACCGAAATGGCGCCGCCAAAGGCCGAGACGATCAGCGGAACCAGCGTGCCGAACAGCACGACGCCGGCCGCCACCGTCAGGAACACGTTGTTGAGGACGAGCGCCCCCTCGCGGCTGACCGGCGCGAACAGGCCGCCCTGCCGGAGCGTGCCGGCGCGAAAGGCGAACAGGCCGAGGCCACCGCCGATGAACAGGCAGAGGATGCCCAGGATGAACACGCCGCGCGTCGGGTCGGTGGCGAAGGCATGCACGGAGGTCAGCACGCCGGAGCGCACCAGGAAGGTACCGAGCAGCGACAGCGAGAAGGCCAGGATGGCGAGCAAGACGGTCCAGACCTTCAGCGCTTCGCGCTTCTCCATGACGGCGGCCGAATGCAACAGCGCCGTGCCGACCAGCCAGGGCATCAGCGATGCGTTCTCCACCGGGTCCCAGAACCAGAAGCCACCCCAGCCGAGTTCGTAGTAGGCCCAGTAGGACCCCATGGCGATGCCGGCGGTGAGGAAGATCCAGGCGGCGAGCACCCACGGCCGAACCCAGCGCGCCCAGGCGGCATCGATCCGCCCCTCGATCAGTGCCGCGATGGCAAAGGCGAAGGCGATGGAGAAGCCGACATAGCCGAGGTAGAGGAGCGGCGGATGGATGGCGAGGCCGATATCCTGCAGTACCGGATTTAGATCCCGGCCCTCCATCGGCGGCTCGGCAAGGCGCAGGAACGGGTTGGACGTCGTGAGGATGAAGGCAAGGAAGGCCGTGCTGACCCAGCCCTGGACGGCCAGCACGTTGGCCTTCAGCGTCTGCGGCAGGTTGCCGCCGAATGCCGCGACCGCCGCGCCGAACAGCGCCAGGATCAGCGCCCAGAGCAGCATGGAGCCCTCATGGTTGCCCCAGACGCCGGAGACCTTGTAGATCAGCGGCTTTTCCGAATGGGAGTTCTCGACCACGTTGAGAAGCGAAAAGTCGGAGACCAAATAGGCATAGGTGAGCGCCGAGAAGGCGATGACGACCAGCAGGAGCTGCATCATCGAGGCGCGCGGCGCCACCGCCATCAGCGCCGGGTCGCGGCGAAAGAAGCCGACAATCGGCAGGACCGATTGGGCGACGGCGACTGCCAAAGCCAGAAACAGTGCGAAATGGCCGAATTCGACGATCATGCCGCCCTCGCCTAAAGCAACTCCAGCATAAGTGGGCACCGGTTCTGCGCCCGGAGTTGCGTGAAAACAAACTGGATGGAGCATGTTGGCAAACCAGAGTTCGCCAACATGCCCTAGTTCTTCGCCGCCGGCGGCATCGGTCCGCCCGGCTGGCCTTCTTCCCAGACGCCCTGAGCCTTCAGCGCGTCCACCACTTCCTTCGGCATGTAGCGTTCATCATGTTTGGCCAGCACGGTATCGGCTTGGAACACGCCATCCTGGTCGAGCTTTCCCTCGGCGACGACGCCCTGCCCTTCCTTGAACAGATCCGGCAGCAATCCCCGATAGGTCACCGGCACGGCGTTCACCGTGTCCGTGACCTTGAACTCGACCTGTCCTCTGTCCTTGCGCACCACGCTGCCAACCTCGACGAGGCCGCCGATCCTGAGGCGGCGCCCCTCGGTGTTGGGCTGTTCAGTCAGTTCGGTCGGCGTCTTGTAGAGGGTGATCTCACCGGACAGGGCAAAGAGAACGAGGCCGACGGCGGCGGCGAGAACCGCGCCCACCGTGCCGATCAGGATGAGGCGCCGCGTCTTGCGCGTCATGACCATCGTCATTGTCCCTCCGGTTTGGCGATGCCGAGTTCGGCCGCCGCGGCATCGATCGCCGCCAGGGCCTCGGCGTTGCCGGCGAAGGCTTTCCGGGCATCGGCAAGCGCCGCGCCCGCCTTGTCGCTCCGGCCGAGCACCACATTGGAGCGCATCAGCCGGATCCAGCCGTCGCGATCGCCGGGGTCGGCGGCAAGCCGCGCGGCGAGGCCGTCGACCATGCCCTGGATCGCCTCGTTGTTCACGGCTGCTGCCGGCAGGGTCGGCGGTTCCGGCGTATCGGCCGGCTTCTTGAGCGCAGCGAGGATCTCGCCGCGTTTTCCGCGCGTCGTCGAGAGCCAAGGGGCATCGGCCGGGGAGCGGCGGATCAACTCGTCGACCTGTTGCAGTGCCTCGTCGAAGGCGCCCGCCTGACGAAGCCCCTCCGCGTAGTAGAAGCGCGCGCGTGCCCGCTCGGGATCGGCGGCAACGGCGCGCGCCAAGACCGACTGCGCATCGGGCGAGACGATGCCGTCATTGGTGTCGACAAGGCCGGTGCCGTAGTTCTCGAGCGTCGCCGCGTCCGCTTCGCCGGCCGCGACCAACTTGCCCCAAGCCTTCACCGCATCGTCCAGCCGGCCCAGACGAGCGTAGACCGGGGCAATGATGCGCCATCCCGAGAGGTCGTCGGGATTGGCGGCGAGATGCTTTTCGACACGTCCGACCAGATCGGCGACATTGCCGGCAGCGGGCGCCGCTGTCAGGCGCTCGGCGAGCGGCGCGTCGGGCATGTCCGGCTGACCGACGAAGAGATAGAGCGGCAGGGCGATGGCGGGGATGGCGACGACGGTGATCAGCGCCACGATCCTGTTGGCCGCGGGCCGGGGCATTCCCGCTTCCGCTGGCGCGTTGGCGGCCATCAGCAAGCGGCGTCCGATCTCGGCACGGGCGGCGTCCGCCTCCTCGCTGCCGATCAGGCCGCGGTCCCGATCACGGTCGAGCTCGCTCAACTGGTCGCGGTAGACGCGGGTTTCCTCGCCGCTGACTGACGAAAAGGCGCCCGCCGGGCGCGCCATGGGGGCGATGAGGACAAGAACGACCGCCGCCGTCAGCAAAGCCAGCAATATCCAGAAAACCATCCGTCGCTCTTTCCCGAACCCGCCGGCACAGGCCGTCGCCCCGATGCCCCAAGCCGAATAGGGCAATATCGGCGCTTTCTCAATCGACTTCTGGGCGAATTTGAGAAGGATTCTAGAAAAGGCGATCCGGCCTCACGCCGCAGGCCTCGACGACTTGAGCTGCTGCTCCCTGCTTCGGCGAAGATGCGAGGCATAGTCGTCGCCGTAGAGGAAGCCGGCAGCCTTGATCAGATAGTCGACCGCCGACAGTGCCGCCGCGCGCGCCTCGCCGTCGAGGCCCCGCAACTTGGTCGGCAGATCGAGGGCGTAGAGCTCGATCGCCTGATCGACCAACGGCGTCAGGCGGCCGATCAGGCCATTGACCGCCAGGATGTCGCGCGACTTGCCCGTCGCCGCGAACAGGGCGCACAGAAAGGCCGCTTCGGCGCCATCGGCCGGGCCAGGATAGGGAGCCTCCTGAACTCGGAAGGCGCGGCGCATGGCCGGAAGCAGCTTGTCGAACTCGACGAACAGCATGTCCGAGAAGCGCCGCTTGATGGCGACAAGGCGCGGCTGCCAGCCCCCGTCGTTGTCGATGTCCAGGCCGGTGGTGAGTTCGTTGAGGGTCGACCGGAACACGCCGATCTGGGCCATGGCATCGGCCGCGTTGCGGCCGCCGCGAAGAATGGTCTGAAAGCGCGAGGCGGACCGGTCGGCCGCGGCCAGCCCGAGATCGACAAAGGCCGTCGCCGCCGGCGTGGCTCGAACCCGACGAGCCGTTTCGCCGCGCGCCAGCAGCTTGGCAAAGGCGATCAGCGGCGTCACCGTTGCCTGGCGGCGAAACACGCCGGCGGCGACCCAGCCGGCCGTATTCGGATACTTGGCAAGATAGGTGGCGATCTGTTCGAGAAGCCCCATGTCGGCCGGCCCGGTGTCGAGCAAATGCACGATGGCGGCGCTCAGTGTCGGCAGGTCCTGGAGGCGATCGCGCACCGCGATCATGTCATCGATCTCGCGGCGAGCCACCTCGCCACCGATGCGCGACATGAAACGCTGTTGCAGTTTCGGTTCGTCGGCGATCGCCGCGATATGCTTTGCCAGGATGTCGAACAGCCGACCTTCCAGCTTGACGGCCTCTTCCCGGCGGGCAGCATCGTTGGGCAGCGAGGGCGCGGTCTCGGGATCGCTCCAAGCGGCAATCTCGGCGCACTGGAGCTCGTTGGCCGCATAGGACCAGACGTGGGACAGCGTGGCGGCGGTGACGAACCCGTGCGCCGGAAACACTAGCCTTTCCTCGATCACGTAAGGCTCGAAGGCGGCAAACACCAGCCGGCGCATGTCCGCCGGCGGGCCGGCCATGGCCTGCCGGGCCGCGTCGCGGCTCTCGGCGATGGCGCGGGCCGCTTCCAGAATGAGGCGACGGCGAGCTTCGAGCTCGGTGGGAGCCGCCCTGTCGCTCTCCATCCGGCGAACCAGCATGCCGCGCGCCCGCGGCGTCAGTCCGCGCAGGAAAGCTTCGGCCTTGTCGGTCACCACCGCGCGTCCGTCCATGACGATTCCCGTAACTGCTTCTTTACCAAACGATCCTGCCGCAAGATGGTTGATGACTGGTAACGAAGAGGCTGCGGGAACGCACAATGCGAAAAGGCCGACTCTTGCGAGCCGGCCCATCAATCACATGACCCGGGAAGTCAGGCCTGGCTTAGCCAACCACCTGCCAGCTGCCGTCCGGATTGCGGCAGGCGGTACCGCGGGCAACCTGAGGCTGACCGTCGATGTAAACGGTGTTGGTGTAGGGCCGGCAGGTGCGGTTGTTGACAACGGCGACCGGGCCGGGTGAGACCGTGCCGTAGACGCCGGTCTGCGGGTTCTGCCACTGCTGCTGATAGCCGCTATCCAGCGCGCTGACGCTGGCGGCATAGTTGTAGCGCTGGGAGTCGGCATCGAGGCTGGCGCCGATCTGGTTGCCGAGGAAGCCGCCGACAAGCGCGCCGGCCGCGATCGCCGCCACCTTGCCGCTGCCCTGGCCGAAGGCCGAACCGAGGGCCGCACCACCGACGGCGCCGGCCAGCGTGCCGAGCGTCTGGTTCTGGTTGGGGCCCGTCGCGCAGCCTGCCAGCATGGAGGCCGCCAGGCCGACGATCACAAGTTTCTTCAACAACATCTCACCGGGTCTCCGAGAATGGAACCAATTGTTTGGGCGATTCGCCCTTGTTGCTCATAATGGCCTGAAACCATGGCCGAATTTTGGTTACAACTTAATCTTGTCGTAAACGGCCTCCCTCTTCAGATTACTGCTCCCACCATCTGACGTCCTGTCAACGAAATTCAGCTCAGCGGAATGCGAAAGGTCACCGCCAACCCGCCGAGCACGGCCCGGTCCAGGACCAGCGATCCGCCATAGGTTTCCGCGATCTCGGCCGCGATGGCGAGGCCGAAGCCAGATCCGGGCTGCGTCTCGTCGAGGCGCTTGCCACGGCCGAGCACCTCGGCATAGGCGGATGGCGGAAGACCAGGGCCGTCGTCCTCGACGCGGATCTTCACCATCGGCCGGTCGCGGTCGGTTCTGTCGACCGACAGCAGGACGCGCACCTGCTCGCGGCCATACTTGCAGGCATTGTCCATCAGGTTTCCGACCAGTTCTTCCAGATCGCGCCGCTCGATGCGGGCCTTGGGATGGCCGGCGCCCTCGTCTTCCAGATGCAGGCTGCGGTCCGGGTAGGCCCGGCTCAGAACGCGGCTCAGCCCTTCCAAGGAGTGGCGGACATCGGCAACAGCGCCGATCACCTTGCGGTCGGCGGCCAGCCGGGCTCGGTCGAGGTAGCGGTCGACCTCGTCCCGCATGACCGTCACCTGCTCGACCACCTTGTCGGCCAGCGGGCCGCCCTCGGCGCGCGCTTCGTTCAGGATCACCGCGAGCGGCGTCTTCAGCGCATGGGCAAGGTTGCCGACCTGGGTCCGCGAGCGCTCGACGATGGCGCTGTTGGTCTCGATCAGGGCGTTGAGCTCCTTGCCGAGAGCGGCGATCTCGCGCGGCAGACGACCTTCGAGGCGGTTGGCGCGCCCCTCTCTGATGTCGGCAAGGCGGCGGCTCATGGCCGCAAGCGGCCGCAGGCCGAAACTCACCTGCAGGCCGGCGGCGGCCACGAGGCCGAGGGCGAAGGCCGCCAGCGTGGCGAACACCTGGAAGCGGAAGGTCGAGATCTCGTCCGCAAGCTCGGCGACGTTGCCGGTGACGTGAAGATCGTACATGCGCCCGTTGCTGAGAAAGATGCGTTGCGCCGCATGGCGCAGGGCAATGCCGGCCGGATCGCGGGCATCGTTGGTGACCACCGCGCCATTGTTGGGCGGCGGCGGCAGCGACAGCACCTCGCCGAACAACGACTGGCTAGTGGCCACGGTCGACTGCGACTTGGCATCCACCACCACCCAATACCAGCCGGACTGGTAGCGGCCGAACCGCGGATCGCCCATGGTGCCAGGGTCGGGCACGGCGCCGTCGGGTGCCGACGCGACCACGCCGGCCAGCGTCTTTTCGTAGACGATGATCCGTTCGTCAAAGGAGCGGATGAGGCTGGCGCGGTAGAGTTCGGTCAGGAGCCAGCCGAAAGCCGCCAAAGCGATGGTCGCCCAGAGCGCCGACGCCAGGACCAGGCGCAGGGCCAGCGAGCTCTTCAACCATTCGCCCAGTTTTCTGAGGCGCGCGTTCATTTTCCGGACGCGATGCGATAGCCGAGGCCGCGCACCGTCTCGATCAGATCGATGCCCATCTTCTTGCGCAGCCGCCCGACGAACACTTCGATGGTGTTGGAGTCGCGGTCGAAGTCCTGGTCGTAAAGATGCTCGACCAGTTCGGTCCGCGAGATCACCTTGTCCATGTGCAGCATGAGATACTGGATGAGACGGAACTCGTGCGACGTCAGCTTGATGGGATTGCCGTCGACGGTCAGGCGGCCGGCCTTCACGTCGAGCCTCACGCGCCCGACTTCCACCTCGTTGGAGGCACGGCCGGCGGCACGGCGCGTCAGCGCCCTGAGGCGAGCCAACACCTCCTCCATATGGAAAGGCTTGGCGACGTAGTCGTCGGCCCCGGCGTCGATGCCGGCCACCTTGTCGCTCCAGCGATCGCGCGCGGTCAGCAACAACACCGGCACCAGCCGGCCATCCCGCCGCCAGGCTTCCAGCACGCTGAGACCATCCATCTTAGGCAGGCCGATATCGAGGATCACCGCGTCATAGGGCTCGGTATCGCCGAGGAAGTGCCCTTCCTCGCCATCGAAGGCAGCGTCCACGGCATAACCGGCATCGCGGCATGCGGTCACAAGCTGCCGGTTCAGGTCACGGTCGTCCTCGACCACAAGAATCCGCATGCTCTGGTTCCCGATTCAACGAAGCCTCTGACCGGACGTCGCGTCGACCATGACGTTGTCCACCCGCCCCCCTTCGCGCATGACGACGAGCCGATAGACCAGCAACCCGCCCCCCTCGCAGAGTTGCGCGTCGACGATCTCTCCGCCGACCACGCGCGCTATGACGCTCAGCCTCTGAACCGCGCCCTTGCCGACGACGGCCTGCGCCTCGGCGGGCGTCAAACAACGCGCCTCGGCGGCTTGTCCCATGACGATCGGCAGCGCCAGGAAACACGCCACGACGAGTGGGAATCGCTTGCGATTGGTGTTCATGAGCAGGACATTAGCCACCCGAGCCTGAATGGTCCATGAACACCGATGGCGCTCGCCGTTCATGCGCGGGCCGGCGAAATCCGAGTCGCCCACCGGCAGGCTCTCCCTCCCGTTTCACCCTCTGCGCCCCCCATCCGCTCAAAGGATCGGCGTCGAGGCCCTTGCTTCGGCCTCGCCGGGACGGGTGAAACGCATTTTTCCCATCGCAATCAATGCCAGCCGAAGACCGTCATAGGGAAATCCCTGTTGGTGTAACGCCCGCATACGACTTTTGATCCACCTCAAGGCCTTGTTGCGACAAGGAGGTTAGCCTTGGGAAGATGTGAAGAGGGGGCAGTGACATGAGCATCCCGAACGAGCTTTCCGTGGAATTCCCCGGCAGTTGGGACACCATTGAACAGCTCATGCTGTTCGATGCGGTCTTCTGCGACCTCGCCACTGCCTATCAGGAGATCAACCGGCGCATTTACCGCATCGAGTCGCTGGAGGAGCCGGCCGAACCGGCCGTCCTCGCCGATCTCAAGCGTCACCGGTCTCTGCTCAAGGATGAAATCGCGGCCGCTGTTGCCGCGTCCAGACGCGCCGTGGCTTGACACCCCTCCTCGTTGGGCCTCTGCGCTATAGCCCGCGCCGTCCCCGTCCGACGGCGCGGGCTAGCTTCGTCTTCCTTCACCTCACGACCAGATAGGCGGTCTCGGCGTTCGAGCTGAGCGGCGCGAACATGCGCATCCGTCATGCGACTTGGCCGAACGTCGGGGCGCCAAGTTCTTCTAACAGCCCATGGTGCCGTTCATTATATCAAACATATAGCGGAAGGTGCCCGCCTCGTCGGACCGTCGCCTGAGCCGATTTTTGATCTCGGCGCGAGAACCGCTTCCCGTCGCATATCGAGCTTCCATGGTGTGAGGTCTTGTACGGCCGAGGACGATCGCTTGCAAGCGCCACATCGCGATCAATGAAGGCAATGGTTCGATCCCAAGCACCAGCCGGTATCGACAACACATGCGCAACATGACAGTGCCGGACGGTCGCTGGCATCAGAAAGTCGGCTTGCTGGAGCCTCCGCTCACTACAACCTAAAAGAGTATATCACCAAGTCGATGTTTCGATGCACGGTTGCCAGCCCCGTCGATCGCTCGCCGCAACCCCACCCAAGACGAGCCGACGGGCCAGCCCCTCCCCCCTTGCAGAAGCTCTCCAACCACTCCTTGCCCAGTGGCGGAGATCGCCGCCAGACATCTTGGATCGACCCCTCACCGCAAAGTAAGGGCACCGATTTCTCGTCCATCTTCACGATGAAAGTCAGGGTGAGTGGAACACAAATCGAGGCCGGTGGGTGCAGGCGCTCGTATCGATCCCGGATCGTCATGCCGGGTCGCGTGACCGGCGACGGATCACCGGCAACGAAGCAACCGCCCGAACCGGCAGACTGGCGCTACAGGCCGATTGCCGCGACTTCGCGAAGTGAGTCAGCAAGTTCGCAAACCGATTCCGGCGGCTGACATTCTGATTCAGAAATGGATCGCAAGGCGTCCGATGCCTGCTGAGATTCTGATTCAGCTTGAAGCGGGAATCACGAGTCTTATGAATCTGTTGCAGGGTGTTGTTGATACGCCTCTTCGGCGGTTCATGCTGTGATTCAGCTGGCGCACCTTATCTCTTCGGCACGGACGATAATGGCTCAAACCCGGCCTTGACCACATCAACCGCGCAGACCGGCGTGCGTCGTATCAGGCCAAATGCGGCTGCGCTAACTCCAGGATACCCCTGTCTGGCCCATCCCTTCGCCCCATGGACATCCAACCTGCTTTTCGTCACCCCTCGGGAGTTTGGCGGCTTTGGCATGCGCCCACTTGAAGAGCGATCGCACCGGTCGGCGGCACAGGACAAACCCGTTGCTGGCACCGGGCACGGGGCACGGGCCCCGGAAACTCGCACGTCGCCGCGCCTGTGCAAGTTGGGGCGTCGATCACAAGCACTCGAACGGGTCGCCGACAAGCACCATGGTTGGTGATCGGGCCGTCCAGCGAGTACCGAACACCTATCACTTCAAGTTGCATAACCATGTCTGGCGGCCAAAGCAACACTTGTCCGAGACGACCGATCGTTCAGGCAGAAGCCAGGCAGTCACGCCACCGTCGCGATGTCGCGAAGGTGGCATGCCGCACCAAGGCGGTCCCCACCGCATGCCCGGAGTGGACAAGCGGACGTCCGGCGGCAGCCGCGCCATCAGGGCAAAAGAGCGCGTGCCCGACACGAGGGGGCACCGGCGGCGCCCGTCCACTCTCGCCGCATCGCGCGGACGGGACTCCCCTCGCCCTTCGGCTGGTGGTCAATATTTCAAACACATCAGTCCCAATGGCTTACCCACCGGCGAGCACGCCGGACCTCCGGTGACCACCCGGAAGCATCGCTCAGCGCTCCCGACGGGCGGCGTCATCAGTGGGATCGGAGCGAAGCCCAGCGAGCCGGAGTTTGGGTGAATCGCTCCGTTCGCGCCGCTGTCGCCCCCCCCCTCTCCGCGCGGTTCATGGAGCGCCGGCATCGAAGCGAGCCGGTTCAGCCCTCAAAGGGCTGTTCAGAACAAAACAAGATCATTATGGTGGACGCGGGCCGTGCATGCTGGCATGATCGGTTCGCATTTGCTGACCGAATCCATTGCCGAACTCTGGGTCCTCCCATGTCCCGCGCCGAGCGCCTTCTTACCCTGGTCCAGGCCTTGCGCCGCCGTCGCCGCCCCGTCGCCGGGGCGGAGCTCGCGGCCGAACTCGGCGTATCGCTTCGCACGCTCTATCGCGACATTCAGGCATTGATCGGTCAGGGCGCGCCGATCGACGGCGAGGCCGGCGTCGGTTACGTGCTGCGGCCCGGCTTCATGCTGCCGCCGCTGATGTTCACCGAGGACGAGATCGAGGCGCTGGTGTTCGGCGCGCGGCTTGCCGCGACGCGGGCCGACGAGCGTCTGGCCTCGTCGGCGGAGAATGCTCTCGCCAAGATCGCGGCGGTGCTGCCGCCCGACCTCGCCGACCGGATGGACGCCACCGGCCTGATCGTCGCCCCGGCCTGGAACGCCAACCGCGACGGCATCGACCTGTCGCTGGTGCGTGCCGCCATCCGCAACGAGACCCGACTCGAATTCTCCTATGTCAACGAGAAGGGTCTCGCTTCGCGCCGCGTCGTCTGGCCGATGGCGGTCGCCTTCTTCGAGCGCGTGCGCGTCCTCACCGCCTGGTGCGAGCTCCGGGCCGACTTCCGTCACTTCCGCGTCGACCGCATGTCGGATGCCACCGACCTCGGCGTCCGCTATCCGCGCCGCCGTCGCGTTCTTCTCAAGGAGTGGCGGGAGATCGAGAGCAGCGAGCCGGCCTGGAGAGAAGTGGCCGACGCGGCAGCTCTCGTGCCGGTGCCACGCCGGAAATCGGCCTAGAGTCTTCGCCGACCAAATTGAAGCACTTGGTCGTCAAGCGAAGACTCCAGGATTGCTTGCTGGAGCAGCCGCTTTTCGATCAGGTTGACTCAACCTGATCGGCGGGTGCTCGGGGGCGCCGCAGGCGCGGCGCCTCCAAGTTTGGCGGCTCGCCGTTTCTCAGTCCGAGAGCGCAGGCAGGATGATGTCGGACCACAAGCGAGCCGGCGGCAGCCAGAATTCCGGCTGGTCATAGTTGCCGAAGAAGGTCGACAGCACGACACCGGCTGCGGGCAGTACGAGCAGACGTTGGCCACCATTGCCGAAGCCGGCGTACCACGGCAATGGATCGCCGTCCGAGGGCAGCGTCGAGCTCCCCGTCCACCAGAAATAGCCGTAGCCATTGTCCGGATTGGCGGCGAACCGCGACGTCGTCGCCCTCTCGATCCAGTCGGGCGAAACGATGGCTCGATCGTTCCAACGACCGCCGGCCAGCATCATGTTGCCGATCTTGGCGAGGTCGCGGGCCGTGAGACGCAAGCCGGATGCCGCCGCGGCCACGCCATCCCAACTGCGGATCCACTCGAACCGATCGATATCGAGCGGCTTGAACAGAACCTCGCGGGCAAACTCCTCGATCGGCAGCCCGACGCCCTCGGCAATGACGGCGCCGATCAATGCCGCCGCGCCCCCATTGTAGGTCCAGGTCCGCCCCGGCGGCTCGACGATGGGCCGGTCGAGCGCGTAGCGCAGGCGATCCGGCGATTGCTCCATGGCGATCTCGCTGTTGGCGGCGCTGGTATAGGGGACGGTCTCGTCCCAGAGCGTTCCCATGCTCATTGTCAGCGCATCGGCGATGGTGATCCGCCGCCGCGTCTCGTCGGCGAGGTCCGCATAGCGTGGCAAAGCGTCGAGGAGCGGCGCCTCGGGCGGCGGCACCAGCTTCCGTTCCAGGGCGATGCCATAGAGCAGGCTGACGATGCTCTTGGTCACCGAGCGCAGGTCGTGCAGCGTATCCTCGCCGTGGTCGACCACGCCGAGATCAACGCCCCACGTGTAGTCGCGGCCGATGAAATAGCGCTCGGCGATGGTTCGGCCATCCCTGGTCAGCACCATGGCATGCAGACCGGCGATGTGGCCGGATGCAAGGGCTTGCTCCAATCTGGTGTCGAGCGCCGAAAAGGCCTTGGTCGGCGATGCGTCCGTGTTGCTCATCCGTGGGTCCTCCGGGGCACGCTGCCCATGTGGCGCCTTCCAGATGACATGGGCGGTCATCGGGGAGACCGGCCCGTTGTAACCTTCCCTCCGTTTGGCGCTTGATCGCGCTTGCGCCGGCACCTCCTGCGGCAGCGTCGTGGGTCAGTAGCCGTTGTAGCGGCCCGGCTTGTGATTGACGGCCAGGACCAAGTTGAGCACCACGGCGCCCAGCACGGACAACGCCACGTTTCTCCAGTTGAGCACGAGGAAGGACGTCGCGAGGATCGCAAGATCGGTGGCGAGCTGGAACTTGCCGGCCCGCCAACCCAGCTTTTCCTGAACGAAGGCGGCGAGAATGCCGATGCCACCGAGGCTCGACTTGTGCCGGAACAGCATCAGCATGCCGACCCCGGTCAGCGCGCCGCCGGTGATCGCCGAGAACCAGGGGGCGCTATAGCCGATGGCGAAGGCGTCGTGCATGAAATAGCTTTCGACGGAGAGGAGCGCCACGGCCGCGAAGGTCTTCAGCGTGAACTCCCGGCCGAGCGTTACCCAGCCGAAGGCATAGAAGGGCAGGTTCAGCAAGAAGATCACCGGGCCGATGCCGAACTGGGTGGCATAGTGGATGAGGAAGGCGACACCGGCGGTGCCGCCGGTCCCGAGATGCGCATCGCGAAAGAACTCGATGCCGACGGCGGCGAAGAACGTCCCCATGGCGATGGCCTGAACGTCGTCCCAGATCCCATGCCTGCCGTCGTCGCTTCTGTCGATGCTCGCCATGTCCAAAGCCCTTCCCAATCCCGCGCCTCTGTCACACCGCCATGGCCTTCGCCAACGGGACCAACCGGCGCCGGTGACGATGCCGCGATCCGTGCCGCGAGGCTGGTCAACTTCTGTGCAAGCGCCGCGCCAGCGGCGTCCGACTGCCACCTTTCTGTCATTGCGGAAAGCTTGGTCCGGCCTATTGTCCATGATGCGAGCACCGGATCCGCGAAGCGACGTCCGCCAGCGGCGACCGCTCGAATAGGGAACATCAGCATGAAGATTTCCGCGCGCAACGTCCTCGAAGGCAAGGTCGTCAAGGTCACCAAGGGTGCCACGACCGCCCACGTCGTTCTGGAGGTAGCCGGCGGCGCCAAGGTCACGGCCGCCATCACCAACGAGGCGGTCGACGACCTCGGCCTCAAGGTCGGCGATTCCGCCAAGGCCGTGGTCAAGGCATCGGACGTTCTCGTCGCCATCGACTGAGGCGCCGCCGGAGCGGATAGCTGGCGACGCACCATGAACCCATATGAATCGCCATGACTCTTCATGGACGACCAAGGGCGCGCGCCGGCTTTCCGTCTAGGCGCGACGGCGTCTTTTGCGCCCCAACAGTCCCGGCAGCCGCGTCGGCCAGCTGACGATGCGGTCCTGCCACTCTTCCACCGGCCAGTCCTGTTCGCGCACCGTCTTGCCGCGGACCGACACTCCGGCGCTGTGGACGCTGTCCGGATCGCCCGAAACGAGCGGATGCCAATCGTAGAGATCGCGCCCCTCGGCAACGAGACGATAGGCGCATGTGCTCGGCAGCCAGGTGAGCGTGCGCACCTCATGCGGCGTCAGGCGCACGCACTCCGGCACCTTTTCCGAGCGATGGGCGTAGTCGGAACAGCGGCAGCTTTCGCCGTCCAGCAACGAGCATCCGACGTCGGTGTAGACGACGCGTCCGGTGTCCTCGTCTTCCAGCTTGTTGAGACAGCAGCGGGCGCAGCCGTCGCACAGGCTTTCCCACTCCGTGTCGGTCATTTCCTCGAGCGTCTTGGTGCGCCAGAAGGGCAGTCCATCGTCGTTGTCGGTTGCGTCCGCCATCTTTTTCTCTGCGATCTGGTAACCGGTGCCGGAAAAGGTTAGTTTTCGGCTTCCGAACATTCCTAACGCTTGGGCTGTACCGTGCCGGAATTCAAGAGCAATCCGCGCTGGCGCCTCTGGCTTCTCCGAATCGATGCCTTCGTCGACTCGGCCGCCTGGAACGCCTCGAAAGGTTTCTCGCGGTTCTGGGGCAGCCTTGTCGACTACTCCGGCCTGATCCGACTGCGCGGCTGGAAGCGCGCCTTCTTCGAGCTGGCGTCCGAGGGAACGACGCTTGGCGCCGCCGGTTCCATCGTCCTGTTGCTGTTCGCCATTCCCGCCTTCAAGGCGACGGAGGGCGACTGGCGCGCGCGCGGCGATTACGCCGTGACCTTCGAGGACAAGACCGGCACGATCATCGGCCGGCGCGGCATGTTCCTCGACGACAGCGTGCCGCTGTCGGCGATGCCGCCCTATCTCATCGAGGCAACGCTGGCCACCGAGGACCGGCGCTTCTACGACCATTTCGGCATCGACCCGCTCGGCACCGTCCGCGCCATCATGTCGAATGCTAAGGCCGGCGGCGTCGTCCAGGGCGGGTCGACCATCACCCAGCAGCTCGCCAAGAACCTGTTCCTTTCGAATGAGCGCACCATTCAGCGCAAGATCAACGAGGCCTACCTCGCCCTGTGGCTCGAGGCGCAGCTTTCCAAGGGAGAGATCCTGAAGCTCTATCTCGACCGTGCCTACATGGGCGGCGGCACGCACGGTGTTGCGGCAGCGTCTGAGTATTATTTCGGCAAATCGGTCAAATCGCTGACGCTGGCCGAGGCAGCCATGCTGTCCGGCCTCTACAAGGCGCCGACGAAGTACTCGCCCAACAACAATATCGCCGCCGCTCGTGCCCGGGCCAATCAGGTCCTGTCCAACCTCGTCGAGGCCGGCTTCATGACGGAGGCCCAGGTGGCCTCCGCGCGTCGCAATCCCGCCACACCAGTACCCTCGGCAAACGGCAATGCGCCGGACTGGTTCCTCGACTGGGCCTTCGAGGAAGTGAAGCGCATCGCCCCGCCCGGCGACCGCACCATCACCGTTCGCACAACGCTCGACCCGGCGATTCAGAAGACGGCCGACACGGCCATCGCCGACAGTCTCCGGCAATATGGTCAACAGTATAAGGTGAAGCAGGCGGCCACCGTCGTGCAGAGCCTCGACGGCGCAGTGCGGGCCATGGTCGGCGGCGCCGACTACGGTGAAAGCCTGTTCAACCGCGCGGTCTACGCGTTGCGCCAGCCGGGGTCGTCGTTCAAGCCCTTCGTCTACGCCACGGCCTTCATGAACGGCTTTGCACCGGACGACATGATCTCCGATGCGCCGATCACCATCGGCAACTGGAGCCCGCGCAATTATGGCCGCTCCTATGCCGGCCGGATTTCGCTCAGGACGGCCATCGCCAAATCGATCAACACCGTGCCGGTCCGGCTTGCCGAAAGCTTCGGGCGTGGCAAGATCGTCGAAACCGCCCATAAGCTCGGCATTCGCACCGAGCTCAAGATCACGCGCGCCCTGCCGCTCGGCGTGGCCGAAGTGACCGCCCTCGACATGGTCGGCGCCTATTCGGGTTTTGCCACCGGCGGGCTCAAGTCGACCCCCTATGCGATCGAATGGACCAAGACGCGCGCCGGCGTCATCACCTACGATCGGACGCGGGAGCCGCCGCCCGAGCAGGTGCTGCCGGAAGAGGTCGCCTACGAGATGAACAGCGTGCTGTCGACGGTGGTGAACGGCGGTACCGGCGGCAAGGCGAAGTTTCCCGGCCAGATGCAGGCCGGCAAGACCGGAACGACACAGGCCTATCGCGATGCATGGTTCGTCGGATACACCGGCTGGTACGCGGCCTCGGTGTGGTTCGGCAACGACGACTACACTTCGACCGCCAACATGACGGGCGGCAGCCTGCCCGCCCTGACCTGGCACTCCATCATGGAACCCATCCACTCCGGCCTCAGCTTCAAGCCAATCCCCGGCGTCCCGGTGTCGGCCGATCTCCTCGCCTCGACCGGCAAGCCGGCGGAGGTGGCAACGGCCACGCCCGAAGCGACCGTTTCGCCTCAGGCCCTGACGCCGGCAGCGGCGGCGGTGATCCGCGACGTCGGCGCCAGCATGCGTGCCCGCATTCCGGCGGCAAAGGCACGGGAGGCGGCGCTCGTGCCGGCCGCCGACGGCGAGGCGCTCAGCCTTGTCACACCATCCGCCACCGGGCGGTCGAACAATCTCCTCAATGGTCTTTCGCTGCTCGGGGCTTCCGACGCCGCGGCCCCTCGCTGACCGGTCGTTCCAGTGTTCGCTACGATACGCCTCATCCTCGTAACGCTTGTCGGCGTCCTTCTCGGCCTAGGTTCGGCCTGGTGGGCCGTCGGCAACTTCCATTTCGATGGAGCCCAGACCATCGGCCAATGGTCCGTTCTGAAGGACAACGCCAAGGCCAATCCCTATGAAGCAGCCAGGGCTGCCCGGCGCGGCGGTGGCGGCCTCGGGCCAAGCGAGGGGATCGAGCTGATCACCGAGGTCAGCGCCGACAACAAGCCACTGCAGGCCGCCTGCGCCTATCTCGTCTCAGGCCCCGTGCCCCAGGGCGTACTCTGGACGCTGACGGTCTCCGACCGCGACGGGCACCTGCCGTCCAATCCAGCTCGCCGCTTCGGCTTTACCTCGCTTGACGCCATGGCGTTCGGATCGGCGCGACAGGTTCACATATCCATCGGCCGCGAGGTTCGGCCGGGCGACTTCGTGGCGACGACCGGGCTTTCCAGCCTGCGGCTGACCCTGCGTCTCTATTCGCCGACCCTAGCCGCCCGCGCGCCGGGCTCCGACCAGTTGCCGTCGGTGACGCCACTCGGCTGCGAACAGGGAGCGGCATCATGATCGATACCGGCCTCCGCTGGTTCGCGGCGACGCTGTGCATCGCAGGACTCACCCATATCGGCGCCGTTCTTCTGACGCCCAGCCATTCTCGCGATCTCGCGTTTACCGGCATCGACTTCAGCACGGCCGACGGCACGCTCGTGCAGGTCGACAACAGCAATACGTCGGCCGACCTGGACCCCGCCTTTCTCAATGCCGTCTGCCGCTTCGACGAGGATACCGGGCCGGTTCGCCTGACAGGCACCATGCCCGGCACCTATTGGTCCATCGCGGCGATGTCGGACGACGGACGAATTCTCTCAACGCTATCGCGGGAAGACCTGCGCGGTTCTGACATCGATCTCATGATCGGCCGCACCGCCACGCTGGACGCCGCCCGCCAGTCGGCCGGCCTCGGCTCTCTCGATACGATGTCGCTGCCGGTCGACCAGGGCTTCGTGCTGCTTCGCCTGTTCGCCGGCGGCCTCGACGATAGGAGCCTGGCCGAAGAGGCTTTCAAAGGGCTTGAGTGCCGCCCCGCCCTGTCGGAGTGATGGCGGTCGCTATTTCTGGGGCACCGGCTCGTCGAAGGGATCGGGGGCGTTCATCAGGCGGGAATGTCGTCCCGGTCCGCTCGGCAATGCGGTGCGGATCCCCGGCGCGCCGAAGCATTTCGAGAAGACCAGCGTGTCGTAAGCGCGGTTGGCCCCGAACAGCTGGTTGGAGGGCGCCTCGACCTGGAAGTGGTCGATGGCATAGCGATAGGACGCCGCCCGATAGCCCAGGGCTTGCCACACCCAGGCGATAGTCTCCTCATTCTCCCAGACCCGCGCCTCGGCTCCCTCATGCAGTTGAGCCTCGACGAGCCGCTGGCGCCTCAGCGCGCCCAGCCGCTCGACGTCGGCCCGGCGCACGCGGGCAGCAACCTCGCAGAAGGGCGGGATCAGCGCTGTGTCGGCACCGGCGTCATCGATCACGCGCGCCCACAGCGTCTCCGTCGAGATGCGTCCGTCCGAGAGCAGGTAGCCGTGATAGCGCCGCCGATCGTAGGCCGGCGCGATGAGCGGCAGTGCGATCTCGGGAAACATGGCGACGATCTCGGGCGATGGAGCGCCGCCGCCTTTGAGGATCGGCAGGATTCGCGTCCGCTCGCCTTCGACCAGACTGTCGAGCCACCAGTCGCGAACATGCGGTGCTCGCACGAAGGCCCAAGCGCGATTGCGCAATTCGATCTCGTCGTCCGTCAGCGGAAAGCCGGAAACGGGCTCCTTTCGCGCGTATTCCGCGGTCAGATTGCCGGCCGCCGGCAGCAGCGTGTCGTGCAGGAAGGATGGCTCGGCCCGCCCGAAATCTCCGGTCGGCCGGCCGCAGGCGGTGACCGCCAGCGCAACCAGAGCCAGCGCGGCGCCTGCCCTAAAGTCATTCAAACGCGCGGCCACGATGCTTCTCCGGACATTTCGGCCGGAGTCTTCAGGATTCGCGGGGCCGGCGCAAGCCCGCCCATTTCAGTGGTGCTACTTGAGGCCGACGCCCGCCGGACGCGGTGGCCCATTCGGCTTCCGAGGGGCTCGGCGCTTGGGGGATTGGGGCTGCGGCGCGATGTCCCGGTTCTCGATGATGCGGGCCGGCAAAATGGTTACCTCGCAGAAACCGCTGGTGGATTTCCGACGTGCGCGAAGCGGAGGCAGACCAAATGCGACGACGTCACCCACGGCACCCTCCAGGGCCGGACCGGCTAGCGGCGAATAACATACCCGGGCGTTTGTCGCCTCCCGCGTACTTTCGCTCGCAAAACCATCATTCGGCCGTCAGAGTTAACAAATGGTTTACGATTTCAGCGGCATTCTCATCAGGTGTGGCCGCCGATCGTTATTGCCGGAATCGGCGGGCGAGACACTCCTATTCGGGATGGCTGTGAAATGGCGTCGCCCCCCTTTTCAAGTGGCGTTTTCGGCCTGGTCAAGGGCGCTGATGGCGCGCGGTCCCGCTCGCTCCTCAAGGAAGCCACCGAACTCTACGTATCGGAGCCTGGGCACACGCGCTCCGAGGTCGCAATGTACGAGGAACTCGTGGCGCAGCTGCTGAAGGTGACGGCGCTTCAGGACCGGATCCGCATCGCCACGCTGCTCGCCGATTATGACGAGGTTCCCGCGTCCGTCATGCGGGCGCTGCTGCACGACATCTTCCCCGTATCTTCCGTGATGATCGAGAAATCGAAAAGCATCTCCGAAGGGCAGTTGCTGGCATTGGTGGCCACGGCCTCGCCGAGCCATCTCGAAATGATCGCGGCGCGAAAGAACCTTCAGCCGCCCGTGGTGGAGGCCCTGCTCGGCCGCATGCGCGCCGACGGCCTTTCGGCGCTGGCCGCCAATTCGAGCATCACCCTGTCGCAGAGCGCCGTCAGCCATCTGGTTGAAAACGCCCACGGCAATCCGAAGCTGGCTCGCCAGCTCGCCGCGCGCATGGACGACGTGCAGGACACCGATCTGATCGACCTGTTTCTCGATCTTGACGGCCGCGGTCGCCGCCGCGTCATCCAGGCGCTGGAAATCGCCGCGCTCAGGGAGTTCGCCGCCCGCCGGCCGCTGCCGCGCGTTCCAATGCCCGATCCCGACAAGGTGGCCACGCTGGCGCGCGCCTGCCTGCAGCGCAACACCGAGGCCATGTCGCGAATCTTGTCGGACCTTACCGGTCTCGATGCCCCGTTTCTCGTGCGGCTGCTTGCCGACGCCGGCGGCGAGCCGCTATCGATCTGCCTCAAGGCCGCCGGCCTCGACAGCGGCATTGCCACCCGCGTCATCCTGTTCTCCGGCATCGACGACACGCGCAACTATTTCGACGTCAAGCGCCTCGTCGATCTCTACGAGATGGTGTCGCTCCGCTCAGCTCTCCTGCTTGCCGACCGTTGGCGCGGCGTGCTCCCGTCCGTCAAGCGGTCCCCGGTTCACGTGCCGCAAACACAGGCTGGCACGCCCATCCGGTCGACGGCGACCGGAGCCGGCCGCGACGAACAGCCGGCAGCCATGCCCCAGGTCAGGCGCGATCGCGCCTGAGGTCGAACGGTCGTCCGATCGGGGCCTCGACGGCGGTTCTCGTCGCCCGCTCGCTTTTGCCTGACCTTCAGCTTTGATTGATCAGGACACAGCCTTCGTCTGCAAGACGGCTCCCCGAAAGCTGGTGCGAATCGTCCGTATTCGGCGCTACGGACCGCCTCGCTTGGAGGTGAGCCAGAGTCTCAATGCTGCGTGCCCCATCAACCATAGGCAACTTTAGTGTGCTGCGAGCGTCTTGCGTGACTTTTCCTAGCATTCGCAGGGCATGAATTCGGTTTTCATCGTATTGATGTTACTCTTGTCCAAGTTCCACTTGTTTTCATTTTTGAAGCGCTGTAATGACATGTCCGACAGCAGATCATGGGTTTGTTGCGGCTTCGCAGGTAGAATTGATCGAAAAATTCTCGGCCGGTGGAGCAGTTAACGAAACGCAACAGAAATATCCAAATTCAAGCAGGACAGGTACAAAGATGAGCGAGATGGAAGACGACCTGACGATAATCGACCTTGCCGCGCATATCGTCGCCGCCTATGTCGGCAACAATTCCGTTCCGGCCGCGGAACTGCCGAACCTGATCTACGACGTCGTGGGCGCTCTCAATCGCGTGCAGGGCGGTGCTCCTCAGGAAGTTGAAGCCGAGCCCGTGCGCCCGGCCGTTCCGGTCAAGAAGTCGGTCACCAACGACTACATCATCTGCCTTGAGGACGGAAAGAAGTTCAAGTCGCTCAAGCGCCATCTGCGTACCCACTACAACATGTCGCCGGAAGAATACCGCGAGAAGTGGAGCCTGCCGGCCGACTACCCGATGGTCGCCCCCAACTACGCCGCTGCCCGTTCGGATCTTGCCAAGAAGATGGGTCTCGGCCAGCAGCGTCGTCGCAGCCGCTGATCGCTTTTGCCCGATGGAACATGACGAGCCCGGCCTTGCGCCGGGCTTTTCGTTTTGGTCGCCGCTTCAGGAAAGTCGGAGTTCAGGCCATCGCGTCCTGAGCAACCTTGCGCAGACGCTCCACCATCGACCTCAGGCCGTTCGAGCGCTGGGGCGTGAGATGCTCGCGCAGGTTCAGCTCGTTGAAGATGGCCTCGGGATCGATCTGCAGAACCTCGGAGGCCCGCTTGCCCGAATACGTGGCATGAAGGATGGCGATCAGCCCCCGTACGATCAACGCATCGGAATCGCCAAGGAAAGTGACGACCGGATCGGTCTTGTCGCCGGAGAGACTCGGCTTGAGCCATACCTGGCTGACGCAGCCACGCACCTTGCAGTCGTCGCTGTGGTCGCCCTCGGCGAGCGGCTCGAGCTCCTTGCCGAGCTCGATGACGTAGCGATAGCGATCTTCCCAGTCGTCGAGAAACGAGAAGTTGTCCCGGATTTCGTCGAGGGTCACCGCCACGTTCGGTCTCCATGTCTGTCGCGCCGGTTCGGTATAGACCGGCACCGGCCTTAAAGAAAGAGACCGCCGGACCCAGGGGTCGCGGCGGTCGAGTTCCCGACGGATGCCGTCGGGCAGGGAAACTTCGCCGCCGGCATCGGGCCGGCGCGGCCGTATCAGATGCCTTGCGGCGCCTTGCCCGGTCCCCGCCAGGCCGGCGTGAGATCGGTGGCCGTCAGCGTACCGTGATCGACGTTCGCGCCGGACTTGTCGTCGAGCGACCGATCGATGAAATCGTAGACCATGCGGGCGCCCGTCTGGGCCTTCAGCATGAAGGTGGTGGCAACCCGGCCACCGATTTCGCAGGCCATGGGGTTGCGGCCGCAAAAGCCGCTCATGTCGGAGATGGTCGCCTGGGCGGCGCTCGCAGCCTCCAGCGCGCCGATCGGCTGCACCTTGGCGGTCTCGGCCTGCTGCTCGGCGGCATGGTCGACGGGAATGAGAAAGATGACAACGGACAGCCAGAACGCCGTCCTCAGGAGAAACATCATAATGCACTTCCCTGTTGTTCATCGCCCGTGGAGGGCGTCCGGATCTTTCGCGGCCGAAACCGTCGCTGTCCGTTCGATGTTCCCGGTTCTAGCAGGGACGTTTTAGGATCGAATTAGGCCGATCATTCAAATCGCAGGGAAATTCGACGAAAATTTGAGTCCAATTTTATCAATCGGCCCATTCCATCGAGCAGCGCGAGAGATTCGTCAGCTTTATCGCGAGCTTCCAAGCACAGGGAGCGCCTGTTCACCTGCGCTTAACCGTGAATTCGATCTTTCCGACCAAATCCCTTTCTGAGGGCGTCTCACCCCCTCGCGTCATGCTTCCCATCAACATTCCATAAAGGGGCGCATGGCACCGTAGTGTCAGAAAAGACAAATGGTCCGTCCCCGAAGCGTCTCCGGCACCACCGGCCCGTTTCGGAAACTCAGGACCAGCATGTCGGAGGCGCCCCAGGGGATTCCCATGGCGGTGCCGGCCCGCCTGCGATGGGGATGCGTGTTGCGTAACTGTGAGATCAGAGCCGCGCTGGAGCGCTCGTTTGATCACCTTGTGCATAGCTCGGTGGTCGACGATCCGGTCGAGGTCGACAGGCACAGAGGATTCATAGGCTCGCATCTCGTCAGCGGCTTCGCGGCATTCGGCCTCATTCCGCCGGCCCTTGCCGTCGATCCGTCGTCGGCCGGGTTCTCCGCGACTGCGCTTTCCATTCTCGGGCTCGAGATTCTCGTCGCGCTGTTCGTCTCCCGCACCGGCCGGCTGGCTCAGGGCTACCTTCTGTCGGCGTGCATCCTGACCACGCTGGCCGTTTGGGTTGCCCTCCACACCGGTGGCCTGGGCTCGTTCGCCGTTGTCTGGTTCGCCATCGCGCCCATCGAGGCGGCGTTGTCCGGCCGCCGGTCGACGGTGGCCGGCGCCGCACTGATCAGTGGCGCGGGCTTTCTGCTCACCGTGCTCCTCACGCTCTCCGGCAGCGCAAGCCGGGCCTTCGTCCTTGCCGGCGACAGCACGACCATGAATTTCCTCGCCTGCGTGGTCGCCCTCGGCTACGCCTCCGGTGTGGCCGTCGGCATCGAACGGCGCGAGCGCGCGACCTCGCTCTCCATCGCCAAGCAGGAACAGCGCTATCGCCTGCTTGCCGAGGCGATGAGCGATCTCGTCACCTGCCACAATCCCTCCGGCGACGTCACGTTCGTGTCGCCCGCTGCCATGCGCCTCGTATCGGTGCGGCCGGCCGACCTCGCCGCGGATGGTCTGTTCCGGCGCGTTCACATCGGCGACCGCCCAGCCTACCTCTCGGCCATCTCGGTGGCGCTTCACCAGGGCGCGGCGCGGGTGGAGTATCGCCTTCGCTGCGGCGACGATCTGGACAACGAGGGCTGGATCTGGGTCGAATCGCACATGCGTCATCTCCCCGACCAACTGGGCGACGACGCAGTGGTGACCGTCACCCGCGACATTTCCGAGCGCAAGCAGCACGAAGCCGAGCTCGACACCCTGCGCGCCGACTCGGAAGCGGCCAATCTGGCCAAGACCCGTTTCCTCGCCAACATGAGCCATGAGCTCAGGACCCCGCTCAACGCGATCATCGGCTTCTCCGACATTCTCAACCAGGAACTGTTCGGCAAGTTCGAGTTCGATCGCCAGCGCGAGTATTCCGGCCTCATCAAGGAATCCGGCGAACATCTGCTTCAGGTGGTCAACGACATTCTCGATCTGTCGAAGATCGAGTGCGGGTCCTTCGACGTCAATCCCGAGGCGTTTCGCGTCGGTCCCCTGGTCGATCGCTGCCGGCAGATGATGATGCCGCAGGCGGAGAAGGCCGAGGTGCTGCTGTCTTCGGACATCGAGCCGAACCTGCCGGAACTGGTTGCCGACCCGCGCGCCTGCCGCCAGATCGTGCTCAATCTCCTTTCCAACGCGGTGAAGTTCTCCAATCGCGGCGGTCAGGTCACGTGTTCGGTCCGCCGCCAGGGGCGCCGCATAGCGATCGCCGTGCGGGACAACGGCATCGGCATTGGCGAAAAGGATCTTTGCCGCGTCGGTAGTCCGTTCTTCCAGGCCGAGACCGGCTACGACCGCAAGCAGGCCGGCACCGGCCTCGGGCTCTCGGTGGTGAAAGGCCTCGTTGCGCTGCACGGCGGCCAGGTGATGATCGACTCCGATCTCGGCAAGGGAACCACCGTTACCGTTCTCCTGCCGATGCAGCCATCGCGCGATGGCGTCGAACCGATTTCCCGCGTTCTGGATGTCGACCAGATCCAGCGCGTGGCGCGGAGGGCATGACGCATGGCAGGACGCAAGACCCCTGAGAAAACGGGACTTGTCGCCCTTCTGCTTCGGGGGGCCGTCGGCAATCCGATGGCCACCGCCGGTGGCTTGATGATGACGGCGACCGCCATCGCCATCATGACCAACGCGCTCGCCTTGCAGCCGGGCGTCCATCCGGCACCGCTGTTCGTCGGCACCCGCCCCGTCGCGCTCGCAACGCCTGCCGTGGCGCAGCCGCCAGCCTTGCGCTCTTCCGACGGGTCCTCCGTCGGTGCTACCGACCATAGCCTGATCGCCGACATACAGCAGGGTCTCAAGGACTTCGGCTACTACAAGGGAGATGTCGACGGTCTCGACGGTCCGCAGACCTCGCAAGCCATTCTCGCCTTCGAACGGGCTTTCCGCCTCACCCCCACCGGCGAGCCGTCCAACAACGTCTTGCTGGCCATTCGTTCCGTGCGGCCGAAGACCAGCCTCAATGGCGAAAGCCCCGTCGCGGCCGATCCGCTGACCGTGGCCTCGTTGCCGGCAAACGGCCGCGCCGCGCCCATGCCTTGGCCGAAGCCCGGCACCACCGTTGCCCAGCCAGCGACGGCCGAAGCCCCGCCGGCCGCAGCTCAGGCGGCCGATGTGTCGATGGATGGCATCGGCGATCTCATCGCCTCGGCCGCCCCGCCCAAGGCCGCCGCAAAGCCGGCCGCCAGTGCCGCGCCAGCGGCGACGACCACCGGCGACGCCAATCTGGCGCGCATCCAGCGCTCGCTGTCACAGCAGGGATTCGGCCCCGTCGCCATCGACGGCGTCATGTCCGCCGAGACGCGCGACGCCATCAAGCGGTTCCAGGCCTACTACAACCTGCCGCAGAGCGGGTCCATCGACGAGGCCTTCGTCGCCCAGCTCGTCAAGGTCGGCGGCCTCTAGTCACGCGCTTGTCACCTCTCGCGCAACTGTTGAGGCCGGGCAGGCCTTGCTCTTGGTCCGAAGCCGTGATTTGAACGACGGCTTCCGCTGTCGAGCATGGCCATGGCCCGCATCACGTCCGATTTCTTCGTCTCGGCCTATGTTCGTCGTCGCAACGACGGCGGCTTCTTCACGGCGGTGGTTGGCCGGGGCGCCGCCGAGGCCGGGGCCATCTTCGTCAAGGTATCGCGCCTCGACGGCACCGCCGATCTCTATGGGCCGGTGCCGCAGATCTATCTGGACGACGTCGACCCATCGATGGCCGGCGGTCGCGTGTTCGAACAGTTGCTCGCCAGCGCGCCGGAAGCCGAGATCGACGCCCGCTTGCGGTCCGAGCGGCGCTTCGACAGCGACTGCTGGATCGTCGAAACCGAGGACCGACAGGGAACGTCGGATCTCGATATCATCGGAACCTGACCGTCAGGCCGCGTGTTTGCCTGTTGCCCCGCCGGCATCTTTGGGGATATCCCTCGAGCCGTTTTGCAGTTTTCGGAGCCTCCATGACCGAGATGAAGCCCCCTTGCGCCGAGAAGCGGCCCGTCGTGACGACCGTGCACGGCGTCGATCTCGTCGACGACTATGCCTGGCTTCGTGCCGACAACTGGCAGGACGTCTTGCGCGATCCCGACCTTCTCGATGCCGGCATCCGGGCCCATCTCGATGCCGAGAACGCGTTCTGCGACGCCTACATGGCCGACACCGTGTCGCTGCAGGCGGCGCTGGTCGCCGAAATGCGCGCCCGCATCCTCGAAGACGACGCCTCGGTTCCGCTTCCCGATGGCCCCTACGCCTATGCCAGCCGCTACCTTACCGGCGCTCAGCATCCGCGCCTCGTGCGCACGTTGCGCGATGGCGGACCGGAGGAACTGTTGCTCGACGCCGACGAACTGGCGCGCGACAAGTCCTATTTCAGCCTGGGCGGAGCCACCCACAGCCCGGACCACAAGCTGCTCGCCTACAGCGTCGACGATACCGGCTCGGAGTTCCACGTCATCCGCATCCGCGATCTCGACGCCGATGCCGATCTTGCCGACGAGATTCCCAACACTTCTGGCGGCGTCGCCTGGGCGGCCGACTCCCGGTCGTTCTTCTACACGTTCATCAACGACAATCACCGCACCGAGAAGGTGCTGCGGCACGTGATCGGCACGCCGGCCTCCGAGGATACGGTGGTCTATGTGGAAGAGGATTCGGGCTTCTTCTGCGGCGTCGACAAGACCCAGTCCGGCCGCTTCATCGTCATCGATTCGCACGACCACCAGACCTCCGAGGTTCGCCTGATCGACGCCGCGGCGCCGGATAGCCCCCCTCGCCTCGTGACGGCGCGCGAAACCGAGGTCGAGTATTCGATCGAGGACGATGGCGACGATCGCGTCTACATCCTGACCAATGCCGACGGCGCCGAAGACTTCAAGATCGTCAACGCGCCGATCAAGAACCCGGGTCGGGACAACTGGATCGATGTGGTCGCCCACGAGCCGGGCCGCCTCATCCTGTCGATGTCGATCTTCCAGGGACGCATGGTGCGGCTCGAGCGGGTGGGCGGCCTGCCGCGCATCGTGATCCGCGAGCTGTCGAGCGGGCACGAGCACGCCATCGCCTTCCCGGAAGAGGCCTATTCTCTGGGGTTGTCGGGCTCCTTTGAGTTCGACACCAACGTCGTTCGCTTCACCTACTCCTCGCCGACCACGCCGGCGCAGGTCTACGACTACGACATGGCCACCGGCGAACGCTTCCTGAGGAAGACTCAGGAGGTTCCGTCCGGTCACGAGCCCACCGACTATGTGACGCGTCGCATCATGGCGCCGGCGGCCGATGGCGAGAGCGTGCCGGTCACTATGCTCTATCGGGCCGACACGCCGCTCGACGGTTCGGCGCCCTGCCTGCTTTACGGCTATGGCGCCTACGGCATCGCCATTCCCGCCTCGTTCTCCACCCGCATTCTGTCGCTGGTGGATCGCGGCTTCGTCTACGCCATTGCCCACATCCGCGGCGGCAACGAGAAGGGGCATCGCTGGTATCTCGCCGGAAAGCGCGAGAACAAACCGAACACCTTCAAGGACTTCATCGCCGCCGCTCACCATCTGGTCGCCGAAGGCTTCACCTCGGAGGGGCGCATCGTCGCTCATGGCGGCTCGGCCGGCGGCATGCTGATGGGCGCCGTCGCCAACATGGCGCCTTCGCTCTGGGGGGCCGTGCTGGCGGCCGTCCCCTTCGTCGACGTGCTCAACACCATGCTGGACGACACGCTGCCGCTCACGCCGCCGGAGTGGCCCGAATGGGGCAACCCGCTCGACAGCATCGCCGATTTCCAGCTGATCGCGTCCTACAGCCCTTACGAAAACCTGATGACGCAGGACTATCCGCCGATGTTCGTGCTGGCCGGCCTCACCGACCCGCGCGTCACCTACTGGGAGCCGGCGAAGTGGATCGCGCGCCTCAGGGCGCTCAAGACCGACGACAACCCGCAGGTGATGCATATCAACATGGACGCCGGTCACGGCGGGGCATCCGGCCGCTTCGACGAGTTGAAGGAAACGGCGCTCGAATACGCCTTCGCCCTGAAGGTGATGGGCAAGGCTAACTAACTCGTTTTGCTAATCGAAACGCGCATGGGAGCCATGAATCGACTCGTGGCTCATTGCCGCCATCAGGAAAAGTTCCTATCTATCTCGCATGCACCACCGCTGGGCGGCGATGCTCAGTTTTAGAACGCTCACTTTTCCCGAGAGGAGACGACCATGGCCTTCGAGCTGAATGACCTTCCCTACGCCTATGACGCGCTTGGCCCCTACATGTCGCGCGAGACGCTCGAGTACCATCACGACAAGCATCACCTTGCCTATGTGAACAACGGTAACAACCTGATCAAGGGTACCGAGTGGGAAGGCAAAAGCATCGAGGACGTGGTGAAGGGCTCTTTCGGAAAGAACCCCGCCCTCTTCAACAACGTTGCCCAGCACTACAACCACTTCTATTTCTGGAAGTGGATGAAGCCGAATGGCGGCGGTTCCATTCCCGGTGAGCTTCTCAAGAAGATCAACGAGGATCTCGGCGGCCTCGACAAGTTCCGCGCCGATTTCATCCAGGCCGGCATGACGCAGTTCGGTTCGGGCTGGGCCTGGCTGTCGCTCAAGGATGGCAAGCTCGTCATTTCCAAGACGCCGAACGGCGAGAACCCGCTGGTTGCCGGCGCCGCGCCGCTGCTCGGCGTCGACGTGTGGGAGCATTCCTACTACATCGACTACCGCAACCTGCGGCAGAAGTACCTCGAAGCCTTCTTCGACAATCTGGTCAACTGGGAGTTCGTCGCCGAGCTCTATGCCAAGGCTGGCTAAGCCGGCATCGGCCGCGTCGACGGCCGAGCGACACGACGTTTTTGGGGGTTCCGGCTTGTCCGGAGCCCCCATTCGTTTTCGCGCGATATATGTTGTTCGACGCAGCGCTAGCCACTATCACTATCGTTGTGGGTACCGGACTGGTTCGCACCAAGGTTATTGTTTCCTCTTGAGCAACGATTTACGGGGCGCCATGCCTAAACTGACGGATTACATCGCTCGCACGATCGTCATCGTCGACGACAGCCCCCGCTTCAGGCGCTTCGTGGCCGGCATGCTCAATGAGTTCGGCTTCCACGACATTCACGAGTTCTCGGATACCGACGCCGCCTTCGAGTTCCTGACCGGCCGGCACGTCGATCTCGTCATGTCGGATCTCGGCATGGAGCCGATGGACGGTTTCGCCTTCGCCGACCGCATCCGTCACGGCGGAGCCATCGTCAACCGCATGGTGCCGGTTCTTCTGATGACCGGGCACGCCAGCCGGCAGAACGTGCAGAAGGCGGTGATGGCCGGCATCGACGAGATCGCCGTCAAGCCGATGTCGTCGAGCTATCTCGCCGAGCGGCTGCTGACGGTGTTCGGGCGGCCGAGGGTCTACGTGAAGACCGGATCGGGCTACTTCGGCCCCGATCGTCGGCGGCGCAACGATCCGACCTATCGGGGCCCCGAGCGCCGCTCGGGCCAGCCGGCCGAGATCGTCTCTGAGGAACGACTGCTCGTCATGCGCGAAGCCGCTTCCCTGCGAAGCCGCGGCCTGCTTTCGGAGACGCCGGTGGAGTTTCCACTGCCGGAAAATCCAGGGTTCCTCATCACCCACATCAACTTCCGCCCAAGGACGAACGAGGCGGTCTACGGGGATCTCGTGGGCGCGCGGGCAAACCCGATCGTTCCCGTCGTGGTCAAGCGCTCCAAGCGACCGCGCGGACCGTCGCAGCCCTCGCGCAACGGCTGACCGTCAGCCGCCGCCAGGGGCGCAGACGGCCGACCAGACCATGTAGTTGTACTCGCTCTGCATATTGTAGAGCCAGTTGCGGCAGAGCTTTTCCGTCCTGAAGCAATAGCGCTCGGAGACGTCCTCATATCTGGTCCAGCCGCTGTCGACTTCCTTGCGGCCGTGGAAATATCCCTGCCAGAGATTTGAGCCGGCCGCTCCTCCCGGACAGGCCTGAGGTTCCGTCGGTCTGGCGATGAAAGAGGCCGCCGTCGCCGAAGAGGCGGCACCGAGCGTGAGCGCGATCGTCAATCCCAGAATCGTTGCCGTCCGCATGCTTTCCTCCTCGCATTCCGCGCGGCAGACGCCGCATCCCCCTGAAATCCGCCGCGCAAGCGGCGTTTTCAAGGGGACGTGCCAGGAAATATGGCCTTCGGTCAGGCGTGGGCATAGGCCCAGTAGAGTTCACGCGCGCGTCGGGTGACTGGCCCGACCGAGAACTCGCGGGTCTCAAAGCGCAGGATCGGCGTCACCTTGCCATAGTTGCCGGCCGCGAAAATCTCATCGGCCGCGGCCAGATCTTCCGTCTTCAGAACGCATTCGCGCACGTCGAAGCCATCGTCGCGCAAGAGCTTGATGATGCGCGACCGCGTGATGCCGGCGAGAAACACCCCGGTTGCAGCCGGCGTCATGACCACCCCGTCCTTGGCGATGAACAGGTTGGCCGTTCCGAGCTCGCAGACGTTGCCGAGCACGTCGAGCAGCACCGCGTTGTCGAAGCCCTTGGCCTTGGCCTCCAGCATGGCGCGGCCGTTGTTCGGGTAGAGACAGCCGGCCTTGGCATTGACCAGCGCCGTCTCGGGCAGCGGCCGGCGGTAGCGCGTGGTGGTGACGGCATAGCCCTCGTCGAGCGAGGGAATGGGCGCCTCATAGAGACTGAGGCAGAAGCGGGTCGATGCAGCCTCCGGGGGCACCCCCATGAAGCCGCCGTCCTCGGCCCAGTACATGGGACGGATGTACAGCGCCGCATCGCTGGAGAAGTGGGCGAACCCCTCGCGTGCCAGCGACTCGATCTCTTCGGCCGGGCGCAGGGCTTCGAGGCCCATGGCGAGCGCGCTGCGATTGACGCGCTGACAATGAAGGTCAAGGTCGGGGGCCACGCCCTCGAAATAGCGGGCGCCGTCGAATACCGACGAGGCAAGCCAGGACGAATGCGTCCTGACGCCCATGATCTGCACGTTACCCTCGTGCCATTCGCCGTCCAACCACGTCCAGGTCTGAGACCAAGCCACGATACTGTCCTTCCTTTTCTCGCTGCGCCCGCTGCCCCGTCGTCGCCGAACGCGACGGCGCGGCAACGGCCCGATGAAAACCCGCCCCTCTGCAGGCTTTTCCGCATGTCTGTTTTGCCGGTTTCCAGATAATCGATATATCCGATACCAAAGTTGCGAAAGCCGCTGGATTCACGAATCGACGGCTGAGAGCGGAGACAGCGGCATGTACCATCCGATCTTCCTGTTCGATGCCTACGGCACGCTGTTCGACGTCCACTCGGCCGTCCGCCGACACGCCGCCGAACTTGGGCCGGACGCGCAGCGCCTGTCCGAGCTCTGGCGGACGAAGCAACTCGAATACTCGTGGATCCGGTCGACCACCGGTGCCTACAAGGATTTCTGGGCGCTGACCAAGGACGCGCTCGATGCGGCCTTCGCCGTCTATCCTCAGGTCGATCCGAACCTGCGCGAAGCGTTGCTCGAGGCTTATCGCAGCTGCGACTGCTTTCCCGAGGTGCCGGCCGTTCTGCGCGACCTGAAGATCGCCGGAACCCGTATCGCCATCCTGTCGAACGGCAGCCCGCTGATGCTCAACCGGGCGATCCGTGCCGCGGGCCTCGGCGACATCATCGACGACGTGCTGTCGGTGGATTCGATCGGCTGCTACAAGCCGGACACGCGCGTCTACGAAATGGCGACGACGCATTTCCGCGTCTTTCCCAGCGCCATCTCGTTCCAGTCGTCCAACCGCTGGGATGTGGCCGGCGGGTCGAAGTTCGGCTTCCGCACCGTCTGGATCAACCGGACCGGCGCGTTCGACGAGTATCCCGACATGCGCCCGGCGGCAGAGCTGCCCGATCTTACCGGCTTGACCAAGCTCTGAAGAAAGCGGCGCTCTAGCAGTTTGTTTCGCAAGCATCATCCGAGCGATCCTCGTTTCACACCGGTCGGACGATGCGCTAACGTCCAGAGCACCCGCCGACCAGGTTGAAACAACCTGATCGAAGAACGGCTGCTCCAGGCCAAGGGTTCGGCGGTTTGGGCCCGCTCCATCGCCGCCTAGGGGAGGCAGACATGACCGAGCTTCACGCGCTCGCCGCGGCAATCGGCCTGGTGCGAAACTGGTGGGACGTTGCCGGCAAACCGCAGACGGTCAGCGACGAGGCGCTCGGCGCCATTGCGACCGCGCTCGGCTATCCCGCCGACAGCGCGGCAGCCATAGCACTCAGCCTCGCACAGATCGAGGAAGAGCGGCGGCGACCGCCGACCCTGCTCGTCGCCGACGCGGGACAGCCCATTCCCCTGCCCTTGAGCCTTGCCCGTGCCGATCTCGTTGCCGAAGACGGCACGAGCCAGGCGCTCCGGATCGAGGGCGCCCATCTGCCGCCCATCGCTGAGCCGGGCTACTACCGTCTTGCCATCGGAGCGCATGAGGTGGCGCTCGCGGTCGCTCCGCCCCGTTGTCACGGCCTCGACGCCGATCGCCGCCTCTGGGGACCATCGGTCCAGATACCCTCGCTGCGCGGCCGCGTGCCGCAGCCCTTCGGCCATTTCGGCCATCTCGACGACGCGGTGAAGCAGTTCGCCGCCTGTGGCGCCGACGTGGTGATGATCAACCCCGTCCATGCCCTGTTCCCCGGCCATGGCGTCGGCTTCAGCCCTTACTCGCCGTCGAGCCGACTTTTCCTCAACGGCGCCATGGGAGATCCGGCCCTGGTCGGCCTGCCGCCGCTGCCACCGGGCGAGAATGGCGAAGCCCTTATCGATTGGGAAGGCGCATTGCCAAAGCGCCTCGCCCAGCTCAGGAAGGTGTTCGACGCCCTCGGCCCCGAGTTTCGCTCGCGCGTCGTCAGCGACAGTCTCGCCGGAGGCGACGCGCTCCGCCGTCACGCCCTTTTCGATGCGCTCGACCTTCGTTTCCGGGCGCGCGGCCTCGACGGCTGGCGAACCTGGCCGGCACCCTTTCACGATCCCGACGGCGCCGCCGTCCGCCAGTTCGCGGCCGAGAACCCCGACGAGATCACCTTTCATCTGTTCGTCCAGTGGGTGGCCCACGAGAGCCTTGCCGCCGTGCAGGGCCACGCCAAGGCGGCGGGCATGGCGGTGGGGCTGTTGGCCGATCTCGCCGTCGGCGTCCACACCGGCGGCAGCGACAGCTGGAGCCTGCGCGACCACCTTCTCGACGGCCTCACCATCGGTGCACCGCCTGACCCGCTCGGCCCTCTCGGCCAGAACTGGATGCTCACCACCTTCTCGCCACGCGGCCTCCAGGAGAGCGGCTACGCGCCCTGGATCGCCACGCTGCGATCGGCTCTCAGCCGGGCCGGCGGGCTCAGGATCGACCATGCCTTCGGCCTGTCTCGCCTCTGGGTGATGCCGGAGGGCCGATCGTCGAGCGACGGCGCCTATCTCACCTATCCCTTCCATGACCTCACGCGTCTGGCGGCGCTCGAATCGCATCGGGCCAAGGCGCTGATCGTGGCCGAGGATCTCGGCACCAAGCCGGGCGGCTTTGCCGAGGCGATCGATGCCACGGGCATGCTGGGAATGCGGGTCCTATGGTTCGAGCGGGCGCTCGATCATGGCTTCATCGGGCCGCAGGACTATCCGCCGGACAGCGTCGCGATGACCGGTACCCACGACACCACCACCGTCGCCGGCTGGTGGACCGGGCGCGATCTCGATTGGGCCGACGAGCTTGGCCGTCTTCCGGCCACTTCCAATCGCGAAAGGGAAGACGAGCGACGCGCCTGGGATCGCGGCCTGCTATGGGCGACATTCGGCGGCAGCGAGCCGCGCCCGGCGCCCGAGGAGCCGGCCCCGGTGGTCGAAGCGGCGCTCCGCCACATCGGACGGGCACGTTCGCGCATCGCCCTCGCACCGCTTGAAGACATCCTGGCGCTGGAGGAGCAACCCAACCTGCCCGGCACCATCAACGAGCACCCCAACTGGCGCCGCCGCATGGAGGCGCCGCTAGAGGAGTTGCTCGCTCAACCCGAAACCGCCCAGCGGATCGACACGCTGGTCGCGGCCCGCAAGGAGCCACCGGCCGGGTGGTAGACAAGGGAGGCGCGGCATGAAGGTCAGGCCTGCCGAGCCGACGGATTCCGAGGGCATGAGCATCGTCCTTCAGGAAATCCTCGCCCTTTGGAAAAGTGACCGCCCCTGCTCGGCCGGGCACATGCGCTCGTTCTATGTCGACCATCCCGACCGGATCGAGTGTTCGGTCGCGGTATCTGACGACGGAGTCATTCTGGGCTTTCAATCCCTGAAACTTGCCAGGGACGGCAGTGGCTGGAACGTGCCGCCGGGCTGGGGGATCATCGGAACCTATGTGAAACTCGCGTCAGGCCGCCAAGGCCTCGGGAAGGCCCTGTTCGCGGCCACGCGACAGGCAGCCCGAGACGCAGCGGTGGCGAGCATCGATGCCACGATCGACGAGACCAATGCCCTTGGTCTTGCCTATTACGAGGCCATGGACTTTCGGACCTATCGTTGCCAATCCGGCATGATTTCCAAGGTCTACGCCGTATCTGCATAGGCTGACGCCGATCATGCCGGCGCCGGCGCTAGGGTCTCCGTTCGGGAAAGCTTTCTACTTCAGCAGGCTTCCCAGCACGCCGCGCACCAACGCCCGGCCGATCTGCGAGCCGACCTGGCTCGATACCGAGCGCACCACCGACTTGATGGCCGCCTCCGCCACCGTCTGCCGGCCTCCATAGCCGTAGGTATCGCGGCGGGCGGCACGCTCCTCGCGCTCCTCGCGCTCCTCGCGGCGCCGGCGCTCGGCAGCACCTTCATATTCGTCGAGACGAGGCCGACGAGGCTCGTCATAGCCGCTGTCCGGTGCCGGCGCACTCGGCCGACTGCGGCTCCAGCCGAAGTCGGGCACGCTGAAACCGGGGCTCTCGCGCTTCGTGCGTGGTGGATCCAACGGCTCGCGACGCTGCTGGGCGCCATTGGCACGGGCTTTCAGCACCTCGAAGGCGGACTCCCGGTCGACCGCCTCATCGTAGACGCCCCCGAGAGGGCTCGCCGCCATCAGTGCCGCTCGCTCCTCGTCCTTGAGCGGCCCCAGCCGCGAGGACGGCGGCCTGATCAGGGTACGCTCGACGATCGACGGCACGGCCTTGCCCTCGAGCATGGAGACCAGCGCCTCGCCCTGCCCGAGCTCGGTGATGGCGGTGAAGGTGTCGAAGGCGGGGTTGGGCCGGAAGGTCTCCGCGGCCACCTTCACCGCCTTCTGCTCGCGCGGCGTATAGGCGCGCAGCGCGTGCTGCACGCGGTTGCCGAGTTGGGCGAGCACGCTCTCGGGAATATCCAGCGGGTTCTGGGTGACGAAATAGATGCCGACGCCCTTGGAACGGATCAGCTTGACCACCTGCTCCACCTTGTCGACCAGCGCCTTCGGCGCCTCGTCGAACAGCAGATGGGCCTCGTCGAAGAAGAAGACCAGTTTGGGCTTGTCGAGATCGCCGACCTCCGGCAGTTCCTCGAACAGTTCCGACAGCAACCACAACAAAAAGGTCGCGTAGAGGCGAGGCGTCTGCATCAGCTTGTCGGCGGCCAGGATGTTGACGGCGCCTCGACCATCCCCGGTCACCTGCATCAGATCGGAGATCTGCAAGCCCGGTTCGCCGAAGAAGTGATTTCCACCCTGTTGTTCCAGCACCAGGAGCTGCCGCTGGATGGCGCCCACCGTCGCCTTGGCGACGTTGCCGTAGCTCGTCGCCACCGCGTCGGCGTTTTCCGAGACGTAGACGAGCAGCGACCGCAGGTCCTTGAGATCGAGCAGCAGGAGACCTTCGTCGTCGGCCACCTTGAAGACGATATTGAGTACGCCCTCCTGGGTCTCGTTGAGCTCCAGGAGACGCGACAGCAGGAGCGGGCCCATCTCCGACACCGTCGTGCGAACCGGATGTCCCTTCTGCCCGAACAGGTCCCAGAAGACGGCCGGGGCCGCCCTGAGCTGGTACTCCCCGGAGAAGCCGATCGACCGCGCCCGCTCTTCGAGAAAATCCTTTGCCTCGCCGGGAGCGCCAATTCCCGAGAGATCGCCCTTCACATCGGCACAGAACACCGGCACGCCGGCATCCGACAGGCCCTCGGCCAACACCTGCAACGTCACCGTCTTGCCGGTGCCGGTGGCGCCCGTGATGAGACCGTGCCGGTTGGCGAGCTTCAGAGTCAGATATTCCGGCTTCGTGCCCGTTCCCAGATAGACCTTGCCCTCTTCCAGCATGCACGGCTCCTTCCCGGTACGCTTGGCCCTGAACGGGCTTTTATCCGGCCCGGGGTTCCCTCTCAACGCCCTCGAAGGACGGAGGCGTTCCTCCAGGCACCAACGAAAAGGCCCGTCGGCGAACCGGCGGGCCTTGGCCATGCTATCGCGAAACGACTTCAGCTGGCGAGCGAGATCTGCCCATAGCGCAACGCCTCGACGACCGCCTGGGTCTTGTTGGTGGCATCGAGTTTCTCGCCGGCATTCTGGAGATGGGCATGCACGGTCCGCTGAGAGATGTTGAGGTTCTCCGCGATGTCCTGGGCCGTCATGCCGAGAGCCGTCAGCTCCAGAACCCGCCGTTCGCGCGCCGACAGGTCGCCGGGACGGGAGTCCATCAGATAGCCGAGCGCCCTCAGGCGGCGGAAAGCCTGATTGCAGAGGAAGTCGAAGGCAACGAGATCGAGTTCCGTCAACGACAGAGCCTCGCCGAGACCGATGACCGCCGCCTGATACGGCGGGATCGAGGTAATCGGTACCGCCACGATGCGAGCGGACGCCTCGGGACCGGCGGCGGCAACCAGGTCGGAATGCCCGGAGATGCTGACGCCGTCGATGAGGCAGGGCCGATGGGCGACGCGGCAGCGCTCCAATACGGGATCGCCCTTCGAGATCGTGATGAGCTGCCCGCGTTCGGAGCGAATGTCCGGCCAGCGGATATGGAGCACCAATGGCTCCACGGGTCGCCCAGGCATCGGCAGGCCGGAGATCAGCACGTGGCTGGCACCATGCCCCAGAAGGCGGCGCTCGATGACTTCGAAAATCTTGTTCGCGCTCGAATATGTGCGGAGACCGACTGCGTCAGCGAGGATGTCATCAGGCGTATTCATGGTTTCGACCTACCTCCAGGCGCCCTTAAGGTCGTTAGTTCGGCATATGCGCTCACAGCCTTATGCTGCTTTTCGCATTAAAACGCATGACCACCCGAACAGGTTCCTTCTAGAGCACATTGGAAGCCAGATAAAGGCTCCGCGAGCAAAAGCGGACAATATCACACGAATTGTTATGCCATTTCCCGCAAAAAATGCACCTGGGATTCATTTATCCTACCTAATGGCCGGATATAAACTTTCGCATCGCTCCATTTTTAATGGAATTGAGACAGTTTTCCGAGACTGTTTCTCAGTATCAACTTGAGACTTGAAATTTATCTATAGATTACATAAAAAATTATAAATGTATTATCCGAGAAACAACCGCATATATGAACCCACCGCACCCAGTTTCAATTACCTGACCGCCCCCTTCCATTTCCGCAGATTGGAAAACACGCCCTCTGATTACACTCATGCATTTTACCACCCAGAATTTTGGAAAGACAGGGGGTGGTAAAGCCTATCGCGTAGAAAAACTTACCCGCAGGCATGTCTCTATACCGACGGCGGCCAAGTCGGACTTGTCGCAGGACACATCTATCGGCCAAAACGTGGGCTACGCCGGACACTGCTCCCGATCCTATGATCGCCTTTGCACCTCTCGGGGCTCGTCTCATCGAGGAGGAATGGCCTATAAGGGGCTACCTTGGTTGGAGACACCGATGTCCATTCATTCCGTTCTGTCCCGCGTCGATACCGACTTCCCCAAAAGCCTCGACCGTCTGTTCGACTTCCTGCGCATCCCCTCGATTTCCGCCGACCCGTCCTACAAGGACGAGTGCGCTCGCGCCGCGGCATGGCTGGTGAACGAGCTGACCGCACTCGGTTTCGATGCGTCGGTACGGCCCACGCCCAAGCATCCGATGGTGGTCGGCCATTACACCAAGGCCGGCCCAGACAAGCCCCACGTGCTGTTCTACGCGCATTACGACGTCCAGCCGGTCGATCCGCTGGAACTTTGGGATTCGCCGCCCTTCGAGCCGGTGGTGAAGACGCTCGCCGACGGCACCGAGCGCATCCTCGCCCGCGGCGCACAGGACGACAAAGGTCAGTTGATGACCTTCCTGGAAGCCTGCCGGGCCCTGATCGCCGAGACGGGTGCGCTGCCGGTCAACGTCACCTTCTTCTCGGAGGGCGAAGAGGAATCGGGGTCGCCCTCGATGATTCCCTTCCTTGAGGCCAACAAGGACGAGCTCTCCGTCGACGTGGCGCTCGTCTGCGACACAGAGATGTGGGATCGCAAGACGCCGGCCGTCACCACCATGCTGCGCGGCCTGGTCGGCGAGGAGATCTCGCTCCGGTGCGCCAGCCACGACCTCCACTCGGGCGCCTTCGGCGGCGCAGCCCTCAACCCGCTGCATGTGCTGACGAAAATACTCGGCGGCCTGCACGACGACCAGGGCCGCGTCACGGTTCCCGGCTTTTATGACGGCGTCACCGACATCTCGCCGGAGCTGCGTTCCAATTGGGACAGCCTCGGCTTCGACGCCGCCGCTTTCCTCGGCGGTGCCGGCTTGACGACGCCGGCCGGCGAGGTCGACCGCACCGTGCTCGAAAAGATCTGGTCGCGCCCAACCTGCGAGATCAACGGCCTTGCCGGCGGCTACGCCGGCCCCGGCTTCAAGACGGTGCTACCGGCCACGGCGGAAGCCAAGGTATCCTTCCGCCTCGTCGCCGGACAGGATCCGGACAAGATCCGCGTCGCCTTCCGCCAGTATGTGACGGATCGGCTGCCGCCCGACGCCAAGGTCGAGTTCCGCGAGCACGGCGGCAGCCCGGCGGTTCATCTGGCCCTCGATGGCGCCGCCATGGGCAAGGCGCGCATCGCGCTGGAGGCAGAGTGGGGCAAGGCGCCGGCGCTGGTCGGCTCCGGTGGCTCCATCCCGGTGGTCGGTCATTTCAAGTCGATTCTCGGCATGGACAGCCTGATGATCGGCTTCGGCCTCGACGATGACCGCATCCACTCTCCCAACGAGAAATATGAGGTGTCGAGCTACCACGGCGGCATTCGCTCGTGGGTTCGGGTCCTCGACGCCCTCGCCTCCTGAGGCTTTGAAAGCGACGCCGGCAATGCTTTTTGCCGGCGTCAGCCGCGCCGCTCCCGTGGCTTTCGTCCCGGGCCGTCTTTCAAAGGATGAGTGTTTGAACCGGCTCATTGCGCATTGACGAGGGAATTGCATAGCCTTATTGAGTGAAAAAAATCATTTGGAAGGCTGGACCCCTCAATGAAGATCACCCTGCGGACGGTCGCCGAGGCGGCTGGCGTGAGTGTGGCGACAGTCGATCGAGTCCTGAACAGGCGCGACGGCGTGCGTTCGGTGACCATCGAGAAGGTGGAAAGCGCCATCCGCCAGCTGGGGTACGCGCCTTCTAGCCTCGCCGGCCGCGTGCAGCCGGCCACCAGCCATTTCGCCTTCGTTCTGCCGCGCGGCCACAATCCGTTCTTCGAAGCGCTGGAGACGGCCATTCAACGCCTGAGCGACTGGCTGCCCTACAAGGGGGCCAGCTTCGACATTCGTCATGTCGACGTATTCGACGGCGAAGTCCTTGCCGAGGCGTTGAGGGAAATTCGGCAAGATGACTACGCGGGCATCGCCGTCGCAGCGCTTGACCACCCTGCCGTGCGCGAGGCGATCAACGCATTGAAGTCCGACGGGGTCGCGGTGGTGACACTGGTGTCGGACGTTCCAAGCTCCCGGCGCGATCGTTTCATCGGCATCGACAACACCGCCGCCGGCCGGACCGCCGGATCGCTGATCGGCCGCTTTCTGCCGAGCCAGACCGGCAAGGTGGCCTTGGTGGCCGGCTCGCTGGCGTTGCGCGACCACGCCGAGCGCCGCTTCGGCTTCGAACAGGTGATCGCCCAGGACTTTCCCGAGGTTCACGTCATCGCCCTGCGCGAAGGACGGGACGACCCGACCCGCGTTCACAAGCTGGTCGAGGATCTTCTGCGCCAGCACACCGACCTTGCGGGCATCTACAATGCCGGCGCCGGCAATGCCGGCGTCATCTCCGCGCTCGAAGCCAGCGGGCGGGCACGCGACATCGTCTACATCGCCCATGAGCTCATCGAGGAAAACCGCGAAGCGTTGGTGAGAGGGACCATCGACGCGGTGATCAACCAGGACCCCGGTCATGAAGTGCGGTCGGCTGCCCGCGTGCTTCTGTCGCTGACGTCGGACTGGCAGATCATCGACGAGCAGGAGCGCATCCGCATCGACATCTTCCTGCGCGACAATCTCCTGTAGCGCCGGCCCCGAAACACGCCAGATCTTAAGCAATATTGGGAGGAGTCCATGACCACCTATCTCGGCCTCGACATAGGCACATCGTCGGTGAAAGCCGTTCTCGTCGGCGATGGCGAGAAGATCATCGCCACCGCTTCGGCCTCGCTTGAAGTATCGCGGCCGCATGCCGGCTGGTCCGAGCAGGACGGCGACAGCTGGATTGCCGCGACGCAAAGCGCCATCGATCAGCTCAAGGCAAGCCATCCCAAGGAGCTTTCCGCCGTGGCCGGCATCGGCCTTTCCGGCCAGATGCACGGCGCGACCCTGCTCGACAAGGCCGACAAGCCGCTCCGGCCCGCCATCCTCTGGAACGACGTGCGTTCGGCCCTCGAGTGCGGCGAGCTCGAGGCCCGCTGCCCCGACCTGCGCGCCATCGCCGGCAACATCGCCATGCCCGGCTTCACCGCGCCGAAGCTCGCCTGGGTAAAGAAGCATGAGCCGGAGCTGTTCGCCAAGACGGCCAAGGTACTGCTGCCCAAGGACTATGTCCGGCTCTGGCTGACCGGCGATTATGTGTCCGACATGTCGGATGCCGCCGGAACGCTGTGGCTCGACGTCGGCAAGCGCGCCTGGTCGAAGGAGCTTCTCGCCGCCACAGACCTCACGCTCGACCACATGCCGCGCCTCGTAGAAGGCACGGAGTCCTCGGGCGATCTGCGCGCCGACCTGGTGTCGCGCTGGGGCCTCGTCAAGGCGCCGGTGGTGGCCGGCGGCGGTGGCGACAACGCGGCGAGCGCCGTCGGCATGGGCGCCGTCAAACCCGGCGCCGCCTTCGCCTCGCTCGGCACGTCGGGCGTGCTGTTCGTCTCCAACGCCTCCTTCTCGCCCAACACCGAGGGGGCCGTGCACGCCTTCTGCCACGCCGTTCCCGGCACCTGGCATCAGATGGGCGTGATCCTGTCGGCCACCGACAGCCTGCAGTGGCTGTCGCATCTTCTGGAAACGCCGGCACCGGAGCTGACCAAGGGCCTCGACCCGAAGCCAGCCAAGCCGTCGCCCGTCACCTTCCTGCCCTACCTTTCCGGCGAGCGCACGCCGCACAATGACGCCGCCGCCCGTGGCGTGTTCGTCGGCCTCAGCCACACCTCCGGCCGCGCCGAGCTGACGCAGGCGGTGCTGGAAGGCGTCGCCTTCGCCTTCCGCGACTGCCTGCGCGTGCTCAACGACGCCGGCACCGACATCGATCGCGCCTTCGCGGTCGGAGGCGGTTCGCGGTCGGAAGCCTGGTTGCAGATCATGGCGGCGGTGCTCGACCGTCCGCTCGACATCACTGCCGAAGGCGACTACGGCGGTGGCTTCGGCGCCGCCCGCATGGGCCGCATCGCCGCCACTGGCGACGATCCGTTCGAGACGCTGACCCCGCCGCCGGTTGCCCGCACCGTCGAGCCGGACAAGACGCTCGTTGCCGCCTATGCCGACCGCTACGCCAAGTATCGCGCGCTCTACCCGGCCGTCCGGGACGCGCTCGCCTGAGTTTCCCCATCAGAGTTACAAAAAGAGAGGAAAGACTATGACGCACCCGTTCTGGGGCAACATCAAGCCCGTCAAGTATGAGGGGCCGGAAAGCCGCAACCTGCTCGCCTTCCGTTACTACAACAAGGACCAGGTGGTTCTCGGCAAGCGCATGGAAGACCATCTGCGCTTCGCCGTCGCCTACTGGCACTCCTTCGCCTGGGGTGGCGGCGATCCGTTCGGCAACGGCACGTTCCTGCGCCCGTGGTTCAACGGCTCCGACGAACTGGAGCTGGCCAAGGTGAAGGCCGACGTGGCCTTCGACCTGTTCCAGTTGCTCGGCGTGCCCTTCTATTGCTTCCATGACCGCGACATCGCGCCGGAAGGCAAGACGCTCGCCGAGTCCAACAAGAACGTCCGCGCCATCGCCGACATCCTGGCCAGGAAGCAGGAAGAGACGGGCATCAAGCTCCTGTGGGGCACGGCCAACCTGTTCTCCCACCGTCGCTTCATGGCGGGCGCCGCCTCCAATCCCGATCCGGACGTGTTCGCCTACTCGGCGGCGCAGGTGAAGAACGTCTTCGACATCACCAAGGAGCTCGGTGGCCAGAACTACGTGCTGTGGGGCGGCCGCGAGGGCTACGAGACGCTGCTCAACACCGACCTCAAGCAGGAGCAGGACCAGCTCGGCCGCTTCCTGACCATGGTCGTCGACTACAAGCACAAGATCGGCTTCAACGGCGCCATCCTGATCGAGCCGAAGCCGAAGGAGCCGACCAAGCACCAGTACGACTTCGACGTCGCCACGGTGTACTCCTTCCTGAAGGCCTACGGTCTTGAGAAGGAAGTCAAGGTCAACATCGAGCAGAACCACGCCATCCTCGCCGGCCACAGCTTCGAGCACGAACTGGCGCTCGCCAGCGCTCTCGGCATCTTCGGCTCGGTCGACCTCAACCGCGGCGACGATCGCCTCGGCTGGGACACCGATCAGTTCGGCATGAACGTGCCCGAGCTGACGCTGGCCATGCTGGAGATCATCAAGGCGGGCGGCTTCACCACCGGCGGTCTCAACTTCGACGCCAAGGTTCGCCGCCAGTCGCTCGACCCGGAAGATCTGGTGATCGCGCACGCCGCGTCGATGGACGCCGCCGCCAAGGCGCTGCTCAACGCCGCCGCCATCATCGAGGACGGCCGCCTCGCCAAGAACCTCGAGACCCGCTACGCGGGCTGGAAGGGCGCCGAGGGACAGGCCATCCTCGCCGGCAAGCGCTCGCTCGATGATCTCGCGGATTATGTTGCCAAGAACAACATCAATCCCGAACCGAAGAGCGGCAAGCAGGAACAGCTGGAAGCGCTCGTCAACCAGTTCTGCTGATCGGCGCGCGAGCGTCGCTTGAAACACGAGAGGCCGGGCAGTCCCGGCCTCTTTCATTTCGATGTCATTTCAACGCCGAACCACACCGCGTTGAGGGATCACTCGACCGGCGGCACCCAGATGATGCGCTGCAGCGTGGCGCCGGCCAACGTTCCGTCGTCCGGCAGCGCACCAGCCGCGATATAGCCGGGAATGGCGAAGACGAAGGTGACATTGGAGGCTCCGCGTGCCGTGCAGATCGGCATGCCGAGCCAGTTCCCCTGCCCCTCCCGACAGGAAGCGCGGTCGACGCGCGCCTCGCGGAAGGTCATGCCGATGCGTTCGCCGCCAGGGCCGACGAGGCTCTCAGACACGCCATGAACAGCGCCGATACGCCCGCCGGGGCCGGGCAGCACCTGCAACACCTGCAAGCCGTCGCGGAACAGGGCCAGGGCCGCGACGCTCTCGCTCTGCTCGGTCGCCATGGTGACCGAAGACACCGAATAGCCGGGTTCGAGCGCCTCGATCGCCTTCTTGGAAAAGGCGGTCCCGGGGGGCAGCCCCGGCACGCCGGCGGACGTGATGCGGAACGTGGCGGCGCGCGACGGCGGCGGTGCGAAGTCCGAGTCGGAGCCGAGGATGGAGCAGCCAACAAGGGCCGCCGACATCAGAACGCCGGACAGGCGCAGAAGGTCACGAATTTGAATCATGCCCTTCGATAGCACAGGCGCCTCAACGATAGAAGCGAGGGGCACGGCACCGACAACATCCGGTGCGGACCGTGAATTCGCGCAACCCTCCCAAGCGCCAGCAGCAGTCTTTTTCATGTGGACCCACTCCGGCCTTCTACCTAGACTTCAGGCACATGCGGCGGCCGAGCCGCGCGATGAAAGAGACGCCGCACAAGACGGCGATCGCGCCCCACCCCACCGCGTCAGAACTTGTGAAGCAGGGATATTCACATGAAAATTGCCGTGCTCGGTGCCGGCGTCATCGGCACCACAACCGCCTACTATCTTGCCAAGGCCGGCCACGAGGTCACCGTCTACGATCGCCAGCCCGGTCCGGCGCTGGAAACCAGCTTTGGCAACGCCGGGGAGATTTCGCCCGGCTACTCGACGCCGTGGGCCGCGCCGGGCATCCCGCTCAAGGCGGTGAAGTGGCTGCTCATGCGGCACGCGCCTCTCATCCTCCGGCCGACGCTCGATCCGCATGTGCTGCCCTGGATGCTGTCTCTGCTCGCGAACTGCACGTCGGCCGCCTACACCCGCAACAAGAGCCGCATGCTGCGCGTCGCCGGCTACTCGCGCGAGTGCCTGATTGCGCTGCGCGAGGAAACCGGCATCGCCTACGATCATCGCTCGCAAGGCACGGTACAGCTCTTCCGCGCCCAGAAGCAGCTCGACCACGCCGGCCGGGATACCGAAGTGCTCGCCGCCGATGGCGTTCCCTTCGAGCTGCTCGACCGCGATGGCGTAGCGCGGGCCGAACCCGCTCTCTCGGCGGTCAGGGACACCTTTGTCGGCGGCCTCCGCCTGCCGCTCGACGAGACGGGCGATTGCTACCTGTTCACCAACGCGCTGGCGAAGATCGCCGAGGGGCTGGGCGTCAGCTTCCGCTATGACACCTCGATCTCGCGGATCGATGCGGACGCCGGCGCAGTGCGTGGGGTGATCACCTCCAACGGACGCATCGAAGCCGATCACTACGTGCTGGCGCTCGGCTCCTGGTCGGCCGTCCTCGGCCGTGACATCGGCCTCAGGCTGCCGGTCTATCCGGTGAAGGGCTACTCGCTGACCGCCGCCATCAGCGACGAGACGCGCGCGCCGGTATCCACCGTGCTCGACGAGACCTACAAGGTTGCGCTCACCCGGCTCGGCAGTCGGCTTCGCGTCGGCGGCATGGCCGAGATCGGCGGCTATAGCGCCGACCTACCGCCCACCCGGCGCGACACGCTGGAACATGTCGCCGGCAGCCTGTTCCCCTGCGGCGATCTCAAGGCGGCCAGCTACTGGTCGGGCCTGAGGCCGATGACGCCGGACGGCACACCGATCATCGGCGCCACGCGGTATGCCAACCTCTCGCTCAACACGGGCCACGGGACGCTCGGCTGGACGATGGCCTGCGGCTCCGCGCGCGCCCTCTCGGACCTGATTTCGGGACGGAAGCCCGACATCGAAACGGAAGACCTGTCGATCGACCGCTACCGGACGAGCCGCCCATCAACGTGATCAGAAGTTCCCCCCATGCCCATCGGAGAGATTGAAGCCGCCCCGGCGATTGGCTAGCACTGAGATCGGAATACCCAGCAGCACTCGGGGGAATCACATGTTACTGGCCTGCGGCGACGCGCTGATCGATTTCGTGCCTGTGAAGTCGGCCGACGGCCGGGATGCCTACGTGCCGGCCGTCGGCGGCTCCTGCCTCAACATCGCCGTCGCCATGTCGCGCCTCGGCGCGCTCACCGGCTTCGTCGGCGGCATCTCCTCGGACATGTTCGGAACGATGATCGCCGATCATCTGGCGGCCTCGGGCGCGTCGCTTCGCTATGTTCGCCGCTCCGACGACGAAACTACGCTGGCCTTTGTCCGCTTCGTGGGCAACGAGCCGCACTATGCCTTCTACGACGAGACGACCGCCGCGCGCCTTTGGACCTACCAGCCCGGCAGCATCCCCTTCCCCGCCATCGAGGTGCTGCACGTCGGATCGACCACGTTGATCAACGAGCCGGTGGCATCCGAGTATCTTGCGATGTTCAAGGCGGCGAAGGGCAAGACGACGCTGTCTTTCGATCCCAACTGCCGGCCGACGCTGACGCACGACAAGGCCGCCTATACGGCGCGCATGGCCGAGTTCGCCAAAACGGCCGACATCGTCCGTATGTCGGACATGGACTTCGATTTCCTGTTCGGCGGCAACGACTTCGAAGCCAAGGCCCAGGAGATTCTGGCCGGCGGGGCAGCGCTGGTCATCGTCACGCGCGGCGGTGACGGCGTCATCGCCTGGCACGCGACGGCCGGTCGCGTCGAGGTTCCGGCCCCCGCCACCAAGGTGGTCGACACCATTGGCGCGGGCGACACGTTCCAAGGCTCGTTCCTGGTGGCGCTCAAGGAAGCGGGTCGAATCGCACGGCCGGCACTGGAGGCGATCAGCCGCGACGAACTCGCCGCCGCCCTCGCCTTCGGCACGCGCTGCGCCGCCATCACCTGTTCGCGTGCCGGCGCCAACCCGCCGTGGCGGGCCGAACTCAAGGAATAGTCGTTCGGCGCAAAGCTCCTGCGCACGACGAGCTTGCGGGCTTCGGCAAATCTTAACCTGTGACTGCGAACATTCCTGCGACAGGTGGGACATGTGCGATGTCGGTTGAACAGAGAAATGGAGTCAGGCGGAGGACGCTGAGAGCGGCGAAGATCGTCTATGGCGACTATCGCTATATCGTCGACTGCGTCGTGCGCGACACCAGTTCGGGCGGCATGCGCATCCGTTGCGACCATGCCCGCGAGATACCGCAGGACTTCTTCATCTTCGACCCGACGGAACAGTCCCTGCGTCGGGCCGAAGTGATGTGGCGGCGCGAGAACGAGCTCGGGCTGCAACTCACCGGCGACCCGATCTACATCCACGAAAGCCACGATCCCAGGCACGCCCGCTTCCGCTTCATGTGAGCGGGCGGCGAAGGGATCAGTGCCTGTTGGGCTCGAAATCCGGCGTGTAGACCTTTGCCCAGTCGTGCAGCGCATCACCGACGGCGCGCAGCGCCTTGCCGGCATCCGACAGCTCGTACTCCACGCGCGGCGGCGCCTGCTCGTAGTCGTGGCGAATGATGAGGCCGGACTTCTCAAGATCGCGCAACTGCGCCGCCAGCATGTGCTGGGTCACCCCGGGGATGCCCCTTCTCAGCTCGTTGAAGCGCTTCGGGCCTTCCGAGAGAAGGCACATGATCTCGCCCTTCCACTTGCCGGTAATGGCCTTGAGGCCACGCTGGACAACGGTAAGGTACTCCTGCAGCTCGACCGAACAGTTGAGCCGGCCTGACTGCGCGGACTCAGGCCCCAGGTCGAAAGACATCGCACTCTCCAAATCACATCCGAAAAGTATACTGTTATTCCTTGAAATAGGGGCTGAGCCCCTGTCGCGAAAGCGCAAACCGCCGCGCCCCTCATCACAAGAGCGTGCGTGCCTCAGCTCAGGCCAACCACCCGTCCCTCCGCGTCGAGACCGATGCGATTGGCGGCCGGCACGCGCGGCAGACCCGGCATGGTCATGATTGTTCCGCATATGGCAACGACGAACTCGGCTCCGGCAGCCAGACGCACGTCGCGCACCGGCAGGACATGGCCGCTCGGCGCGCCCTTGCGTTGGGGGTCGGCACTGAAGGAGGACTGCGTCTTGGCGATGCAGACGGGCAGGTTGCCGAAGCCGCGCTCGCCGTATTCGGCCAGCTTGCGCGCGGCACGGCCATCGTATTCCACTGCGGAGGCGCCATAGACTTCGCGGGCCACGGTCTCGATCTTGGCCGCAAGCGGCATCTCGTCGGGATAAAGCAGACCGAACGGCCGGCTCCGCGGCGCATCGAGCACCTCCAGAACCGCCCGCGCCAGATCCTCCGCGCCCCGGCCGCCATCGGCGAAATGGGTGGCGAGGGCCACCGGCGCGCCGGCTTCGGCGCACAGCGCGCCGAGACGGGCAACTTCGGCGTCGGTGTCGCTGCCGAAGCGGTTGATGGCGACGATCACGTCGAGGCCGAACTTGCGCAGGTTATGCAGGTGGCGGTCGAGGTTGACAAAGCCCGCTTCCAGGGCCGCCACGTTCTCGATCCCAAGATCTTCCTTGGCGACGCCGCCATGCATCTTCAGCGCGCGGATGGTGGCGACCAGCACGGCCGCGTCGGGCTGAAGCCCCGTCTTGCGGCACTTGATATCGAGGAACTTCTCCGCACCGAGATCGGCGCCGAAGCCGGCCTCGGTGACCACGATATCGGACAGGCCAAGCGCCGTCTCGGTGGCGATCACCGAGTTGCAGCCGTGGGCGATGTTGGCGAAGGGGCCGCCATGAACGAAGGCCGGCGTGCCTTCCAGCGTCTGCACGAGGTTGGGCTGCAAGGCATCCTTCAGCAACACGGCCATGGCGCCGCCGGCGTTGACCATGTCGGCCGTCGCATACGAGCGGGCATCGAGTTCGCCGACGACGATGCGTTTCAGACGCCGCTCGAGATCGGCAAGGTCGGTCGCCAGACAGAATATCGCCATCACCTCCGAGGCGACGGTGATGTCGAAGCCGTCCTCGCGGGGAAAGCCGTTGGCACTGCCGCCGAGACCGTTGACCTGGTGACGCAGCATGCGGTCGTTCATGTCGAGGACGCGGCGCCAGGTCATGCGCCGTCCGTCGAGGCGCGGCTCGTTGCCCCAGTAGATGTGATTGTCGATCATCGCCGACAGAAGATTGTGGGCCGAGGTGATGGCGTGGAAATCGCCCGTGAAGTGGAGGTTGATCGCCTCCATCGGCACCACCTGCGCATGACCGCCACCGGCCGCCCCGCCCTTGACGCCGAAACACGGACCGAGCGAGGGTTCGCGAAGGCAGATGCTCGTCCTGCGGCCGAGCCGGGAGAGCGCGTCGCCCAGGCCGACGGTGGTCGTCGTCTTGCCCTCGCCAGCCGCCGTCGGCGTGATGGCAGTGACCAGCACCAGCTTGCCGCGCGGCCGACGGCGCGCGTCGGACACGAAGCCATGCTCGATCTTGGCAATGTGGCGGCCATAGGGGATGAGTGCGTCGCCGGGGATGCCCAAACGATCCGCCACCTCCCCAATCGGCCTGAGGCGGGCAGCGCGAGCAATCTCGATGTCGTCAAGCATGGGCGCACTCGTGGTTTCCAGCGACCGACGGCCACTCCGCCATCCAGCCTCCGGTAAGTGAAAAGATGTAGCCGGATCCGACTTTTCTGTTGTCTCGACCGGGCATCTCGTCTTTTCTGGGCGGCGAGACGGCCCCTGCCCCTCGCACTCCCTGACGGAGCCCCCGTTGACTTCTTCCGATCGACTTCCTTCCGACCGCACCCTCGTACGCGGTCGCGTGCTGAGCTTCAAGCGGCGCCCGCACGGCGCCGGCGATGCCGACGCCTACACCTATTTCGAGGACGGTATCGTCGTCGTCGAAGGCGGCAGAGTGGTCGAGGTCGCCGACGCCGGCCTTATCGCACGGAGCGACGGCGAAGGGGCCGTCGTGCACGACTTTTCCGGCAAGCTGATCCTGCCGGGCTTCATCGATACCCATATCCACTTTCCACAAACGCAGGTGATCGCCTCCTACGGAGAGCGCCTGCTCGAATGGCTGACGAGGTACACCTTTCCGGCCGAGTCGCGCTATGGCGACCCCGCCTTCGCGGCGGCCCAGGCGCGTTTCTTCATCGACGAGCTGCTTAGGAACGGCACCACGACGGCCGTCTGCTACGGCTCGGTCCACAAGGGATCGGCCGAGGCCTTGCTGGCCGAGAGCGAGCGGCGCGGCACCGCGATGTTCGTCGGCAAGACGGCGATGGATCGCAACGCGCCGCCGGAGGTGCTCGACAGCGCTCGCTCGGCGTTCGACGATACGGCGGCCCTGATCTCCACCTGGCACGGACAAGGCCGCCAGAAGGTGGTGATCACGCCGCGATTCGCCATCACCTCGACGCCGGAGCAACTGGAAGCGCTGGGCAGCCTGGCGCGATTGCATCCGGACTGCCTCGTTCAGACGCACCTGTCGGAAAACCAGGAGGAGATCGACACGGTCCGGCGCCTCTTCCCCGACCGCACCGACTATCTCGACGTCTACGACCACTATGGCCTCGTAGGCCCCAAGAGCCTGATGGGGCACGCGATCCATCTCACGCCCCGCGAAGTTCGGCGGATGTCGGACAGCAGCGCCGTTGCGGTGTTCTGTCCCACCTCGAACCTGTTCATCGGCTCGGGGCTGTTCGACTACAAAGGCCTCGAGGGCGGCGAGCACCCCGTTCGCATCGCGCTGGCCACCGACGTCGGTGGCGGTACCAGCTACTCGATGCTCGCGACGGCCGCCGAGGCCTACAAGGTGATGCAGCTCAGGGGGCAGAAGCTGTCGGCCATCGAGGCCTTCCATCTGATGACGCGCGGCAATGCCGAGGCGCTCGGCGAGCCGGATCTGGGGCGGATCGCTCCCGGTGCACACGCCGATCTGGTAGTGCTCGACAGTGCCGCCACGCCGGCAATGGCGCATCGTCTGGCAGCCGGAAACGGCGACCTTGAGGAAGAACTGTTCGTTCTCATGACGCTGGGTGGCGAACGGAATGTGCATGAGGTGTTCGTCGGCGGAAAAGCGCAGGGCCTTCGGACCACCCCGTAGCGACAAGCGCGGACGCCGCGCCAGCGGACGCCCTTTTTTCGACCCCTACAAAGAATAGCTTGCCTCGGTGCGTCGCCCCAAGTTAGCATCGATGAAATCGATTGCTGAAATCGGCGCTCGCCCGGATTTTGGAGTCCAGGATTCCGCTCTTCGGCGCGGATGATGGCACCATCCGATTGATGGCTAGCGTTCGGCAACGTTTCGATTTTGCTGTTGCGATTTGGGAGGGGAGGCTTCCGGATCGCGACCAGCAAGGTTCGGCTCCGGGGCAACGGGTCGTTCGTGGGAGGACGATGTGGCGCGTGATCTGCCGTTTTCGATTCAGCTGCATTCGGCGCGGCTGTTCCCGCCGGTGACGGATCATCTGCCGCGCCTTGCCGCGCTCGGCTACACCAATGTCGAACCCACCGAAGCCCTCTATGACGATCCCTCGGCGCTGCGCGAAACACTCGATGAAAGCGATCTCACGGCCTTGAGCGGCCACTTCTCGCTGCACATGCTGGAGACCGACCCGGATGCGGCATGCCGCATCGCCGAAACGTTGGGCATGCGTCTTCTCGTCTGCCCGTTTGCGCCGGTGGAGGCGCGCCCTGTCGTCACCGACGAGTGGCGGCGCTTCGGGGACCGTCTGGCGGCGATCGCCCGCCTGTTGCGGTCGCGCGGCTTCGGCTTCGCCTGGCATAACCATGACTACGAGTTTCGCCCCCTCAGGGACGGGTCGATGCCCATCCAGCACATCGCCGCCGACCCGGTCGTACATCTTCAAGTCGACGTGGCCTGGGTGGCACTGGCCGGTATAGATCCACAGCCATGGCTGGAGGGCTACGCTGGCCGTATCGCCGCCATCCACGTCAAGGATATCGCTCCGCGCGGCGGCCGGTCCGGCGAGGACGGATGGGCGGACATAGGAGCCGGCATCGTCCCCTGGCCCAAGCTGTGGAAAACCGCCATCACGGCCGGCGCTTCGCTACTGGTCGCCGAGCACGATAATCCCAGCGACTTCGACCGCTTCGCACGCCGGAGCATCGATGCCATGCGGACGTTTGCCGCCATGACCAAGGTGGAGCCTTCGTCGCCAGCAAGATAGGTGACAGTGCGACGCCCGGCTTCCCCCTGCGGGCATACGGCGACGATCCCGGTTGGAGGCGGCTCCACGAAAGAGGGCAACGCCCCAGTCCGGAACTCGCGCCAAACCAAATTGCAAATGCGTCAAAGCATCCGGCAGGGCCGGACACGACAAAAGCCTTCCGGCACTGAGTGCCGAGACTTTCGCAATATACTGATTTTGCGGGAAGATTGGTCGGAGTGGCGTGATTCGAACACGCGACCCCCTGCTCCCGAAGCAGGTGCGCTACCAGGCTGCGCTACACTCCGTAACCGTCGGTGGGGCGGTGTATAGCGTCCCCTCCCCGCCTCCGCAAGCCCCAAAATCACACTTGTGGATCGGGTATTTTGCGCCCCCTTGCTTAGGCCCCAAAATGAGCCGAGAGGCTGCCCCGGAAGCTCCACGTGCCTCCAATTCTGTCGTACCGGCGTTGTTGCAGTCCGCCGATGTTGCGGCTATATCGTGCGAACTGCGGCCGAGGCCGCCGGATGGGGTGTCGCCAAGTGGTAAGGCAGCGGATTTTGATTCCGCCATCCGTAGGTTCGAATCCTGCCACCCCAGCCATTTCCCTCTTTTCCACCCGATGACGGCCGAATGCCGGACAGCGCAGCGTAATCGCCCCGCGCCCAGGCACGGTCGGGAATCGATGATCGTTTCCGAACGGCAGAGCGAGGTGAGGTCAGATAATCGCGACGCGGTCGCGGCCCGCCGCCTTGGCATTGTAGAGCGCCCGGTCGGCTCGCCCCATGAGCGATAGCTCGTTCTGGTCGGCAGCCGACAGCAAGGCCGCGCCGATGCTGACGGTACACGAGGCCGCCCCGCGGTCGGTTGGAACGCCGACGGCACACACCATCGCTCGAAGCTCGTTCAAAATGCTGTCGGCACGCCCCAGGCACGCCTCGGACAGGACGATCCCGAACTCTTCCCCACCCAGCCGTCCGAGCCCACCCAGACCGGCGAGCCGCTTTCGCAGCGTATCGGCGATCTTTCGCAGCAGGCGATCGCCGACCAGATGCCCGAACGTATCGTTGATGCGCTTGAAATGATCGAGATCGACCATGGCAAAACCGAGTGCGCCCTGCCGTCGCCGGGCAAGCCGGAACTCGCGGCTAAAGATCGAAAGAAAGTGCCTGTGGTTGAAGCACTTGGTCAGCGGGTCGGTGGTGGTGAGCAGATGAAGCTTGCGCTCCGTCGCCTTTCGGCGGGTCGCGTCGTGGATGAACGATATCAGGGCCTGCCGACCGTCGAACATGATCGGTCCGCTATAGACGTCGACGTCCTGCACGACGCCGGTGATCAGCCTGTGCTTGAACTCGAAATGATGCCGGTTGGAGACGGCCTGCTTCATTCTGGCGGAAATCTCGGATCTGGACAGCGTATTGATCTCGCCGACCGACATCGAGAGGAGCCGCTCTCGGCTTCCGGCATAACGAGCGACGGATTCCTTGTTGCCGTCGATGATTTTTCCGGTTCGAGGGTCGATGACGAGGATGGACGCATGATGGACGTTCATCAGCGCGTCGACCCTGTCCCCCAGGAAGCGAATTCTCTCGAGCAAGACATCCGCGTCGCGACACAGCGAGGTCACCTCACCTTCTTCAAACTCTTCGGATGGACCAAAACCGACTTCCAGCCTCTCCCCTGCATTCAGCCTGCAGCGCATTGCAGTTTTGCCCCAAGTAAGAAGAATAACGTATTGATGGGTCAGTCAGTTTGCTTTTCCCCACCAATTCATGGTTCACAAAATCCACTGCCGCACGCAATAAGCTGGATGGATAATATTGCTTTCAAGAAATGCTTTTCGCTTCAAGCAATCCGCCATGCTTTCCTGTAGATAGCACTCAACTTAAGAAGCCCGGAGCCAAGCGAACCAGTCCGCCGGATCGGGGGCAAGCGAACGCCCACCTCTTTCTTGTGCTCTCGAAGGGTACGAGCGATGATCGCGGCAGGTCCGGAAGATTGAGGGGTAGCTACATGACTGAGGAACGACAGGAACGCCTCGTCGACGCGCTGCTGGCAGCCATTGAGCGCCATATCCTGCCCCTGACGCGCGCTGGTGTCGCCGCGGGCAACAAGGTGTTCGGCGCCGCCTTGCTCGACAAGAGGGATTACTCCCTCGTGCTCGCCGGAACCAACAACGAGATCGAGAGCCCGCTTTGGCACGGCGAAGTGCATACCATCAAGAAATTCTACGAGATGAAGGAGCGGCCGGGTCCGGGCGACCTGCTTTTCCTGTCGACACATGAACCCTGTTCGATGTGCTTGTCGGCGATCACCTGGGCCGGCTTCGACAACTTCTTCTATTTCTTCAGCCACGAGGACTCGCGGGATGCCTTTTCCATCCCGCATGACCTCAGGATACTGAAGGAAGTCTTCACCCTGGAGCCGGGTGGCTATCGAAGAAGCAACGCGTTCTGGCATAGCGAGCACATCGCCGACCTGATCGCCGTCTGCGACGACACGGCCAAGGCTGCGTTCCAGACGCGCGCCGACGCCATCCGGGCGGATTATGCGAGACTGTCGGGCGTCTACCAGGGCGGCAAATCGGGAAACGCCATTCCCCTAAATTGACCGCAACCAAAGAGCCGCACGGCAGGCCGTCAGGCCGCTGTCGGCGGCTCTTGCGGCGGCGCCAGGACGGGCGCCTTGTCCTCGTTGCGCAGTTCGGCAAGCCATTCACGCCAGATGGCCACCAGCAGCGCCATCAGAACCGGCCCGATGAACAGTCCCAGGAACCCCATGGTCTTCACGCCGCCGATCAGCCCGAAGAAGGTCGGCAGGAAGGGCAGCTTGATCGGACCGCCGACGAGGCGCGGCCGCAACGTCTTGTCGACGATGAACAACTCGACCGTTCCCCAGGTGAACAGCGCGGCGCCCTCGACGACATTCCCGCTGGCCACCAGATAGATCGAGATCAGAGTGAAACTGAGTGGAGCCCCGCCGGGGATCAGCGCCATGACGCCGGTGACGACGCCGAAGATGGCTGGCGACGGCACGCCGGCAATCCAGTAGGCGATGCCAAGGACGATGCCCTCGCCGATGGCGATCAGGGTCATGCCCGTCACGGTGGAGCTGATGGTGGCCGGAACGATACGGGAAATGCGGCTCCAGCGGGTGGGCAGGATGCGCTCGCCAACAAGGTCGATCTGCTCCACGAGGGCGCTGCCGTCCTTGTAGACGAAGAACAGCGCGATCATCATGAACAGTAGCAGCAGCAGCAGCCGGAAGGCTTCGCCGCCGGCCGTCATCACCGCCCTGTAGATGTTGCCGATATTGGCGCCGGACACGATCTGGATGAGTTCGCCGATGGCGCCCGGCGGGCCGACATGCAGCTTCCATTGCTCGGCGAGCCAGTCTCCGGCCATCGGAAGCGTCGCAATCCACGGCGGCACTTCCACGCCGCTGCGGTTGGCCTCCAGAAGCCAGCTGAACCAGCCCCTGAACTCTTCCAGCGCGAAGCTGACCGCCACCAGCATTGGCACGATCAGGAACAGCAGGATGCAGACGAGCGCGATCGAGGCGCTGAGCTTGGTATTGCCGTCGCAGAACCGCGTCAGGTCGCGGAACAGCGGCCAGGTGGCGAAACCGATGACCAGCGCGGCAAGTACCGGAACGACGAACCCGCTGAAGAAATAGATGCCGGCGATGACGACCAGCAACAGCAGCCAGCGGGCGGCGGCGATCAGGGGGACGATGGGAGCACGGCCGGAGGATACGGCGCCGAGCCAGCGCGGCTGATCTTTCTGCGGGGGATGTCGCGGGTCGGTCAAGGGCGCACTTCTCGTCGGAGTATCAAGGATAGCCGAATTTATGGGCCATTGCCTTGGAAGCCGCAATGACCTCGTCCCGTCGCCGTAAACGATCCGTCAGATCATCTCCAGCGGCGTCGCCCGCCGGGGCGGCGGAAACAGTGCATCAAGCGATGCCCGCAACTCGTCGGTGACCACCACATCGAGAGAGCCGGCGTTATCCTCGACGTGAGCGGCCCGCCCGGCTTTCGGAATGGCGATGACGCCGTCGCGATCGAGCACGAAGGCCAGCGCCAGTTGGGCAATGCTGGCACCGTGGTCGGCGGCCAGCGCCGCCAGGCGCCGCTCCCTGAGGAGCTTGGCCTGCTCGACCGGCGAGTAGGCCATGACCGGGATGCCGCGCCGCTGAAGGGACGGCAGCAGATCCCATTCGATGCCGCGCCGCGAGAGATTGTAGAGCACCTGATTAGCGGCGACCGCCTCGCCACCCGGAACGGCCAGCAGTTCGTCCATGTCGTCGCTGTCGAGGTTGGAGACGCCCCAGTGGCGGATCTTGCCGGCCGCCTTCAGCCCTTCGAAAGCCTCGACCGTTTCGGCAAGCGGGTATTTCCCGCGCCAATGCAGCAGATAGAGATCGAGCCGGTCGGTACCGAGGCGCTTGAGCGATCGCTCGCAGGCGGCGACGGTTCCCGCCTTGGAGGCATTGTGCGGATAGACCTTGGACACGAGGAACACGTCGTCGCGCCGACCGGCGATCGCCTCGCCCACCAACCGCTCGGAGGCACCCTCGCCATACATTTCGGCGGTGTCGATCAGCGTCATGCCGAGGTCGAGCCCGCGACGAAGCGCGGCGATTTCCTCGGCGCGCCGGCTCTGGTCGTCGCCCATCATCCAGGTGCCGAGGCCCAGCGCCGGAACGGTTTCGCCACTCGGCAAGCGGACGGTCTTCATCGGCATCTCCCTTGGTTCGTCAATGCATGTGCCGGCCAGATCGATCCGACCCTGATCGGCGAGCGCTCCAGAAGTATAGCAGCCCCCTCGCCCCAATGGGCGATCGCCGCTGTTTTCGTTGGGTGCCGGATTTCGAACACGTGACGGCGGCGGGTGAAATCCTCTATCCTGCCGCCACTTTCGCGCCTGCACGCTCGTCAGTTTGTCTTGAAAGGATGCTTCATGCGACTTCTCGTGGTCGGCGCCGGCGCCACCGGCGGCTATTTCGGTGGACGGCTGGCTGCCGCCGGCCGCGATGTGACCTTCCTCATCCGCCCCAAACGAGCGGCCGAAATCGCCAAGAACGGCTTCGTCATCGCCGATCCCAAGGGCGAGACCCGGATCGAGCCGAAAATCGTCACGGCCGATGCGCTTCGGGGTAGCTACGACCTCGTGTTGATGAGCGTGAAAGCCTACTCGCTTCTGGCCGCGATGGACGACATCGCTCCGGTGATCGGCCCCGACACGCTGATCCTGCCCGTGCTGAACGGTCTCAAGCATTTCGACGTACTGTCGGAGCGTTTCGGCGCCGAACGGGTGATCGGCAGCTTTTGCAAGATCAATGCCCGCCTCGACGACCACGGCCGCATCGTCCAGATGTCCCCTCTGCACGACCTGATCTATGGCGAATATGACGGCCGCCGCAGCCCCCGCATCGAAGCGATCGACGCCTTCTTCAAGGGGGCCGGTTTCGATGCACGTCTCTCCGACGACATCGGCCGCGAGCTGTGGGAGAAATGGGTCTTGCTTGCCAGCCTCGGAGCCGCCACCTGCCTGATGCGCGGCACGATCGGCGACATCGTGGCCCGTCCGGGCGGACGCGCCTTCATCGAGGCACTGCTGGGCGAGGTGACCGCCGTCGCCACCGCGCACGGAAAAGCGCCTGATCCGGCCTACCTCGAAACGACGCGCAAACTGCTCACCACCCCGGACTCGCCGATGACGGCCTCCATGTATCGAGACCTCGTCAAGGGATTGCCGGTCGAGAACGATGAAATCATAGACGATCTGCTCGACCGCGCAGCCTCCGTCGGCGTGAAGACGCCCTATTTCCATCTGGCGGCGATTCATCTCGGGGTCTACGCAGCCCGGCGGCGCTCCGAATAGGCGCGGCACCACCCTGAACGTTTCCAGTGTTCAGGACGCAGCTTGGCAAACGTCTGCTTCGCCAACGGCGGAGGCGGTTCTGTTTTTCCGCCTCTTCCGCCGAATCCGGAAGGCGCCGGAGGCTTTCAGGCAAACACGACCCGGTAGAAGTCCTAAGGTTTGTCAAATTCGAAACGTTACGCTTCTGCCTTTCGCGCAACTGTGCTAAGAGGTGCCCCGAACGCTGACCGGGTTGCGCCCGGGGAGGAGGCGTTCGCCTCGAATTCTCTGCCCGCGCAGGCGGGAGCATAGCATCGACAAGCAGGATGCCGCCATGAAGTATGGTTATTTCGACGACAAGGCCCGCGAGTATGTGATCACGCGGCCGGACACGCCGCTGCCGTGGATCAACTACATCGGCTGCCAGGGCTATTTCGGCATCCTGTCCGCCACCGGTGGCGGCTACTCCTACTATCGTGACGCCCGCCTGCGCCGCCTGACGCGCGGCCGCTACAACAACGTGCCGGCCGACTTCGGCGGCCGCTACGTCTACGTCCGCGACAACGCCACCGGCGATTACTGGTCGCCGTCGTGGATGCCGACCCAGTCGGATGTCGAGGACTACAGCTGCCGGCACGGCATGGGTTACTCCACCATTTCGGCCAAGCGCTCGGGCATCCGCGCCGCCACGCGCTATTTCGTGCCGCTCGATGAGACGCTGGAGATCTGGCAGACGACGATCACCAACGAACGTCTGACGCCGGCCGATGTGTCGATCTTCTCGTCGGTGGAATTCTGCCTGTGGGAAGCCAACGACGACGCCACCAACTACCAGCGCAACCTCTCGACCGGTCAGGTCGAGGTGGAAGATGAGGTCATCTACCACAAGACCGAGTACCGCGAGCGTCGCAACCACTTCGCCTGGTTCTCCTGCTCGGAGCCGCTCGCCGGCTTCGACACCCAGCGCGAAAGCTTCCTCGGCCCCTGGCGCGGCTGGAACCGCCCGGTCGCCGTCGAGGAAGGCAAGTCGCGCAACTCGATCGCGCACGGCTGGTCGCCGGTGGGCTCGCACCACGTGAAGATGACGCTCGCCCCCGGCGAAAGCCGAGAGATCATCTACGTGCTCGGCTATCACGAGAACCCGAACGAGCTGAAGTTCGACCCGCCGGGCTCGCAGACCGTCAACAAGACGACCGTCAAGCCGATCATCGCCAAGTATCGCAACGCCAAGAACGTCGAGGCGGCCTTCGAAGCCCTCGGCAAGCACTGGGACCAGTTGCTCGGCGTCTATCAGGTGACCTCGCCGGATGAACATGCCGACCGCATGGTCAACATCTGGAATGCCTACCAGTGCATGGCTACCTTCAATATGTCGCGCTCGGCCTCGTCGTTCGAGACGGGCATCGGCCGCGGCCTCGGCTTCCGCGATTCAAACCAGGATCTTCTGGGCTTCGTGCACATGGTGCCGTCGCGGGCCCGCGAGCGCATCCTCGACCTCGCGGCCACGCAGCTGTCGAGCGGCGGCGCCTACCACCAGTACCAGCCGCTGACCAAGAAGGGCAACAACGACATCGGCGGCGATTTCAACGACGATCCGCACTGGCTGATCATCGGCGTCGCCGCCTATCTCAAGGAAACGGGCGACTTCTCGATCCTCGACGAGCCGGTGGTGTTCGACAACCAGCCGGGCACCGAGGCGCCGCTCTACGAGCATCTTCGCCGCTCGATCCAGTATGCGCTCGACCGTCTCGGCCCGCACGGCCTGCCGCTGATCGGCCGCGCCGACTGGAACGACTGCCTCAACCTCAACTGCTTCTCCGACACGCCAGGCCAGTCGTTCCAGACGACCACCAGCAAGGACGGCAAGGTGGCCGAGTCGGTGTTCATCGGCGCGCTGATGGTGCTGTCGGCCCGCGAGCTGTCCGCTCTGGCGGCGCAGATCGGCAAGGCTGACGACGCGACCTTCTACGCCGACGTCGCCAAGAAGATGGACGAGACCGTCCGCACCCACGGCTGGGACGGCGAATGGTTCGTTCGCGCCTACGACGACTTCGGCCGCAAGATCGGCTCCAAGGAGAACGAGGAAGGCAAGATCTTCATCGAGTCCCAGGGCTTCGCCGCGCTGGCCGGCATCGGCATCGACGACGGCAAGGCCCGCTCGGCGCTCGATGCGGTTCGCAAGCATCTCGCCACGCCGCACGGCATCGTGCTGCAGCAGCCGGCCTACAGCCGCTACTACATCGAGTATGGCGAGATCTCGACCTACCCGCCCGGTTACAAGGAAAACGCCGGCATCTTCTGCCACAACAATCCGTGGGTGATCATCGGCGAAGTGGTGCTGGGCAACGGCGACGCGGCCTTCGACTACTACAGCCGCATCTGCCCGTCGGCGCGCGAGGGGATCTCGGACGTTCACCGGCTCGAGCCTTACGTCTACGCCCAGATGATTGCCGGCCGTGACGCGCCGACCCATGGCGAGGCCAAGAACTCCTGGCTGACCGGCACCGCCGCCTGGAATTACTACGCGATCACCCAGTGGATCTTCGGCATTCGGCCCGAGTACAACGGCCTGCGCGTCGCGCCGGTCGTGCCCGAGCGCTGGACCAACTTCACGGCGAGCCGCACCTTCCGGGGCGTCACCTACGATATCTCGGTGAAGCGGAATGGCGCCGGCAACAAGGTGTCGCTCACGGTCGACGGCAAGCCGATCGAAGGCGACATCGTACCGCCTCCGGCCCAGGGCGTGAAGACCGTCAAGGTCGAAGCCATTCTGGGCTGACGACCGACCTTCAAGACCACCCCGGAAAGGGCGCCCTCCGCGGCGCCCTTTTTCTTGCGCGCCGAACCGGTTCGCTCAACACCCGATTGCGGACGAGTAGCGAGGGTAGTTATTTAAACGGATGGAAATATCCGCGCACCACTCCAGAAGAACACGCAGGGATATATACGCAAAATTACCTTTTTCGCTCCATCATTCGTCATATTTCTGGCGTGTTATTCTTTATTTACGACTACCCCTCCATGGTTGAGCGATTATAGCCTGGTGCATCGAGGTGCAGCTCATGAAGCCGCGCGTTCAGCCGACCTCCGAGGAAATCACGTTTCTTCCCAACGAAATCATTGTTTCCAAGACCGATCTCAAGGGACGGATTACCTACGCGAACTCAACGTTCTCCAAGATTTGCGGCTACAGCCGCGCAGAGCTGATGAATGCGCCGCATTCCATCATTCGCCATCCCGACATGCCGCGTTGCGTCTTCAAGCTGCTCTGGGATCAGCTGGGCGAGGAACGCGAGATCTTCGCCTACGTTAAGAACATGACGCGCAGCGGCGCCTTCTACTGGGTGTTCGCTCATGTCACTCCGTCGTTTGACAACGATGGCAAAGTGACCGGTTACCACTCCAGCCGACGGGTGCCCGATCGCCGCGTCGTGCGTGAGGTTATCGAGCCGCTTTATGGAGAATTGCTACGAACGGAAGCCGCCCATGCCAGCCCCAAGGAGGGGCTGGTCGCCTCTTTCGCCCAGCTCATGAGCATCGTGAAATCGAAAGCCGCCAGCTATGACGAACTCATCTTCTCGCTTTGAAGCGTTCGCCCCCGGCACGGCGGTCATCCTGCTCCTCGCAGGTGCGGCAGGTGCCTTGGCAGCGGGCATGCCCACCCTGGCGCTGGCGCTGATCGGCATCGGCATTGTCGGCGCAGCGGCGGCCCTTGTCATTGCCCTGCGTCTTCACGCGGCCGTCGGGCGGTCGATCCGGGTGGCCCGCGCGCTCGGAAAGGGCGACTTCGAGACCCGTGGCCTGGTTTTCGACCAGTGGGGCCAAGCCGGCGAACTCACCGAAGCCATCAACGACATGGCCGACCACATCGATGCCTTCGTGCGCGAAGCCAGCGCCGCCATGGAGGCCGTCCGCCTCAATCGTTACTACCGCCGTATCCTGCCGAACGGCATGGAAGGCGCCCTGCTCCGCGCCTCCTCGACCATCAACGAAGCCACCGACATGATCCAGGATCGCGTCGAGGCCTTCGAGATCTCGACCGACGAGTTCGGCGCCACCATCAATTCGATCGTCGATAGCCTCGTCAACGCCTCGCACGACATGGGCGGTGCGGCGACGCGCCTCGGCGAAGGCGCCAACTCGACCGACCAGCGCGCCAGCGACGCCGCGTCCAGCTCGAACATGGCCTCCTCCGACGTGCAGCGGGTCGCCCATGCCGCGACGCAGCTCACCGGTTCGGCGCGTGACGTCGGCAGGGAAATCGAACGCTCGGCGGCCATCGCCCAGGACGCCGTCAACCGCGCCGAGGAAACCAAGCGCATCGTCGGCGGCCTGTCGGAAGCCGCCGAGAAGATCGGTGCCGTCATCGGGCTGATCGAGCAAGTGGCCGGCCAGACCAACCTTCTGGCACTGAACGCCACCATCGAGGCGGCACGAGCCGGCGAGGCAGGCAAGGGATTTGCGGTCGTCGCCCAGGAAGTGAAGGCGCTGGCCTCGCAGACCGCAGCCGCGACCGGCGAGATCACGCGGCATATTTCGGACGTTCAGTCGGCGACGCGCGCGGCTGTCGGCAGCATCATCGGCATCGGCGGCACCATCGCCGAGATCAACGCCATCACCGCAGACATGCGCGGCTCCATCGAGGCGCAGATCCATGCCACGACGGAGATCGCCCAAGGCGTCAGCAATGCCTCCGAGGGGACGAGGCAGGTGTCCGACCGGATTTCCGGCATCACCGGCATCGCCCGCGAAACGTCGACGCTGGCGCAGAGCCTGTTCTCGACCTCCGGCGCGCTCTCTGCCGAGGGCGATCGCCTCTCGGTCACCGTCCGCGAGTTCCTGGTCAGGTTGAGGCGCGGGCCGCTCGATCGTCGTCAAGCCGCCGAGCGCGTACCCGGCGGGCACGCGGTCACCATCGCCTCGGCAAGGGGAACGGGAACAGCCACCTGCGTCGATATATCCATGACCGGCGCCCGGTTTGCCGGGCAACTGCCGCCCTTGCAAGTCGGCGACGAGGTGCATATCACCGGCGAGAAGAACATCGCCATACCAGGCACCGTGCGCTGGATCCGAGAGGACAACATCGGCGTCGAGTTCAAGGTCGCCGAAATGACGGCGGCCGCCTCGAACCGCCTTCGCTACCTGGTAGGCAAGGGCCGATCGATGGCGAACGCAGCCTGAGATTTTCCGCCTAGAGCTTTTCCGGTGAACTCTGGTTCGCTGGAAAAGCTCTATTTCCTTGTCGAGACGCAGTTCCGGACGCAAAACCGGTACCCACTTTTGCTGGAACTGCGCCTAGAGAATGAATTGACGGCGCCGGCCTTGTTCGGCGCCGTTTTTCGTTCACTGCCGCTCGAGCCGGAGGTGGGCGATCTGGCCGAAGCGCCCGACCTCGGCAAGCCTCAGCGTTCGGGGCTGCGCCACATCGGGATAAAGCGGGATGCCATCGCCGAGGACGACCGGAACGATGAACTGGTCGAGCCGATCAAGCGCGTCGCGGTCGATGAAAGCCTGTTGCAGCCGGCCGCCGCCAACGATCCACACATCCTGCTTGGCGTTGGCGCGGAGATGGTCGATCAGGGCGTCGACGCCGGCCGACCAGGTTTCGGCATCGGGCGGCAAGTCGGCTATCGTGCTCGAGGTAACGACGATCAGCCGCTTTCCCGCGTAAGGCCAGGACGGCATGGTCCGACGGCAGACGTCGTAGGTCATGCGCCCCATCACCAGCGTGCCGATGCCGGCGTAGAACTCCTCGTAGCCGGCGTCCTCGGCCGGATAGGGATCGAGGAAGGAGAAGCTGTGGTCGGGAGCGGCGATATAGCCGTCGAGCGTCGAAGCGATGTACCCGCAGATCATTGTGTGGCTCTCCGGTTTCGGGAGCCGCATGATATCGACAGCCTTGCCCGGTCCCGTCAGCAGCCTGTCGTCGTCAGCGCCGGTCGCCGATGAAATCGCGGTGACGTTGCAGACGGCTCTCCAACCCGCGAACGGCCAGCGAAAGCGAGACGGTCATCAGCAGGTAGACATAGGCGACGACGCTGTAGGTCTCGAAGAACATGAAGGTGCCCGACGAGTAGACCTTGCCGAGCTGCGTCACGTCCTGCACGCCGAGCACCGAGACGAGTGACGAGTCCTTGATCATCGCCACGAAATCGTTGCCGAGCGGCGGCAGCACCGTTCGGAACGCCTGGGGCATGATGATGAGGCGGAAGACCTTGAAGCGACTGAGACCGAGCGCCTTTGCCGCCTCGATCTGACCGCGATCGACCGATTGCAGTCCGGCTCGGAAGATCTCCGACAGGAACGCCGAGTAGGAAATGACCAGCGCCACCACGGCCCGCCACAGGAGATCGAAATCGCGGACGCTGGCCGCCCCCAGGAGTCCGGCGGCCTGCAACGGAGCGGTGATGAGATTCCAGAAGGCGATCAGCGCCGGCGCGGCCACGAATGCCATGTAGAACAGGAGGACCAGCACCGGCACGCCGCGAATGATCTCGACGTAGAAGGTGGCGACCTCGCGCAGAATGCGATGCTTCGACAGGCTGGCCGAGGCGACGCCGAGACCGATCAGGCAGGCAAATACATAGGCGATGACCGTCACGAAGACGGTCACCCAAATGCCGGTCGCCACGGCACCGAAGATGACGCGGTAGCTCTCGTCGGAACCGATGACGAGACCGAAGGCGATGGCAAGGAGAATCGCCGCGATCAGCCAAAAGGGCAGCTCGCGGCGACGGGTCTCTTTGGAACTCAAGGTCGGCTCAGTTCTGGCTCTTGTAGTCGTAGAGCCACTTCTTGTTGAGCGCATCGATGGTGCCGTCGGCCTTCATGGAGGCGATGGCGGCGCTGATCGGGGCGGTGAGGTCGGAGCCTTTCTTGAGGATGAAGCCGAACTCCTCGCGGCCAAGCGGACCACCGACGACCTTGAAGGCACCGGGCTGGGCGCCGATGTAGCCATCGGCCGAGGTCTTGTCCATCAGCACGGTGTCGACGTCGCCGGCCTTCAGCGCCTGCACCGAGGCGCCGAACGTTTCGAACAGCTTGACGCGCGGGTTCTTCTCGTCACCATCGAGCACGTTGTAGATGGCGACGTAGAAGTTGGTGGTGCCGGGCTGGGCGCCGACCAGGCCATCCTTGAGAGCCGCGAAGGACGGACCGTCGGTGAAGCGGTTCTCGTCGGCGCGCACCAGCATGAGCTGCTCGGAGATCATGTAGGGCTCGGAGAAATCGACCTGCTGCTTGCGCTCGTCGTTGATGGTGATGCCATCCATGCCGACGTCGAACTGGCCGTCGCGCACCGCCTGGATCATCGCATCCCACGACGTCAGCTTCCACTCGACCTTGGCGTTGAGACGCTTGGCGATCTCGTTGAAGGCGTCATATTCCCAGCCAATGCCCTCGCCCGTCTTCGGATCGGCGAAGTTGAGCGGAACGTAGGCATTCTCGGTGACCGCGATGATGGCGCGTCCCTTGAGATCGGGGAGCTCGGCAGCGCCAGCCTGGGACACGAAAGCGGACAGCAAAACAGTGGCGGCAACAGCCGCCTTCGCAACAATCTGCATGAAAGGATCCTCCGTCGCTGAGGTAGCCGGAACGAGATCCCTCCGTCACCGGCGCGTGAAGGCCACTATTGGCTGTTTCGCGCAAGGCTGGCAAGGGGTTGCTTCTCTTTAGGCGCCGCCGATGACCGACTCTCGTCAGTCTCGCGTTATTGGCAATCCCTGCATCCGCCAGGCGCTGATGCCGCCGCCCAGATGGCCTTCCGCCGCGTGCCCGGACGACTTGCACCAGGAGAGTACCTGGCCCGACCGCCCTCCCGACACGCAGTAGAAGACGACGGGCTTGTCCGTCGGCAGCTCGCCGCCCCAGGCGGACAGGTTCGAAAGCGGCCGATGAACCGCGCCGGGAATGTGCCCCTCGTTCCACTCGTGCGCTTCGCGCACGTCGATGAGGTGGATGGCATCGCTGTCGAGCAGGTCCTTGATCTCCTGCGGCGACAGCGTTTTGGCAGCGTTACGACTAAAGAAGGAGAGCATGGGAAACTCCAATCATATGACGAGTTTTTATATTAAGTGCGAATATACTAATATAATATGCTCGTCAAGGAAAACACGTATCCGCTCTGTCCATTTCCGAAGATCGTGCCCGCCGACGGCGTCAGCCCTTTTGGGCCGTTGGGGCGCAGTAGAGTTCGTACAGCAGGCCGATCAGCCGCCGCGCGTTGTCGGAGGCGAGACGATAGTAGATGGTTTGCGCTTCGCGGCGCGTCGCCACGATGCCGAGATCGCGCAGGCGGGCAAGGTGCTGCGACAGCGCCGATTGGCCAAGCCCCACGGATTCGGCGAGCGCGCCCACGGACATCTCGTTATCGACAAGACGACAGAGAACCATTAGTCGCTTGGACTGGCCCAGGGCCGACAGCAGCCGCGCTGCCTCCTCGGCCCGCGACTCCATGACCTCGACCGGATTTTCAAACGGTTCGCAAAGGTTGGATTCGACCGAAGCCGCCATGATGTGCACCCTCATGCTTTAGCAATCTCATAATATTCAAATATACGCAATTTGGCAATTCGAATCCTGAGGCCGTTGGTCGAGTAGAGAACCCCGCCTTGGCGACTTAGCGAAATATTATCAAAGACCCGGTTATTTTCGACGTCCGATAGCTCGGTCGGGTGGCGGGCGCCGTTGTAATGAAAACGTTGTCGGAAATACGGCCTCCTCAGGAAAGGCCGTCTCGCAGGCCTCTCGTCCTGTCGCTGCAGGCGATCGTGGTGGCCATCGTCGGCTTGATGCTGGTTGTCCTGCAACTGGCCGTGGGGGTGACAGAAACCGCCCGGCAGCTTGACGGCATAAAATCCGACGCCATGTATCGGGCGAAGGCCGGCCTCGATCTGCTCGCCGCCATTCCAGCCGGCACGGCGGAGACTGGCCAGAACGGCCCCGACGCGGAAGCCGCGCTGAGTTCCCTTCGCTCCATCGCCGACATTTATGCTCGCAACCATCCAGGCGAAACGATACAAATCGAAACCGGCGGCCCCGCCAGCGATCAAGCCGCCATAGCGAGCGACGATATCGTCGCCTGGGGCGACAACGATCTCGGCGTACGGCGCGGGTTCGTTCTCGACGACGGCGCCAAGCGTATCTCCGGGTTCTTCTCGGCGCGCATCGATCTCAGCGGCGACTATGTCGGCTGGCACAGAAGCATCCTGGACCGGATCCAGCTTGCCGCTTTCATCGTCCTGTCGGTGCTGATGCTCGCCGTGCTCCTGATGCGGGTAATCGTCGTCAGCCCCCTTGAGAGACTGAGCGGCCTCACGCGCCGCCTTGCAGCGGGCGAACTGGTCGAAGTGCCGGAACCGGTCGATCACGCCCGCGAAATCTGCGACCTGTCCGAAGCGCTGGTGGTGTTTCGAAACAACCTGGCCCAAAAGAACAAGCTGGAGGCCACCAACGAGGTCGCGTTGCGCAAGCTCGAGCGGGCGACCGGCAACCTCGACATGGCCCTCCGCGCGATGACCCAGGGCCTCGCCCTGTTCGATGCGCAATACCGTCTGTTGCTGGTCAACGAACGCTTCCTGGAGATCTTCGACTTGGCCGAAGACCCGTTCGGGGCGACGCTGTCGGCGCAAGACGTCGAGGACCTGATCGCCAAACAGATCGCCGCGGCACCCGACCTCAAGCACCACTTTTCCACCGCCGAGCTGTTCGGCCGTCATCTTGGCCGCCTGTTCACGCAGGCCGAGCCGGTATCGGGCGAGGACACCTTCGGCGACCGGATCATTTCCTTCACGCACGTGATCACCGGCGAGGGAGGCTGGGTCACCACCGTCGAAGACGTAACCGAGCGCCGGGCGCAGGAAGCGCGGCTTGCCTATCTGTCGCGCTTCGATGCCCTCACGGGCCTGCCGAACCGCACGCAGTTCAACGATCGCCTTGCCCTGGACCTCGCCTGGGCCGCCGACAACAGCATCAAGCTCGCCGCGATCGGCCTCGATCTCAATCAGTTCAAGGAAATCAACGACCAGCGCGGCCATAGCGCCGGCGATGCCGTTCTCGTGGAGATCGGCCGCCGCCTGGAAAGAACGGCGCAGGACGGCGAGTTCGTCGGTCGCATCGGCGGCGACGAATACTGCGCGCTCAAGAAGTTCCGCCTTCAGACGGAGGTCGGCGAATTTCTCGGCCGCCTCGAGCGCTGCTTCCAGGCGCCCATACGCGTCGAGGAGAACGATATTTCCGTCAGCGTGTCGATCGGCGTCGCCATCTACCCCGACGACGCGATCGACGCCGAGCAACTGGTCAACAACGCCGATCTCGCGAAGTATCGCGCCAAACGGTCGGTGACGCAGAACGTCTGCTTCTACGAAGCGGACATGGACGAGGCCTCGCGCGAGCGACGGACCATGGCGCGCGATCTCTGGGATGCGCTCGACCGCGAGGAGTTCCACCTGACCTATCAGGTGCAGAAGAACATCCGCTCTCGCGAAACTATAGGCTACGAGGCCCTCATCCGCTGGACGCATCCGACGCGCGGCGCCATTCCGCCGGACGTGTTCATCCCCATTGCCGAGGAATGCGGCGCCATCCTGCCGATCGGCCGCTGGGTGCTGAAGCGCGCCTGCCTGGACGCTATGGCCTGGAGCGACGGCCTCCGGGTCGCCGTCAACCTGTCGCCGGTGCAGATCGCCAACGACGACATCGTCAAGCTGGTTCACGAGACGCTGCTCGAAAGCGGCCTGGCGCCGCAAAGGCTCGAACTTGAGATCACCGAGTCGACCATCATCGGCGACAAGGCGCACGCCCTGCATGTGCTGAGACAGCTCAAGGCGTTGGGTATCACCGTGGCGCTCGACGACTTCGGAACCGGCTACTCCTCGCTCGACACGCTGAACTCGTTCCCCTTCGACAAGATCAAGATCGACCGTTCGTTCCTCTCGGAAGCCGAGGAGAAGGAAGACTCGCGGGCCATCGTCAAGGCGGTGGTGGCGCTGGGCCGCAGCCTCGACGTGCCGGTGCTGGCCGAAGGCGTCGAGACGGCCGGCCAGCTCAGCATTCTCGAAGAGGAAGGCTGTCAGGAGGCACAGGGCTTCCTGTTCGGCCGCCCCGCCCGGCTGACGGGCGAGGAAGTGCTGAAGTCGATCGGGCGCGGCGCCTGACCTCGCCGGGCCAGGGCACGCGCGGCTGCGTCGCAAACTACGCATTGGACGAGATCGGCAAGGTCGACTATTCGGGTGCACGTTGAATTCTGCCCTGAGGATCTCCCATGGTCGTCGGACTCGCGGTGGTGCTGCTCTGCCAGCTCTTCGGTGAAATTTTCGCCTATCTGACGCATTTGCCCGTCCCCGCTCCGGTCGTCGGACTGGTGCTGCTGTTCGGCTTCTTTCTGGTGCGGGACCACTGGGAATGGCTGCCCTTTTCGCTTCGCAGCGAGGAGATCGACAAGACCTGCGAAACGCTGGTGCAGCAGATGGCGCTTCTGTTCGTCCCGGCCGGTGTCGGCATCGTGCAGCGCCTCGGCATTCTCGAGGCAAACGTCGTTGGCGTTCTCGCGATCATCGTGGTGACCACGGGCTTCTCGATCGCCGTGACGGCCTATACCTTCCGGTTCGTTTCGCGCTGGTTCCCCGCCCCCACGGAGAGCCAGGAATGAGTACGATAGAAGGCCTCTGGGCCCACCTTTCCGGCGGCGCACTGCTCTGGCTGACGCTGACACTCGTCGTCTACACGATCGCCGACCGTCTTTCGCTGCTGGCCCGGCGCAACCCGCTCGCCAATCCGGTCCTGCACTCGGTCTGGGTGATCGGCGTCATCCTCGTGGCCAGCGGCACGCCCTACGAGACCTATTTCGACGGCGCGTACTTCATCCACTTCCTGCTCGGACCGGCGACCGTCGCCCTTGCCCTGCCGCTGTACGAAAACCGGCGCGTCGTGCTGCGCTCGCTGGTGCCCATCGTCGCCGCGCTCGTCGTCGGTTCGGCGGCGACCATCGGCTCGGTGATCGTCTGCGCCGCGCTGTTCGATCTTCCCGCGGTGATCACCATTTCTTCGCTGCCGAAATCGGCCACGTCCGGTGTCGCCATGGGCATCTCGCAGTCGGTCGGGGGCGATGCGTCGCTGACGGCGATCATCGTGGTTGCCACCGGCATTGCCGGCGCCGTCATGGCGACACCGCTGCTGAACGTCTTGCGCATCACCGACCGCCGGGCACGCGGCTTCGCGGTTGGCCTCGCCGCCCATGGCGTCGGCACGGCCCGCGCCTTCCAGGTGCATCCGCTTACCGGCACCTTCGCCGGTGTCGGCATGAGCCTGAACGGCCTACTGACGGCCGTCCTGGTGCCGCTGGCGGCTTCGCTGATCGGTGGCTGAGGCTATCGCTCAGCAAAGGGGCGCCAATACGGAGATCCCGTCGCCGACATAGGGCTGCCGCTCGGATATGGCCGTCCTTTCGAGATAGCGGCGGCACTGCTGTTCGCGATCGTAGCCGAGCAACGTGCCGAGCATGAAGTCCTCCTCCGCCGTCAGCTCGCAGAGCGGCTTGTCGACGAAGCGGCGGACCGTCTCCACCAGGGCTGCCCGCCCGAAGAACAGGTTGACGCGGCTGTCGTTGAGCCGGTGGACGTAGTGATCCACCCGGTCGGCGGCCAGCCGGGCGATGACGCCCGGCAGGTCCGCCCAGGAGACGGTCAGCATGAACAAGTGCCGCACGCCTTTGTCCAACTCGTAGAGGGAGTGGTTGACGATACGGCCGCTGACGGAGGTCAGAGAATCTGGCTGGTCCATGCCGCGATCCGCTTCTCGGACTTGCCCGCCTGGTTGTCCTGATCGAGAACGAGGCCCACGAACTGGCCGTCGCGAACGGCGGTCGATCCCTCGAACTCATAGCCCTTGGTGTCGGTGAAGCCGACGACTTCGGCGCCCTTTTCCAGCACGGCGTCATAGAGCGTGCCCATGGCATCGACGAAACTGTCCGGGTAGGTGTTCTGGTCGCCAAGACCGAACAGCGCCACCTTCTTGCCCGAGAGATCGGCCTCCCCGAGCACATCGACGCCGCTTTCCCAATCCGCCTGGAGATCTCCCTCTCCGTAGGTGGGCGAGCCGAGCACGAGGAGATCGCACCCCTCGAAGTCAGCCGCCGTCGCATCGCCGATGTTGATGACCTTGGCGTCGAGCTTGGCGGCGATCTTGCCGGCAGCCGCTTTGGTGCGGCCGGAGTCCGACCCATAGATCACGTGAACGGTCATTTCCCTTTTCCTCTCTGCTGCGACGGAGCCTTGCGGCCTCGACCTTGATGAAACCTAATTGCAGTTGCGATGCACTTGCAATTAGGGCAATCCCGCAGAGTCCCCTCCGGCGAGGCGGTCGGTACGGTCAGGAGCTACGCCGCCCCGTTCGCCGACACCCAGGAAACGTGCCGTTCGACGAAGCGTCCGGCCAGGAAAAGCAAGGGGATGGCCACGATCAGCGCCACGGCGACCACGACCGCGGCGATCAACAGGCTCCTTCCGTTCATGGCATCGGCGGCAAGGCCGTTGGCGATGACGAGCAACGACAGCGGCAGCATGATGCATAGGGCCGTGCCCGTTCCCGGCGCATAGCGGCGGAACGCCACGGTCAGAGCGAGGTGTGGAACCACCGCATTGACGACCATCACCACGGCGAGGCCGGCCAGCAGTTGGGTGGCCTGGTGACTGCCGGCGACGGCGAGAGCCACCACCACGTAGGTAGCGGCGGTCAGGACCACCAACGCGAAGCGGAAGGCGAACGGGGTGACCCGACCGGACAGACGCGAGGTGTTGCCCGCATAGGTCGGCAGGAACAGCCCCTCCTCGATATTGTGAACCGTAATGGCAAGCGCAAACAGCCAATAGAGCGCGGCGGGCGTCATGACACACCTCCTTGCTGGACCTGACCGGCCGGGCGGAAGGATGCGACGGCGGTCTTGGCGGCGTCGGCCCATAGTAGCACGCTGAGCCCGAGAGAGCGAATGGGGTGGCCAACGCCCCAAAATACGCTTTGACAACGCAAGGTTAGTTTGTCTAGATATCGATAATAGACAGAATCGCACGCCATGATCGATTGCCGGCGGATCGCGTTTCGGCGGGAGGCGGCCATGCTTGCACTGAAGATCGACGGCAGTGGATTGAGTTCGTTTCACGAGATCGCGGAGCCGGTTGCGGGGGCTGGCGAGGTTGTGGTGGCGGTGAAGCACGTTGGTCTGTGCGGCAGCGACCTCAACACCTTCTCCGGCCTCAATCCGCTGGTGAGCCTGCCGCGCATTCCCGGCCACGAGATCGGGGCGGAGATCGTCTGCACCGGGGTGGACGTGCCGGCCGAGTATGCGCCGGGCAAGCGGGTCATCGTCGTGCCTTACACGGCCTGCGGCACCTGCTCGTCCTGCCGCAAGGGCCGCGTCAATGCCTGCCGCTACAACCGGACGCTGGGCGTCCAGCAGGAAGGCGGCCTCGCCGAGAAGATCGTGCTGCCCTACGGCAAGCTGATCCTCAACGACACCCTGGCGCCGCGTCATCTGGCGCTGGTCGAGCCGCTGTCGGTGGGCTTCCACGCGGTGGACCGCGGCCGCGTCGAGGCGGGCGACCGCGTGGTGGTGATCGGCTGCGGCATGATCGGCATGGGCGCGGTGGCCGGCGCGGTGGCGCGCGGCGCCGAGGTGATCGCCGTCGATCTCGGCGACAAGACGGCCATGGCGCTGAAGTACGGCGCCAGGCACGCCATCGACGCCGGCAAGGACGACGTGGTGGCGCGCGTCAACGAGCTGACCGGCGGCGACGGCGCCGACGTGGTGATCGAGGCGGTCGGCCTGCCGGCCACCTTCACCCAGGCCGTCGACCTCGCCTGCTTTGCCGGCAGGATCGTCTACATCGGCTACTCCAAGGCGCCGGTCACCTACGACACCAAGTACTTCAACATGAAGGAGCTCGACATCCACGGCTCCCGCAACGCCACCATCGGCGACTTCAAGGCGGTGATCGCCTATCTCGAGGGGCTCGACCATGCCCCAGACGACCTGATCTCCAAGGTGTTCCCCTTCAAGGACGCCGACAAGGCCCTGCCCTACTGGACAGAAGCCCGCGCCTCGACCCTGAAGATCCTGATCGAGTGCTGAGGGCGAGGACACCATCATGAACAGCATCGACGCATCCGCCCTCAACGGCCGCCCCCGGCCGCGAGCCCGCATCCTGCAATGGGGCGAAGGCAACTTCCTGCGCGCCTTCGTCGACTGGAAGATCGACCGCATGAACGAGGCCGGCGGCCTCGACTGGGGCGTCGTCATCGTCCGGCCGATCGCCGAGGGCAACCCGCACTGGCTGAACGAGCAGGACGGGCTCTACACCGTGCTGTCGCGCGGCGTCGCCGACGATGGTTCCAAGGTGTCGGAGGCCCGCGTCGTCGGCTCGGTCTTGAAGGAGATCGGCGCCCACCAGCACTGGACCGAGGTGCTGGCTCTCGCCCGCGATCCGGAGATCACCGTCGTCATCTCCAACACCACCGACGCCGGCATCGCCTATGTGCCGACGGTCAAGTACGCCGACGCACCGCAGGCCTCCTTCCCGGGCAAGATGACGCGCCTCCTGCACGAGCGCTGGACGGCCTTCGGCGGCAAGCCTGATGCCGGCTGGCAGATGATCGCCTGCGAGCTGATCGACCACAACGGCGACGAACTGCGCCGCATCGTGCTGCGCCACGCCGAGGAGTGGGGGCTGGAGGCTGCCTTCATCGCCTGGGTGAAGGAGGCCAACGCCTTCTACAACACCCTGGTCGACCGCATCGTGCCGGGCTACCCACGCGCCGATGCCGAGGCGATCGAGCGGGAGCTCGGTTACACCGACCGCTTCATGACCACCGGCGAGCTGTTCCACTTCTTCGTCATCGAGCGCCAGCCCGGCCAGCCGGAGCTGCGCCTGCCGCTGGCCATCCACGATCCCGACACCGTCGTCGTCCCCGACGCCACGCCCTACAAGGCGCGCAAGGTGGCGATCCTCAACGGCGCCCACACCGCGCTTTGCGCCCTGAGCCTGATCTCCGGCGTTGCGACGGTGGGCGAGGCGGTGACCACCAAGGTGGGGGCGAAGTTCCTCGACCGGCTGCTCAACGAGGAGGTCATTCCCTTCCTGAGCCTGCCCAGGGACGAGCTCCAGGCTTTTGCCGATGCGGTGCTGAGGCGCTTTGCCAATCCCTACATCCGCCACCTCTGGTACGACATCTCGCTGAACGGCCTCGTCAAGTACCAGACGCGCGACCTCGACCGGCTCCTCGCCTACATCGATCGCCACGGCAAGCCTGCGCCCTTGATGACGCTGGCGCTCGCCTCCTGGCTGGTGTTCTACCTCGGCCGCTTCCAGGGCTCGGAGGCCTATCCGCCGCGTGACGGCGCCGACATCATCGCCAAGATCACGGCGATCGGCGCCCTCGACGACGGCACTCCGAAGGGTCGCGAGGCGATGGTTGCGGCCTATCTCGGCGAGAGCGCCTTCTGGGGCCGGTCGATCGACACGCCGGCGCTCAGGGCAGCCGTCCTCGCCGATGTCGCCGACCTCACCGCCGCGCCGATGAGCATCGAACGATTGGGCCAGTTGATCGACGCCCGCTGAGCGAGTCGCTCGGCGAGGCCACTGAACAACCCCACTGATGGGGGCGGCCTTCCGCCCCCATATGCCAGAGATGGCCGGCGCCCTCCCCGCACCGGCTCCCTTGCCTCAGACCCCAGGACGACAGCCATGCCGCGCGTTCTCAAGATCCACCCCGATGACAGCGTCGCCGTCGCCCTCGAGCCGCTTGCCAAGGGCACCGACATCCCCGCCTTCGGTCTCAAGCTTCTCGACGACGTGCCGCAGGCGCACAAGTTCGCCCTGAAGGACATCGCCGCCGGCGACAAGGTGATCAAGTATGGCGCGGTGATCGGCCTCGCCCGCGAGGCGGTTCCCAAGGGCGCGCATGTCCACGTCCACAATCTCAAGACCGCGCTCGGCGACATTCTCGACTACAGCTACGCCGGCAATGTCTCGGCCCGTCCCCAGAACGGCGGTCCGGTGCCGACGATATCGGCCTACGAGCGAGCAAACGGCGACATCGGCATCCGCAACGACCTGTTCATCGTACCGCTGGTCGGCTGCATCAACGGCCTTGCCGACAACATCGCCAAGGCGGTGGAGAAGGAGAGCATGCTGCCCGAGGGCTCCAGCGTCACCGTCCTCTCCCACCCCTATGGCTGCTCGCAGCTCGGCGACGACCTCGCCAACACGCGCGGCATCCTGCAGAACTACGTGGCGCACCCCAATGCCGGTGGCGTGCTGGTGCTGGGTCTTGGCTGCGAGAACAACACCAAGGCCTACTTCCGGGAAGGCCTGGAGCTGCCCGACCCCGATCGCGTCCGCTTCCTGACCAGCCAGGAGGCCGGCGACGAGATGGCCGAGGCGCTGGCCCTCTGCCGCGAGCTGACCACCAAGATGAAGGCCGACCAGCGGACCGAGGTTGGTGCCGACCGCCTCAGGATCGGCCTCAAGTGCGGCGGCTCGGACGGCTTCTCCGGCATCACCGCCAACCCGTTGCTCGGCGCCTTCTCGGACTGGCTGACCGGCATCGGCGGCACCACCGTGCTGACCGAGGTGCCGGAGATGTTCGGCGCCGAACAGCTGCTCATGGAGCGCTCGGAAAGCCGCGAGGTGTTCGACAAGACGGTGGCGCTGATCAACGACTTCAAGCGCTACTACGTCGACAACAACCAGCCGATCTACGAGAACCCCTCGCCGGGCAACAAGGCGGGCGGCATCTCGACGCTCGAAGAGAAGTCGCTCGGCTGCACGCAGAAGGCCGGCCTCTCCACGGTGCGCGACGTGGTCGGCTACACCGGCAGGATCTCAAAGCCCGGCCTCAACCTTCTGTCGGCGCCCGGCAACGATGGCGTCGCCGTCACAGCGCTCGCCGCCTCGGGCTGTCACATGGTGCTGTTCACCACCGGACGCGGCACGCCGCTCGGCGGCGTCGTCCCCACCATGAAGATCGCCACCAACTCCGACCTTGCAACGCGCAAGCCGCACTGGATCGACTTCGACGCCGGCCCCATCGCCACCGGACAGACCACCGTCGAGGGCCTCCGCGACAGCTTCGCAGACGCCGTCCTCCAGATCGCCTCCGGAAAGCCAACCAGAAACGAAACGAACCAAATCAAGGAAATCGTCATATTCAAAACGGGAGTCACGCTTTAGGCGGGAAAAGCCGCTTATCGCTGCAGGGCGGCGAGCTTTGCCGCAAGGCCCAGAAATAGCGCGCCCAGCGAGCGGTCGAGCCATAGGACCAGCCGCGTGCTGGCGCGCAAGCGCGCCGTCAGCCAGGCGCCGCCGAGCACCACCAGCGGCTCCACCGTCGCCGCGACGACGATGATCAGTACGCCATGCAGCAGGAGCTGCAGCGGTACCGGCCCCGCGCCGTCGACGACGAATTGCGGCAGGAAGGCGAGGAAGAAGATCGCCACCTTCGGGTTCAGGATGTCGACCAGCATGCCTTGAAGAAAGACGGCCGACAGGCGGCTCTCGACCTTGGCCGCCTTGACGTCGAAGGCGCTCGCCTTCGATCGCAGGGCGGAGATGCCAAGGTAGGCGAGATAGACGACGCCGGCCCATTTCACGACCGAGAAAGCGGCTGCCGAGGTGGCGACGATGGCCGACAGACCGATGGCGGCAAACAGCACATGGCAGAAGGCGCCGGCCCACAGGCCGAACATGGCGGCTAGCCCCTGTCGGCGGCCGCCGCGCGCCGTATGGCCGAGGATGAAGGCGATATCCGGCCCCGGCGACACGTTCAGCAGGAAAGCCGCCGCAAAGAAGGTCGCCCAGTGCGCCAGATCGTAGCCCAACATGTCCGTCCCCATATCCTAACGGCTTCAGATCTATCCGGTCGGCAGCCGCAATGCATGTGGAAACGCCATCATGCCCGCCGCCGGGCCGGCACGTGTCGCGTGGCACGGGCGGGCACGTCGAGGTCGGCGGCCACATCCGGTTCGGGCGGCAGGGGTGCGTTGGCCGGGTGCGGCGGCTGGTAGATGGGGTCGGGCAGCCCGCCGCCCTTGTCGGTGGCGCGGACCGCCTCGCCGGGCGGGGTCAGCGCCGCCGCCGCGTTGTCGGCCGCGAGATGGCCGAGCAGATGCGTCAGGTTGACGATACGATCGGCCACCACGTGGATGACGCCGCTTTCGGACTGCATGCGGCCGGTCACCGACACCATGCGGGAGCCGAGCACGATGGCCCTGTGCGCCTCGAACACCTTGGCCCAGACGACGATGTTGGCGATGCCGGTCTCGTCTTCGAGCGTCAGGAAGATGGTGCCCTTGGCCGTGCCCGGCCGCTGACGCACCACGATGAGACCGGCCACCGTGACGCGGCGGCCGTCGGCGGTGCGCGTCAGATCGTCGCAGGGCATGGCGCGCAACCGGTCGAGATGGGAGCGCAGGAAGCTGACGGGATGGGCGCGCAGCGACATCCGGAGGTGGCGATAATCCATCACCACTTCCTCGCCCGGCAGCATAGGCGGCAAGTGCATGTCCGGCTCGGTTTCGCGCCCCGCCTCCTCGGCCGCCAGGAACAGCGGCAAGTCGTCCTTGTCGCCGGCCCTACCGAGACCACGCACCGCCCAGAGCGCGTCGCGGCGGCTGAGGCCGAGCGAGGCGAAGGCATCGGCGTCGGCAAGCCGTTCCAGCGTCGAGCTCGGCAGGCCGGTGCGGAGCCAGACGTCGCGGATGGAGTCGTATCCCCTGCCCCGGCGCTCGGCGACCAGCCGGCCGTCAGCCTCCTTGAGACCCTCCACCTCGCGGAGACCGAGGCGGAGGGCATGGGTCGTCCGGATATGTCCGGCCATCGAGGCGTGGCGCGGATGCGGTGTCACCTCCGGCGCGCCGGCCTCCAGCGTCGCATCCCAATCCGAGAGGTTGATGTCGGGCGGCCGCACGGTGACGCCATGATCGCGCGCGTCGCGAACGATCTGGGCCGGTGCGTAGAAGCCGAGCGGCTGGGCGTTGAGCAGCGAGGCGGCGAAGACGTCCGGATAGTAGCACTTGATGAAAGCCGAGGCGTAGACCAGCAGGGCAAAGCTCGCGGCATGACTCTCGGGAAAGCCGTATTCGCCGAAACCTTCGATTTGCCGGAAGCAGTTCTCGGCAAAGGTGCGGTCGTAGCCGCGCCCGGCCATGCCCTCCACCATCTTGTCACGGAAGGTGTGGATGGTGCCCATGCGGCGAAAGGTGGCCATGGCGCGTCGAAGCTTGTCCGCCTCGCCCGGCGTGAAGCCGGCGGCGACGATGGCGATGCGCATCGCCTGCTCCTGGAACAGCGGCACGCCCAGCGTCTTGCCAAGCACCTGTTCCAGTTCGTTCTTAGGGCCGTGCTCGGGCGAGGGAGAAGGATAGTTCACCGTCTCAAGCCCCTGCCGCCGCCTGAGATAGGGATGGACCATGTTGCCCTGAATGGGGCCGGGGCGAACGATCGCCACCTCGATGACGAGATCGTAGAAATGGTTCGGTCTGAGGCGCGGCAGCATGCTCATCTGCGCCCGGCTCTCGATCTGGAACACGCCGAGCGTGTCGGCGCGCTGGATCATGGCGTAGACCGCCTTCCGCTCGGCCGGCAGGCTGGCCAGCGTCCAGTGCCGATCATAATGCTCGCCGAGCATTTTCAATGCCTTGGCGAGCGCCGTCAGCATGCCCAGAGCCAGGATATCGACCTTCAGCATGCCCAGGGCGTCGAGGTCGTCCTTGTCCCATTCGACGAAGGTGCGATCGTCCATGGCGGCATTGCCGATTGGTACGGCTTCGTCGAGCCGGCCGGCCGTCAATACGAAGCCGCCGACGTGCTGGCTGAGGTGCCGCGGAAAGCCCGAGAGCTCGCGGGAATATTTCAGCACCATGGCAAGCCGCGCCTCGGTGGGATCGAAGCCCGTGCGGCGGGCGTCGTCGTCCTTCAGTCCCTTCGATGGCGAACCCCAGACCGAACCGGACAGCGCCGTCACCGCGTCGTCGGTGAGGCCGAACACCTTGCCCACCTCGCGCACGGCGCTGCGGCCGCGATAGGTGATCACCGTGGCGGCGATGCCAGCCTTCTCCCGACCGTAGCGCCGGTAGATGTACTGCATCACCTCTTCGCGCCGGCCATGCTCGAAATCGACGTCGATATCCGGCGGCTCGTCACGTTCGACCGAGATGAAGCGTTCGAACAACAGATCGCCGCGCCTGGGGTCCACGTCGGTAATTCCAAGGCAATAGCAGACGACGGAATTGGCGGCCGAGCCACGCCCCTGGCAGAGGATGCCCTGCGAGCGCGCATAGCGGACGATGTCGTAGACGGTGAGGAAATAAGGCTCGTATTCCTTCTCGGCGATGATGGCGAGTTCATGCTCGATGGTCTTGCGAATTGCCTCGTCAACTCCTTCCGGAAAACGTCGCTTCACCCCCTCTTCGACCAGGGCTCTCAACGCCTCGGCAGCCGTGGCGTAGCCCGCGAAGGCTTCGCGCGGATATTCGTACTTGAGTTCGTCGAGCGAGAAGCCGAGCCCGTCGAGAAAGCGCACCGTCTCGCTCACGGCCTCCGGCAGGTCGGCGAACAGGCGCTCCATTTCCTCCGGCCGCTTGAGATGACGCTCGGCATTCTGTTCGAGGCGCAAGCCGGCCTCGTCGATGGTGACGTGTTCGCGGATGCAGGTGACGATGTCCTGCAGCGGTCGCCGTTCGGGAGTGTGATAGAGCGGGTCGCCGAGGGCGATCGGCTTGAGACCAGCCGATTTTGCCAGCGCCGCGAAGGCGGCAAGCCGGCGCCGGTCGTCACCGAGGCGCGGCATGGTGATGCCGAGCCAGAGCTGGCCGGACAGGTCGGCGGCGAGCTTTTTCACCTGGGCGCCGAAGGCCGGCAGAAGGCGGCGCGGCGGCACGACGATCAGCCGGAGGCCTTCGGAAAACTCAAGAAGATCGACAGCCGTCAGGATGCAATCGCCCTTCTCGGCCCGCATGTTGCCGGTGGTCAGCAGGCGGCAGAGCCGGCCGTAGGCGGCACGATCCCTGGGATAGGCGAGGATATCCGGCGTGCCGTCGGTGAAGACGAGGCGGGAGCCGACGGCGAGCCGCACGCCGTATTCCTTGGCTGCCACATGGGCGCGCACGACGCCGGCCAGCGTGTTGCGATCAGCGATGCCGATGCCGGCATAGCCAAGCTGCCCGGCCGTTCCCACCATCTCCAGGGCATGGGAGGCGCCGCGCAGGAAGGAATAGTTGGTGACGGCGGCAAGCTCGGCATAGGCGGTCATGATCGCCTCCGCTCCTCAGGCAAACAGCCCGTGCACGAACCAGCGCGGGTGTGTGGTTTCGACCTGAAAGAGGCCTTCGCGGAACATCCAGAAGCGGCGCCCCTCGGCATCCTCGACGCGGAAATAGTCGCGCGTCGGCGCCTCCTGCCGCCACCACTCACCGGCAATCCGCTCCGGCCCCTCGGCGCGCTTCACCTCATGGGTGACGCGCCGCCAGCGGAAGCGAAGCGGCGGGCCGTCCGGCACCGAGGCCATCGCCTCCACCAGTTCCGGCTGTGCGAACAGGCGGATCGGCCGCTCGGGCGGGTCACCGGGCAGGACTTCGGTTGCCGGAAAAGCCCCCTCCCCAGCCACGTGAGCCGGCACTGCGCCGCTCGCCCGCTCGGGAATGTGGCTGGCATAGAACTTGAGACGCCGCACCCGGCCCCGGCCGATGCGGGCACCGACCCGGTCGACGAAGCGCGTCAGCTCCAGTGCCATGTCGGGCCCGGCAAGCGACAGCACCTCGGCGTCGCGTCGGCTCGCCTCGGTGACGGCAACGGTGACGCAGTCGAAGCCATAACCGGCGTCGAAATCCTCGGCGAGGCTGTCGAGCCGGCGGCAGAGAATATCCTGCATGACCGTCGCCTCGCGGCTCGGACGGCTGAGACCTGCCTCGACATGGGCGAGCGCGCCATCGACGCGCCAGAGGCTGAGGCGAAGACGCAACGCCCCCTCGCCGGCCGCCTCCAACCGCTCGGCCAGCGCGCCGATCAGCGACAGGGCGACGGCACGCACGTCTTCCTCACGGGCGATCGGCTCGAAGAAGCGGCGCTCGGCACAATAGGGGGCGACGGGCAGCCGTGGAGAGAAGGCCTCGTCGGCCAGCCCCAGCGCCCGATCGAGCTGAATGAGCGGGGTGCGGCCGAAGCGGGCGGTAAGCGGCGCGCGCGGGCCGTCCATCAGATCGCCGATGCGCTTGAGGCCAACGCGGGCGAGCGCATCCACAGTCGTCGCGTCGAGCCGCAGTGCCGCCATGGGCAGGCCCGCCAGCGCTCGCCGCTCCTCGCCGGCCTGCAAACGCCCGCCTCGCCCGAAGGCGGCGAGCGCATGGGCGGCGCCGATGGTCGAGGCGATGCCGATGCTGACCGTCAAGCCCTGCCGCTCGAGCCGCCGCGCCATGTCGGCCGCCAGCGCTTCCTCGCCGCCGAACAGATGGGCACAGCCGGCGATGTCGAGCACCAGCGTGAAATCCTCCGGATATGGAAACTCCAGGTCGACGGACGACGTGCCGATACGGCGGCCGGCCAGCGGCGTATAGCGTTGCGCCCAATCGCACAGGCGATCGAGGAAGGCGGCGTCGGCCTCGGGATCGGCGGCGCGGACGTCAAGACCGGGCACGCGGGCGCGGGCATCGGCCAGCCCAAGCCCCGGCTGCAACCCGAGCCGCACCGCCGCCCCGTCGACATGGGCGAGACGCGCGGCGCTCCGATGCTTTGCCGTCAGCACCATGGGCGGGCGCGCCGCGACCTCAGTCGATGCGGAAGGGGACGACCGCTCCCGGTCCAGACGGGCGAGACGATCGGTCGCCAGATGCGGCAGCCAGGCGACCAGATAGCGGGACTGCCAAGGGGCCGGTCGCTTCGGTCTTGGGCTTGGCGCGCGGGGCTCGGAAGGATTGTTCATCGATACGCCACTCCATCATCCACGCGCCGACAGGACCGAGACGGTTACGCGCAAGGTCGGCCGCGAAAACCGGATTACCGGGGTGCCGGCCGCCGCCATTGCTCGGGGCGGCCGAGATGCACCAGCGCGTGACGGCGCTGGTCGGCCCCGGCACGCCGCCCGTCCTGAGCAGGATGCCGGTGGCCCGTCCGCCATCGGCGATCAGCGACAGACGGCGGCAGGCCGTCAGATCGAGCCGGCGGTCGTCGCCGAAGGGTTCGATCAGCACCGCCGCGAAGGCACGGGCGGCAAGACCTTCCTCGGCGGCGCGCAGCACGTCGGCGGTGTCGCCGGCCGTCACCGCGACGAGCCGCGACGGATCGAGGCCGAAGGCGGCAAGGCCAGGGCCATAGGGTTCGCCTGCCTCGCGCCCGGCCATCTCGGCGCGCACCCAGAGCCAGAGACTGTCCCGCCCGGCCGCTCTCAGCAGCAGTCCGGCGCAGGCCAGTGCGAAGCCGGTTGCCGAGGCCATGTCGGGCGCACCGACCGGGCTCACGTCGTGCAGCGCGCCACGTTTGAGGCCGCCGGTTGCCGCATCGACTTCCGGATGGCCGAAGGGAAGCGCCGTCGTCTCCGCGCCCGCCCAGGCGTTCGCGACCCGGCCACCGCGAAAGACGGAGGTCGGCGCGGCGCGGATTGTGGCGGGCGCGATGTCGTGCACCGGCACGCCGGCCAACTCTTCCACCGTTTCAGGATCGGCACGATCCTCGCGCCGGCCGCGCGCCCGTTCCAATTGGGCGACCTGCCGTCGAAGCATAGCGATCCTGTCCGTCGACTCGCTGGCGAGCACGGTTCAAACCCCCGTTTCCGTGGTTTTGTTCTCTATATGTTCCAGTATAGGAGGGGCATCCGAAGAGTCAACGGGGATGCGACGGAAACCCATCGGGATCCTTCTGTTCGGACTCGGAAAATCGCCGCTTCCCTGGCAGCCGCGCTCATGCCTCGACCACGGTCAAGTGGGAGGATCTGAAGGGGGCGAGCACCTCTTTGCCAAGGTCCGACACCGTCACGAGAGTGCCGACATCGCCAAGCGGCATGATCTGGTAGGGCGACGCCGCCCCCAGCTTTTCGCGCGTCGCCAGCACGACGGTTTCCGCCGACTGGCGGGCGATCAGGCGCTTGATCGCCGCCTCCTCCCGGTCGCCGGTGGTGACGCCGGTTTCCGGATGAATGCCGGTGGCACCCATGAAGAACAGATCGGCGCGGATGCGCGAGATCGCCTCGGCGGATGTCGCCCCCACCGCGACGATGGAATGCTTGAACAGCCTGCCACCGATGAGTTCGACCTCCACATGGGGATGGCGGACGAGTTCCACCGCGATGCTCGGGCTGTGGGTCACGACGACCGCCCTGAGATCCTGAGGAAGATGACGCGCCAGTTGCACGTTCGTCGTTCCACCGTCGAGAAAGACGATCTGTCCGGGCTGGATCAGGCGGGCGGCGGCCTGTCCGAGCCGCGCCTTCACCGACGAGCCGACCTGCTCGCGCGAGGCGAAATCGGCAACCGCCGACGAAGCCGGCAGGGCTCCCCCATGCACGCGCTGCAGAAGTCCCTCACCGGCAAGTTCGCGCAGATCGCGGCGGATCGTATCCTCGGACACGCCCAGCCTCTGGCTGAAATCCTTGGCCACGAGGCGGCCTTCCTGCCTCAACACCTGTTGGATCAAGGTCTTGCGTTCCGACGTGAGCATGCAGTCCTCGTTTGCACGAAATTTCTTGACTATGCACGATATTGCACGAAACTAAGAACAGGTCCAGAGTCCTCGAAGGCAAGGATACGATCTTGAGCATAGCCGATCGCGTTCGCGTGGAAGACGTCACCGTCCTCTCCAACGACTGGTACATCCTGAAGAAGACGACCTTTTCCTTCCGACGCAGCGACGGAAGCTGGCAGCGCCAATCGCGCGAGACCTACGACCGGGGAAACGGTGCGACGATCCTCCTCTACGACCCAAGCCGCCGCACCGTGATCCTGACCCGCCAGTTTCGCTATCCCGCCTTCGTCAACGGCCACGACGACCTGCTGATCGAGGCGCCGGCCGGTCTTCTCGACGACGCCGCGCCCGAGGTTCGCATCCGCGCCGAGACGGAAGAGGAAACGGGATTTCGCGTGCGCGACGTCCGTCCGATCTTCGATGCCTTCATGAGCCCCGGCTCGGTCACCGAGCGGCTGCATTTCTTCGTCGGCCGGTACGAACCCGGCGACAGGATCTCCGCCGGCGGCGGCAACGAGATCGAAGGCGAGGATATCGCCGTTCTCGAAGTCGGCATCGACGAGGCCCTGTCGATGATCGGATCGGGCGTCATTCGCGACGGTAAGACGATCATGCTGCTGCAATACGCCGCTCTCCATCTTTTCCCCCAACCGGTTCCGAACAAGGCAACCATCGCATGCTGATCCTCATCGCCGGCCCCTACCGCTCCGGAACCGGAGACGATCCCCGGAAGATGGCCGACAATCTCCGCCGCCTGGAGCAAGCCTCCTGGCCGCTGTTCGAGGCCGGACACGTTCCGATGATCGGCGAATGGGTGGCCCTACCCGTCTGGCGGTCGGCCGGCGGGACAACGCTCGGCGACGCGCTCTACGACCGGATTTTCTATCCGGCCGCCGAGCGCCTGTTGTCGATGTGCGACGCGGTTCTCCGCCTGCCGGGAGACTCCAATGGGGCGGACAATGACGTTCGCATGGCCAGGGAACGGGGCCTGCCGATCTACTACCGTCTGGAGGACGTGCCAGGGGTCGGAAACTGATCCTTCCCCCTGCCTTGACGTTGCCACGGATTGGTCTCACACAGGCTTGGTCGGGCGAAGCGCCAAGACTGTCCACCACCAGGATCCTCCGTGCCCAACCGTTCTCCAGAATTTGCCCGCATCGAAGCGGCAACCGATGAGTCTATCCGTCTCGCTGCCGAACGCATCCGGCAAGGCGAGCTGGTCGCCTTTCCCACCGAGACCGTCTACGGCCTCGGTGCCGACGCGACGCGCGGGCAAGCCGTCGCCGCCATCTACGAGGCCAAGGGGCGCCCCTCCTTCAACCCGCTGATCGCCCATGTCGACAGCATTGCCATGGCCGAGACGCTGGTGGTCTTCGATCCGCTGTCGCGGCGGCTGGCCGAAACCTTCTGGCCGGGTCCGCTGACGCTGGTGCTTCCGGCAAGGCCGGATTGCCCGGTGTCGTCGCTGGCCACCGCCGGGCTCGACACGCTCGCCGTACGCATGCCGGCGCACCGGGTGGCGCTCGACCTGATCCGCGCCGCCGGTGTGCCGATCGTCGCCCCCAGCGCCAACACCTCGGGTCATGTCAGCCCGACCTCCGCCGCCCACGTCTATGGCGACCTCTCACGCCGCGTGCCGCTGATCCTTGATGGCGGCCGCACCGAAGTGGGCCTCGAATCGACCATTCTGCAGGTCCGCGACGACATTCCCTATCTCCTGCGGCCGGGCGGCCTCGCCCGCGAGGACATCGAGGCAGCGGCCGGTGTCGCCGTCGTCCGATCGGAAGGCGATCCGTCCGCCGCGCCGGTGGCGCCGGGCATGCTCGCCTCCCATTACGCGCCGCGCGCCCGCGTCCGGCTCGACGCCCGCCGCGTCGACCCCAACGAGGCGTTGCTTGCCTTTGGCGGCGCCTCGATCCATGGCGCCCAGGAGGCGAAGCGCATCTTCAACCTCAGCCCGTCGGGCAGCTTGCGAGAAGCGGCCGCCAATCTGTTCGACATGCTGCGCCGGGCCGATGGCGACGACGTCGCCGGAATCGCCGTGGCGCCGATCCCCCCCCACGGGCTCGGTGAAGCGATCCGCGACCGGCTGACGCGGGCCGCGGCACCTCGCTAAACCTTCCTGCTACTTGACGGCTCGGTTGTAGCGGCATCCTCTGTCTCAGGATTTTCACGGACGCCGCGAGGCGTCATGCGGAGAGCGGTGCATGCGGACACTTTTCCTGAGCCACCCGCGCTATCGCGACCATCTCGCCCCGGAGAACCACCCCGAGCAGCCGGCCCGAATCGTCGCCATCGAGCGACAACTTGAAGGCGAAGCGTTCCAGAACCTGATCCGCGACACGGCGCGGCCTGTCACCGACACGGAAATCCAGCGCGTCCATCCGGCCGCCTATGTCGATCACATCCGCATCCAGGCGCCGCACGACGGGCTGCTGTCGATCAGCAGCGACACCATCCTTTCGAACGGCACCTACGAGGCGGCGCGGCTTGCCGCCGGCGCCGCCTGCTTCGCCGTCGACGAGGTGATGACCGGACTCGTCGATAACGCCTTTTCCGCCGCCCGTCCGCCCGGTCATCATGCCAGCGCCCGCCAGGCCATGGGGTTCTGCTTCTTCAATCACGCCGCCATCGCCACCCGTCACGCCCAGGCGGCACATGGGGCGGAGCGCGTCGCCATCGTCGACTTCGACGTCCACCATGGCAACGGCACGCAGAACATCTTCTATGCCGACGAAACGGTGTTCTACGCCTCGATCCACCAGGCGCACCTATTCCCCGGCACGGGCGAGGCGTCGGAGACGGGCGTTGCCGACAACATCCTCAACGTGCCGCTTGGCGCAGGCGCCAACGGCGCGGTCGTTCTCGCGGCGATAACCGAAACCATCGTGCCGGCGATCACCGCCTTCCGTCCCGATCTTCTGGTGCTTTCGGCCGGCTTCGACGCCCACTATCGCGACCCGCTCGGCGACCTCAATCTCGTCGAAGGCGATTATGCCGTCCTGACCCGCACACTCGTGGACGCCGCCGACCGCATCTGTGGCGGCCGAATCGTCTCCCTTCTCGAGGGAGGCTATGACATCGACGCCCTCGGCCTCTCGGCCGCCGCCCACATCTCGGCGCTGATGGGGCATTGAGGCGAACGAACAACACCTTCGGTCGTCGCGTAATCGACAAGGCGCCGGAGTTCAACGATCCGAGCCCACCGGCGAGGTTCAGTGTTTGCGGCCATGCAGCCCGAATTCATGCGGACTTGGTGGGCGCCAAGCGCCACCTTCGCCTGACGAAGGCCTTGTTTTGTCGTCAGGTGCTGCTCCGAGCGGCGGTCAATCCAAGCTCCGACCCAAATTATGCTTAACGAGATGTTAAGATTTTCTTGGCGTGATCACTTGTCGTGCACTGCTTTGAATACTTGATCAGCTTTTGATCTCTGCTTTCGGCAAAGCAAATGTCGCATTTTCGCCACGCAGTCAAAAATCTAGTTCGACGTAGCGAGAAATCCGAACCGCATGAATGCTGCCTGCCCTTGTTCGGCCCCATTCGCAGGATTAATATATGATCGTGGAAGACGTGATTTAGACACGGCACTCCCGAACGAATACATAAGACAAACCACGTACCCGGCAACGGGGGTAGGACGGTACCCAGATGGTCAAACAGGCTGATGCTGTTAACAAGGGCCAGATCCAACAAGGCAGCGAGCTGGAACTTGATGCCCAATATCATGAGATCGGCATTCCCGCTGTGAATGCTGCGGCACGCGCAATGCGCCGCCAGGTGCAGCAGAAGGACTACACGACGGTCCAGCAGACCGCGCCCATGTTCTCGTACGAGGACTGATCGATCGTTCGGGGCTGGCTACGGCCGGCCCGGCGATGATCCCCTTTCAGGCTTGTTCCAAAGGCTCAGCGCGACGGACCGCCATGGTCTGGCGCGTGAGGTAGGGCTCGTGTCTTTGGACCAAGGCGCTGAATTCGTCGACGGCCGGAGCGTTCTGCTTCGGCCGTCGACATTTGTACCTTGTGTACCCTGGATTCGCGGGCGTCAGGTCGGTTGCCGACCAGACACCTCGGTCTGGCCGGCAATGCCCGAGGTCAGCCCCCGTGCTTCATGCCGGTGCCGCCCATGGGCATGGCGTCGTGTCCACCGGACATGTGGCCCTTTGCCCCGGCACTCATCGCCTCGACGGCGAACTCCACCGGAACTTCACCGGCCTTTTCGAACTTCAGCGATCCCTTGACCTTGGTGCCCGCCTCGAGTGGCGCCGTTAGTTTCATGAACATCAGGTGGTAGGACCCGGGCTTCAGCTCGACGGTGGCCCCGGCGGGAATGTCGAGACCATCCTCCAACTGCCGCATCTTCATCACATCGCCATCCATGGTCATTTCATGGACTTCCGTGCGACCGGCCAGTGCAAAACTGCCGCCGATCAGCCTGTCGGCCTCGTTGCCCGTGTTGACGATGGTGACGAAGCCACCGCCCATTTCGGCGCCCTTTGCTGTGGCGCGTGTCCAGGGATGATTGAGGGTGAGCGTACCGGCCTTGAATTCATGGGCCGACGCCTGTTCGACTGCCAGTCCGCCGGCGGCGGGCAAAACCGAGAAAATGCCGGCGATCAGGGCGGCGCGCAGAAAGGTGGACGAAAACTGGATCATGGGGAACCTCGAAGATGATGGTGTTGCGGCCGCCTGCCAAGGCGCGGCATACCCGGTTGCGGGTCGATCCGTCGCATGAAAGAGGCCGCCTATCTTTGGCGGGCAGCAAAGTCAGGCGAAGCCGGGTGGCGCCCGTTGCGGCGGAGGCCCACCCGCTGGCGTCAATCGAAGAACGGTCTCCGGCGCGGCAGGCCTAAGCCAGAAGGCAAAACGTGCCCGTTCCGGCAAGCCGACTGGCGCCGGCAGGTCGGCGACGATGCTGCCGAGACAGCAGGAGAGGCAATCGTGAGCGATCCGGGCCGGCTCTTCGCCGGGCTGCGCCGCACCGGCTCCAGCCATCGCCGAACACAGGACGAGGTCGCCACCGATACCGTCGCGCGCTTCGGCACGCGCAATGGCGAGCGGGGCCAGCGCTTGCAAGAGAAGCGCATAGACGAACAGGACGCGCAGCAGGCTGCACGCCAACCCCGCCAGCCCTTGCCGCCGATCGTTACCGGTCATGGCTCCCCACAGGCATATCCGACGAAACACTTACCAGATCGTCTCGGCAGTGCAATGTCCAACGGGAAAGACTCGACCAGCGGCACGCCCGCGTATAGAGAAGCGGCAGACGGCAACGCCTCCTTCTTTTGGCAGGAGTCGCCGCATTCGGAGAATTTGCCCATCGCCATGCGAACCGGCCTCGCGAAGGCCAGAGTTCTGGACGTCGCCCATGCTCAACACGTTTCATCCTGTCGGCGACAAACTCGAATACGCCCCCAATTGCGGCACCCTGGTGCCCGACCAGAAGACGCTGTGGATCGACCTGATGACGCCGACGCGCGCGGAGGAGTTGGCGGTCGAGCAGCTCATCGGCGCAGAGCTTCCCACCCGCGCCGAGATGGAAGAGATCGAGCCGTCGAGCCGGCTATCGGTCGCCAATGACGTCCTCTACCTCACTGCCGCCCTGCCCTGCCGCGCCGGCAGCAACGATCCGGGCATTACCGTCGTCACCTTCGTGCTCACCGACAAGCATCTCGTCACCGTGCGCTACGATGAGCCGGGCACCATCCCTCTTGCCATCAAGAACGTGACGACGGCGGGGGCCAACGTGACGACGCCGCATGGCGCGCTGCTGACCATTCTGGAGGCCGCCATCGATCGGCTGGCAGACGTCATCGAGCAATCCGGCGCCCGTATCGAGACGATCGCCCGCCGGGTATTCGAGGACGACTCGCGCACCTCGCCGTCGGGCGACCGCTACAAGAGCTCGCTGCGACGCATCGGCCGCGAAGGCCTGCGTCTCGGCCATTTTCAGGAGAGCCTGATCTCCCTCTCCCGCCTCCTCCTGTTCCTCACCGCCAAGATGGAAGGACCGCGTTATTCCAAGGAAGACGTGGCCCGCCTGAAGCCGATGAAGAGCGACGTGACCGCGCTCGCCGACCATTGCCGCGGCCAGGAAGAACGCATCACCTTCCTGCTCGATGCAACGCTGGGCCTCATCTCGATCCAGCAGAACGACACCATCAAGATCTTCTCGGTTCTTGCCGTGATCTTCATGCCGCCGACGTTGGTCGCAAGCTTCTACGGCATGAACTTCCGCTACATGCCCGAGCTCGAGTGGTCCTTCGGTTATCTCTGGGGCATCGCCGCCATGATCCTGTCGGCGGCCGGCACCTACGGCCTTTTCCGGTGGAAACGATGGCTATGAGGCGCGCGTAGCGTTTGATGTAGGGTAGCCCAAACGACGAATATTATGACGCGTCGCTGGCCAGAAAAGAAATCGAGGCGGTTGCACAGGCTCACCCGCAGATTTGGGCTTGCGACAGGCGAAATTCCGAAAGTAAGACTTAAAAATCTACGTTGAAAATGGCTTCTTAGGGATCGCCATGTGATCAACCGCCTCGATGAGCCCGATCATCTCGGGACCGATGCTCCATCGCATGCAGCCCGGCGGATTCCTATGATCTAATACGTAGCAGCCCGCAAATGGTCATCGCGTGCCAGTCATCCCGCATTCCGTGTCAGCTTTTCGCGCGCGATGAAGGCGTGACTGGGTGCCATCGAACCTCGGCCTATCGCCCGATGCTTTCGATCCATTGCGCCCAGCCCATTTCCGACAGCTTCCAGGCTACGTCCGGCAAGCTTCGCCCCGTATCGGCCAAATGCCGCACCTCGCGAGGCGACAGCCCGTACTCGCGGCGAAAGGCCCGGCTGAAATTCTCGGCACTGGAGAAGCAATGGGCACTGCCGATCTCGGCAATCGACACATGCCGCCAATCGGGCGACCGCAGCGCCTGCAAGGCACGCTGCAAACGCCGCCGATTGACGTAGGTGGCAAAGCCGCCAACCGGCTCGAACAGCCGGTAGGCTTTCCGTCGCGACAGACCGAACGCCGCAAGCAAGCCGTCGAGGCCGAGATCGGGGTCGAGGAGATTGTCGTCGACGTGGCGGCGCAAACCAACGAAGCTGGCCAGGTTCACGCCGGCTGCGGCCCGTTCGTCCGCGTGTCCATTGATGGCGGCGGCGGCAAGATCGAGGAGCGGCGGAATCGCCACCTCCGCCTCGCGAAGCGTCATGTTGTCGAGCTGGCCGTAAAAGCTCTTCAGACTTTCGCGAAACAGCGCGACCAGCGGCTGTCCCGCAGGAATGACCCTCATATGCGCGGCATCCGCGCATTCGAGCCGTGGCGCCATCAATCGGCGCGGAACGACGAAGCTGATCTGGTCGTGGTCGGTCGTGGTGGTCGAAAGCGGCTGCGCCATGTCGATGACATAGAGGTCGCCCTCGCTGGCGACTTCCGAGTTGCTGCCCCCGCGCGAAGCGCTTCGTCCGCTGAGGTAGAACTGCAACAGGTAGCCGTCCATGCCGTCGCGGGCGATCTTGTAACGTGAGCGGTCAAAATCCTGAGCGGTGCCTCTTAGGCGCCCGAGCGCGACATCGCCCATGAAAGCCGCATCGACATTGGCAAAGAAGCCTTCCTCGATGCTCTTTCGCAAACGGGAATCGAAAATGACGCCGATCGCCTCGTCCCAGGCCGGTTGCGCAAGGCGGGGCGGCAAGGCTCGGGTGTCGAAGCGAGAGCGAAGGAGTTTCGTTTCGGGGGATATCGCGCTCATCTGAAGTCGGGCGCTCCGCTCGTCGAGTAGGAACCGACAATCTGGGGAAATACCCATACATGGCAAGGGCGGAATATCAAGCAGCCCGAGCAAGGCAGAGTCCGACCCCATGTGACAACGCCCGGCTCCAAGGCCGGGCGTCGGATCGAACTGGTTCCAAGCCTGATCGGGGTCGCGTCAGGCCACCGTCAGGCGATACTTGGCAAATCCCTCGCCGGCATCGCCGACTTTCTCCACCTTCACGCCGGCAGGCACGGTATCCAGCGTCGCGTTGGGCGAATTGGGGAAGATGAGATTGACGCCCTCGGGCAACTTGGCAATCGACCAGTTGCCATCCGCCGACGGATTGATGGTCTTGTTCTCGATGATGTAGCGGACGATGACGTCGCGGTTGCTGTCCGGTCCCTGGAAGACCACCGTGCTGCCATCGGCGCCGGGGAAGTGACCGCCGCCGCCGGCACGGTAGTTGTTGGTCACCACCAGGAACTCCTGCGTCGGCTGGACCGGCTTGCCTTGGTAGGCAAGGTCCACGATGCGGTGCGCATCGGGCGCCACCACCTTGCCGTCGTTGTCGTAGCGCTTCTCCTGCGTCACATCGATGCGGTAGGTGACGCCGTCGATGACGTCGTAATTGTAGGACGGGAACGACGTGTCGATCAGCGGCTGCTCGTCGGTCTTCGTCGGATCGATTTGGTTGAAGATGCCGGCCGAGCGTTCCAGCCACTCCCTCACCTGTTCCCCGGTCACCTTCACGATGCGGATGGTGTTCGGGTAGAGATAGATGTCGGCAACGTTCTTGATGGCGATCGGCCCCTTGGGCACGAAGGTGTAGTAATCCGGCCCCGAGCGACCGCCACACTTGAACGGAGCCGCCGCCGACAGGACCGGCAGATCGGGCAGCCCCGCCGCCTTGGCCTGAGCGGCGCCATACCAGAGCTGGGCCTGGCTGACGATCTGCACCGACGGGTCGTCGGCCACCAGCGCCCAGTAGCTGGAGATCGGAGCCGAGGTTTCGCCGACGGGACGGCGGACATAGTCCAGCGTCGCCTCGTGATCGTCCTTCACCGACGCGAGCACGGCCGGCATCGCATCCACCCGCGAGACGATCTTCTTGTCGGCCGTCCGTTCGTAGATCGGCCGCGCCTCGACCTTGAAGCCACTGACCTTCCAGCCCTCGCCATCCTTGACGAGATCGAGGTCGATGACGCCGAGGTGGCTGCCCCAGAAGCCGGGCATGACCGTCGGCACGCCGTTGAGCGTCCCCTTCTCGATGTCGGCGCCGTCGATGCCGGCGAAGTCCTTGCCGGGGAAGACCAGATGCTGATGGCCGGTGAAGATCGCATCGATGCCCGGCACCCGCGACAGGAACAGGGCCGCGTTCTCCTCGCCCCCCGCCCGTTCGCCGCCAGCAATGCCGGAGTGGCAGAGCGCCACGACCACGTCCGACTGCTTGCGCAGCGCCGGCAGATACTTGCCCGCGGCATCGACGATGTCGATGGTGGTCGCCTTGCCCGCGAGGTTGTCCTTGTCCCACTGGACGATCTGCGGCGGCACGAAGCCGATGACGCCGATGCGCAGCACGTGTTCGGCGCCCGTGGCATCGGTCACCTTGGCATCGAAGACGCGGGTCGGCTCGATGAGCGGCGTGCCGTCGGGCTTCAGAACGTTGGCGCAGACGGCTGGGAACTCGGCGCCCGACAGCGCCTTGCCGAGAAAATCGAGCCCATAGTTGAACTCGTGGTTGCCGAGCGTGCCGCAGAGGTAGCCGAGGCCATTCATCGCCGCGACGACGGGGTGCTTGTTGCCGCCATCAAGCCCCTTCTCATAGGCGATGTAGTCGCCGAGCGGGCTGCCCTGGAGGAGGTCACCGTTGTCGAACAGAACGGCATTGCGCACTTCGTCGCGAGCGGCGGCGATCAGGGCCGCCGTCTTGGCCAGACCGACGGTGTCGTCGGCCTTGTCGCGATAGTAGTCGTAGGGGTAGACGTTGACGTGAAGATCCGTGGTCGCCATCAGGCGAAGGCGAACCGCAGGTTCGGCGGCCGCGGCGACCGTGGGGACAAAAGCGACGAGCGCGCCGGCGGCGGTAGCAAGAAGCAGTTCGCGGCGGCTGAGACGGTGGATCGGCATAACGACTTGTCTCCCAAATGAACGCCCGCGACCGGGCGAAACGTACCGGCGACGACGCGGGGTCCGCGCTACCGGAAATCCTGCAGGCGCTTTCTCTGCCGTCCATCGGCATCGAAATTGTCCGGCTTCAGCCAAGCCTCGAAGGCGGCCCTCAGCGTCGGCCACTCCTTGTCGATCATGGAGAACCACGCGGTATCACGGTTGCGTCCCTTGACTATGACGGCTTGGCGGAAAGTGCCCTCATAGGTAAAACCCAACCGCGCGGCCGCCTTCATCGACGGCCCGTTGAGGGCGTTGCATTTCCATTCGTAGCGGCGGTAACCCAACCCTTCGAAGGCATGCTTCATGAGCAGGTAGTGCGCTTCGGTGGAGATGGCCGAGCGCTGCATGAGCGGCGACCACGTCACCCAGCCCACCTCGATCGAGCCGTTGACGGGATCGATGCGGAGGTAGGAGACGATGCCCACCGCTTTCCCGCTCGACCTGTCGACCGCCGCGAAGAACAGCGGATCCTCCGAGGACACGAGAGGACCGACCCAGGCGGCCAACTCAGATTCGCTAGCGAAGGGGCCAACCGCCAGATAGGTCCACATCCGGCCGGCTTGGTCTGCGGAGTAGGCGGCGAACAGATCCGGCACGTGAGCGACGGACAACGGCTCGAGCCGAACCGTCCGACCGTCCAGCACCATGTGCGCCGGACGCTGACGCGGCACCCAGCCCGCCACCACCTGTCCGATGGGATCGCCCTGGTCGGTCATCTCCTGCAAGCCCATGTCCTTCCCCCCGAACAACGCGCAATCCGGCGAGCGCAAGGCGCCGCTCAATTCTGTGTTGTAACATCGTTTTGCGGAAAGCCGTCTCGCGTTTCCGCGCGACGCGCCTGCCGTTTGCAATGGCTCTCTATTTGCCGATCACGCCGGCAAGCTGGACCCGATTCCGCCCGAGCGCGGCGAGTACCGCCTGGACAATGCCCTGCGCATCGAGGCCGGCATCGGCATACATGCGTTCCGGCCTGTCGTGATCGACGAAGGTGTCGGGCAGCGTCAGCGCACGGAACCGGAAGCCCCGGTCGAAGCGGCCGTCGTCGATGAGCGCCTGCGCCACCTGACTGCCGAAACCGCCGGTGGAGCCTTCCTCAACGGTGATCAGAAGTTCGTGGTTGGCGGCGAGCTGGCGGATCAGTTCGCGATCGAGGGGTTTGGCAAAACGCGCGTCGGCAACCGTGGCGGGGAGACCGAAGGTGGCCAGTTCCTCGGCGGCCTTCAGCGCCTCTCCGAGACGGGTGCCAAAAGACAGGATCGCCACCTTGCCGCCCTCGGAGACAATGCGACCGCGACCGATCTCAAGCGGCTGCCCGCGCAGCGGCAGATCGACGCCGACACCCTCGCCGCGCGGATAGCGGAAAGCGATGGGGCCGCCGTCATAGGCTGCCGCCGTCGCCACCATGTGCCTGAGTTCCGCCTCGTCGCCCGGCGCCATCACCACCATGTTGGGCAGGCAGGTGAGAAAGGCCGTATCGAAGGCGCCGGCATGGGTGGCACCGTCGGCACCGACGAAGCCGGCACGGTCGATCGGCAAACGAACGGGGAGGTTCTGCAGCGCGACGTCGTGCACGACCTGATCATAGGCACGCTGCAGGAAGGTCGAATAGATGGCGCAGAACGGCTTCAACCCCTCCGTCGCCATGCCCGCTGCGAAGGTCACCGCATGCTGCTCGGCGATACCGACGTCGAACATCCGGTCGGGAAAGACGTCGGCGAAGAGATCGAGCCCCGTGCCGGCCGGCATGGCGGCGGTGATGCCGACGATGCGTTCGTCGCGCCGTCCCTCGTCGACCAGCGTTTCGCCGAACACCTGGGTGTAGCTCGGCGCATTGGCCTTCGGCTTGACCTGGGCACCGGTCACCACGTCGAACCGGCCTACGCCGTGATACTTGTCGGCCGCAGCCTCGGCCGGCGGATAGCCCTTGCCCTTCTTGGTGACGACGTGCAGAAGCACCGGCCCGTCCTTGGCATTGCGGACATTGCGCAGCACCGGCAGCAGATGGGACAGATTGTGCCCGTCGATGGGGCCGACGTAGTAGAAGCCGAGTTCCTCGAACAGCGTGCCGCCGGTCAGGAAGCCGCGCGCATACTCCTCGGCCCGCTGCGCCTTCTGCCGAAGGCCCTTCGGCAGGTTGAAGGCGAGCTGCTTCATGGCTTCGCGCAGCGTCAGATAGGTCGGTCCGGAAACGAGGCGCGCCAGATAGGCGCTCATGGCGCCGGTCGGCGGAGCGATCGACATGTCGTTGTCGTTGAGGATGACGACAAGCCGGCTGTCCATGGCACCGGCGTTGTTCATCGCCTCGTAGGCCATGCCGGCCGACATGGCGCCATCGCCGATGACGGCGATCACCTGGTTGTCGTCGCCCTTGAGATCGCGCGCCACGGCCATGCCGAGGCCGGCCGAAATCGAGGTGGAGGAATGACCGGCCCCAAACGGATCGTAGACGCTCTCGGCACGTCTGGTGAAGCCGGAGAGACCGCCGCCCTGACGCAAGGTGCGGATGTCGCCGCGCCGCCCCGTGAGAATCTTGTGCGGATAGCCCTGATGACCGACGTCCCAGATCAGCCGGTCGCGCGGCGTGTCGAATACGGCATGCAACGCCACGGTCAATTCGACGACACCCAACCCGGCGCCGAGATGGCCACCGGTCACGGACACCGCGTCGATCATCTCGGCGCGCACCTCGGCGGCGAGTTGCTCAAGCTCGGTGATCGACAGCATCTTGAGGTCGTCAGGCGACGACACCTTGTCGAGGAGCGGGGTGGCGGGACGCGGCAATCCAAAAATCCGTGAAATTACGAGGGCAAGCCCCTTACCCTCAGATACCAGTCAATCACAGTCTCTTCAATTCGCAAGCGATGTGTTTATCAAGCTAAATTGCGGCAGATGCTGGGACACTCATCGAGCGAGACCGAATTGGATCTCGATGAGATGGTAGGGCGAACCCGGTCCCCGCCAGTCATGATAGACCTCCCGGCTTTCACCGGAAAAGACGTGCCGCGACCGCTCGATGTCCGAGATCAGCGGTCCATAACCCTTTGAAAACAGCGTCCGCAGGGAGCCTCGATGCAGGGCCGAAGCGGCGATGATGGGTTCGAGATGGGCCAGTTCGAACCGCCCGGAATAGGCCGGCGGCCGCTCGATCGGCAGGCAGATCCGCCAGTCGAACGGGGTCTTTCCATCACGCGGCAGGTTGTTGGCGATGAAAATCCAGGGACCGGCGACGACCAATCCCAACTCCTCCACCTCGGCCATCATGACCGGCGACAGCTCGGCCGAGACCGCCGCCACGTCCCGGATGCAAATCCTCCGGGCCGCGCTCAGCACCCACATGTCCTGCGTTTCGACGATGTTCATCCGGCTCCCCTTGCTTCTCTGGGCAAGCTACCGGGGAATCGATCGGCACCAAGAGGCGGGATGAGAATTCCTTTCCAACCCAGACGGCAAAGCAAAGGCCGATTGGAAAATCGTACCCTCGCCTGCCCTCATTTCCCGTCGAGCGGTTCGGCGCCACTCGCCGATCCGGCGCCATCGGGCTCGGACTTTCCAACTTTGGCCATCGTGGCTGGGGGAACGGTATCAGCGCAGCCGACGACCATCGGCGTCAAAGACGAGTATGTCATCCGCCCGGCAGCGCAAGGACAGCACTTCGCCCACCCTGGACCGGTGATCGCCCCGCTGCGCGAAGCGAATGACGGTTCCGTCGGCCAGGCGGCCATGGACAATGGACTCGCCGCCCAGATTCTCGACGACGGACACATCGAGCTGAAAAACAACGTCGCCGGCGTCGTCGCCGATGCCCAGGCTCTCCGGTCGGATACCGAGCGTCACGTTCGCGCCCAGCGGCGGCATCGTCGTAAGCCGCAGGCGCGCAGTCGTTGAGGCAACCGCTGCGCTATTGTCCGCCTGGATCGTGGCAGGCAGCATGTTCATCTTCGGCGAACCGATGAAGCCGGCCACGAACAGATTGTCCGGATCCCGATAGAGATCGACAGGGCGGCCGATTTGCTCGACCACACCGGCGCGCAGCACGACGATCTTGTCGGCCAGCGTCATGGCCTCGACCTGATCGTGGGTCACATAGACCATCGTCGAGCCGAGTTGCTGATGCAGCTTGGCGATCTCGATGCGCATCTGGACGCGCAGTTCGGCGTCAAGGTTGCTGAGCGGCTCGTCGAACAGGAAGGCGGTGGGCTGCCGGACGATCGCCCGGCCTATGGCAACCCGCTGCCGCTGACCGCCCGAAAGCTGCGACGGCTTGCGCCCCATCAAAGGCTCCAACTGAAGGATGGCGGCCGCTTCCCGCACGCGCCGCTCCGTCTCGATCTTCGACGTCCCGGTCATGCGCAGGCCGAAGCTCATGTTCCCGGCCACGGTCATGTGCGGATAGAGCGCGTAGGATTGAAACACCATGGCGAGGCCGCGCTCGGAGGGCGCGACATTGTTGACGATGCGATCGTTGATCAGCAGGTCGCCGCTCGTCACATCCTCAAGGCCGGCGATCATCCGCAGCAGCGTCGACTTTCCGCATCCGGAAGGCCCCACGAAGACGCAGAACTCCCCCGTTTCTATCGCCAGATCCACGCCATGAATGACTTTCGCCGCTCCGAAAGCCTTGGTGATTTGCCGCAACTCGATCGCGCTCATACGGACACCGCCTTCCACCACCCAAGAACCGTTGCCTGATCCAACGTCGGCACCGGGCCGGACGGCGCCGCCAGATATTCGGCAAGCGCCTTGCGGAAGGCGCGCGCAACCGGCCGGGCGTCCAGATCGGTCGCGACGTCGGCCGCGCAGAGGATGAGACGTCCCCGTCCGATCCTGGCCTCTGCGACCAGCATCAGATCGCGATTGGCGTTCCAGTCGTCGATGACCCGCACAATGGGTGCAAAGCCGACATCCGCCGTGTCGAAGGCCCGGCGGCGGTGGGTCAGCTCCCACCAGTGCCAGTCGGAATGGCTCGCTGTCGGGAAATGCTCGAAAAGCCGGTTGTCGGCTTCGACCAGCAGTCCGAGCGTATGAGGCGCCTGACCGCTGGTCCAGAGCGTGTTCCAGAAGGCGGCGGTATGTCCGAGGACGGCGTTCGGCTTCATGGCCTCCGGCGGCGGTGATAGCACCAGCGTCTCGCCGTCGGCGACGCGCGCCAACGTGGCCTCGTCGAGCGTCTCGACAAGTGGCAGGACGGGGTCCGTGGCGACAGCGCCACCCATCACCCACAATCCCCAGCGATTGCGATAGTCGGTCCCCTCGAGCGTCAGCACGATGTCATAGCGAGCCGGCGCAGGACGTTCGGACAGATCGATCTCGATGTCACCGAGCGTATGCAGGTATCCGCTTTCGAGCCGAAGGCCGTCGACATGTCCCTCATCCACCACGGTTCCACGATCGTCGCAGAGCTGCCAGACGATCGTCGGGTTTTCGAGTGCAGTCGGACCGAACTGCGCCAGTTGAACGGTCGCGACAAACCGTTCGCCCGCAATCTTCACAAAGCCGTCGGCCCGCAGGAGCGGCACGATCGGAGCGCAAAACTCGCGGAACTCCGCCGCATCGACATAGGGCTTTGGGTCCCAGAAGGCGTCGACAACACCGACGAGCGCCGTACCCTGGCCGGAAAAGTCCTGCAATCCAAGGAGTTGAGTTCCGGCCATGTCCGGCGTGCGTAGCGCCGCCTCGATCTCTTCCTTGTAGAGTTGGGTCTGCAACGCACCACTGGCCAGCATCATCCGTCGGGCGAGCGCGCCCCGCCCTTTCGCGGCGAGGTCGTCGCGCACCATCATGAAGTTGCGCGCCTCCAGAACGCCGCCGTACTTGCTGATTTCGGCAAGGTCGGGATAGACGCACCACTGACCGGTCTCGTGACTGACCAGCGCCATCGGAGCCGCGTCGACCCAGTCGCTCCAGTCGGTGCGCGTTTCTAGCGGCCGGGCGTTGAGGCGACCGTCAAGGCCCTCGCCCCAACGCTGGTTGCGCGGCTCGGGCTTCGAGATGTAGTCGGCCCGCTGGATGGTCGGCCAGCCGGACCCGCCGGTGTAGACGCGACGGTCGTCGCGGGCATGCCAGTCGTCGATGAAGCGTTCGAGGAAGGCGTGGACGCCTGATCCGTTCACCTCGTTGCCCACGCAGAGCATGACGAAACTCGGGTGATTTCCGTAGCTGGCGACGATGCGCTCCGCCTCGACGTGGATATAGCGGTCGAGGGCCGGATCGGCACCAAGCATCGGCCAGACCGGCGTCTCGACATGCAGCAGCATGCCGAGACGGTCGGCGACCTCGAAGGCGGCCTCCGGCGGGCAGTAGGAGTGATAGCGGATGTGATTGAGGCCGTAGGCCTTGGCGGTGCGGAAGACCTTCTCCCAACCCTCCGGATCGGTCGGCGGATAGCCGGTCAGCGGGAAGATGCAGCAGTCGAGCGTGCCACGCAGGAAGACGGGGCGGCCGTTGAGCTTCAGGCACCGGCCGTCCCGCACGAAGCTCCGGATGCCGAAGCTGGTCGCGCGCCGGTCGAGTTCGACACCGTCGCGCATCCAGCGAACCGTGAGCCGATGGACGACGGGCGAAAACTCGTCCCAGACGCCGGTCTCGGCGGGAAGGTCCGCGTCGATGGTAATCGGGGTGAAACCGCTTGAGACAACAATGGGTTTCCGGATGACGATCGGTTCGGCAACGCCCTCCAGGGCGAATTCGAGGACCAACTGATCGTCGTGCGGGTCGCTCCAGAAGGACGGGAAGCGGTTGTCGGCATCGAAGGCATCGAGTTCGATCCTGACCGTCACGTGGCGGTCGGGCGCACGCACGTCCAGCCGGGCGATCGATGCTCTGGCGGCCTCCACGCGCAGATAGCCGACGACGCCGTTCCAGTTGGTCTGCGTGTGATCGGTGTTCGAGTGGGCGACGGCCTTCATCATGGCGCTGTCGCGAACGATGGCGTCACCAACGGCCTCGAAGCGGCCGTTGTCGATCATCATGACGATCCGGTGTTCGCCGGCACTCAGCGGACCGGCCATCATCCGCACCGCCGTGGACAAGCTCTCGTCCCGTCCGAGCTTGTAGCCGTCGAGCCAGATGTTGACCTCGCCGTGCGGCCGCTCCAGCGCGATGGTGAAGAAGTGGTCCTCCAAGCCCTCCGGAACGCTGAAGCTGCGCCCATACCAGGCCTTGCCCACATAGGGATGGCGGCGGCTGAGATGGGCCATCGTCCGCGTCGTCGTCAGCGGCGTCTTGGCGGCTTCGTCGACGCTCCCAGGAAGGGCGATCGTGTCGTTCAGCCCGGAGACATGCCAGGCCTCCGCCTCGCCTCTGCCGGTCGGATCGAGCGCAAAGGACCATTGTCCCTCAAGGGGAATCGAAAACAGCATGTCGGCCTCTGGAAAAGGGCGGGCACCAGCGGCGCCCGCGGAGAGAGTTCCTGTCCGGTCGCTTACATCCGGGCTTCGATCTCGGCCTTTGCGCCCGCGAGGGCCTCATCGACGCTCATGACGTTGCGCGCGACGTTATTGATCGCCGTTCCCATGGCGGTATAGGCGACGCTGTCGAGCGGGTTGAGGGTGAACGGCGTCATCTCCGCCTGCACGGGCGCGAACACCGCGTTGACGTTCTCGCCGCCGTAATAGGCGTCGGGCGCGTTCAGCCAGTCGGCCTTGCTTGCCGGCGTCCAGGCAGGATAGAGGTCGTCGCCCGAGAACTGCTGCTTCAGGCTCTCGTTGTCGGTGACCAGCCAGCGGACGAAGGCCCAGGCCGCTTCCTTGTTCTGCGAGCTCTTGAGAACGCCGAGATAGTCGCCGCCGCTATTGAAGGCGCGCTTGCCCTCGAAGGCGGGCGCCGAGGTCACGGACCACTTGCCCGCCTGGTCGGTGGCGTAGGCGCGCTTGAGCAGGCCGCCGAACCAGTTGCCGTAAAGCGCGGTCGTCAACTGGCCGCGCTGGAAGGCGCCCTGCCACTCCGGGCTCCAGGCCGAGAAGGGCGAAATCAGCCCCGCCTCGGAGGCTTCCTTCACCTTCTCGAGCCCCGCCTTGAAGACGGGATGGTCGAGTTGCAGCTTGCCGTCGGCGCTGAAATAGCTGACGCCGGCCTGGGCCATCATGGCGCGGACGATTTCCTCACCGTTTCCGATGACCCAGCGCTGGTTCGGAACGACCAGCTTCTTGCCTTCGCGGATGAAGGCGTCCCAGTCGCTGAAGAGGTCCGCCACCGCCTTCGGGTCGGACGGCAGGCCGACCTCGGCGAAGATGTCCTGCCGATAGAACATGCCGCCCGGGCCGGTGTGCTTGGGCAGCGTGGTGATGCGGCCGTCGGGCAGCGTCGAGTTGGCGGCGGTGAACGGAGCGAAGTTGGCCATCAGCTCCTTGGCGCCGTAAGGCGCCTCGGCGAGGTCGACCCACTGATCCTTGTCCCGGAGAAGCGCCATCATGCCGATCTCGACGCAGGCGACGTCGGCGCCGTTGCCGCTCAGGAGCGCGCGCTGCACGGCGTTGAGATAGGCGTTGTTGGCCTGCGGGATGCCCTGCACGTTGACCTTGATGTTGGGATAGGCCGCATTGAAGGCCGGCAGCAGGGCCTGGAACGTTCGATCGTTGTTGGGCCAGGTCAGCACGCTGATGGAACCTGAGATGGTCCTGTCAGGCGCCTCCTGGGCATAGGCCGACGTCGAGGCCAACACGGCCAGCGCCGCCGCGGCGAGTATTCTCAGTCCCTTTGCCATTGTTCTCTCCTCCACTTGAATCGGCTGCCGGGGCGTTTCTCCTGCCGTCCGCGACGCGACCGCCTTATTTCACCGAGCCCGATGTCAGGCCGGCGATGAACTGCCTGCTCAACAGCGCAAACAGCACGAACACGGGAACGAGCCCCATCAGCGTCGCCAGCATGACCGCCGGCATGTCCGAGTAATGCGTGGTCGACAGCGTCGTAAGCGCCAGCGGGACGGTGAACTTGGTTCCGTCGCCGAGAACCACCAGGGGCAGCTGGAAGTCGTTCCACGTGCTGATCAGCGTCCAGACCGCCAGCGCGGCCAGTCCCGGCCGGATGATCGGAACAACGACGAAGAAGAACACCGCGATGCCGCCGGCGCCGTCCATCTCCGCCGCTTCGTAGAGTTCGCGCGGAACGGTCGAGCCGACATAGGTGTACATCCAGACGACGCCGAATCCCGACGCCACCGCAGGCACGATCAGCGGCCAGAAGGTGTTGAGCCAGCCGATGGCATTCATTTGCAGGAAAAAGGGAATGAGGGCCAGCGACGGCGGGAAGAACAAGGTGGCGAACGTCACCACCAGCAACGTCTTGTGACCGGGCGCACGCGTGTAGCGCGACAGCCCGTAGCCGGCGAGCGAACTCACCAGCACCAGTCCCGCCGTCTTCGGCAGGGCCACGGCAAGGCTGTTGAGGATCGGCCGGAACGGCGGGAAGACGTTGGCGATGTTGGCATAGTTCTGAACGATATTGTCGCCGAACCACAGGGGCGGTGGAAACTGGAAGACTTCGTTCAGCGTCCGTGTCGCGAAGACCGCCGTCAGATAGATCGGCAGCAGGAAGAACAGCGACAACAGACCCAGCGCCGCCGTCACGCCGATGTTGAAGCGCTTCTCGCGATTGGACATGCGCCCGAGGATGCCTTTGCTCATGCTCCCTCTCCCGCTTTGGTGCGGCGCATGAGGCCCCTGTAGACCAGCGTAAGGACGACGACTGCCGCGAAGATGTACCAGGACACGGCGGAGCCGAGACCGAAATTGAGCTGGGTGAAGGCGGTGGCGTAAAGATACATGCCGACCGTGGTGGCACTGTTGTTCGTGCCGCCGAGGCCCTGCGTCAGCACGAAGGGCTCGTCGAACATCTGCAATCCGCCGAGCGTCGCGGTGATGACCGCAAAGGCGATGGATGGCATCAGCAGCGGCAGCGTGATCCGGGACAGGATCGCCCAGCGACCGACGCCGTCCATGCGCGCCGCCTCATAAATGTCGCGCGAGATCGACTGCAGGCCGGCGAGGAAAATGATGATGTACCATCCGGTCCAGCGCCAAATGACCAGAAGGACGACCAGCGGCTTGATCCAGACCTCCGACCCGAGCCAGTCGAAATAGCTCGGGGTGCCGGTCACGGCCCCCGTCAAGAGATTCACGAGCCCGCCGTTGGCCGAGAAGAACAGGCGCAGCACCACCGCCGCGATCGCAGGCGCCACCAGAAGCGGCACCAGAAACACCATGCGGAAATAGGTTTTGCCGGCGGCGACATACTCGTTGATGGCGACCGAGAGGGCCAGGGCAAGCGAGATCGTCAGGAGGGTCGACCAGAACCACAGGTAGATGGTGTTGGCCACCGCCTTCTGGAACACCGGATCGTGGAGGGCACGGACGTAGTTTTGAAGGCCGACGAAGACCGGGGAACCAAAGCCATCCCAACGCGAGAAGCCGAGGTAGAAGGAGAACACCACCGGGAAGACGGAGAAGGCCAGGAAAATGGTGAAGAACGGCAGCACCGAGATATAGAAGGCGCTGTTGCGCCGCCACTGGGAAGCTGGTGTTCGGCTTACCGTTTCAACCATATGGCGCCCCTCCCGAGACCTCGGATCTCATAGACACTGCGATGCGATGACGCACCGTTCGCGCGGCCTTCTCCGAGCCGTCAGTCACCGCCGCGATAGACCGGGACTCGCCGTTTCAGACCTTCGAGCCCCGCAAAGCTTGATCCACAGCAACGGTTCACCGAAGCTTGCGACCAAGCGAGGGCGCTTGATCGCAGTGTCGACGTTCTTCTTTAAGCGAATCCCGGAGCAGCTGGAATGACGTAAACACTGAGCGGCATGGATGATTCTATGGGGCCGCGCGACCTAGCTTGCGACTCTGGCGGACCAAGCCCCCTGAGCCGGCGACGGCAACGATAAGGCTGGCAGATCCTTGATCACCCCCTTTCCGGAGCGGATCTCCCTCGGCATGCGTTTGACGGCAAAGCTCGACATGACCTGAAAGCCTAGGCAAATCATGCAATGCGAGCAGCGGACCATCCTCAGCCGATCGAGCGAGCGTCCACGAGGAACACAAGCTGTTCCCACACGGCGCGCCCATCATCTACGGCCTCTGGGGCTGAAATCAGATAGCCCCTCCAAGCCGACAGCGAGTGCATGGCAAGCGGCAAAATTGAGAAATGGTCGGTCTTGCCGGAGTTGTCGCGATGGTCTCTTCTGGATGGACCTGGAGTGCGGAGGAGCGCCCTCGGGTCGCCGATAACGGCGGTCGGCGCGCACATGAGATCAACGACCGCGCCAAACCGGCGTCGGACGGACCGGCCAGCGGTTTTGACGTTACGGAGAGATCGACTCGTCCCATGGTGGGTTTCCTCGCTCCGCAGCCCGAGATGGACCTGCATTCGAGCACCAGACCTGCCGCTTTGGCAGGACAGGCGAAGCGATGGTCTGCATGGAGTATCCTCTGACATCAGGGCATCGCGTCAGAGGATGAGGAGTAATCGACCTAGAGCTCTTCAGGGGCGCGATCCAGCGCGCCGCCGCGCCCCGCAGTCCAAACCGGCTGAACGATGAGCCCCCGATCGAGCCCTTCGCCAAGCGATGCCGGGCGGTCGCCCGCACGTTCAATGCTGCCGATAGCGGCGCCTCCGCCAAGCCGGCGGAAGCTCGGGGGCCGGGACCGGCTCCGTTCTGGAGTCCCCCCCTCTTACGATGGCGAACTCCAGACGATCTCCCCGTTGCCCGTTTTCATTCCCTGTCGAGCGGCTCGACGCCAGCAGCCGATCCGTCACCGGCAATTCGGATCTTCTCCACCTTGGCTTCGGCCGCCTTCAGCAGACCGTCGCAATGCTTGCGAAGCGCATCGCCACGTTCATAGATGGAAATGCTCTCCTCAAGCGGCACCGAACCCTGTTCGAGGCGGGCGACGATGCCTTCGAGTTCCTTCAGGGCCTGCTCGAAGCTGAGGTTGCTGACGTCGATGGCGTTGGTCATTCTCGGCTGCCTTTCGTCGGTCAGGGATAGAGGCGGGTGCGCGTCCAGCCACCATTGCCGTCGGGCAGGAAGCGGACGCGGTCATGCAGGCGGAACAACCCATCGCGCCAGAACTCGATGGCGGTCGGCGCGATGCGCAAGCCTGACCAATGGTCGGGGCGCGGCACGGCGCCGACGCCGAACTTCAAGCCCCATTCGGCAACCGCCTTCTCGAGCGCGAAGCGGCTTTCGAGCGGGCGGGATTGC